>NZ_KB905734.1:65703-83470 GCF_000381045.1 Thermus scotoductus DSM 8553 | reverse complement strand
ATGGCCAAGGGCGAGTTTATCCGTACGAAGCCTCACGTGAACGTGGGGACGATTGGGCACGTGGACCACGGGAAGACGACGCTGACTGCGGCTTTGACCTTTGTGGCGGCGGCGGAGAACCCGAATGTGGAGGTGAAGGACTACGGGGAGATTGACAAGGCGCCGGAGGAGCGGGCCCGTGGGATTACCATCAACACGGCGCATGTGGAATACGAGACGGCCAAGCGGCACTATTCGCACGTGGATTGCCCCGGGCACGCGGACTACATCAAGAACATGATCACGGGTGCGGCGCAGATGGACGGGGCGATTCTGGTGGTGTCGGCGGCGGACGGACCGATGCCGCAGACGCGGGAGCACATTTTGCTGGCTCGCCAGGTGGGGGTGCCGTACATCGTGGTGTTCATGAACAAGGTGGACATGGTGGACGACCCGGAACTTTTGGACCTGGTGGAGATGGAGGTGCGGGACCTCCTGAACCAGTACGAATTTCCTGGGGACGAGGTTCCGGTGATTCGCGGGAGCGCGCTTTTGGCGCTTGAGCAGATGCACAAGAATCCCCAGACGAAGCGTGGGGAGAACGAGTGGGTGGATAAGATTTGGGAGTTGTTGGACGCGATTGACGAGTACATACCCACGCCGGTGCGGGACGTGGACAAGCCGTTCTTGATGCCGGTGGAGGACGTGTTTACGATCACGGGTCGTGGGACGGTGGCCACGGGTCGTATTGAGCGTGGGAAGGTGAAGGTTGGGGACGAGGTGGAGATTGTGGGTTTGGCTCCTGAGACGCGGAAGACGGTGGTGACGGGTGTGGAGATGCACCGTAAGACGCTTTCGGAGGGGATTGCTGGGGACAACGTAGGTTTGTTGCTCCGGGGTGTAAGCCGGGAGGAAGTGGAGCGGGGGCAGGTGCTGGCGAAGCCTGGGAGCATTACGCCGCACACGAAGTTTGAGGCCTCGGTGTACATCTTGAAGAAGGAGGAGGGGGGTCGGCACACGGGGTTTTTTTCTGGGTACCGTCCGCAGTTTTACTTTCGGACGACGGATGTGACGGGGGTGGTGGAGTTGCCCTCGGGTGTGGAGATGGTGATGCCGGGGGACAACGTGACGTTTACGGTGGAGCTGATCAAGCCGGTGGCGTTGGAGGAGGGATTGCGGTTTGCCATTCGTGAGGGTGGGCGGACCGTGGGCGCCGGCGTGGTCACCAAGATCCTGGAGTGAGGTGAAGTATGCCCAAGATCCGCATCAAGCTACGGGGCTTTGACCACAAGACCCTGGACGCCTCGGCCCAGAAGATCGTGGAGGCCGCCCGGCGCTCCGGGGCCCAGGTCTCGGGTCCCGTGCCCCTGCCCACCCGGGTGCGGCGCTTCACCGTGATCCGGGGTCCTTTCAAGCACAAGGACTCCCGGGAGCACTTTGAGCTGCGCACCCACCACCGCCTGGTGGACATCCTGAACCCCAACCGCAAGACCATCGAGAGCCTCATGTCCTTAGACCTGCCCACCGGGGTGGAGATTGAGATCAAGACCGTGGGGGGTGGCAAATGAAGGGCATCCTGGGCATGAAGGTGGGCATGACCCGGATTTACCGGGAGGACCGGGCCATTCCCGTCACCGTGATCCTGGCTGGGCCCTGCCCGGTGGTCCAGCGGCGGACCCCGGAGAAGGACGGGTACACGGCGGTCCAGCTGGGCTTCCTGCCCCAGAACCCCAAGCGGGTCAACCGGCCCATGAAGGGGCATTTCGCCCGGGCCGGGGTGGGTCCGGTGCGCATCCTGAAGGAGATCCGCGACTTCAACCCTGAGGGCGACGTGGTGACCGTGGAAATCTTTAAGGCCGGCGAGCGGGTGGACGTGACCGGCACCTCCAAGGGCCGGGGCACGGCGGGGGTGATGAAGCGCTGGAACTTCGCCGGCGGCCCCGATTCCCACGGTGCCCACAAGATCCACCGCCACCCCGGGTCCATCGGGAACCGCAAGACCCCGGGCCGGGTCTATAAGGGCAAGAAGATGGCCGGCCGCTACGGGGCCGAGCGGGTCACGGTGATGAACCTCGAGGTGGTGGACGTCATCCCCGAGGAGAACCTCCTCTTGGTCAAGGGGGCCGTGCCGGGACCCAATGGGGGCCTGGTGCTGGTGCGCCAGACCAAGAAGGTGGCCAAGTAAAGGAGGGCATGGTGTACCAGATTCCTGTTCTCTCCTCTTCCGGCAAGCGGGAGCTTGCCGCCGATCTCCCCCAGGAGGTTAACCCCCATCTCCTATGGGAGGTGGTGCGCTGGCAGCTGGCGAAAAGGCGCCGGGGGACGGCCAGCACCAAGACCCGGGGCGAGGTGGCTTACTCCAGCCGCAAGATCTATCCCCAGAAGCACACCGGGCGGGCCCGCCACGGGGACATCGGCGCCCCCATCTTCGTGGGCGGGGGTACGGTCTTCGGACCCAAGCCCCGGGACTACAGCTACACCCTGCCCAAGAAGGTGCGGCAGGCGGGGTTGGCCATGGCCGTGGCCGATCGGGCCAAGGAGGGCAAGCTCCTTCTGGTGGAGGACTTCGCCGGGGTTAACGGCAAGACCAAGGAGTTTTTGGCCTGGGCCAAGGGTGCGGGGCTAGATGGATCGGAAAGCGTGCTCCTGGTGACGGCCAGCGAGCTGGTGCGCCGGGCTGCCCGGAACCTTCCTTGGGTGGTGACCCTGGCGCCCGAGGGGTTAAACGTCTACGACATCCTGCGCACCGAGCGCCTGGTCATGGACCTGGCGGCTTGGGAGGCCTTCCAGGCCCGCATGGGGGGTGAGGCATGAAGACCGCCTTTGACGTGATCCTGGCCCCGGTGCTTTCCGAAAAGGCTTACGCCGGCTTCGCCGAGGGCAAGTACACCTTCTGGGTCCACCCCAAGGCCACCAAGACGGAGATCAAAAACGCCGTGGAGGCGGCCTTTAAGGTCAAGGTGGTGGGGGTGAACACCATGACGGTGCGGGGCAAGAAGAAGCGCCTGGGCCGCTACCTGGGCAAGCGCCCCGACCGCAAGAAGGCCATCGTGCAGGTGGCCGCCGGGCAGAAGATCGAGGCCCTGGAGGGCCTCATCTAAACCTAAGCCGGGAGGGGGGCCCGGCCCCGATCCGGCAAGGGAGGCATAGAGGATGGCAGTCAAGAAGTTCAAACCCTACACCCCAAGCCGCCGTTTCATGACGGTGGCGGACTTCTCCGAGATCACCAAGACCGAGCCGGAGAAGTCCTTGGTCAAGCCCCTGAAGAAGACGGGGGGCCGCAACAACCAGGGCCGCATCACCGTGCGCTTCCGGGGGGGCGGCCACAAGCGGCTTTACCGCATCATCGACTTCAAGCGCTGGGACAAGGCGGGCATCCCCGCCAAGGTGGCGGCCATAGAGTACGACCCCAACCGCTCCGCCCGTATTGCCCTTCTGCACTACGCCGACGGGGAGAAGCGCTACATCATCGCTCCCGAGGGCCTGCAGGTGGGCCAGCAGGTGGTGGCGGGGCCGGATGCTCCCATCCAGGTGGGCAACGCCCTTCCCCTCCGCTTCATCCCCGTGGGCACCGTGGTCCATGCGGTGGAGCTGGAGCCCAAGAAGGGGGCCAAGCTGGCCCGCTCCGCCGGCACCAGCACCCAGATCCAGGGCCGGGAAGGGGATTACGTGATCCTGCGCCTGCCCTCGGGGGAGCTTAGGAAGGTGCACGGGGAGTGCTACGCCACCATCGGGACCGTGGGCAACGCCGATCACAAGAACATCGTCCTGGGCAAGGCGGGGCGCACCCGCTGGCTGGGCCGCAAGCCCCATGTGCGCGGTGCCGCCATGAACCCGGTGGACCACCCCCACGGCGGTGGTGAGGGCCGGGCACCCAGGGGCCGTCCCCCGGCCTCCCCTTGGGGCTGGCAGACCAAGGGGCTTAAGACCAGGAAGCGGCGGAAGCCCTCGAGCCGCTTCATCATCGCCCGCCGTAAGAAGTGAGGTGAGCCATGCCGCGTAGCTTGAAGAAGGGCGTTTTCGTAGATGACCACCTCTTGGAGAAGGTGCTGGAGCTGAACGCCAAGGGGGAAAAGCGGCTCATCAAGACCTGGAGCCGCCGCTCCACCATCGTTCCCGAGATGGTGGGCCATACCATTGCGGTCTACAACGGCAAGCAGCATGTGCCCGTCTACATCACCGAGAACATGGTGGGGCACAAGCTGGGAGAGTTTGCCCCCACCCGCACCTACCGGGGGCACGGGAAAGAGGCTAAGGCCACCAAGAAGAAGTAGCCATGGAAGCGAAAGCCATTGCCCGTTACGTGCGCATCTCCCCCAGGAAGGTCCGCCTTGTAGTGGACCTGATCCGGGGGAAGAGCCTCGAGGAGGCCCGCGCCATCCTGCGCTACACCCCTAAGCGGGGGGCCTATTACGTGGCCAAGGTGCTGGAGTCCGCCGCCGCCAATGCGGTCAACAACCACGACATGCTGGAGGACCGGCTTTTCGTGAAGGCGGCCTTTGTGGACGAAGGGCCCGCTTTGAAAAGGGTGCTTCCCCGGGCCCGGGGCCGGGCGGACATCATCAAGAAGAGGACCAGCCACATCACGGTGATCTTGGGAGAGAAACATGGGAAATAAGATCCACCCCATTGGGTTCAGGCTCGGTATCACCCGGGACTGGGAGTCCCGCTGGTATGCGGGCAAGAAGCAGTACCGCCACCTCCTGGTGGAGGACCAGAGGATCCGCGAGGTCCTCACCAAGGAGCTCTACCCGGCTGGTTTGGCCCGCATCGACATCGAACGGGCCGCGGACAACGTGGCCGTGACCGTGCACGTGGCCAAGCCGGGTGTGGTCATCGGCCGGGGCGGGGAGAAGATCAAGGTCCTGAGGGACACCCTTTCCCAGCTCACCGGCAAGAACGTGGCCCTGAACGTTCAAGAGATCCATAACCCCAACCTCTCCGCTCCTTTGGTGGCCCAGCGGGTGGCGGAGCAGATCGAGCGCCGCTTTGCCGTGCGGCGGGCCATCAAGCAGGCAGTGCAGCGGGTCATGGAGGCGGGGGCCAAGGGAGCCAAGGTGATCGTCTCCGGCCGCATCGGCGGTGCCGAGCAGGCCCGCACGGAGTGGGCCGCCGAGGGCCGGGTGCCCCTTCACACCCTTCGTGCTAACATAGACTACGGCTTCGCTTTGGCCCGCACCACCTACGGGGTGCTGGGGGTCAAGGCCTACGTGTTCCTGGGCGAGGTGATCGGCGGACAGAAGCCCAAGGCCCGCCCCGAGGGGCCGAGGGCGGAGGAAAAGCCCCGCCGCCGCCGCCCAGCGGTGCGCGTGAAGAAGGAGGAGTAGGCCATGTTGATGCCCAGGCGCATGAAGTACCGCAAGCAGCACCGGGGTCGCATGAAGGGGGCGACCAAGGGGGGTGATTACGTGGCCTTCGGGGACTTCGGCCTGGTGGCCCTGGAGCCCGCCTGGATCACCGCCCAGCAGATTGAGGCGGCCCGTGTGGCCATGGTGCGCCACTTCCGCCGCGGGGGCAAGATCTTCATCCGCATCTTCCCCGACAAGCCCTACACCAAGAAGCCCCTCGAGGTGCGGATGGGTAAGGGTAAAGGCAACGTGGAGGGTTACGTGGCCGTGGTGAAGCCCGGCCGGGTGATGTTCGAGGTGGCGGGCGTCACCGAGGAGCAGGCCCTCGAGGCCTTGCGCATCGCCGGCCACAAGCTTCCCATCAAGACCAAGATCGTGAGGAGGGACGCCTACGATGAAGCCCAGTGAGATCCGCAAGCTCTCTCCCAGTGAGATCGAGAAGCTGGTTCGGGAGAAGAAGCGGGAGCTGATGGAGCTTCGCTTCCAGGCCTCCATCGGCCAGCTCTCCCAGAACCACAGGATCCGGGAGACCCGGCGCCTCATCGCCCGGCTCCTCACGATCCTGAACGAGAGGAGGAGGGCCAATGCCTAAGAAGGTGCTGACCGGGGTGGTGGTGAGCGACAAGATGCAGAAGACCGTTTCGGTACTGGTGGAGCGCCAGTTTCCCCACCCCCTCTACGGCAAGGTGATCAAGCGCTCCAAAAAGTACCTGGCCCACGACCCCGAGGGGAAGTACAAGGTGGGGGACGTGGTGGAGATCATCGAGTCCCGCCCCATCTCCAAGCGCAAACGCTTTAGGGTCTTGCGCCTGGTGGAGGGGGGCAGGCTGGACCTGGTGGAGAAGTACCTGGTGCGTAGGCAGAACTACGCCAGCCTTTCCAAGCGG
Source organism: Thermus scotoductus DSM 8553 (assembly GCF_000381045.1). Lineage (GTDB taxonomy): Bacteria > Deinococcota > Deinococci > Deinococcales > Thermaceae > Thermus > Thermus scotoductus. The sequence continues at coordinate 77,256 of NZ_KB905734.1, read as the reverse complement.
GGAGGTAAGGCATGATCCAGCCCCAGACCTACCTGGAGGTGGCCGACAACACCGGGGCCCGCAAGATCATGTGCATCCGCGTGCTTAAGGGCTCCAACGCCAAGTACGCCACCGTGGGGGACATCATCGTGGCCAGCGTCAAGGAGGCCATCCCCCGGGGGGCGGTGAAGGAAGGCGACGTGGTGAAGGCGGTGGTGGTGCGCACCAAAAAGGAGGTCAAGCGCCCCGATGGCTCCGCCATCCGCTTTGACGACAACGCCGCCGTCATCATCAACAACCAGCTAGAGCCCCGGGGCACCCGCGTCTTCGGTCCCGTGGCACGGGAGCTCCGGGAAAAGGGCTTCATGAAGATCGTCTCCCTGGCTCCGGAGGTGCTCTGATGCAGGCCAAGCTACATGTGAAGAAGGGGGACATGGTTCTGGTGGCCTCCGGCAAGTACAAGGGCCAGGTGGGCAAGGTGAAGGCCGTGCTGCCCAAGAAGGGGGCGGTCATCGTGGAGGGGGTGAACATCGTTAAGAAGGCGGTGCGGGTGAGCCCCCAGCACCCCCAGGGTGGCTTTGTGGAGCAGGAAGCTCCCCTGCATGCCTCCAAGGTGCGCCCCATCTGCCCCGCGTGCGGCAAGCCCACCCGGGTGCGGAAGAAGCTCCTGGAAAACGGCCGCAAGATCCGGGTGTGCGCCAAGTGCGGCGGGGCTTTGGACGTGGAGGGATAAGATGCCGCTAGAGGTTGCGCTGAAGAAGAAGTACTACGAGGAGGTACGGCCCGAGCTCATCCGCCGCTTCGGCTACCAGAACATCTGGGAGGTGCCTCGGCTGGAGAAGGTGGTGATCAACCAGGGGCTGGGGGAGGCCAAGGAGGATGCCCGCATCCTGGAGAAGGCTTCCCAGGAGCTTGCCCTCATCACTGGCCAGAAGCCGGCCATAACCCGGGCCAAGAAGTCCATCTCCAACTTCAAGCTCCGCAAGGGGATGCCCATCGGCCTCAGGGTTACCCTGCGCGGCGATCGGATGTGGATCTTCCTGGAGAAGCTCCTTTCCGTGGCCCTGCCCCGCATCCGCGACTTCCGGGGGGTGAACCCAGGTAGCTTTGACGGCCGCGGCAACTACAACCTGGGCCTTAGGGAGCAGCTCATCTTCCCGGAGATCACCTACGATATGGTGGACGCCCTTCGGGGAATGGACATCGCGGTGGTGACCACCGCCCGGACCGATGAGGAGGCCAGGGCCCTTTTGGAGCTTCTGGGCTTCCCCTTCCGCAAGTGAGGCGAGCATGGCGAGAAAAGCGTTGATCGAAAAGGCCAAGCGTACCCCCAAGTTCAAGGTGCGGGCCTACACCCGTTGCGTGCGCTGTGGGAGGGCCAGGAGCGTGTACCGCTACTTCGGGCTCTGCCGGATTTGCCTTAGGGAGCTGGCCCACAAGGGGCAGCTTCCCGGGGTGAAGAAGGCCAGCTGGTAGGCCGTGGCCGGTCGGGGGGGTTCCCTCGAGACCGCATGGTCCAGGAGTGAGGTAAAAGGAGAGAGGAAATGTTGACGGACCCCATTGCCGACATGCTGACCCGGATTCGGAACGCCACCCGGGTCTACAAGGAGAGCACCGAGGTACCCGCCTCCCGCTTCAAGGAGGAGATCCTCAAGATCCTGGCGCGGGAGGGCTTCATCAAGGGGTACGAGCGGGTGGAGGTGGACGGCAAGCCTGTTTTGCGCATCCACCTCAAGTATGGGCCCAGGCGCCAGGGACCTGATCCCCGGCCCGAACAGGTCATCAACCACATCCGTCGCATCAGCCGTCCTGGGCGACGGGTGTACGTGGGGGTCAAGGAGATTCCCCGGGTGCGCCGCGGCCTGGGGATTGCCATCCTGTCCACGCCCAAGGGCGTCCTTACCGACCGGGAGGCCCGGCGTCTGGGCGTGGGCGGGGAGCTTATCTGCGAGGTGTGGTGATGTCTAGGATTGGCCGGCTTCCCATTCCCTTGCCCAAGGGGGTCACTGTGGAGGTGACCCCGGGGCTCGTCAAGGTGAAAGGCCCCAAGGGCGAACTTTCCGTGCCCATCTCCCCGGAGATGCGGGTGGTGGTGGACGGAGGGGTGGTGCGGGTGGAGCGGCCCTCGGACGAGAGGCGCCACAAAAGCCTCCATGGCCTCACCCGGACCCTCATCGCCAACGCCATCAAGGGGGTTTCCGAGGGGTACGTGAAGGAGCTCCTCATCAAGGGCATCGGCTACCGGGCCCGGCTTGCGGGACGGGCGGTGGAGCTCACCGTGGGCTTTAGCCACCCCGTGGTGGTGGAGCCCCCGGAGGGCATCACCTTCGAGGTGCCCGAGCCCACCAAGATCCGCGTTCTGGGCATAGACAAGCAGAAGGTGGGCCAGGTGGCCGCGGACCTCCGCGCCATCAAGAAGCCCAGCGCCTACCACGAGAAGGGCATTTACTACGCGGGCGAGCCCGTCCGCCTTAAGCCCGGCAAGGCCGGGGCCAAGAAGTAGGGGGAACCATGGCACGGCTTACCGCATACGAACGCCGCAAGTTCCGGGTGCGTAACCGCATCAAGCGCACGGGCCGGCTCCGCCTGTCCGTCTTCCGGAGCCTTAACCACATCTACGCCCAGATCATCGATGACGAGAAGGGCCATACCCTGGTGGCCGAGTCCAGCCTGGCCCTGAAGCTGAAGGGCAACAAGACCGAGGTGGCCCGGCAGGTGGGGCGGGCCCTGGCGGAGAAGGCCAAGGCGTTGGGGATCACCAAGGTGGCTTTTGACCGTGGCCCCTACAAGTACCACGGCCGGGTAAAGGCTCTGGCGGAAGGGGCCAGAGAAGGGGGCCTGGAGTTCTAGGTCGCTTAGCGAGGAGGAAGCATGCCCGAGACCGACTTTGAAGAGAAGATGATCCTGGTGCGGCGCACCGCCAAGACCTACCAGGGTGGCCGCCGCTTCCGCTTCGGGGCCTTGGTGGTGGTGGGTGACCGGCAGGGCCGGGTGGGCTTGGGCCTGGGCAAGGCCAAGGAGGTGCCCCTGGCTGTGCAGAAGGCGGGGTACTACGCCCGTCGCAACATGGTGGAGGTGCCCATCCAAAACGGCACCATTCCCCACGAGATTGAGGTGGAGTACGGGGCCTCCAAGATCCTCCTGAAGCCCGCAGCCCCGGGCACGGGGGTGATTGCGGGGGCAGTGCCCCGGGCTATTTTGGAGCTGGCGGGGATCACGGATATCCTCACCAAGGAGCTGGGGAGCCGCAACCCCATCAACATCGCCTACGCCACCATGGAGGCCCTCAGGCAGCTTAAGACCAAGCAGGATGTGGAGCGCCTGCGGAAGGGTGGGGAGGAGTGATGGCCAAGCTCAAGGTTAAGTTGGTGAAGAGCCCCATCGGCTATCCCAAGGACCAAAAGGCGGCCTTGAAAGCCCTGGGGCTGACCAAGCTCCACAGGGAAAAGGTCCTCGAGGACCATCCCGCCATACTGGGCAACATCAAGAAGGTGGCCCACCTTGTGCGGGTGGAGGTGCTGGAATGAAGCTTACCGATCTAAAACCCAATCCTGGGGCCAACAAGAGGCGGAAGCGGGTGGGGCGGGGCCCTGGCTCCGGCCACGGCAAGACGGCCACCCGGGGTCATAAGGGGCAGAAGTCCCGCTCCGGTGGCCTCAAGGATCCCCGCCGCTTTGAGGGGGGGCGCTCCACCACCCTGATGCGCCTGCCCAAGCGGGGCATGCAGGGACAGGTGCCCGGGGAGATCAAGAGGCCCAAGTACCAGGGGGTGAACCTGAGGGACCTGGCCCGCTTCGACGGGGAGGTGACCCCGGAGGTGCTGGTCCAGGCTGGAATCCTGAAGAAGGGCTACCGGCTTAAGGTGCTGGGGGAAGGGGAGGCCAAGCCCCTTAGGGTGGTGGCCCACGCCTTTTCCAAGACCGCCCTGGAGAAGCTAAAGGCTGCGGGCGGCGAGGCCGTCCTCCTGGCTCCCTCCCCCGAAGGGCAAGCACCCAAGGAGGCTTAGGATGCTTAAGGCCTTCCGGAGCGCCCTGGCCATTCCCGAACTGCGCCAGCGGATCCTCTTCACCCTGCTGGTGTTGGCCGCCTACCGCCTGGGGGCCTTTATCCCCACCCCGGGGGTAGACCTGGACAAGATCCAGGAGTTCCTGCGCACCACCCAGGGAGGGGTTTTCGGCATCATCAACCTCTTTTCGGGCGGTAACTTTGAGCGCTTCTCCATCTTCGCCCTGGGAATCATGCCCTACATCACCGCCGCCATCATCATGCAGCTTTTGGTCAATGTGATTCCCACCCTGGAGAAGCTTTCCAAGGAGGGTGAGGAGGGCCGCCGCATCATCAACCAGTACACCCGGATCGGCGGCATCGCTCTGGGGGCTTTCCAGGGTTTCTTTCTGGCCACCGCCTTCCTGGGGGCGGAGGGGGGGCGTTTCCTGCTGCCTGGCTGGGCACCCGGTCCCTTCTTCTGGCTGGTGGTGGTGGTCACCCAGGTGGCGGGCATCGCCCTCCTTCTCTGGATGGCGGAGCGCATCACCGAGTACGGCATCGGCAACGGCACCAGCATGATCATCTTCGCGGGGATCGTGGTGGAATGGTTGCCCCAGCTTGTGCGCACCGCAGGCCTCATCCGCACGGGAGAAGTGAACCTGGTGGCCTTCCTCTTTTTCCTGGCCTTTATCGTCTTGGCCTTCGCCGGGATGGTGGCGGTGCAGCAGGCGGAAAGGCGCATTCCCGTCCAGTACGCCAGGAAGGTGGTGGGCAGGAGGGTCTACGGGGGGCAAGCCACCTACATCCCCATCAAGCTGAACGCTGCCGGCGTCATCCCCATTGTCTTCGCTGCCGCCATTTTGCAGATTCCCATCTTCCTTACCGCCCCCTTCCAGGACAACCAGGTGCTCCAGGCCATCGCCAACTTCTTCAACCCCACCCGGACCTCCGGTCTCCTCATCGAGGTGGTGCTCATCGTTCTTTTCACTTACGTCTACACCGCGGTCCAGTTTGATCCCAAGCGGATTGCGGAAAGCCTCCGGGAATACGGAGGGTTCATCCCGGGCATCCGCCCAGGCGAGCCCACGGTAAAGTTCTTGGAACATATCGTTTCCCGCCTGACCCTCTGGGGGGCCCTCTTCCTGGGCCTGGTGGCGGCGTTGCCCCAGATCATCCAGAACCTTACCGGGGTGAAGAGCATCGCCTTTTCCGGCATCGGCCTTCTCATCGTGGTGGGCGTGGCCCTGGATACCTTGCGGCAGATTGAGAGCCAGCTGATGCTGAGGAACTACGAGGGGTTCCTTTCCAAGGGCCGCATCCGTGGCCGCACGCGCTAGGAGGGAGGATGGGGGAAGCGGTGATCTTCTTGGGGCCGCCGGGGGCGGGAAAGGGTACCCAGGCGGCCAGGCTGGCGGAGGAGCTGGGCTTTAAGAAGCTCTCCACCGGGGACATCCTCCGGGACCATGTGGCCCGGGGCACGCCCCTGGGGCAGCAGGTGAAGCCCATCATGGACCGGGGGGATCTGGTGCCGGACGAGCTCATTCTGGCCCTGATCCGGGAGGAGCTTGCGGACCGGGTGATCTTCGACGGCTTTCCCCGCACCCTGGCCCAGGCGGAGGCCCTGGATCGCCTTCTCCAGGAAACGGGCACCCGGCTCCTCGGGGTGGTCTTGGTGGAGGTGCCCGAGGAGGAGCTGGTGCGCCGCATGTTAAGGCGGGCGGAGCTCGAGGGGCGCTCTGACGACAACGAGGAGACCATCCGGCACCGGCTCCGGGTCTACCGGGAGAAAACCGAGCCCTTGGTGCAGTATTATGAGAAAACGGGTGCCTTGAGGCGGGTGGACGGCCTGGGTACCCCCGATGAGGTCTACGCCCGCATCCGGGCAGCCCTGGGGATCTGATGGCCATCAAGCTGAAGAGTCCATGGGAGATTGAGCGCATGCGGGAGGCGGGTGCCCTCCTCACGGAGGTGGTGGAGGAGGTGGGCCGGCATGTGGAGCCCGGCATCACCACCAAGGAGCTGGACCGGATCGCCTACGAGGCCATAAAAAAGCGCAAGGCCAAGCCGGCCTTCCTGGGCCTTTACGGGTTTCCCGCCACCCTATGCACCTCGGTGAACGAGGTGGTGGTCCACGGCATCCCCTCGGAGGAGCCCCTGAAGGAAGGGGATATCCTTTCCGTGGACGTGGGCCTCATCTACGGGGGGTTTGCCGCCGACATGGCCCGCACCTTCCCGGTGGGCAGGGTTTCCCCGGAGGCGGAAAGGCTCATCCGGGATACCGAGGCCGCCTTCTTTGAGGGGTTGAAGTATCTTAGGCCTGGCTACCGCATTGGGGATGTGGCCCATGCGGTGCAGACCTTTCTGGAGAGCCGGGGCTACGGGGTGGTGCGGGAGTTCGTGGGGCACGGGGTGGGGCGGGAGATCCACGAGGACCCGCAGCTGCCCAACTTCGGCAAACCGGGAACGGGCCCCAAGATCCGGCCGGGCATGACCCTGGCCCTCGAGCCCATGGTCACCCTACGCCCGGCTTCTGTGGTAATATTGGAAGATGGCTGGACGGCGAGCGCCGGACCTGGCAACCTCGCCGCCCACTACGAGAACACCGTCTTGGTGACGGAGGAGGGCCCGGAGCTTCTCACCGGGGTTTCCCTGGTGCGGGCGCGGTAGGAGGGGTATGGCGAAGGAGAAGGACACCATTCGGGCGGAAGGCGTGGTTACCGAGGCTTTGCCCAACACCACGTTTCGGGTGAAGCTGGACTCGGGACCGGAGATCCTGGCCTACATCTCGGGCAAGATGCGCATGCACTACATCCGCATCCTGCCCGGGGACCGGGTGGTGGTGGAGATTACCCCCTACGACCCCACGCGGGGCCGCATCGTGTACAGGAAGTAGGAGGCGAGATGAAGGTACGGGCATCGGTTAAAAAGATGTGCGAGAAGTGCAAGGTGGTGCGCCGGCACGGCCGGGTGTACGTGATCTGCGAGAACCCCAAGCACAAGCAGCGGCAAGGGTAAGGAGGGAACGTGGCGAGGATTGCAGGTGTGGAGATTCCTAGGAACAAGCGGGTGGACGTGGCCCTCACCTACATCTACGGGGTGGGGCCGGCCCGGGCCAAGGAGGCTCTGGAGAAGACGGGCATCAACCCGGCGACCCGGGTGAAGGACCTCACCGAGGCGGAGGTGGTGCGCCTTCGGGAGTACGTGGAGAACACCTGGAAGCTGGAGGGTGAGCTCCGGGCCGAGGTGGCGGCCAACATCAAGCGCCTCATGGATATCGGCTGCTACCGGGGCCTCCGCCACCGCCGTGGATTGCCGGTGAGGGGGCAGCGCACCCGCACCAATGCCCGTACCCGCAAGGGTCCCCGCAAGACCGTGGCGGGCAAGAAAAAGGCTCCTAGGAAGTAGTTCTAGGGCCAGTGGATACTCCTAAAGCTGAGGGAGAGTATGGCCAGAAAAGCGACCAAGAAGAAAGTCAAACGACAGGTGGCCAGTGGGAAGGCGTACATCCACGCCTCCTACAACAACACCATCGTCACCATCACCGACCCGGACGGCAACCCCATCACCTGGTCCTCGGGTGGGGTCATCGGCTACAAGGGGAGCCGCAAGGGCACCCCTTATGCGGCCCAGCTTGCGGCCATGGATGCCGCCAAGAAGGCCATGGCCTACGGCATGCAGAGCGTGGACGTGATCGTGCGCGGCACCGGGGCGGGCCGGGAGCAGGCCATCAGGGCTCTCCAGGCCTCGGGCTTGCAGGTGAAGTCCATCGTGGACGACACCCCTGTGCCCCACAACGGCTGCCGGCCTAAGAAGAAGTTCCGCAAGGCTTCGTAAGGAGTAGGAGAAGATGGGTCGTTACATTGGTCCAGTTTGCCGTCTTTGCCGCCGGGAAGGAGTCAAGCTCTACCTGAAGGGGGAGCGTTGCTACAGCCCCAAGTGCGCCATGGAGCGCCGTCCCTACCCTCCGGGGCAGCACGGGCAGAAGCGTACCCGCCGCCCTTCCGACTACGCGGTGCGCCTGAGGGAGAAGCAGAAGCTCCGCCGCATCTACGGGATCTCCGAAACCCAGTTCCGCAACCTCTTTGAGGAGGCCAGCCGTAAGAAGGGGGTTACGGGTACCGTCTTCCTGGGGCTTTTGGAGTCCCGCCTGGACAACGTGGTCTACCGGCTGGGCTTCGCGATGAGCCGCCGCCAGGCCCGGCAGATGGTGCGCCATGGTCACATCACCGTGAATGGCCGCCGGGTGGACCTTCCCGCCTACCGGGTGAAGCCTGGGGACGAGATCGCCATCGCCGAGGGTAGCCGGAACCTGGCCTTCATCCGGGAGAACCTCGAGGCCATGAAGGGCCGCAAGGTGGGCCCCTGGCTCTCCCTGGACGTGGAAGGGATGAAGGGCAAGTTCCTGCGCCTGCCCGATCGGGAGGACCTGGCCCTTCCCGTGAACGAGCAGCTGGTGGTGGAGTTCTACTCCAGGTAGCCCTAAAGGGGCCCGGCTGGACCGGGCCCATGTGTTGCCGGCAAGGAGGTCTATGTTAGAGAGCAAGCTGAAAGCCCCGGTCTTCACGGTGCGCACCCAGGGGCGGGAGTACGGGGAGTTCGTCCTGGAGCCCCTGGAGCGGGGGTTTGGTGTTACCCTGGGCAACCCCTTGAGGCGGATTCTCCTCTCCTCCATCCCCGGGACCGCGGTTACCAGCGTCTACATTGAGGATGTCCTTCACGAGTTCTCCACCATTCCTGGGGTCAAGGAGGACGTGGTGGAGATCATCCTGAACCTCAAGGAGCTGGTGGTGCGTTTCCTGGACCCCAAGATGCAGACCACCACCCTGGTCCTGAAGGCGGAAGGGCCCAGGGTGGTCAAGGCGAGGGATTTCGTGGTGCCCCCCGATGCGGAGATCCTGAACCCGGACCTCACCATCGCCACCTTGGACAAAGGGGGCAAGCTTTACATGGAGGTGCGGGTGGATCGGGGTGTGGGGTACGTGCCCGCCGAGCGCCACGGCATCAAGGACCGCATCAACTCCATCCCCGTGGACGCCATCTTCTCCCCCGTGCGCCGGGTGGCCTTCCAGGTGGAGGATACCCGGCTTGGCCAGCGCACCGACCTGGACAAGCTCACCTTAAGGATCTGGACGGATGGCTCCATCACCCCCTTGGAGGCCTTGAACCAGGCGGTGGAGATCCTCAAGGAGCACCTTTCCTATTTCGCCAACCCCCAGGCCACCGCCCTCCCTGCCCCGGAACCCGCTTCTGTGGAGCGTGCGGAAGGGGAGGAGGACCTGGACCTGCCCCTGGAGGAGCTTGGCCTTTCCACCCGCGTTCTCCACAGCCTCAAGGAGGAGGGGATCGAGTCGGTGCGGGCGCTTTTGGCCTTGAACCTCAAGGACCTTAAGAACATCCCCGGCATCGGGGAAAGGAGCCTCGAGGAAATCCGCGAGGCTTTGGCCAAAAAGGGATTCGCCCTAAAGGAGTGAGACTATGCGCCACCTGAAGTCTGGAAGAAAGCTGAACCGTCACTCTTCCCACCGCCTGGCTCTTTACCGCAACCAGGCCAAAAGCCTTCTCACCCACGGCCGCATCACCACCACCGTGCCCAAGGCCAAGGAGCTCACCGGCTTCGTGGACCACCTCATCCATCTGGCCAAGCGGGGGGACCTGCACGCCCGCCGCCTGGTGCTGAGGGACCTGCAGGACGTGAAGCTGGTGCGGAAGCTCTTCGACGAGATCGCCCCCAAGTACCAGAACCGGGCCGGAGGGTACACCCGGGTGCTCAAGCTGGCGGAACGCCGGCGGGGGGATGGGGCGCCCTTGGCCCTGGTGGAGCTGGTGGAGTAGGAGCGCCGAAAAAAAGGGAAGGAGGCCCCTAAGCGTCGGGCCCCGGGATGGGGTGCCGGCGCTTACGTGTTCTCTCCTCCCCGCCCCTGAAGGAGCCTTAGGAGCTGGTCTTCCAGCTCGCCGATGTAGGCGGCCAGGGTGTTCCCGTGCTTTTCCAGGGTTTCCGCCAGGCGGGCCTCGAGGGCCCGGATCTCCTCCTTCTCCGCCTCCGCCAGGCGCTTGAACTCCGCCTCCAGGTAACCTCTAAGCTCGGTGTATCGGCTCTGCTCTGCCTCCTCGGCCAGCTTCTTGTAGTGGAGAAGCTCCCGGGCGTAGCGCCGCACCTCCAAAAGGGCGGCGGTTTCCAGGCCGATGGTGAAGATGAGGTAGAGGAGGGAAACCACCCCCAGGGCCACCACCAGAACCAGGCCCAAGGGGGCTTCCACCCGGCTGAGGCCCAGGGATAGGGAGGTGGGCTTGGTGATCTCCCCCCAGTTGAGCCAGGAGAAGAGGACCAAAAGAAGGAGGACAAGGAGGGTAAAAAGGGTACGCGCGCTCATAGGTCAGCCTCCATAGGGCACTGGGGGGATTATACACTCTTCCCCATGGGCTACCTGTACCTGCTCCTGGCTGCCTTCCTTTGGGGTCTCATCGGCCCCGTAAGCCGCCTGGCCTTTGAGGAGGGGCTTACCCCCCTGGCCGTGGCCTTCTTCCGGGCAAGCGTTGCCTGGGTCTTCTTCGGCCTGCACGCCCTGCTCCTGCGCCAGGTTAGGGTGGAAAGGCGGGATGCCTTGCCCCTCCTTCTTTTCGGCCTGGTGGGGGTTTCCCTCTTCTACGGTTCCTATCAGCTGGCGGTGGTCTACGGGGGAGCGGCCTTGGCCTCCGTTCTCCTGTACACGGCCCCGGCCTGGGTGGCCCTCCTTTCCCTGGTGGTCCTGAAGGAGCCCCTGGACCGCACCGGCCTTTTGGCGGTGGCCCTGACCCTGCTGGGGGTGGGGCTTATGGGCGTGGGAGGGGGAAGCGGGGTAAGGGTCCTGTCCCTCGCCCTTTTCTTTGGGCTCCTTTCCGGCTTCACCTATGCGCTTTACTACATCTTTGGCAAGCTCTACCTTCCCCGCTACGCCACCCCCACCCTCTTCCTCTACGCCCTGCCCGTGGGGGCCTTGGGGCTTCTGCCCTGGGTGGAGTTTGCTCCCTTGAGCCTAAGGGCCATGGAAGCCTTGCTCTTTTTAGGGGTATTTTCCACATACGGGGCCTATCTGGCCTACTACGCAGGGTTGAAGCGCCTTCCCGCCACCCGGGCCAGCGTGGTGGCTACCCTCGAGCCCGTGGTGGCCAACCTGTTCGCCTTCCTCCTCTTTAGGGAGGTGCTTTCCCTCTGGGCCTACCTGGGGGCAGGCTTGGTGCTTTTGGCCGTGGTCCTCACGGTGCGGCGCTAGGGGTTAGAGAAAAGTGGGGGTGTGGGGGAGCTATAATCCCCCGGTTTTCAAACCGGGGATACATGGACTCCCCCACGCAGACTTGACCGCTATACCGCATAGAGCCCCAGGAAGCGCAGGGCGGAGAGGGGGTTGAAGGAGAAGGCCTCCAAGGCCGCCTTCTTCTCCCTGACCCCTTGGCGGTGAAGCATGGAGACCAGAAAGGCCCGGAGGGCCGCCAAGACCTGTGCCCCCACCCCCCGCACCTGGCAGGCATCCTCGTGGAGGAGAACGTCCCGTACCCAAAAGGACCGGTTCTCTACCTCCCACCGGTAAAGGAGAAGCTCCCCAAGCCGCC
>NZ_KB905734.1:40096-65603 GCF_000381045.1 Thermus scotoductus DSM 8553 | reverse complement strand
GTGGAGGTGAAGGACTACGGGGAGATTGACAAGGCGCCGGAGGAGCGGGCCCGTGGGATTACCATCAACACGGCGCATGTGGAATACGAGACGGCCAAGCGGCACTATTCGCACGTGGATTGCCCCGGGCACGCGGACTACATCAAGAACATGATCACGGGTGCGGCGCAGATGGACGGGGCGATTCTGGTGGTGTCGGCGGCGGACGGACCGATGCCGCAGACGCGGGAGCACATTTTGCTGGCTCGCCAGGTGGGGGTGCCGTACATCGTGGTGTTCATGAACAAGGTGGACATGGTGGACGACCCGGAACTTTTGGACCTGGTGGAGATGGAGGTGCGGGACCTCCTGAACCAGTACGAATTTCCTGGGGACGAGGTTCCGGTGATTCGCGGGAGCGCGCTTTTGGCGCTGGAGCAGATGCACAAGAATCCCCAGACGAAGCGTGGGGAGAACGAGTGGGTGGATAAGATTTGGGAGTTGTTGGACGCGATTGACGAGTACATACCCACGCCGGTGCGGGACGTGGACAAGCCGTTCTTGATGCCGGTGGAGGACGTGTTTACGATCACGGGTCGTGGGACGGTGGCCACGGGTCGTATTGAGCGTGGGAAGGTGAAGGTTGGGGACGAGGTGGAGATTGTGGGTTTGGCTCCTGAGACGCGGAAGACGGTGGTGACGGGTGTGGAGATGCACCGTAAGACGCTTTCGGAGGGGATTGCTGGGGACAACGTAGGTTTGTTGCTCCGGGGTGTAAGCCGGGAGGAAGTGGAGCGGGGGCAGGTGCTGGCGAAGCCTGGGAGCATTACGCCGCACACGAAGTTTGAGGCCTCGGTGTACATCTTGAAGAAGGAGGAGGGGGGCCGGCACACGGGGTTTTTTTCTGGGTACCGTCCGCAGTTTTACTTTCGGACGACGGATGTGACGGGGGTGGTGGAGTTGCCCTCGGGGGTGGAGATGGTGATGCCGGGGGACAACGTGACGTTTACGGTGGAGCTGATCAAGCCGGTGGCGTTGGAGGAGGGATTGCGGTTTGCCATTCGTGAGGGTGGGCGGACCGTGGGCGCCGGCGTGGTCACCAAGATCCTGGAGTAAGCTTGGGGGCGGCTAGCCGCCCCTCGAGGAAAGGAGGTGAACCATGGCCAGCGAAGTCCGCATCAAAATCCTCCTGGAGTGCACCGAGTGTAAGCGCCGCAACTACGCCACCGAGAAGAACAAGCGCAACACCACCACCAAGCTGGAGCTGAAGAAGTACTGCCCCTGGTGCGATAAGCACACGGTGCACAAGGAAGTGAAAGTCTGATGTTTACCCGGATTGTTCGCTACTTCCAGGAAGCCCGGGCCGAGCTCGCCCGGGTTACCTGGCCCACGCGGGAGCAGATCGTGGAGGGTACCCAGGCCATCCTGGTCTTCACCGTGGTGGCCATGGTGATCTTGGGATTCTACGATCTTGTCTTCCGGTTCCTGATAGGGCTTGTGCGATGAGCATTGAATGGTACGCGGTCCACACCTACGTGGGGCAGGAGGAGAAGGCCAAGGCTAACCTGGAGAAGCGGGTTAAGGCCTTCGGCATGGAGGACAAGATCTTCCAGGTGTTGATCCCCACGGAGGAGGTGGTGGAACTCCGCGAGGGGGGCAAGAAGGAGGTCGTCAAGAAGAAGCTCTTCCCCGGATACCTTTTCGTGCAGATGGACCTGGGGGACGAGGAGGAGCCCAACGAGGCCTGGGAGGTGGTGCGGGGCACCCCGGGGATCACGGGGTTTGTGGGCGCAGGCCACAGGCCAGTCCCCCTCTCTCCGGATGAGGTGCGCCACATCCTCGAGGTGTCCGGCCTTTTGGGCAAGAAGGAGGCCCCCAAGGCCCAGGTGGCCTTCCGGGAAGGGGATCAGGTCCGGGTGGTTTCCGGCCCCTTTGCGGACTTCACCGGCACCGTGACCGAGATCAACCCGGAGAAGGGAAAGGTCAAGGTCATGGTCACCATCTTTGGGCGCGAGACCCCGGTGGAGCTGGATTTCTCCCAGGTGGTCAAGGCCTAAGAGGCGTTCGTACCCCCAACTTGGGGGGAGCCTAGGAGGGAAAAATGAAGAAGGTAGTTGCGGTAGTAAAGCTTCAGTTGCCAGCGGGTAAGGCCACGCCTGCGCCCCCGGTGGGCCCGGCTTTGGGCCAGCATGGGGCCAACATCATGGAGTTTGTGAAGGCCTTTAACGCGGCCACGGCCAACATGGGGGACGCCATCGTCCCCGTGGAGATCACCATCTACGCCGACCGCTCCTTCACCTTCATCACCAAGACCCCGCCCGCCAGCTACCTGATCCGCAAGGCGGCGGGGCTGGAGAAGGGGGCTCATAAGCCCGGCCGGGAGAAGGTGGGCCGCATCACCTGGCAGCAGGTTCTGGAGATCGCCAAGCAGAAGATGCCCGACATGAACACCACCGACCTCGAGGCCGCCGCCCGCATGATCGCAGGGTCGGCCCGCTCCATGGGGGTGGAGGTGGTGGGCGCCCCGGAGGTGAAGGATGCCTAAGCACGGCAAGCGCTACCGGGCCCTGTTGGAAAAGGTGGACCCCACCCGGATCTACACCATCGACGAGGCCGCCCGGCTGGTGAAGGAGCTGGCCACGGCCAAGTTTGACGAGACCGTGGAGGTCCACGCCAAGCTGGGCATCGATCCCCGCAAGTCCGACCAGAACGTGCGCGGCACGGTTTCCCTCCCCCACGGCCTGGGCAAGCAGGTGCGGGTTCTGGCCATCGCCAAGGGGGAGAAGATCAAGGAGGCCGAGGAGGCCGGGGCTGACTACGTGGGCGGGGAGGAGATCATCCAGAAGATCCTGGATGGCTGGATGGACTTCGATGCGGTGGTGGCCACCCCCGACGTGATGGGGGCCGTGGGCTCCAAGCTGGGCCGGATTCTGGGTCCGAGGGGGCTTCTGCCCAACCCCAAGGCGGGCACCGTGGGCTTCAACATCGGGGAGATCATCAAGGAGATCAAGGCGGGCCGCATCGAGTTCCGCAACGACAAGACCGGGGCCATCCACGCCCCCGTGGGCAAGGCCAGCTTCCCTCCGGAGAAGATTGCCGACAACATCCGGGCCTTCATCCGGGCCCTCGAGGCCAGCAAGCCCGAGGCGGCCAAGGGCACCTTCCTGCGCTCGGTCTACGTGACCAGCACCATGGGGCCCAGCATCCGCATCAACCCGCATTCCTGAGAGCAGCCTTCTTAGGGCCTGGCTTGACGCCAGGCCTCCTGCCTTTTAAACTCCTCTATGGCACCCCGGGCGCTACGGCGCCCAGGCCAAAGACAGCGGGGGGCTTCAGGCCTTAAACATCCCGCCGAGGCGCTTGCAGGGGGAGCGTTTCGCAGAAATCCCGAAAAGTCGGCTGGGGTTCCCCTGCCCCAAAGGGAGGAAGGCGTGCCCAATAAGCGTAACGTTGAGCTTCTTGCCGCCCTCAAGGAGAACCTTGAGCGGGCCCGTGGCTCCTTCTTCCTGGTGAACTACCAGGGGCTTTCCGCCAAGGAAACCCATGCCCTGCGACAGGCCCTGAAGGAAAAGGGGGCCAGGCTCTTCGTGGCCAAGAACACCCTGATCCGCATCGCCCTGAAAGAGCTGGGCCTGCCCGAGCTGGATGGCCTTCAGGGGCCCAGCGCCGTGGTCTTTTACCAGGACCCGGTGGCGGCGGCCAAGGCCCTTTCGGAGTTCGCCAAGAAGAACCCCAAGGGCATCCCTGAGGCTAAGGGCGGGCTTTTGCAGGGCCAGGTGCTTTCGGCCAAGGACGTGGTGGCCCTGGCGGAGCTTCCCACCATGGACGAACTCAGGGCAGAGCTTTTGGGCGTCTTGCAGGCGCCCATGGCGGAGCTGGTGGGGGTCCTGGGCGGTGTGGCCCGCGAGCTGGTAGGCATCCTGGAGGCGTACGCGGAGAAGAAGGCGGCATAGGAGGTGGAAGATGGCTTTGGACATCGAACGCATTAAGGAAGAGCTTTCTCAGGCTACGGTTTTGGAACTCAAGCAGCTCATCGACGTGCTCAAGGAGACCTGGGGCGTGACGGCGGCGGCCCCGGTGGCGGTGGCGGCGGCTCCTGCTGCGGCCCAGGCCGCGGCTCCCGTGGAGGAGAAGACGGAGTTTGACGTGATCCTCAAGGACGCCGGGGCCAAGAAGCTGGAGGTCATCAAGGAGCTTCGCGCCATCACCGGCCTGGGCCTCAAGGAGGCCAAGGACCTGGCCGAGAAGGGGGGCCCCATCAAGGAGGGCATCCCCAAGGCCGAGGCCGAGGAGATCAAGAAGAAGCTCGAGGCCGTGGGCGCGGTGGTGGAGCTCAAGTAACCCTCCGCTTCCACGGGGTGCCCCCCAGGCCCAAAGGGCCTGGGGTTTTTGCATGGGAAACCACGGGAAGCCTTCGGAATAGGGGATAGCATGGAAGCCATGGCGGAACTTCCCCGGGTGGTGGTGGGCTTGACGGGGGCGAGCGGCATGCCCTACGCCCTGGACCTTTTGGAAACCCTGCAGGGCCTTGCCGAGGTGCACCTGGTCTTAAGCCAGGGGGCCAAACGGGTCTTGTGGGAGGAGATGGGCCTGAGCCCGAAGGACCTCTACCCCTTGGCCAGCCGGGTGTACAAGGACGGCGACCTCGGTGCCCCCATCGCCTCGGGTTCCTTCCGTACCCAGGGCATGGTGGTGGTGCCCTGTTCCGCCACCACCCTTAGCAAGATCGCCCTGGGCCTGGCGGATACCCTCCTCACCCGGGCGGCCTACGTGCACCTGAAGGAACGGCGCCCCCTGATCCTGGTGCCCCGGGAGGCTCCCCTGCCCCTTCCCACTCTTAGGGCCATGGTGCAGGCGACGGAGGCCGGAGCCTTGATCCTCCCGGCGAGCCCTGGCTTCTACCACCGACCCAAGGAGATCCGGGACCTTTTGGGCTTCATCACCCAGCGCATCCTGGACCACCTGGGCTTGAGCGCCGAACGGGCTCCCCGCTGGGGTGAGGGGGCCTAGGTCCCATTTTGGGAAAAGCCGGGCCGAGGCTGGGCAGGCTCCTTGGAGCTCCTTTGAGGCAAGCAAGGGGGGAGGAGCCGTCTGACTATGTGACGTTTTCCTGCGCCTCTGCAATGTTACGATAGAAAAGGTGGTAACGACCCTCGAGCAGAAGTTGCTCCTGGACACCGTGCGCCAGGTGGCCAAGGAGGTCCTTTACCCCATGGCCCCGGAGTACGACCGCACGGGGGAATACCCCTGGCCCCAGCTAAAGGCCTTGGCGGAGCTGGGCTTTTTGGGCATGACCACCCCGGAGGAATGGGGAGGGGTGGGGTTAGACTCCGTAACCTGGGCCCTGGCCCTCGAGGAGATTGCCGCCGCCGATCCCAGCGTGGCCGTGGTCCTTTCGGTGACCAGCGGCCTTCCCCAGTACATGCTGCTTCGCTTCGGCACCGAGGCGCAAAAAAGAAAGTACCTGGTGCCCCTGGCCCGGGGGGAGTGGATCGGGGCCTTCTGCCTCACCGAGCCCCAGGCGGGTTCCGATGCCGCCAGCATCCGCACGGAGGCCAGAAGGGTGCCCGGGGGTTTCGTGCTGAACGGCCTGAAAAGCTGGATCACCTCCGCAGGCCAGGCCCACCTCTACGTGGTCATGGCCCGGAGCGAGAAGGGCATCAGCGCCTTTTTGGTGGAAAAGGACACCCCGGGCCTTTCCTTTGGCCCCCCGGAGGCGAAGATGGGCCTCCACGCCGCCCACACCGCCGAGGTTCGCCTCGAGGAGGTCTTCGTCCCGGAGGAGAACCTTCTGGGGGAGGAGGGAAGGGGCTTGGCCTACGCCCTGGCGGGCCTGGATTCGGGCAGGGTCGGGGTGGCGGCCCAGGCGGTGGGCATCGCCCGGGGGGCCTTTGAGATCGCCAAGGCCTATGCCGATGAGAGGGAGCAGTTCGGCAGGAAACTCCGGGAGCACCAGGCCATTGCCTTCAAGATCGCTGACATGCACGTGAAAATCGCCGCCGCCCGGGCCTTGGTGCTGGAGGCCGCCAGGAAAAAGGATTCCGGGGAGCGGTTCACCCTCGAGGCCAGCACCGCCAAGCTCTTCGCCAGCAGCGTGGCGGTGGAGGTGACCCGGGAGGCAGTGCAGGTCCTGGGGGGCTACGGCTACCACCGGGACTACCGGGTGGAGCGCTACTACCGGGACGCCAAGGTGACGGAGATCTACGAGGGCACCTCGGAGATCCAGCGCCACATCATCGCCCGGGAGCTTTACCGGTAGTTGGCCTAGGGCCTTCCCTTTCTCATCCTCCCGCCTTAGGGTGGAAAGGGTATGGTCCGCCGCCTCCTTTCCCTCACCCGGCCCCTCTACTGGCTTTACGAAAAGCGCCTCCTTAAGGAGGTGAAAGGAGGCCCGGTTCCCAAGCACCTAGGCCTCATCCTGGATGGGAACCGCCGCTACGCCAGGGCCTTGGGGTTATCCCCCGTGAAGGGGCACGAGTTCGGGGTCCAGAAGGCCTACGAGGTCCTGGAATGGTGCCTGGAGATGGGCATAAAAACCGTGACGGTCTGGGTCTTCTCCACGGACAACTTCAAGCGCCCCCCCGAGGAGGTGGAGGAGCTCATGCGCCTTTTCGTGCGGGAGGCGGAAAGGATGGCGGAGGACCACCGCATCCTGGAGCACCAGGTGAGGGTGCGCTTCATCGGGCGGCGGGAGGGATTCTCCGAGGAGGTCCTGAGGGCGCTGGAGCGCCTCGAGGCCAAGACCCAGCACCACCAGGGCATGGTGCTGAATATCGCCTTGGGTTACGGGGGGCGGGAGGAGATCGTGGACGCGGTGAAGAGGCTTCTTCTGGAGGCTTGGGAAAGGGGCCTTTCCCTCAAGGAGCTTGCGGAGGGGCTTACCCCTGAGGACATCGCCCGCCACCTCTACACCGCAGGCCTTCCCGATCCCGACTTCATCATCCGCACCTCGGGGGAGATCCGGCTTTCCGGCTTCCTCCTTTGGCAGTCGGCCTACTCCGAGTTCTACTTCGCCGACGTGCTCTGGCCGGAGTTCCGGAAGATCGACTTCTTGAGGGCTCTGAGGAGCTACCAGGCCCGCGAAAGGCGGTTTGGGCGTTGACAAAAAGGAGGGTTTCGTATACCCTTACAGGCAAGATGCTGGCCCTTGAGAAAAAACTCGGCCGCCGGGGGGTAGGGTAGCCCCTAAGGGTTCCTTATCCCCCGGCCCGAGTTCGGGCCGGTTTTCTTTTTGGGGAGGGGCGCATGCGGGAATGGAAGATTATCGATTCCACCTTAAGGGAAGGGGAGCAGTTTGAAAGGGCCAACTTTTCCACCCAGGACAAGGTGGATATCGCCAAGGCCCTGGACGAGTTCGGCGTGGAGTACATCGAGGTCACTACCCCCATGGCCTCCCCCCAGTCCCGCAAGGATGCGGAGGTCCTGGCTTCCTTGGGCCTGAGGGCCAAGGTGGTGACCCACATCCAGACCCGGCTGGATGCGGCCAAGGTGGCGGTGGAAACCGGGGTGCAGGGCATAGACCTCCTTTTCGGTACCAGCAAGTACCTCAGGGCCGCCCACGGGCGGGATATCCCCCGGATCATCGAGGAGGCTAAGGAGGTCATTGGCTACATCCGCGAGAAGGCCCCCCACGTGGAGGTGCGCTTCTCCGCCGAGGACACCTTCCGCTCCGATGAGCACGATCTTTTGGAGATCTACCAGGCCATCGCCCCCTATGTGGACCGGGTGGGTCTGGCGGATACCGTGGGCATCGCCACCCCCAGGCAGGTCTTCGCCCTGGTGCGGGAGGTCAGGCGGGTGGTGGGCCCCCACGTGGACATAGAGTTCCACGGGCACAACGACACGGGCTGCGCCATCGCCAATGCCTTTGAGGCCATAGAGGCGGGGGCCACCCATGTGGACACCACCATCCTGGGGATCGGGGAGCGGAACGGGATCACCCCTTTAGGGGGTTTTCTGGCCCGCATGTACACCCTGCAACCCGAGTACGTGCGCCGGAAGTACAAGCTGGAGATGCTTCCCGAGCTGGACCGCATGGTGGCCCGGATGGTGGGGATAGAGATCCCCTTCAACAACTACATCACCGGGGAAACCGCCTTCAGCCACAAGGCGGGGATGCACCTCAAGGCCATCTACATCAACCCCGAGTCCTACGAGCCCTATCCGCCGGAGGTCTTTGGGGTGAAGCGCAAGCTCATCATCGCCTCCAAGCTCACGGGCCGGCATGCCATCAAGGCGCGGGCGGAGGAGCTTGGCCTGCACTACGGGGAGGAGGAGCTGGCCCGCATCACCCAGCACATCAAGGCCCTGGCGGACCGGGGGGAGCTTACCCTCGAGGAGCTGGACCGCATCTTAAGGGAGTGGATCACGGCATGAGGCTAAAGGTTTCGGAACTCCTCCTCGGTGAGGCCGGCTTGCTTCAGGATCTTTTTGAAGGTGCCCTTGGGAAGCTCTCCGCTGTGGAAGGGTATCACGGCTATCCGGCCATCGGGGTGGGCATAAAGCCGATGCCCTCCTTTGGCCATGCGCTCCACAAACCCCAGGCGCTGAAGCTTTCTGGCCACTTCCTCGGGTCTAGGCGGCATCTATCCCCACCTGCACCGTGCGGACGTCTGGGGGAAGAGGGCGGCCTGTTTCCTTCAGGTAGGCCAGTACCAGCTCCAAGGCTTCTTTGGCGTGGGCCAAGGCTTCCTCGGGGGTCCGGCCAAAGGAATGGGCTTCAGGGATGGCGGGGAACTCGGCGATCCAGGTGCCCGGGGTTTCAGGGTCTTCGTAGACGAGGGCAGTGTAGGTCATACCCTCAGTATAGGAGGCGGGCATGGGCATGACCTTGGCGGAAAGGATACTTTCCAGGAAGGCGGGAAGAGAGGTGCGGGCCGGGGAGCTGGTGGTGGTGGAGGTGGACCAGGTGATGGTGGTGGACTCCATCGCCGGAAGCTTCTTCAAGCGCCTGGCTTACCTGGAGGCCACCCCCCGGTACCCGGAAAGGGTTTCCATTGTCATCGACCACGTGGCCCCGGCAGCCAACCTCGAGGTGGCCAAGGCCCAGAAGGAGATCCGGGAATGGGGAAGGAAGCACGGCATCCGGGTCTTTGACGTGGGAAGAGGCGTGTGCCACCAGGTGCTCATCGAGGAGGGTCTGGCCCAGCCGGGCTGGATCGTGGTGGGGTCGGACTCCCACTCCACCACCTACGGGGCAGTGGGGGCCTTCGGCACGGGCATGGGGGCCACGGATATCGCCCTGGCCGCCGCCAGCGGCCGCACCTGGTTCAGGGTGCCGGAAAGCGTCAAGGTGACCTTCCGGGGGAGGCTTCCCAAGGGGGTTACCGCCAAGGACGCGGCCCTCGAGATGGTGCGCCTCCTCACCGCCGAGGGGGCCACCTATATGGCGGTGGAGATCCACCTCCTGGACGGGGCGGAGTCCTTGAGCCGGGGTGAGCGCATGACCCTGGCCAACCTCACCGTGGAGGCTGGGGCCAAGGCGGGGCTGGTGGTGCCCTCGGGGGAGATCCTGGATCTTTACCGGGTGCCCGAGTGGCTCTACCCCGACCCCGACGCCCGGTATGCCCGGGAGGTGGAGATCGACCTTTCCACCCTCTCTCCCAGGGTTTCCGTACCCTTCTACGTGGACAACGTGCAGGAGGTGGCCGCCGTCCGGGGCAAGCGGGTGGACCAGGTGTTCATCGGCACTTGCACCAATGGGCGCCTCGAGGACCTGAGGGCGGCCGCCGAGGTGTTAAAGGGGAAGAAGGTGGCCCCCGGGGTGCGCCTTTTGGTGATTCCCGCAAGCTCCCAGGTTTTGGAGGAGGCCACCCGGGATGGCACCCTGCTCACCCTGCTGGAGGCCGGAGCCACCATCGGCACCCCTGGGTGCGGTCCTTGCATGGGGCGGCACATGGGGGTTTTGGCCCCGGGGGAGGTGTGCGTGTCCACCAGCAACCGCAACTTCCGGGGGCGGATGGGGGCTCCCGACGCCGAGATCTACCTGGCAAGCCCCCGCGTGGCGGCGGCCAGCGCCGTGGCCGGGTATATCGCCACCCCCGAGGACCTAGCCTCTTTGCCTCAGGAGGAAGCCCATGCCTAGGGTTTGGAAGTTTGGCGACCACATCAACACCGACGACATCCTTCCCGGCAAGTACGCGCCTTTCATGGTGGGGGAGGACCGGTTCCACACCTTCGCCTTCGCCCACCTGCGGCCCGAGTTCGCCAAGGAGGTGAGGCCGGGGGACATCTTGGTCTTTGGGAGGAACGCGGGGCTTGGCAGTAGCCGGGAGTACGCTCCCGAGGCCTTGCGCAAGCTGGGCATTCGGGCGGTCATCGCCAAAAGCTACGCCCGCATCTTCTTCCGCAACCTGGTGAACCTGGGGATCATTCCCTTCGAGTCGGAGGAGGTGGTGGATGCGCTAGAGGACGGGGATACGGTGGACCTGGATCTGGAAACGGGGGTTCTGGTGCGGGGAGGAGAGCGCTTTGCCCTTCGTCCCCCGCCGCCCTTCCTGTTGGAGGCTTTGAGGGAGGGTTCCCTGCTGGACTACTACAAGAAGTATGGTCACTTCCCGGGAGAGTAGACTGGGGTTTATGGAGGACCTGGAGATCACCTGCCCGGTGTGCGGCGAGGCCAGCGTGGTGCTGGCCGAGGACGTGGAGACCCTGGAAGTAGGGGACGTGCTGGAGTGCGAGGCTTGCGGGGCCTTTCTGGAGGTGGTCTCCCTGGATCCTCTTGAGGTGGAGGTGACGGAGGAGGGCCTCGAG
Source organism: Thermus scotoductus DSM 8553 (assembly GCF_000381045.1). Classification (GTDB taxonomy): domain Bacteria; phylum Deinococcota; class Deinococci; order Deinococcales; family Thermaceae; genus Thermus; species Thermus scotoductus. The sequence continues at coordinate 54,872 of NZ_KB905734.1, read as the reverse complement.
GCCTTCTTCGTGGACTGCCCCCGTTGCGGCTATACCTTCGAGGTATCCGAGGAGGATCGAGGCCAAGAGGTGGAGTGCCCGGAGTGCGGCTTTCGGTTTGTCCCTGACTGGAGTGAAGTGGACGAGGAGGACGAGGAATGGTAGCCACTTGCCCTGAATGCGGTGCGGAGCTGACCCTGGCAAACCCCGAGTTGGGGGAACTTGTGGTGTGCGAGGACTGCGGCGCGGAGCTGGAGGTGGTGGGGCTGGACCCCCTTCGCCTGGAGCCCGCCCCGGAGGAGGCGGAGGACTGGGGAGAGTGAGGCCATCCCCTTAGGGTAGGGAGCCTCGAGGCCCTGGGCCGGGCTTCAGCCCGGTCCGGGGATTCCTGGAAGGGGAAGAGCCATCGCCATGCTGGCCATCCTGTACGACCGCATCCGCCCCGACGAGAAGATGCTCTTTGAGAGGGCTGAGGCCCTGGGCATTCCCTACAGGAAGGTCTATGTTCCCGCCTTGCGCCTGGTCCTGGGGGAGAGGCCCAAGGAGCTGGAGGAGGTCACGGTGGCCCTGGAGCGCTGCGTCAGCCAGACCCGGGGCCTGGCCGTGGCCCGTTACCTCACCGCCTTAGGCATCCCCGTGGTGAACCGGCCCGAGGTCATGGAAACCTGTGGGGATAAGTGGGCCACCAGCGTGGCCCTGGAGCGCCATGGCCTGCCCCAGCCCAGAACGGCCCTCCTCACCGATGCGGAGGAGGCCCTGAAGCTCATGGAGGAATGGGGCTATCCCGTGGTGCTGAAGCCGGTGATCGGGAGCTGGGGAAGGCTTCTCGCCAAGATCACCGACCGGGAGGCCGCCGAGGCCATCCTGGAGCACAAGGAGGTTCTGGGGGGGTTTCAGCACCAGCTCCTTTACCTGCAGGAGTACGTGAGGAAGCCGGGGCGGGACATACGGGTCTTCGTGGTGGGGGATCGGGCCATCGCCGCCATCTACCGGAGGAGCCAGCACTGGATCACCAACACCGCCCGGGGAGGGCAGGCGGAAAACTGCCCCGTAACCCCGGAGATCGCGGAGCTTTCCGTGCGGGCGGCCCAGGCGGTGGGGGGCGGGGTGGTGGCCATCGACCTCTTTGAGTCCGAGCGGGGCCTTTTGGTGAACGAGGTGAACCACACCATGGAGTTCAAGAACTCCGTGCACACCACGGGGGTGGACATCCCGGGGGAGATCCTCCGGTACACGTGGGAGCAAGGGAGGACGGCTTCATGAGCGCCGGGAAAAAGACCTTGTCCATCGTGGGGGCCTCGGGGTATGCGGGGGGGAGTTTTTGCGTCTGGCTCTTTCCCACCCTCACCTCGAGGTGAAGCAGGTGACCTCGAGGCGTTTTGCCGGCGAGCCCGTGGCCTTCGTCCATCCCAACCTGAGGGGGAGAACCAACCTGAAGTTCATCCCCCCGGAAAAGCTGGAGCCCGCCGACATCCTGGTGCTTTCCCTGCCCCACGGGGTCTTCGCCCAGGAGTTTGAGCGCTATGCGGATCTAGCCCCCATCCTCATCGACCTTTCCGCGGACTTCCGCCTTAAGGACCTGGACCTCTACCGCAAGTACTACGGGGAGCATCCCAGGCCCGAGCTTCTCGGCCGCTTTGTCTACGCCCTGCCCGAGCTTTACCGGGAGAGGCTTAAGGAAGCGGACTGGATGGCGGGGGCCGGGTGCAACGCCACCGCCACGCTTCTGGGCCTGTACCCCCTCCTTAAAGGAGGGGTGCTGAAGCCCGGACCCATCTTCGTCACCCTCCTCATCTCCACCTCGGCGGCGGGGGCCGAGCCCAGCCCTGCCAGCCACCATCCCGAGCGGGCCGGCTCCATCCGGGTCTACAAGCCCACGGGCCACCGCCACACCGCCGAGGTGGTGGAGAACCTTCCCGGCAAGCCCGAGGTGCACCTCACCGCCATCGCCACCGACCGGGTGCGGGGCATCCTCATGACCGCCCAGGCCTTTTTGCAGGATGGCTGGAGCGAGCGGGATGTCTGGCAGGCGTACCGGGAGGCCTATGGGGGTGAGCCTTTCATCCGTATCGTCAAGCAGAAAAAGGGCATTCACCGCTATCCCGACCCCCGCTTCGTCCAGGGCACCAACTATGCGGACATCGGCTTTGAGCTGGAGGAGGACACGGGGAGGCTGGTGGTGATGACCGCCATCGACAACCTGGTGAAGGGTACCGCCGGGCATGCCCTGCAAGCCCTAAACCTCCGCATGGGTTGGCCCGAGACCCTGGGCCTGGATTTCCCGGGACTGCACCCGTAGGGGCAAGGGGGGTTGCCGTGATCGTGGTCAAGGTAGGGGGCGCCGAGGGCATCAACTACGAGGCGGTGGCCAGGGATGCCGCCTCCTTGTGGAAGGAGGGGGTGAGGCTTCTTTTGGTCCACGGGGGGAGCGCCGAAACCAACAAGGTGGCGGAGGCCCTGGGCCACCCGCCCCGGTTCCTCACCCACCCCGGGGGGCAGGTGAGCCGCCTCACCGACCGCAGGACCCTGGAGATCTTTGAGATGGTCTACTGCGGCCTGGTGAACAAGCGCCTGGTGGAGCTTTTGCAAAGGGAAGGGGCCAACGCCCTGGGGCTTTCCGGGCTGGATGGAAGGCTTCTGGAGGGCCGCCGCAAGACCGCGGTGAAGTATGTGGAAGACGGAAAGATCAAGATCCACCGCGGGGACTACACGGGCACCGTGGAGCGGGTGAACCGGGATCTATTGGACCTTCTCCTGGGGGCGGGGTATCTCCCGGTCATCACCCCTCCCGCCATCAGCTACGAAAGCGAGGCCATCAATACCGACGGGGACCAGGTGGCGGCCCTTCTCGCCACGGCCTACCAGGCGGAGGCCCTGGTGTACCTCTCCAACGTGCCGGGCCTTCTGGCCCGTTACCCCGATGAGGCCAGCCTGGTGCGGGAAATTCCCGTGGATAGGGTGGAGGACCCCGAGTACCTTTCCCTGGCCCAGGGGCGGATGAAGCGGAAGGTGATGGGGGCGGTGGAGGCGGTGAAGGGGGGAGTGAAGCGGGTCATTTTCGCCGATGCCCGGGTGGAAGACCCCATAAGGCGGGCCCTGGCCGGGGAAGGCACCGTGGTACGCTAGACCCATGGCGCGCTTTGCCCTGGTCCTCCACGCCCACCTCCCCTACGTGCGCTCCCATGGGATGTGGCCCTTTGGGGAGGAAACCCTCTACGAGGCCATGGCGGAAACCTATCTGCCGCTTCTTAGGCTCCTGGAGAGGCTTTATGCCGAAGGGGTGGAGGCCCGTTTTACTTTGGGGATCACCCCCATCCTGGCGGAGCAGCTGACGGATGCCAAGGTGAGGGAAGGCTTTTGGGCGTATGCCAGGGATCGGCTGGAGCGGGCCCAGGGGGATTATCTCCGTTACCAGGGGACGGACCTCGAGGCCAGCGCCCGCCACCAGGTGGCCTTTTGGGAACTCACCCTGGATCACTTCCACCACCTGAGGGGGGACCTCCTTGCCGCCTTCCGCCGGGCCCAGGACCGGGGCCAGGTGGAGCTTCTCACCTCCAGCGCCACCCACGGCTACTCCCCGCTTCTGGGCTACGACGAGGCCCTTTGGGCCCAGATCAAAACCGGGGTGATCACCTACCGCCGCCACTTCGCCAAGGACCCCACGGGCTACTGGCTTCCCGAGATGGCCTACCGGCCCAGGGGCCCCTGGAAGCCCCCTGTGGAGGGGGCCCCGGAAGGGGTCAGGCCGGGGGTAGACGAGTTTCTCATGCGGGCGGGGATCCGCTACACCTTCGTGGACGCCCACCTGGTCCAGGGGGGAAGGCCCCTTTCCCCTTACGGGGAGGCCTCCTTGGGTCCGGTGGAAAGCGCTGAGGCCACCTACTACGTCCACGAGCTGGAGTCGGGCCTGAGGGTTTTGGCCCGCAACCTGGAGACCTCCGTGCAGGTCTGGAGCGCCGACTATGGCTACCCGGGGGAGGGGCTTTACCGGGAGTTCCACCGCAAGGACCCCATCTCCGGCCTCCACCACTGGCGGGTGACCCACCGCCAGGCGGACCTCTCGGCCAAGGCGCCCTACGATCCCGAGGCGGCCTTTCTCAAGGTGAAGGAGCATGCCGTTCACTTCGTGGATTTGGTAGAGCGGCTTTCCCGGGAGCACCCGGATGGGGTGATCCTGGCCCCCTACGACGCCGAGCTCTTCGGCCACTGGTGGTACGAGGGGGTGGCTTGGCTGGAGGAGGTGCTGAGGCTTCTGGCCCAAAGGAGGGGGGCGCAGGCGGTGACGGCGAAGGAGGCGGTCCAGGGCAAGGCGGTGCGCACGGCTCTGCCTGAGGGTTCCTGGGGCCGGGGTGGGGACCATAGGGTCTGGCTCAACGAGGCCACCTGGGACTACTGGCGCACGGTGTACCGGGCGGAAGGGGCCATGCGGGAGGCGGTGCGCCACGGCAACCTGCCCTCCAGGGTGCTCCAGCAGGCCATGCGGGAGCTTCTTCTCCTCGAGGCCTCCGACTGGCCCTTCCTCATAGACACCGCCCAGGCGGTGGAATACGCCAAGGAACGTTACCAGGGGCACGCCGAGGCCTTCTTTCAGCTCCTCCGAGGGGTTTCCCCCGAGGAGCTTAAGGCCCTGGAGGAGCGGGATAACCCCTTCCCGGAGGCGGACCCCAGGCTTTACCTGGAGCCCAGCGCTACGGTTCATGGGGGTGTAGGCTAGATCCGTGATTCGGCACGCCATCTTGCAGTTTCGTCCGGAGAAGGCCAGGGTTAAGGAGAACCTGGCCCGCTTGGCGGAGCGCCTCGAGGCCCTCCGTCCCCATGCCCCCGAGGTGGTGGTCCTTCCCGAGGCCGCCCTGACCGGGTATTTCCTGCAGGGAGGGGTGCGGGAACTGGCCCTGACCCGCCACGAGCTTTTGGAGCTCCTTTCAGGGGTGCACCGGGCCGTGGGGTGGGAGGGGCTTTTGGACGTGGTGGTGGGCTTCTATGAGCGGGATGAGGGGGCCTATTACAACAGCGCCGCCTACCTCGAGCTTCCCCACCGCGTGGTTCACGTGCACCGCAAGGTCTTCCTGCCCACCTACGGGGTTTTTGACGAGGAGCGCTACTTGGCCCGGGGCAGGCAGGTGGAGGCCTTTAACACCCGTTTCGGCCGGGTGGCCATCCTCATCTGCGAGGACTTCTGGCACTCCATCACCGCGGCCATTGCCGCCTTGGATGGGGCGGAGGCCATCTACGTGCCGGCGGCAAGCCCGGCCAGGGGCTTCCAGGGGGAACGCCCGGAGAACGTGGAGCGCTGGCGCACTCTGGCCCGGGCGGTGGCGGCGGAGCACGGGGTGTACGTGGTGCTCTCCAGCCTGGTGGGGTTTGAGGGGGGGAAGGGGATGAGCGGGGGAAGTCTGGCGGTGGGGCCGGAGGGGCGCATCCTGGCCGAGGCCCCCCTCTTTGAGGAGGCGGCCTTGCTCTTTGACCTGGACCCCGGGCGGATTCCCCCGGTGCGCTACGACAGCCCCCTCCTTTCGGACCTCGAGGCGGCCCTTCCCCTTCTTCTCCCGGACCTGGAGAGGGTTCTTGGAAAGGAGAGAGGATGAGGATCGTTCAGGCGCCCAAAGCCCAGGAAAGCCTGGAGCTCAACTGGCCCCTGGTGGCGGACTTCCTCACCCGGTTTATCCGGGAGGAGCTGGCCTGGCGGGGCTACGAGAAGGCCATCGTGGCGGTATCCGGAGGGGTGGACTCCGCCACCACCTTGGCCCTGGCGGTGCGGGCCCTGGGGCGAAAGCAAGTCCATGCCCTTTTCCTTCCCCACCGGGACTCCAGCCCCCTTTCCCGGGAGCACGCCTACCTGGTGGCGGAAACCTTCGGGGTGGACCTGGAGGAGGTGGACATTACCCCCATGGTGGAGGGCTATGCCGCCATGACCCCGGACCTCACCCCCCACCGCAAGGGCAACCTCATGGCCCGGGCGCGGATGATGGTGCTCTTTGACAAATCCCAGGCCTACCAAGCCTTGCCCCTGGGCACGGGCAACAAGACGGAAAGGCTTTTCGGCTACTATACCTGGCACGGGGACGACACTCCCCCCGTGAACCCCTTGGGGGACCTCTACAAGACCCAGGTCTGGCGGCTTGCCGAGTATCTGGGCGTGCCCGAGCCCGTGGTGAAGAAACCCCCCACCGCTGACCTCGTCCCGGGGCAGACGGACGAGGCCGATCTAGGGGTGCGCTACCTTCGGGCGGATGTGATCCTGGAGCATTATCTGAAGGGCTACCCCGATGCCTACATAGAGAGCCTGGGCTACACCCAGGAGGAGATAGGGCGGGTTAAGGAGCGGGTAAACCGCACCCACTGGAAGCGGGCCCTTCCCACCGTGGCCCTCCTTTCCTCCACGGCCATCGGGGAGTTTTACCTGAGGCCCCTGGACTACCGGCCATGAGCGACCAGGAACTCAAAGCTTACCTAAGCCGGGCGCGGACCATAGCCGTCCTTGGGGCTCACAAGGATCCTTCCCGCCCCGCCCACTACGTGCCCCGGTACCTCTGGGAGAAGGGGTACCGCATCCTGCCCGTTAACCCTCGCTTTGCCGGGGAAGAGCTTTTCGGGATGCGGGTGGTGGCGAGCCTGAAGGAGATTGCCGAACCCGTGGATATCCTGGAGGTCTTCCGCCCTCCGGAGGCCCTCTTGGCCCACCTGCCGGAGGTCTTGGCCCTGAGGCCGGGCCTGGTGTGGCTGCAGACCGGCATCCGCCATCCGGGCTTTGAAGAGGCGTTAAAGGAAGCGGGCATTCCTGTGGTGGCCGATCGTTGTCTCATGGTGGAGCACCGAAGGCTTTTCGGGGTCCACTGAGCATGGAGAAGTTTCAGGAAGCTCTGCTCGCCTGGTACCGGGAAAACCCCCGCTCCCTTCCCTGGCGGGGGGAGAAGGACCCCTACCGCATCCTGGTGGCCGAGGTACTCCTCCAACAAACCCGCACCGCCCAGGCCATCCCTTACTACCACCGCTTCCTTGCCCGTTTCCCTACCCTGAAGGCCTTGCGGGAGGCTTCCTTGGAGGAGGTGCTTAAGGCCTGGCAGGGAGCGGGCTACTACCGCCGGGCCCTTCACCTCCACCGCCTGGCCCAGGAGGTGGAGGCCCTGCCCCGCAGCTACGCCGAGCTTCTTAAGCTTCCCGGCCTGGGTCCGTACACGGCGGCGGCGGTGGCCTCCCTGGCCTTTGGGGAAAGGGTAGCGGCGGTGGACGGGAACGTGAGGCGGGTGCTTTCCCGGGTTTTTGCCCTGGAAAACCCTGCCCCCAGGATGCTTCGAAACCTGGCCCAAGGCCTTCTGCCCCAAGGGGAAGCCTCGGGGGAGTGGAACCAAGCCCTCATGGACCTGGGGGCCACGGTGTGCCTACCCCGGAGGCCCCTTTGCCCGAAGTGCCCCGTCGCCCCCTTGTGCCAGGGGCGGGTGGACCCGGGGCGTTACCCAGGGGCCAGGAGGCGAAAAGTGCGGGAGGAAGCCCTGGCGGCCCTGGTCCTTTGGGGGAGGGAAGGGGTTTACCTGGAGAGGCTGGAAGGGCGTTTCGCCGGGCTTTACGGGGTGCCGCTCTTTCCCCAGGAGGAACTTCCCCGGAGGGTGCGAAGCTTTGGGGTGGATCCCCGCTTCGCCGGGGAGGTGCACCACACCCTCACCCACCGCAGGCTGCGGGTGGGGGTGTACGTGGCTCCTTGGGATGGGGAAGGGGCGGCTTCCCGAAGGGAACAGCTTGTGGATCCGGGGGAAAAGCCCCTACCCAAGCTCATGGAGAAGGTGCTCCGCCAGGCGCAGGCCTTCTTGGCTCATGAGGGCATACTCTCCTTCCCGCACGCAAAGGCCCACGGCGTAAAGCCCTTTGAGCCTGGTTAGACGGAAGGTGGCCTCCTCCCATTCCTCCGGATGGAAGGCCTGGTAGCTGACGGTGTAGCCAGGGGTTCCCGGGGTTTGGGGTACCTCCCTTTCCCGTTTCAGGAAGCGGAAGCCCAGGGCCTGGAGGTGGAGGAAGAGGTCCGGGTAGCTGGCCTCGGAGAGCCGGCCTGCTTCCTCTTCCACCTCTCCCATGCGGAGTCTGGCCCCCAGGAAGCTTCCCACGGCCAGCACCACCCGGGGGGCCTTGGCGGGGGGGCCTTCCCAGGTGGCTACCCCCACCACCCTATCCCCCTCGAGGAGGAGCTCCGTGGCGGTGGCCTGGAAAAGATGTAGGTTGGGTTCCCTCTCCAGAAGGTACTTGGCCCGGGCGTGGAAGGCCCAAAGCCGGGGATCGGCCGGGTGGTAGACCTGGGCCAGGAGGCTCCCCTCCGGGAAAGGGGGCTTTGGGGGCAAAAAGGGCATCATCACCGAGTCCAGGCTCTGGGTGAGGAGGCCCACCCGCACCCCCTTCTGCGCCAGGCGGTAAGCGGCCTCGCTTCCCGCAAAGCCCGCGCCCACGATGAGGACCTCGTACCCTTCCATGTTCGCTTTCCACCCAAAGGGAGTAAAAAAAGGCCCCGAAGGGCCATTCTGGCGGGCCGTGAAGGACTCGAACCTCCAACCCCCGGTTTTGGAGACCGGTGCTCTGCCAGTTGAGCTAACGGCCCCCGCCTTCCGGGATTGTAGCACACCCCCGGGAAAAGGCCAAGGGGCGCTTCCTCCTGTAGAATGGGGCCATGCCCCGCAGGTTGGCCCTGGCGGTCCTATGTTTGCTTTTCCCCTGGGCCCTGGCCCAGGTGAGCTCTCCCCAAGGGGGCTCTTTGGAAGGGCCTGCCCTATCGCACACCGTGGCCCCAGGGGATACCCTGTTCTCCATCGCCCGGCGCTACGGCACCACGGTGGAGGAGCTCATGCGCCTCAATGGCCTGGATACCTTCCTCATCCAGCCGGGGCAGGTGCTCAGGCTTCCCCAAGGGGGGGAGCGCATCCACGTGGTGGCCCCCGGGGATACCCTTTTCTCCCTGGCGCGCCGCTACGGCACCACGGTGGAAGAGCTCATGCGCCTCAACGGGTTTTCCACGCCGGGGCTTAAGGTGGGCCAGACCCTGAGGATCCCGGCCCCCAGGGGGGAGGATGGATCCAGGGGGAAAGCCTCCCCGGAATCCCCTCCCTCGCCCCAGGGTGGAGGCCATACCCGTGACCCGGGGGAATCCCCCCTGAGGGTGGGCGAGGATTACGACCCGGAAAGCCCGCTTCTCAAGATCGTCCTCCGCTACCTGGGGGTGCCCTACAAGTACGGGGCTAACTCGCCCACCTCCCTGGACTGCTCAGCCTTTGTAGCCCAGGTCTACGCCGAGCTGGGCATAGCCCTACCCCGCACCACCCGGGAGCAGTTTCAGGCCTTTCCCGCCGCCGAGTCCTTGCGCCCGGGGGACCTGGTCTTCTTCAGCTTTGGGGGAAAGGATATAGACCACGTGGGCCTCTACCTGGGCCGGGGGGTCTTCGCCCACGCCAGCAGCTACGGGAGCCGGGTGGTGATCGAGAGCCTCGAGGCTCCCTTCTACCAGAAGGCCTACCGGGGTGCCCGGCGGGTGGTGCAGGAGGCCTTGAGATAGGCTGCGCCGGGGTTCAGGGCCAGTCCTTCATCTCCCCCCGGGCCTTCCTTAGGGCGGTGAGGAGGGCCTCCCCTGGGCTTCCTTCCCCGCGGAAGGCCTCGGTTTCTCGCTCCAGCCAAGCCTCCCCCTTGCGGAAAAGGACGGCCCGGGCTTCCCCCAGGGCCTCCGCCAGCAGGGCGCCCAGGGAGTAGAAGGGGGCCCCGGGAGGTAGGTCCGGGTCCAGGCCCTGCCGGGCCAGGGCCCGGCCGTAGGAAGTCTCCCTTTCCTCCATGGTTCCCCCTTGGGCGAAGTACCGCCTCAGGACCCTTCCCCAGTCCCCCACCCGGCTATAGGGGGCCATGGCCTGGAAGGCGGCCTCGAGGTCCTCCGGGCTGTAGGGCCGGTACCGGTTTTCGTGCACCACCAGGCTCCTGGGAAGCCGGGGCCTGGGGGGGCCTTCCTCATCCGGAACGCCCACCGCCAGGCCCACCGCGGGGATGACCCCTCTGGGAAGCTCCAGGAGGTTGATGAGCTCCTCCACCCCGTTCAGCACCCCTCCGATGAAGCAGACCCCGTAGCCCAGGGCCTCGGCGGTAAGGGCCAGGTAGCTGGCGGCAAGCCCCGCATCCAAGAGGGCAAAGTGCAGGGCGGTTCTGGGCCAGAAGGCCATCCTTTCCCCCCGGTGGGCGAGAAGCCTTTCCAGGCGATGGACGTCCGCCAGGAAAACGAAAAACTCCGCTGCCTGGCGGATGTGCTCCTGGTTACCGGAAAGCTGGGCCACCTTGTCCCTGAGCCCGGGGTCCGTGACCCGGATGGCGCTATACAGCTGGGCGCTGGCGTCGGTGGGGGCTCTTTGCAGGGCGAAGAGGAGCTTTTCCAGGTCTCCTTCAGGGATGGGCATCGGTTTGAAGCGGCGCACGCTCCGCCTTTGGGCCAGGATGGGAGAGAGGTCCAGCGGCATCCCCTTAACTATAGCCCGAGCCAGGCCAGATAGGCCCGCCACAAGGCTTCCCCGTAGAAGAAAGCCACAATCCCCCCCAGGGCCAGGTAGGGGCCGAAGGGGATTTTCCGTTGCCGGAAGGCCAGGCCAACCAGGGCCCCGAAGAGCACCCCCAGGAAAAGGGCGAGAAGGCTATAAAGCCCAAGCCAGGCCCCAAGGGCCCCAAGGAGCTTCACGTCGCCGTAGCCCATGGCTATGGGCTCTTCCTCCGTTTCCCCTTGGGGCTTGAAGGCCCAGTAAAGCCCTCCCGCCAGGGCCAACCCCCCTGCCGCCAGGAAGGACCCTTTCAAGGTGCTGAGGAGGTCGGCTCCCAGGTAGGGGGCCAGGAGCCAGGCCAAGGGCAGAAGGGGAAGGGTGATCCGATCGGGGAGCACCACGGGCCTTCCCGTGCGGGCCGAAAGGGCCCAGGTGAGGAAGGCCAGGGCCATGCCCACCCCCGGGCCCAGGAGGGCACCGAAAAGGGCTGCCATGTGCACCTGGTGGGGTCCCACGGGCACCTCCGCCCTGGCCTCGCGGAAGCGCCTCAGGAAAAGCCCTCCGTACCCTGCCACCAGCCCCAGGACCCCGGCGGCGATCAAGGCCCCGTCCAGGGCCTCGGCAAAGGGTCGGGGGAAGGAAAGGAGGTAGGCGGAAAGGAGCCCTAGGAAGAGGAGGCCGTAGGTAAGGGAATCGGGAAGCTCAAAGGTGTCCAGGTCCAGGAAGGAGAGGGCCACCAAGAAGGCCAGGAAGGCGAAGACCAAAAAAGCCTCCACCCCTGGGGGATAAAAGCGGCTGGCCAGGAGAAAAAGCCCCCCGGTCAGGGCCTCCACCAGGGGGTAGCGGGGGGAGATGGGGCTTCGGCAGTAGCGGCACCGCCCCTTAAGGAGGAGGTAGGAGAGGACGGGGACGAGGTCCAGGGGGCCCAAAGGGTGGCCGCAGTGGGGGCAGCGGGAGGGAGGGAAAGCGATGGACTCCTTCCGGGGGATACGGTGGATCACCACGTTTAAGAAAGACCCCACCACAAGGCCCAAAACCAGGGCGAAGAGGGACCACATAGGGGCATTCTACGGTGGCCCGGCTTTCACAGGGTTTTGGCGGAGAGGTGTAGGATTTTCCCGTGACGCCCGAAGCTGCCTACCAGAAGCTCTTGGAGTTTCAGAGGGAAACCGCCTACCTGGCCTCTTTAGGCGCCCTTGCCGCCTGGGACCAGCGCACCATGATCCCGAAGAAGGGGCACGAGCACCGGGCAAGGCAGATGGCCGCCCTGGCCCGCCTCCTCCACCAGCGGGCCACCGACCCCAGGGTTGGGGAATGGCTTTCGGCGGTGGAGGGCTCCCACCTGGTGCAGGATCCCCTATCCGATGCGGCGGTCAACGTCCGGGAGTGGCGGCAGGCCTACGAGCGCACCCGGGCCATTCCCGAGCGGCTCATGGTGGAGCTGGCCCAGGCGCAAAGCGAGGCGGAAAGCTACTGGGAGGAAGCCCGTCCCAGGGACGACTGGCAGGGGTTTCTGCCCTACCTGCGCCGGGTGTTTGCCCTCACCAAGGAGAAGGCGGAGATCCTCTATAGCCTTCCCGTGGCCCCCGGGGACCCGCCTTATGGGGAGGTCTACGACGCCCTTTTGGATGGATTTGAGCCGGGGATGCGGGCTAAGGAGCTGGAGGGGCTTTTCGCCGGGCTTAGGGCGGGGCTTCAGGGGCTTTTGGATCGGATTTTGGGAAGTGGGAAGAAGCCGGATACCGGCATCCTTCACCGCCACTACCCAAAGGAGGCCCAGAAGGCCTTTGCCCTCGAGCTTCTCGCCGCCTGCGGCTACGACCTCGAGGCGGGCCGCCTGGACCCCACTGCCCATCCCTTTGAGATCTCCATCGGCCCCGGGGACGTGCGCATCACCACCCGCTACTTCGAGGACTTCTTCAACGCCGGCATCTTCGGCACCCTGCACGAGATGGGCCATGCCCTCTACGAGCAGGGCCTGCCCAAGGAGCACTGGGGGACCCCAAGGGGGGAGGCGGTCTCCCTGGGGGTTCACGAGTCGCAAAGCCGCACCTGGGAGAACCTGGTGGGCCGCTCTCTGGGTTTTTGGGAGCGGTTTTTCCCCCGGGCCAAGGAGCACTTCCCAAGCCTCCGGGACGTGGCCCTGGAGGACTTCCACCGGGCCATCAACGCCGTGGAGCTCTCCCTCATCCGGGTGGAGGCGGACGAGGTCACCTATAACCTCCACATCCTGGTGCGCCTGGAGCTGGAGCTTTCCCTCTTCCGGGGAGAGCTTGCCCTGGAGGACCTTCCCGGGGCCTGGGCGGAAAAGTACCGGGCCTACCTGGGGGTGGCTCCCAGGGACTACAAGGACGGGGTGATGCAGGACGTGCACTGGTCCGGGGGGCTTTTCGGCTACTTCCCCACCTACACCCTGGGCAACCTCTACGCCGCCCAGTTCTTCCAAAAGGCCCAGGAGGAGCTTGGGGACCTCGAGGGCCAGTTCCGCCGGGGGGAGTTCCATGCCTTTTTGGACTGGACCCGTAGGAACATCCACGCCGAGGGTAGCCGCTTCCGCCCCAAGGCCTTGGTGGAGCGGGTGACCGGCACGCCCCCCAGCGCCCGGCCCTTTCTGGCCTACCTGGAGGAGAAGTACCGGGCCCTTTACGGTTTCTGAGAGCGGGACCAGGTGGGGAGGAGGGCCAGGAAGAGGAGGACGCTGGCCGCCCAAAGCGCTCCCTCCCCCCGCCCCGTCATCTCCGCGAAGAACCCGGCCACGGCAGGTCCCACCGCCTGCCCCAGGGCAAAGGCCGCCGTGGAAAGCCCCATGGCCCGGGGCCAGGCGGAAGGGGGAAGGAGGGTGCGGAAGGCCTGGGTGAGTGCGGTGATCACCCCCAGGAAGGAGAGGCCGAAGAGGAGGGCGCTTAGGGCGGGAAGGTGCAGGGCCAGGGGTGGAAGGCTTCCCAGGAAGAGCACCAGAAGCACGTGGAAAAGCCCTTTTCTCCCCCCTACCCGCTCCACCCAGGGCCCCCAGACGGGTCCGGTGAGAAGGGCTCCCAGGCCCAGGAGGCCGAAGAGGACCAGGGAGTCCCCCACCACCGCCGCCACGAAGGTCATGTAGCCGATGTACCCCGCCCCGTAAAGGCCGTAGGCCAGGAGTAGGGGAAGGATGGGCCAGAGGCTTCCCTCGCCCTGGACGGGGGGTGGGGGTTCTTTCAGAAGAGGCCAGGAGAGGAGGGCGGGCAGGCCCAGCAGGAGGCTATACAGGCCCAGCCTGGCCCAGGCCCCCGTGGGCTCGGCGGCTCCCCATAGGAGCCACGGGGCCAGAAGAAGCCCCAGGCCCACGCCCCCATAGTAGATCCCCAGGGATCGCCCGGAGCTACCCAGGGCCATGAGGAGGGCCGCCCCTCCCACGAAGACCAGGGCGCCCAGAAAACCCTGGAGAAACCGCAGGCTGAAGACCAGGGGGAGGTTTTCCATCCCCGTGAGGGCCAGGATGGGGCCCTGCAGGAGGAGGGCCAGAAAGAACCCTTTCCGGTAGCCCACCCGGCCCAGGAGGCGGTGGCTGAAAAAAGCCCCCACCAAATAGCCCAGGGTGTTGGCGCTTCCCAGGATCCCCGCTTGGACGTAGGAAAGCCCCCAGGCGCTTTGCATGAGGGGCAGGACCAGGGCGTAGGCGAACCGTCCCAGGCCCAGGGCCAGGGCGGGTCCCAGGGCGAGGAGGACAAGCCTAATAGCCATGCAAAAGCCCCAGCTTCTTGGCCCGATGTACCGCCTGTTTGAAGAGGAAAAGCCCCAGGCCCAGGTAGAGGAAGCCGTTCAGGAAGGCCAGAAGCAGGAACAGGGGGTCCAGGGGGGCTCCTTCCGCCAGCATGCTCCGGGCTAAGGAGGCTTCTGGGGCCATGGGTAAAAGGACAAAGAGCCCCGTTCCTGGGGCCTGGAGGAGGGCCAGTTTCTGCTGCATTCCCCGGGAGAGGTGGCGCACCTCCGTGTGGGCTTTTTCCAGGAGCGCATACTCCTCCAGGAGTTCCAAGGCCCGCTTCCTGGCGGCGGAAAGCCGAAGGCCCCGGGCCACCCCGAAGTAGACCAGGTTTTCCAGGGGAGTAAGCCGCCAGTAGGTGTTGCGGTTCCCCTCCAGGACCGCTCCCAGGTGCTTCAAAGCGAGGGGTTCCCGGAAGGGGTTCTTCCCCAAAAGGCGCACCTCTCCCTCATCGGGAAGGAGGAGGCCCGAAAGCATCTTCACAGAACCCCTTTCGCAGATGCCCCGCATTTCAATGCGGGGAGGAAGCGGAAGCCGGGCGAAGCCCGGTACATGGCCGACGACTTTGTGGTAT
>NZ_KB905734.1:0-39996 GCF_000381045.1 Thermus scotoductus DSM 8553 | reverse complement strand
GGAGGCGCTTATCGGGGGAAAACGCTCGCAAAACGGCCCGTGAACTCCTGGAGCCTGGCCTCGGCCACCTTGAGCATGTCCATGGATCACCCCCGGTACCAGATACGGGCTGCGCCCGCAAGGGGAGATTTACCACGAAACGGAGATGTGGGTAAAGTCCTGCGCTTCCCTTAGCATCACCTGCAAGGTATCCTGGTCCACGGGGTACCTCCTTCCTAATCCTGGTACCCCCCTTTTATACACAAACTCCTACACATAATTCCTTACACGACCGGTGGCCGCAACTCCCGGATGGGAGGGGATGGCCTCGAGGCCACCCCTTAAAGGGGTTTCACCAGGTCCCCGGGCGCGGCTTCTCCCCGAAGGATCCCCGCCAGGAGGTGGATACCTTCCACCACCCGGTGGGTCAGGGCCTGGAAGGGAGCTGCGTCCAGGATGTAGGTCCTGCGCTCCTCGAGGTACGAGGCCAGGGGGCCCCCTGCGTCCAGGTATGAGGTCACAGCCTGCTCAGCTTCCTCCAGGGAATAACCGCAAAAGGACAGAAGGACCACTTCGGCCTCGGGGAGGGTCTCGGGCGGTACCCGCCGGCTCGCCTCCCCGGGGGCCGGCCCCAGGTACTCCCCTCCCGCCAGGGCCACCATCTCCGGCACCCAGTGCCCCCCCAGGTAGGGAGGGTCCAACCACTCCAGGAAGACCACCCGGGGCCGGACCTTCGGAGGAGGGGGCAGGCACGCCAGCTGGTTCCGCAGCTCCTCCTCGAGGCGCCTCCCCCTTTCCTCCACCCCCGCTTCCCGGGCCAGGTGGCGGAGGTCCGCGAAGAGGTCTCCGAGGCGCACCCCCGTGAGCTCCACCACCTTGGGCCTCTGGGCCAGGAGGGGCAAGGCCCCCGCCACCTCCCCAGGGGTTACCGCGCACACCTCGCACACCCCCTGGGTGACCAGGAGCTCGGGTTCCAGGGAGGCCAGGATCTCTCCCCGGATGCGGTAGAGGGGTAGCCCCCTCTGGTAGGCTTCCCGGACCCGCCGGTCGATCTCCCCCTGGGGGAGGCCCTTGGGGATGAGGCCTTCCGTAACCACCGGGACGCCGTGGGGGTTTGGGCAGGAGTGGCTCACCCCCACGGGCTCCACCCCCAGGGCCCGCAGCATGAGGGTCCCAGAGGGTACGAGGCTCACTGCCCGCATGCCCCCATTATGCGGGAGCCTCACCGCAGACGGCATCCCCAAAGGTGTCCAGGTTTCGCCCAAACGGCGAATCCCCCCGGGAGCGACCCGTTTTCCTGCCATGGCCGCGGATGGACCACCAGGCTGAAGCCCGGGTAGTAGAAGGTCTTCCCCCAGGCTTTTGTGCGAATCGGTCCTTAGGGGGTGGGTGCCCCCTGCGGATGGGGATCGCCCGAGCCCAAAGTCCCCTAGACGAAGAAAAGCTTTTCCCGGTCCAAGCCGTGCAGGGAACTGAGCCCAACCCTGCCCACTTCGCGCACCAGCCGGTCCGCCAGGTGCAGGGGGGCCGGGAGGCTGGGGAAGCGGTAGCCGCTTGGGGGGTAGAGGCGCGAGAGGTGGTAGATCTGCCGGGCCAGCTCCTCCACGGGCGTGGGCCCTTCCTCGTGCACCACCTTGAGGGGGCGGGGGGTGCCCTTCATCCTGCCCTCACCCGGGTAGGCGGTGAGGAGAAGGAAGGAGACTTTGTCCTCCTCCTCGGGCAGGGGTACGTAGAGCCCATCCCTCAGCCTGCCCCCCTCCACCGGGTAGACACGTCCCCCGCTGCTTTTCCTCACGGAGACCAGGTCGTAGCCGATCTCCTTCCTGGCCAGCTCCTCGAGGGCCAGGGTGAACTCCTGCCTTTGGGTCTTGCCGTCCCGCAGGAGGAGCACATGCCTGGGCCAGCGGCCTGCGAGCCTTCGGAAGCGGAGCAGGACCTCCTGAACCATGCCCCAGACCACATCCTCGTGGATCCTCTCACCCCTCTGGGCCTCGGGCAGGATCCAGGAGAGGAGCCCCCCGTCCGCGGTCACCGCACAGGCTGCCCCGCCGTAGCGGAGGCTTCGGGAGCCGTCCACGCCCGCGTCAAACCCCACCGCTACCTCGGCCGGGTATTCGCCCTCTAGCCCCACCATCCGCCACCCCAGCTTGCTGGCCAGGCCCAGGAGGATGTTGTCCAGCTTGTGCTCGGCCAGGGGCGGGTTAAAGAACTGGCTGGGAAGGGTGCGTTGGAGGGAGGCCCGCTTGAGCCGGTTGCGTTCCTCCCAGGTGAGGGGTGGGGTTTGTACCAGCAGGGCAGCCACCTCCTGCTGGGCCAGTTGGTCGAGGGAGCTGGCCAAATCCAGGCCGCGCAGGTCCCCACGGGCCACCGCGATGGGATCCGCCAACCTGAGCCTAACCCCGCTGGCCCGGGCCATGTCCTGAAGGGACTTCCTCAGGGCTTGGGGCCACTCGGGCTTCCCCTCCACCACAAGGAGGCCCACCGTGGCGTCCTGCGCCTTAAGGGCTCCCTTGCGGAGAGCGTCTGCGGGCTTGCCAATCCGTTGCCCCCGGCCGGCCTTGAGCTGGGGCTTGGGCAGCAGGTAGGCCTGGGCCACTACAGGCTCGGCCCGCGGTACTCCAAAGATCCTTTCGGCAATGCCCCGGGCCGTCTTTTGGGCCTGGGAGAACCGCTCTTCGGGGCCGATCTGGAGGGCAAGGGCAGCCTCGGCCTCGAGGCCCAGTTCGACCAGGTCCTCTAGGGTCAGCACAGGCTCGAGGAGCCCCGTAAGGTGGAAGAATTCCGCGCCGCTGTCGTCGGCCACCCGCACCACCCGGCCCGCTTGTTCCTCGCTCGAGAGCCTGCCCTTGCCAGCGTGGTAGTCGAAGAGGCTCACCCCCCCGAGGTCTACCTCCCTGGGCTTGAGTTCGGGTTCAAGCCTCAAAAAGCGCCAGGTCTGCCGCCTGCCGGGTGGGTTCTCGTAGGTGTTACGGACCCGCCGGGGCTCGGGAAACCCCTGCAGCCAGGCCTCCAGGGTCAGGGTAGGGAGGATCCGGTGCACGATCTCCACCTCCAGGACCAGCTGGCCCGTGTGGTCCACCCGGGCCCGGAGACGGGATCCCTTTCGGATGCGCCAGCCGTTTCCCGAACGGATTTCTCCACCCAGGATTAGGTTTCCCTCCACTTGGTAGCGGCGGCTTTGCCCATACACTTGCTTAAGTCCCGCCTCCAGTTTCTTCTGGGCCAGACGGGAGAGGACCTCGCGCTCTTGGACCCTAGCGGGGTCCAGGAGAAGTGCCCCACCGTCGCGGAGGGTGAAACGATAGGCCTGGGACAGGCCCCTTACTTCTCCTTCTTGGATTCTAGGTGCGGTCCAAGCCACCAAGCCGGACTGCCATGGGGTGGCGACACCGCCCACCCGGTTGGCCGCTTTCCCCAAAAGCTGGAACAGGTTTTCCTGCCGGGAAGGTAGGGGATCCCAGCGCACCTCCCAAAAGCCTGGCCGTAGCTCTTCCTCCTGCAAGGACCGCAGGATAAACCGGTTAAGACGAACTTGCATTCCCTGCATCAAGGCAATTATAGACCGTTTTCCAACCAGAACTGCCCTCTAGGTAACGGTCGATCATGGCCCATGGATCGTGATCGGCTCCGCCCTTGACCCCACTCCCATGCCTGGTGGCGGAATAGCTGCCATCGGGCCTAGTGAGTGGAGTAAAGTGGGGTTTGCTAGGGAACGGGGTGCCTGGGGAAATCCAAAGGGTGCCCTACCTCTGCCAGCTGAAGCGGGATCATGGCCTTTGAGGGCCCGAGGGCCTCCTGTAGGTGCCCTTACTGCTCCGGGTAAAGGGTAGGGGAGAAGGCCTGGTTCGCTGACCTTTTCCGGGACCGCGTGGAGTACTGTCACAGAACCCCTTTCGCAGATGCCCCGCATTTCAATGCGGGGAGGAAGCGGAAGCCGGGCGAAGCCCGGTACATGGCCGACGACTTTGTGGTATAACCAGTCAAGGCATGTCCCTCCTGTCCGTCAAGTGCAAGCTGATACCCGATGCGAGTACAGCCGAGAAGCTTTCCCGCACGGTGGAACAGTTTGCCAACGCTTGTAACTACGCCTTGCAGGTGGCGCGTCAGGAGAACGCTTGGAACAAGTTCGCCCTGCAAAGACTGGTCTACCGGGAACTTCGGGAACGCTTCGGTCTCAGCGCCAACCTGGCGGTGCGAGTTATTGCCCGCGTGGGCAAGCGCAAAGGTCATAAGGCAGGCGGTTTCAAGGCCACCTCGGTGGACTACGACCAGCGCATCTTGTCGGTCAACGTGGACACCGAGACCGTCAGCCTCTCCACCGTGGATGGGCGGGCGAGGGTGCCCATGCGCATCGCCGGGTATCAGCGCCACCTGCTGCGAACCGCCAAAAGCATCCAGGGCGGGACTCTGGTCAGGGGGCGGGACTCCTGGTACGTCCACCTGTGGTGCGAGTACGACGACCCGCCCGCCATGGCCCCAAACGGCTTTCTCGGGGTTGACCTCGGCATCGTCAACATCGCCACCGATTCGGACGGGGAGGCCTACTCGGGCAAGCACCTCAACTCGGTCAGACACCGCTACCGAAGGCTCAGGAGGAAGTTGCAGAAGAAAGGCACCAAGTCGGCCAAGCGTCTTTTGAAAAAGCTCTCGGGCAAAGAGAAACGCTTTGCCAACGACCTCAACCACCGCATCAGCAAACGCATCGTAGCCAAGGCTCAACGCACCGGGCGCGGCATCGCCCTGGAAGACCTCCGGGGCATCCGCGAGCGGGTACGGCTTCGCAAGCCCCAGAGGGCTACGCTGCATAGCTGGGCGTTCCATGACCTGGGCCAAAAACTGCGGTACAAAGCTGAACGGAGCGGAGTAGCTTTGGTTTGGGTTGACCCAGCGAACACTTCTCGGCAATGTCCAGCCTGCGGACATACCGAGAAGGCGAACCGTCCAACGCAGGCACTCTTTCGCTGTGTGGTCTGCGGCTACTCTGGGGCTGCGGACTACGTCGCGGCTTGCAATATTGCAAGCCGGGCTGCCGTCATCCAGCCGAACGCGGGGGTACGAGATGCCATGCATGGCTATCGTGCCACCTGCAAGCCTCGGACTTCAGTCCGAGGTAGATGACCGTGGTGCTTTTGCCCGCGCCGTTTTTCCCCAGGAAGGCCAGGATCTCGCCAGGTCGTAGGGTAAGGTGGACCTTTTTCACGGCCTCGAGGGCCCCGAAGCGCTTGTGCAGGCCCTGGGCTTCCAGGAAGGGGCGCTCCATCCTAGCCTCCTTTCCGGGTCCAGCGCTCCCCGTCCCGGTCCCGGTACTTGGCCATGGCCTTGAGGAAGGCTTCCTCCAGATCGATCCCCTCCCGGTTGGCCAGGGAGATGAGGACGAAGAGGAGGTCGGCGAGCTCCATGGCCAGATCCCCTTCCTCCTCCCCTGGCTTGGGCGTCTTCCCATGGCGGTGGGCCAGGACCCGGGCCACCTCCCCTAGCTCCTCCGTCAGGCGAGCCAGCATGAGAAGAGGCGGGAAATAGCCCTCCTGGAACTGGCTGATCCAGGCGTCCACCTGCCTCTGGGCTTCCTTTAAGGTGAGGGTTTCCATGGAAAGGAGCATACAATGGCCCCATGAAGGTCTTGGCCCTCATTGCCCACGATGCCAAGAAGGACGATATGGTGGCCTTTTGCCAACGGCACCGGGAGCTTCTTTCCCGCTTCCCCCTCCTGGCCACGGGCACCACGGGGAAACGCATCCAGGAGGCCACCGGCCTCGAGGTGGAGCGGGTTCTTTCCGGTCCCCTGGGAGGGGATATGCAGATCGGGTCCAGGGTGGCTGAGGGAAAGGTACTTTGCGTGCTCTTCTTCCAGGATCCCCTCACCCCCAAGCCCCACGAGCCCGACGTGCAGGCCCTCATGCGGGTGTGCAACGTGCACGGGGTGCCCTTGGCCACCAACCTCGAGGCGGCGGAGGCCCTTGTTCCCTGGCTAGCTGCCCAGGTGGGTTAAAGAGTCTTGCGGTAGGCCAAGGCCTCGGCCACGTGGTTTTCCTCCACGCTCTCCGCTCCCTGCAGGTCGGCGATGGTGCGGGCTACCCGGAGGAGGCGGTCGTAGCTCCTGGCGGAAAGGAGCATCCGCTTGGCCGCCGCCTGGAGGAGGTTTTCCGCCCCCGAGGTTAAGCGCACGTGCTCCCTCAGGGCCTTTCCCGCAAGCTCCCCGTTGGGCCTGCCCTGCCGGGCGAGCATCCTCTCCCGGGCCCTTAGGACCCTTTCCCGCACAGCCTCGGTGCCTTCCCCTTCGGGGGCGCGGGCGAGCTCGGCTGGGGTTAAGCGGGGCACCTCCACCACCAGGTCAAACCGGTCCAGGAGGGGCCCGGAGATCTTCCCCACGTAGCGCTGGCGGCTTGCCGGGGTGCAGGTGCAGGCCCTTTCCGGGTCCCCGTACCAGCCGCAGGGGCAGGGGTTCATGGCCGCCACCAGGAGGAAGCGGGCGGGGAAGGTGAGGCTGGCCCTGGCCCGGGAGACGGTCACCACCCCGTCCTCGAGGGGCTGGCGGAGGGCCTCCAGGGCATCCCGGGAAAACTCGGGGAACTCGTCCAGGAAAAGCACCCCCCGGTGGGCTAGGGAAACCTCCCCCGGCTTGGGGATGGCCCCGCCCCCGATGAGGCCCGCGTAGCTCACCGTGTGGTGGGGGGCGCGGAAGGGGGGCGTGCGCACCAGGCCTTTAAGGATCTGCCCGGCGGCGGAGTGGATGCGGCTTACCTCGAGGGCGGCCTCCTGGCTCAGAGGGGGAAGCAGAAAGGGAAGGCGCCTGGCCAGCATGGTCTTTCCCGAGCCCGGGCTTCCCACCATAAGGAGGTGGTGGTAACCAGCGGCGGCGATCTCCAGGGCCCTTTTGGCCTTGGCCTGGCCCTTCACGTCCCGGAGGTCCAAAGCCTCCAGGGCGGCCACGGGATCGTCGGGTTCCACCCTTCTGGGCTCCTCTTCTCCCCTCAGGTAGGCCACCGCCTGCAGGAGGCTTTCCGCCCCGTAGACCTCCACCCCCTCCACCAAGGCGGCCTCCTTGGCGCTTTCCAGGGGCAGGAGGAGCTTTTTCCCTTCGCCCAAGGCCCCCAAAGCCAGGTTCACCGCCCCGGGTACCGGGCGCAAGGCGCCATCCAGGCCCAGCTCCCCGGCCACGGCTAGGCCCGCAAGGGCCTCCAAGGGAACCACCCCTTGGGCGGCCAGAAGCCCCAAGGCGATGGGCAGGTCAAAGTGGCTTCCTTCCTTACGGAGTTCCGCCGGGGCCAGGTTCACCACCACCCGGGCCTGGGGGTAGGGGAAGCCCGAGTTCTTGAGGGCGGCCCTGACCCGCTCCCGGCTTTCCTCCACCGCCTTGTCCGGTAGCCCCACCAGGGCGTAGCTGGGAAGCCCGGGGCTAACATCCACCTCCACGGTGACGGGAACCGCGTCCAGGCCGAAGAGGGTATAGCTCCGCACCTGGGCTAGCATGGAAGAAGTTTAACATGAAACTGTTAGTTTCGCCTAGTACCCCCAGTTTTGTTAACATAGCGTTTGTTGCCTTATGATCGTGCTGGATGCCTAGGGGGTGGCTGGAGCCATATAACAAATATCGCCGCTGGGTGAAGGAGCGTTGGGATTTGCTCCGGCGTTTGGGCGGCTTGGATTTGGCCTTGGTGCAGGTGGCCAACCAGGAGTGGCTTTACATGCTTCGCGAGGATAGCCGCCACTCCTTGGCTATAGAAGGGTACTTTTTCTCGGAGGCGGAACTTGACGAGGTTCTGCGGGGTTCCAAGGCTTCTGTAGAGATTCTAAACTACTTCCGCACAGCCCAGTTTGCCTACGAGCAGGCATTGCAGGATGCCAAGGAGGGAGAGTTCCGTTTAAATGTGTCCTTTATCAACAACCTTCACGGGCAACTCTTCCGGGATACCCCTTTGGAGGCTTTTCGGGGAAGGCCTGCGGATGGGGTGGACCGCGTTATTGGTGGGGCTAAGGTGCAGCCCCCTCTGGAGGCCACCGATTACCTTAGGGCTTTTGCCCGGTTAGTCCCACGGCTCATGGAGGAGCGGGAGCCCCTCGAGGCCCTAGCCAAGGCCCATGTGCTTTTTGAGGCCATTCACCCTTACCGGGACGGCAACGGTCGGGTAGGCCGCTTGGTCCTTAACTACATGGCCTTATGGAAGGGACTACCCCCCATTGCCATCAAAGGCTTAGAGAAGGAGGAAAGGGAACGGTATTACCGAGCTTTGGAGGGGGCGGATAAGGCTTTTCACGTGGGCTTTCCTCCCCCTGATCCTTCGGCTTTGCTTAGGGCCTTGGACGAAGGGGAGTGGCAACCCCTGGCCTGTGTGCTAGGGGAGGCTCTGGTGGACCGCTTAGAAACTGTCTTGGGCTTGGCCCTGCTGCGGTATGCGGACCTAAAGCCCATGGAGGAGGTGGCTCGCGACCTCGGGGTAAACCGGGCACAAGCCTATGTGTGGGTGAATCGCCGCAGGCTTGCGGTCTACCGCCCAGGAGGTAGGGTCCAGCTGCTCTCCCATCCCTGGCTTTTCCTGGGGACCCGGGAGCGTCCCCCCCTTTTGCCCGATCCTCTTCCCCCAGAACGCCTCGACTGGCCGAATAAAGTCCGGGAGCAACAGCGCCTATTGTTTCACCCGGAGACCCTTGGACCGAGAAGGGGGCGGTAAAGGAAGAGGGCTAAGAGCAAAAGGCCAAGAAGGCTGCCGAAGGCGAAGGCGTATCCCAGGGTTCCCACCGCCACCCCCACCCCCCACTGCAACAGGAAGGTGCCCCCAATGCCGAAGAGGTTCACCAGGGTGGTGCCCCGGCCCACCAGGTGAGGGGGCACCAGCTCCCGGGCCTGGGTAAGGGTGAGGATGTTGAAGGCCCCGAAGAATCCCATGACGGGGTAGGCGAGGGCAAGAAGCTTGAAGAGGGCGAGGAGGAGGCCCAGGGCGAAGAGCAGGGCCGCTCCCACCAGCACCCTGGCGGTGCCCAGGTGGTCGGCCAGGTAGCCGGATACCAGAAAGCCTAGGACCGCGCCTCCCGAGTAGAGGAGGAGGAGGTTCCCCACCTTCACCGCCTCAAGGCCCAGGGCGTAGGCGTAGGCCCCAGCCCAGAGGGTTTGCAAGGCCAGGAAGCTTCCCGCAAAGGCCAAGGCCAAAAAGGCCACCCGCAGGAGCCTGGAATTGCCCAGGACTTCCCTTAGCCCTCCGCCTCCCCCACCCTTGGGCCAGGGAACCCCAGGGGGGGTGTTCCGCACCCCCAGGTAGATGAGAAGGGCCACCAGAACCACCACCCCTGCGCCCAGGAGGAAGACCCCCCGCCAGCCCATGGCCTCCTTCAGGAGGGCCAGGGGGGTGGCCGCCAAAAGCCCCCCTGTGGCCCCCAGGCCCACCAGGAGGGTGGAAACCGTGGCGTAGGTCCGGGGGAACCAGAGGCTAAAGGCCTTTAGGGAGCCCATAAGGGCGGCGGCCATCCCCACCCCGATCAGGGCCCGGCCCAGGGCCAGGGTGGGGAAGCTTTGCGCCAGCCCGAAGACCACGCTTCCCAGGGAAGCCACCAGGAGGAGGGCCGGGGTGATGATCCTGGAACCGTACCGGTCCAGGAGGCTTCCCAAGGGGAGCTGTACCGCGGCGAAGGAGAGGTAGAAGAGGCTGGTCATAAACCCTAGCTCCGCCGGGCCCAGGCCCAGGTCCTGGGACAGGTCCTTGGCCAGCACCGCATTGGCCGACCGGTAGAAGTAGGAGAGGAAGTAGCCTAGGGTGAAGAGGAGAAAAACCCGCGCTGCCATATCACCTCCGGTTCAGAGCCACTCCCAGGAGGATGAGGGTACCGCCCAGAAGGCCCTCGAGGCTCAAGGATTCTCCCGCCAGGGGCCAGGCGAAGATTGCCCCGGCCACTGGCTCCAGCATGGCGGTTAGGGTGGCGTTCCGGGCGGGTACCGTGCGCACCCCCAAGAGGAAGAGGCTAAAGGGCACCACCGTTCCCAGGATGACCAGGTAGGCCACCGCCCCCCAGTCCCCTGGGTCCAGGGTCCAAACCCGGGGGAGGTTGCCCATAAGGATGGGGAGGGAGAGGAGGCTTCCCACCCCCGTGGCCACCCCCAGGCTCACCAGGGGTGGGGTCTTGAGCCCGTGGGAGAAGGCAGCGTAAAGGGCGAAGGAAAGGGCGGAGAGGAGGCCGTAGGCCACCCCCAGGGGGCTTGCCGTGAAACCCTTGGACCCCACCACCAGCACGTAGGCTCCCAAAAGGGCCACGGCTACCCCCAAAAGGGCCTTGCCGGGAAGCCTTTCCCCCCTTAGGAGGGCATAGAGGGTGAGGAGGGCAGGGGCCAGGTACTGGAGGAAGATCCCCGTGGCCACGGTGGTGGCGTGGATGGCCAGGTAGTAGAAGGCCTGGGCCCCGGAGAGGGCGAGCCCCACCCGAAGGAGCCGGGGCCACTCCTTGGCGGCTGGGGGAAACCGGAGCACCAGGGGGAGAAGCAGGAAGAAGCTTAGGAGGAAGCGCAAGGGGATGAGGACCGAGGGGGGAATCTCCCCCATGAACCGCCCGGCCAGGGCCCCACCCAGGCCCCAGAGAAGGGCGGCCAAAGCGATGTAGATCATCTCCGCCCCCCCACCACCGCCATCCCCACCCCTAGAAGGAGGACCAAGGCTCCCAAAAGCACCTGTGCCCCGGGAAGCTCCCCGAAGAGGAGGAAGGCCAAAAGGCTTGCCCCCACCGGCTCAAAGAGGATGGCCAGGGTGACCAGCACCGGCGGGATGTGCCGGGTGGCCCAGTTGAAGCTGGTGTGGCCCACGAGCTGGGGAAGGAGGGCCATGAGGAGGAGGTAGGCGTAGACCTCGAGGGGATAGCCTCCATACCCACCTCCAAAGAGGTAGGGAAGGGGAAGGAGGAGAAGGGCGGCGGCGGTGTAAGCCACCCGTATGTATTCCAAGATGGAAAGCCCCCGCCTCTGGGCTTCCCGCCCCAGGAGGAAGTAGAGGGAGGCGGCCACCGCTCCCAGGAGGGCCAGGAGGTCCCCGAGGAGGGGGTTGGTTCCCCCGTTTCCCCCTTGCGCATCCCCTAAACCGATGAGAAGCCCCCCAAAAAGGGCTACCGCAATCCCCAGGAGAGTAAGGCCAGAGGGAGCTTCCCGAAAGAAAAGCCAGCCGAAGAGGGTAACCCAGACCGGGTTGGTGGTGACCAAGGCGGTGCTGGCCGCCACCGAGGTGTAGGAGAGGGAGGTGATCCAAAGGGCAAAGTGCAGGGCCAGGGAAGCCCCGGCGGCCATCGCATAGGGAAGCCCCCTTCGGCTGGCCAGAGGTCTTCGCCAGCTGGGGAGGAGGAGCAAGGCCGCAAGGCCCATCCGTCCTGCGCTCATCACCAGGCTGAAGGCCAGGCTTCTATCCCCGGAGGCCGCCAGGGCCAAGCGCACCAGAATGCTGCCGAAGCTGATGGCGAAGATGCCCAGGAGCAGTACGGAGGCGATCTTGAGCCCGGAGGGCCGCATGGAGGCATTCTTCCATAAGGATTCGCTTCTGACCAGCGGGTCACCCTCGAGGGCAAGGACAGATGCTCGTGGCCCCATTGGTATACTGGCGCGGAAGGAGGTCCTATGGTGACCATCGCGGTTCCCAAGGAAAGGGCTCCAGGGGAAAGAAGGGTGGCCCTGGTGCCCGAGGTGGTGGCCCGCCTGGTGAAGCAGGGGGCCAGGGTGCGGGTAGAGAAGGGTGCCGGGGAAGGTGCCTACTATCCCGACACCGCCTACCAGGAAGTTGGGGCAGAGGTGGTGGAGCGAGGGGAGCTCCTGAAGGATGCCAACCTGCTTTTCACTGTTCAGCCGCCTCCTGAAGACCTGATCGGGGCCCTGGAGTCCGGGGCTATCGTGGTGGGGTTTGTCCAGGCCCACAAGAACCTGGACCTGGTGAAGGCCCTGGCGGCTAAAAAGGCCACGGTGATCGCCATGGAGCTCATCCCCCGCATCACCCGGGCCCAGAGCATGGATGCCCTCTCCAGCCAGGCCACGGTGGCGGGGTACCTGGCGGCCATCCACGCCGCAAGGCTATCCCCTCGCTTCTTCCCCATGCTCACCACGGCGGCGGGCACCATCCGCCCCGCCAAGGTGATGGTCATGGGGGTGGGGGTGGCGGGGCTTATGGCCATCGCCACCGCCAAGCGCCTGGGGGCCCAGGTCTTTGCCTACGATGTGCGCAAGGCGGCGGTGGAGCAGGCCCTCTCCCTGGGGGCCAAGCCCATTGAGCTTCCCATCAGCGCGGAAGGGGAGGGCGGCTACGCCCGGGAGCTCACCGAGGAGGAGAAGCGCATCCAGCACGAGGCCCTGCGGGAACACGTGGCGGGGATGGACGCCATCATCACCACCGCCCAGGTGCCAGGCCGTCGGGCCCCCATCCTCCTTACCGAGGACATGGTGGAGCGCCTGAAGCCGGGCACGGTGGTGGTGGACCTGGCGGCGGAATCGGGGGGCAACTGCGTCCTCACCCAGCCCGGAGAGGTGGTGGAGGTGAAGGGCGTGAGGATCTTTGGCCCCTTGAACCTCCCCAGCGAGCTTTCCGTGCACGCCTCGGAGATGTACGCCAAAAACCTTTTCAACCTTTCCAGCCTGCTCATGGAAAAGGGCGAGTTCGCCCCCAAGTGGGAGGACGAGATCATCCAGGGGGCGCTTCTCATGAAGGAAGGCGAGATCCTGCACGGGCCCACCAAGGCCCTCGTGGGAGGTGCGTGATGGAGTTTGGCTTCTGGTCTGCCCTTTACATCTTTGTGCTCACGGCTTTCTTGGGTTATGAGCTCATCACCCGGGTGCCGGTGATCCTCCACACCCCCCTCATGTCCGGGTCCAACTTCATCCACGGGGTGGTGGTGGTGGGGGCCATGGTGGTCCTGGGCCATGCGGAAACCGGTTTGGAGAAGCTCATCGGCTTCCTGGGGGTCATCCTGGGGGCGGCCAACGCCGCCGGGGGGTATGCGGTCACGGTGCGCATGCTGGAGATGTTTGAGAAGAAGCCGGGCAAGGGGGGTGGTCAGTAATGGATCTCATCCAGGCAGCCTACTTCGTGGTGGCCATCCTCTTCATCGTGGGCTTAAAACGTATGGCCCATCCCACCACCGCCAAAAGCGGCATCGTCTGGGCGGGGTGGGGCATGGCCCTGGCGGTTCTGGCCACCTTCTTCTGGCCGGGGATGCAGAACTTTGGCCTCATGCTCATCGCTCTTTTGGTGGGCTCCGTGGTGGCCTGGTGGGCGGCCGTCAAGGTGGCCATGACCGACATGCCCCAGATGGTGGCCATCTACAACGGCATGGGTGGGGGTGCGGCCGCCACCATCGCGGCGGTGGAGCTCCTGAAGGGAGCCTTTGAGAACCCGGGCCTCATGGCCTTGGCCATCCTGGGCGGCCTCATCGGGAGCGTGGCCTTCACGGGAAGCCTCATCGCCTTCGCCAAGCTCCAGGGCATCATGAAAAGCCGGCCCATCCTCTTCCCCGGGCAGAAGGTGGTGAACGCCCTGGCGCTCCTCATCACGGTGCTTTTGGGCTTTTCCCTGCTCTGGAACGACCCCACCCTGAGCATCGTGCTCTTCTTCCTCCTGGCCCTCCTTTTCGGTATCCTCATGACCCTGCCCATCGGGGGCGGGGACATGCCGGTGGCCATCAGCTTCTACAACGCCTTCACCGGTATGGCCGTGGGCTTTGAGGGCTTCGCCGTGGGGAACCCGGCCTTGATGGTGGCGGGTACCCTGGTGGGGGCTGCGGGTACCCTCCTCACCGTGCTCATGGCGAGGGCCATGAACCGCTCGGTGTGGAGTGTCCTGGTAGGGGGCTTTGGCGTGGAGCAGGAGGCGGGGGAGGTCAAGGGAAGCCTCAAGCCCATCGACGTGGAGGACGCCGCCGTCATGCTGGCCTACGCCAGTAAGGTGGTTTTCGTGCCCGGCTACGGCATGGCCCTCTCCCAGGCCCAGCACAAGGTGAAGGAGCTGGCGGACCTTTTGGAGAGCAAGGGGGTGGAGGTGAAGTTCGCCATCCACCCGGTGGCGGGGCGGATGCCCGGGCACATGAACGTGCTTTTGGCGGAGGCTGGGGTGGAGTACGACAAGCTCAAGGACCTCGAGGAGATCAACCCCGAGTTCCCCACCGTGGACGTGGCAGTGGTCATCGGGGCCAACGACGTGGTGAACCCTGCCGCCCGCCGCCCGGGAAGCCCCCTTTACGGCATGCCCATCCTGGACGTGGACAAGGCCAAGAACGTCATCGTCATCAAGCGGGGCCAGGGCAAGGGCTTCGCCGGGGTGGAGAACGAGCTCTTCTACGCCGATAACACCCGGATGCTCTACGGGGATGCGCAAAACGTCCTCACCCAGCTCACCCAGGCCCTGAAGAAGCTTTAGGAGTCCCTGGCCGGACCCCGGGGAAACTCCCCGGGGTCTTCTTCTTGACGCTTCCCAGGGCATCCTGCTATAGTGCCTAGTGCGGTCGGTCCGCGGTAGCTCAGCAGGTAGAGCGGCCGGCTGTTAACCGGTTGGTCGCAGGTTCGAGTCCTGCCCGCGGAGCCAGATGGGGGCCCTAGGGCCCCCTGGGTCTTTTTTTGGGGAGGGGAAGAGGGTATAATCATCCTTCGTGCGGCCTGCCGGGCCCGGAGAGGAGGTGTAGATGCGCAAGTACGAGGTGAACGTCATCCTGAGTCCCAACCTGGACCAAAGCCAGCTCGCCCTGGAGAAGGAGATCATCGGGAAGGCCCTCGAGGCCTTCGGTGCCCGGGTGGAGAAGGTGGAGGAATGGGGAATGCGCCGCCTGGCCTACCCCATCGCCAAGGACACCCAGGGCTACTTCCTCTGGTACCAGGTGGAGATGCCCGAAGACCGGGTGAACAACCTGGCCCGGGAGCTCCGCCTGCGCGATAACGTGCGCCGGGTCATGGTGGTGAAAACCCAGGAGCCCCTCCTCACCAAGGCGTAGACTGTTCCCATGGCAAGAGGCCTGAACCGCGTTTTCCTCATCGGTACCCTTACCGCCCGTCCGGACATGCGCTACACCCCGGGGGGGATGGCCATTCTGGACCTGAACCTGGCGGGTCAGGATACCCTCCTGGATGCTTCCGGCCAGGAGCGGGAGGTGCCCTGGTACCACCGGGTGCGCCTTCTGGGCCGGCAGGCGGAGATGTGGGGGGACATCCTGGAAAGGGGCCAGCTGATTTTTGTAGAAGGCCGGCTGGAATACCGGCAGTGGGAGCGGGAAGGGGAGAAGCGGAGCGAGGTCCAGATCCGGGCGGATTTCATCGATCCCTTGGAGGGGCGGGGCCGCGAGACCCTCGAGGACGCCCGGGGCCAGCCCAGGCTTCGCCACGCCCTAAATCAGGTGATCCTCATGGGCAACCTCACCCGCGATCCCGATCTGCGCTACACTCCCCAGGGGACGGCGGTAGCCCGGCTGGGCTTAGCCATCAACGAGCGCCGCCCGGGCCAGGGACCGGACGGGGAGCTGCTTCCCCGTCAGGGGAACATCTTGAGGACCCACTTCATAGAGGTTCAGGCCTGGCGCGACCTGGCCGAGTGGGCCGGGGAACTCAAGCGGGGCGAGGGGCTTTTGGTGATCGGCCGTTTGGTGAACGACTCCTGGACGAGCTCCACCGGGGAGAGGCGCTTCCAGACCCGTGTGGAAGCCCTCCGGTTGGAGCGACCCACCCGTGGGCCTGAAAGGACCGGCGGAAGCAGGCCCCAAGAGCCAGAGCGCTCTGTCCAGACGGGTGGGGTGGACATCGACGAAGGACTGGAAGACTTCCCGCCGGAGGAGGATTTGCCGTTTTGAGCACGAAGAACGCTAAACCCAAGAAGGAGGCGCAGAAGCGCCCTTCCAGGAAGGCCAAGGTCAAGGCCAGCCTGGGGGAGTTTGACCTTAAGGATTACCGTAACGTGGAGGTGCTGAAGCGGTTCCTGTCGGAGACGGGGAAGATCCTTCCCCGCCGCCGCACGGGGCTTACCGCCAAGGAGCAGCGCATCCTGGCCCGCACCATCAAGCGGGCGAGGATTCTTGGGCTTCTTCCCTTCACGGAGAAGCTGGTGCGCAAATAGGGGGTGGACATGAAGGTCATCCTGCTTGAACCCCTGGAGAACCTGGGCGATGTGGGCCAGGTGGTGAACGTGAAGCCCGGCTACGCCAGGAACTACCTCCTGCCCCGGGGCCTGGCGGTCTTGGCCACGGAGAGCAACCTGAAGGCCCTCGAGGCCAAGATCCGCGCCCAGGCCAAGCGCCTGGCGGAAAGGAAGGCGGAGGCGGAGAGGCTTAAGGAGATCCTGGAGAACCTCACCCTCACCATTCCGGTGCGGGCGGGGGAGACCAAGATCTACGGCTCCGTGACCGCCAAGGATGTCGCCGAGGCCCTTTCGCGCCAGCACGGCATCACCATTGATCCCAAGCGCCTGGTGCTGGAAAAGCCCATCAAGGAGCTGGGGGAGTACGTCCTCACCTACAAGCCCCACCCCGAGGTGCCGATCGCCTTGAAGGTGAGCGTGGTGGCCCAGTAGGGGCCTGGGGATCCGGCAGGCTGCCTTGGGACCCCTGGGATGCCGGGGGTCCTTAAGCTTTTCCTATGGGGGCTGTGCTCATCACGGGAGCGGGTAGCGGCATTGGCCTGGCCACGGCCCGGCTCTTGGCGGAAAGGGGTTTTCGGGTCTATGGCGGGGTGCGCAAATCCGAGGATGCAAAGGCCCTTCGTGCCCTGGGGGTGGTGCCCCTTTTCCTGGATGTAACCCAGGAGGAAAGCCTTGTGCAGGCCAGGAGGCTTCTGGAGGGGGAGGGGTTGGAGGGACTGGTGGCCAATGCGGGGATTGCCGTGGCGGGGCCCTTGGAGCTTATTCCCCCTTCCGTCTTCCGCCAGGTGCTGGAGGTGAACGTCCTCGGGGCCTTCGCCACGGTGAGGACCTTTTTGCCCCTTCTTCGAAAGACCCGGGGGCGGGTGGTGCTCATGGGCTCGGTTTCCGGCCTGGTAGCCCTGCCCCTGGCGGGACCCTACGCCGCCAGCAAGTTCGCCCTCGAGGCCCTGGCGGATGCCCTGAGGGTGGAGCTCCTTCCCTTTGGGGTGAGGGTGGTCTTGGTGGAACCGGGGCCCGTGGCCACCCCCATCTGGGAACGTTCGGAACGCTGGGCGGAAAGCTACTTGGAACCTCCTCCTTCCGGTACGGAAAGGGTGTACGGCCGCTACCTGGAGGTGGCCCGCAGGGCGGCCCGGGCCAGCGCCAGAAGGGGCCTGCCCCCCGAGAGGGTGGCGGAGGTGGTGCTTAAGGCCCTCCAAGACCCAAGGCCCAGGGCCCGCTACCTGGTGGCCCCTAGGGGGTGGCAGACCCTTCTTCTCCGCCACCTCCCTGAGGCCTTACGGGACCGGCTTCTGGCCCGCTTTCTGGCCTAGGCCAGCTCCAGGTTCACCAGAAGGATCAAGTGGCCCTCCTGCCGCTTCAGGATGCCCTCGAGGCTCCGCACGGGAAGGTGCTGGCGGAAAACCCCCAGCACCTCATCCATCAGCCTCTCCACAAGCCCAGGGTCCAAGGCCTCGGGGTCAAGCGCCAAAGGCATCTCCAGCCGGGTTTCCAAGTCCATGCCCCTAGCCTAGGTCCCTGGGGTCAGAGGCCGGTCAGGGCTACCTTGCAACATGCTTGCGCAAGCCAGCGAAGCTGGGCTCGGTGAAGCCCGATACTTTAAGGGAGCTTCCCCCTGACGTATGCTTAAGGACGTGGAGTTTCTGGTGGAGGACCTGGGCCTTTTGCCCTACCCCCAAGCCTGGGAGTACCAGAAAAAGGTGCACAAGGAGGTGGTGCGGGGCGAGCGCCCCCCCACCCTGCTGCTTTTGGAGCATCCCCGGGTCATCACCCTGGGGAGAAAGGCCACGGGGGAGAACCTCCTTTTTCCCGAAAGCTGGTACCGGGAAAACGGCTTTGAGGTCTACTGGGTGGAGCGGGGTGGGGACGTCACCTACCATGGGCCCGGGCAGCTGGTGGGTTATCCCATCTTTCCCGTGGGCCGGGAGGTGCGCCGCTTCCTTCGCCAGATAGAGGAGGCCATCGTCAAGGTGGCGGCCTCCTATGGCCTGAAGGCCTACCCCACCCCGGGGTACGCGGGGGTCTGGGTGGGGGAGGACAAGCTCTGCGCCATCGGGGTGGCGGTGAAGGAGGAGGTGAGCTTCCACGGCTTTGCCCTCAACGTGAACACCGACTTAAACGACTTCTCCGTCATCATCCCCTGCGGGCTAAAGGGGAAAGGGGTCACCTCCCTGGAGCGGCTTTTGGGCCGCAAGGTTCCCATGCCGGAGGTAAAGGACAGGGTGGTGCGGGCCTTCGCCGAGGTTTTCGGAATGGACCCCCGTGTAAAGGAGGATCATCGTGAAGCCCAAGTTTGAAACCGTGGAGCTCCTTGCCCCCACCGGGGAGGTGGTGGAGCTCAAGGTGGTGAAGCATGGCCTAGCCCAGGCCCGGCCCGAGCCTGTGGATCGGAATAAGCCCGCCTGGCTCAGGGCCACCCTGCCCACGGGGGCCAAGTACCAGGCCCTGAAGGCCACGGTGAACGAGCTCAAGCTCCACACCGTCTGCCAGGAGGCCCTCTGCCCCAACGTGGGAGAGTGCTGGAGCCACGGCACCCTCACGGTGATGATCCTGGGAAGCATCTGCACCCGGGCCTGCAAGTTCTGCGCCGTCCACACCGGGAACCCCAAGGGCCTCGTGGACCCGGAGGAACCAAGGAGGGTGGCCGAGGCCATCGCCCGCATGGGGGTGCGGTACGTGGTCTTGACCAGCGTGGACCGGGATGACCTGCCCGATGGCGGGGCGGCCCACTTCGCCGCCACCATCCGGGCCATCAAGGAGAGGGCCCCCGGGGTCTTGGTGGAGGCCCTGACCCCCGACTTCCAGGGGGACCTGAAGGCGGTGGAGACGGTTTTGGATGCGGGCCCTGAGGTCTATGCCCAGAACCTGGAAACCGTGCGCCGCCTTACCTCCAGGGTAAGGGATCCCCGGGCGGGCTATGACCAAACCCTTAGGGTCCTGGCCCACGCCAAGCGCTATCGGCCTGACGTTCTTACCAAAAGTAGCCTCATGCTGGGCCTGGGGGAGACGGAGGAGGAGATCCTCGAGGCCATGCGGGACCTGAGGGCGGCCGGGGTGGATATCCTCACCCTGGGCCAGTACCTGCGCCCCACCCCTGCCCACCTGCCCGTGGAGCGCTACGTGCCCCCGGAGGACTTCAAGCGCTACGAGGCCTGGGGGTACCAACTGGGCTTCCGGGAGGTCTTCGCCGGGCCTTTGGTGCGGAGCTCCTACCGGGCGGATAAGGTCTTCCTGGAGGCTTCAAAGAAGTAGGGGGCCTTCCACCTGGTAGGCTAAGGCCATGACCGGAGGCCGCACCGCTGGCATGCCCCTTTTTCTTCTGGACCTTTTGGCCCTCCTGTTGTTTGCCGGAGCGGGGCTTCTTTCCCACGGCCTTCCCATAACCTTAGGGGGCCTGGCCCGGAACGTGCTCCCGGTGCTTTTCGTCTGGCTCCTCCTTTCCCCTTTCCTTAGGACGTACCGCCAGCCCACCTGGAAAAACCTCCTCCTCACCTGGGCCCTGGCCTTCCCTGCCGGGCTTTGGCTTAGGCAGATGGTCCTGGGCGGGGATTTTGGGGTGGGGTTTTTCGTCTTCCTGGGCGTGGCCATGGGCTTCAGCCTCCTTTTCCTCCTCCTCCTTCGGGGCCTCGCCAAGCTCCTGAGGCTTTGGTAAAAAGGGGACATGGGTCAGCCGCTAGGTTCTCTGAAGGTGGCCTTCCTCGGCCTTGGGGCCATGGGCTATCCCATGGCGGCCCATCTGGCCAAGAGGTTTCCCACTTTGGTCTGGAACCGCACCTTCGCCAAGGCCTTAAAGCACCAGGAGGAGTTCGGTTCCAAGGCCGTGCCCCTGGAGGGGGTGGCCGAGGCCCAGGTGATCTTCACCTGCCTGCCCACCACCAAGGAGGTGGTGGAGGTGGCGGAGGCCCTTTGGCCCCACCTGAGGCCCGGCACCTACTGGGTGGACGCCACCAGCGGGGAACCCGAGGGAAGCCGCAAACTGGCGGAGCGCCTTTTGCAGAAGGGGGTGGTTTACCTGGACGCCCCGGTTTCCGGCGGGACCTTAGGGGCGGAAAAAGGCACCCTCACGGTGATGCTGGGGGGGCCCCCTGAGGCCGTGGAATACGTGAAGCCCTACCTGGCCTACGCCGCCAAGGTGGTCC
The DNA here is from genome assembly GCF_000381045.1 of Thermus scotoductus DSM 8553. Taxonomy (GTDB): domain Bacteria; phylum Deinococcota; class Deinococci; order Deinococcales; family Thermaceae; genus Thermus; species Thermus scotoductus. The sequence goes on along the minus strand of NZ_KB905734.1, from coordinate 19,814 downwards.
ACGTGGGGCCCGTGGGGGCAGGGCATGCGGTGAAGGCCATCAACAACGCCCTTTTGGCGGTGAACCTCTGGGCGGCGGGGGAAGGGCTTATCGCCCTGGTACGGCAGGGGGTGTCCGCCGAGAAGGCCCTCGAGGTCATCAACGCCTCCAGCGGCCGCTCTAACGCCACGGAGAACCTCATTCCCCAAAGGGTCCTCACCCGGGCCTTCCCCAAGACCTTCGCCCTGGGCCTCCTGGTGAAGGACCTGGGGATTGCCATGGGAGTTTTGGATGGGGGAAAAGCCCCAAGCCCCCTGCTTCGCCTCACCCGGGAGGTGTACGAGATGGCCAAAAGGGAGCTGGCCTCGGAGGCCGACCACGTGGAGGCCTTGAAGCTTTTGGAGCGCTGGGGCGGGACGGAGATCCGCTAGGGATGGGAGAAGGCCTGCGGGCTGCCTGGCCCATCGCCCTGGGCTACTTCCCCGTGGCTGTGGCCTTTGGCGCCTTGGGGGCCCAGGCGGGGCTTGGCTACCTTTGGATCCAGCTCACCTCCCTCTTGGTCTTTGCCGGGGCCAGCCAGTTCGCCCTGGTGGGGCTTCTGGCCCAGGGGGTGCCGCCCCTTTTGGCGGCCTCCTTGGGCCTTCTCCTTAACCTGCGCCACGCCTTCTACGGCCCGGCCCTGAGGCCCTACCTGAAAGGAGGCCCCCTGGAGGCCTTTTTCCTCACCGACGAGGTCTTCGCCCTGGCCTTAAGGACGCTTCCCGGCCTTTCCTCGGAAAAGAGGCGGGGCTACTTCCTGGGCCTGGGTTTGGGAGCGTACCTCTCCTGGAACCTGGGTACCGCCTTGGGGGCCTTGGGGGCCAAGGGGCTTCTGGCCTGGCCCAGGTTGGGGGAGGCCCTTTCCTTTGCCCTTCCGGCCCTCTTTCTCCTCTTGGCCCTGCCCCACCTCAGGAACCCGGTGGCCCTCCTGGCGGGCGGAGTGGCCCTGGGGTTTCACCTCCTGGGCCAGACGGCCTGGGGTCTATTCCTGGCAGGGGTGGTGGGGCTCCTTTGGAAGGAGCCCTGGAAAGGGAGGAAGGCATGACCCTGGCCCTTCTCCTTCTGGCTTTGGGCACCTTTCTCCTCCGCTTTCTGCCCTGGCGGGGGGAAAAAAGCCTGAAGACGGGCCAGGCAGGGCCCGCCTTGGTGGTGGCCCTCTTCCTGGTCTCCGCCTTCAGCCCGCCTCCCTCTTCCGAGTGGGTCCGGGCGGCCTTGGCCCTTCTTGGCACCTATCTGGGGCTTAGGCTCACCGGGAACCTGGGCGTGGCCGTCTTCCTGGGGGCAGGGCTTTACGGGCTTCTCGGGGCCCTGGGCTTTTAAGGGTCCGGTGGGGCAGAAGCCCCACCGGGAACTCCCAAGAAACCTGTTGGGTCAACGGTTCAGGATGTGGATGGCCTGTTTGTGGAGGGCCTCCGCCGCCTCCATGAGGCCCTCGGAAAGGGTGGGGTGGGGGTGGATGGTGAGGCCCAGGTCGGAAACCGTGGCCCCCATCTCCAGGGCCAAGGTGGCCTCGGCGATGAGCTCTCCCGCCTGGGGCCCCACCATGAAGACCCCGAGGAGGAGGTCCGTCTCCGCATCCCCCACCACCTTCACCAGGCCCTCCGCCCCACCCAGGGTAAGGGCCCGGCCGCTGGCGGAAAAGGGAAACTTCCCCACCTTGACCTTATACCCCGCCTTCTCTGCCTCCTCCTCCGTGAGCCCCACCCCGGCCCATTCGGGGCCGGTGTAGACCACGCTGGGCACCTGGAAGTCGAAGAGGGCGTTTTTGCCGGCGGCGTTTTCGGCGGCCACCAGGCCCTCCTTCATGGCCTTGTGGGCAAGGAGGGGGGGCCTGGCCACATCCCCGATGGCGTAGACCCCGGGGGCCGAGGTTTCCATGCGGGCGTTCACCTGGATGAAGCCCCGTTCGTCCACCTTGACCCCGGCCTTTTCCAAGCCGAGCCCTTCCGTGCGGGGCCTGCGGCCCACCGCCACCAGGATTTTGTCCACCACGATCTCCTCCTGGCTGCCTCCCTGGGCGGCCTCGAGGAGCACGTGGAGGCCATCCTGCTTCTTCTCGTAACCCACCGCCTTGGTGCCCGTGCGTACCTTAAGGCCTTCCTTCTCCAGGGCCTTGCGCAGGAGGGCGGCGGTTTCCCTGTCGCCTGCGGGGAGGATCTCCGGCATGTATTCGATCAGGGTCACCTCCGAGCCCAGGCGGTGGTAGATCTGGCCAAGCTCGAGCCCCACCGCCCCGCCCCCGATCACCAAAAGGCGCTTGGGGATACCCTCCTCCACCCTTAGGGCCCGGGTGGAGTCCCACACGTCCTCCCCGAAGGGGAAGCCCTTTAAGGGCATGGGCTCGCTTCCCGTGGCGATGATGAAGCTTTGGGCCCCGTAGGTTTCCCCATTGACCTCTATTTCCCTGGGGCCCTTAAAGCGGGCGAAGCCCCGCAAAAGCTCCACCTTGTTGCCCTTTAAAAGCCCGGCCACGCCCCCGGTGAGCTTCTTCACCACGCCATCCCGCCAGGCGCCGAGCTTGTTGAAATCCAGTTCGGGCTTGGCCTTCAGGCCAAAGCCCTCGGCCCCCTTGAGGTGGTGTACGGTTTCCGCGGCGTGCAAAAGCGCCTTGGTGGGGATGCACCCCACGTTCAGGCACACGCCCCCCACCTCGGCGGCCTCCACCGCCAGAACCCTAAGCCCCAGTTGCGCCCCCCGGATGGCGGCGGGGTAGCCGCCGGGCCCGGTGCCGATCACGATGAGGTCGTAGGTCTTCATGGGGTCCATCCTACATCTCCAGAAGGAGCAGGTCGGGGTTTTCCAGGAGCCGGATCACCTCCCGGGTGAACTGGGCGGCCTCGGCCCCGTCCACCAGGCGGTGGTCAAAGGAGAGGGAGAGGTACATGATATCCCTCGCCTGGATGGAGCCATCCGGCATCACCCAGGGCCGCTTCCTTATGGAGTGCACCCCCAGGATGGCGGCCTCGGGTACGTTGATGATGGGGAAGCTCATCAAAGCCCCCACGGAGCCAATGTTGGTGATGGTGAAGGTGGAACCCGTGACCTCCTCGGGGGAGAGCCTTCCTTCCCGGGCCTTGGCGGAGAGCTCAGCGATCTCCTGGGCCAGCTCCAGGATGTTTTTCCGGTCCACGTCCCGCACCACGGGCACGATGAGCCCCCTTTCCGTGGCCACCGCCAGGCCCAGGTGGTAGTAGCGCTTGTAGACGATCTCCTGCCTTTCTTCGTCCAGGGTGGTGTTCAGCATGGGGTACTTCTTCAAAGCCCGCACCACCGCCTTGAAGATGAAGGGGAGGTAGGTGAGCTTCACCCCCTGGCGTTCGGCCTCGGGCTTCAGGCGCTCCCTCAGGGCCACCAGTTCCGTGAGGTCCGCCTCGTCCACGTTCAGGGTGCGCACGGTGTAGAGGTGGCTTTGCCAAAGCCCCTGGGCGATGGTGCGGCGGATGCCCCTTAGAGGGATGCGCTCCTCCAGGTGCTCGTAGCCCTTGGGGGGGGTGTGGCGGGGTGGGGGCGGGAAGCCCGTGGGAAGGGGTGCTGGGGCCTCCTTGGGGCTTGGGGGCGGGGGTGCGGCCTGGGCCTTAAGCTGTTCGGCATAGGCCCGCACGTCCTCCACCCGGATGCGGCCCATGGGGCCGGAGCCGGGGATGGCCTCGAGGGGAATCCCCAGTTCCCGGGCCAGCTTCCGGGCGGCGGGCACCGCCAGGATGCGGCCTGGAGCCTGGCCTTCCCTGGGAGCCTGCTCCGCTTGGCCTCTTAAGAAGGGGTTCTTCACCGCCACCTGGGTGGTGTCCGGTTTGAAAAGGGAGAGATCCTCCTTTTCCTCCTTTGGGGGAAGCCCGGGCTCCACGATGGAGCGCTCCTCCACCGCTTGCACGGGCGGAGCCTCCTCCTTTACCTCCTTTACCCCAGCCACGGTCTCCCCGGGCTCCGCCAGGAGGGCGATGGGGGCGTGGACCTTGACCACCTCCCCTTCCTTGGCCAGCTTTTTCAAAAGCACCCCCTCGTAGGGGGAGGGTAGCTCCACCGTGACCTTGTCGGTCATCACCTCCACGAAGGGCTGGTCCTTCTTGAGGTAGTCCCCTTCCTCCACCAGCCACTTGAGGATCTCGCCTTCCACCACGCTTTCCGCCAGTTCGGGCATGAGGATTTCCTTGGGCATAGGCCTCCTAGATCAAATCTAAAAATTCCTCGAGGGAGATCTGCGCATCTTTGAGAATGTGGGCTAGGGTGGAGCGCTTTATGGGGATATGCGCAGGCACGATGACGATGATCCGCTTTTCTCCCAGCTGCCTCTCCATCCGGATATGGCTTCCCCGTTGGCGCACCACCTGAAAGCCTGCCTTTTCTAAAGCCTTGATCACCCGCTTGTAGGACAAGGAGGGGACCTTCTAACCTCTACCTCGGCCAGCTCAGCGTTCTCCGGCAACTTTTCCTCTAGCGGTTCCAGGTAGAGGGCGATGGCCTCACGGATGTTGGCCAAAGCTTCTTCCAAGGTGTCCCCCTCGCTAATACAACCAGGAAGGGCAGGCACGTAGACGGTGTACCCTCCCTCCTCGCTCTTTTCCAGGACCACCTTTAGCCGCATAAAGCCTCCCTTCAGTCAGTAGTCTAACGCCCGCTTGGCGGCGCCCAGGATGCGGGTGACGGTGGGCAGGTACAGCTTGTCCTGGGCGTAGGGGTACGGGGTGTCAAACCCCGTCACCCGGATGGGAGGGGCGAGGAGCATGTCCAGGATGTCCTCGGCGATGGTGGCCGCCACCTCGCTTAAGAAGCTGGCGTGCCGGGGGGCGTCGGATACCAGCACGGCCCTTCCTGTTTTGGCCACGGAGTTCATCACCGCCTCGTAATCCCAGGGCATGAGGGTGCGGAGGTCCAGAACCTCGGCGGAAACCCCCGCCTTCTCCAGCTCCTCCGCCGCCTGGAGCACCTCGGGCATGACGGTGCCGTAGCCGATGAGGGTGAGGTCCTTCCCTTCCCGCCTGATGGCGGCCTTGCCCAGGGGCAGGACGTAGTCCTCCTCCGGCACTTCCTCCTTCACCGAGCGGTAAAGCCTTTTGGGCTCCAGGAAGACCACGGGGTCCTCGTCGCGGATGGCTGCCTTTAAAAGGCCCTTGGCGTCGTAGGGGGTGGAAACCGCCACCACCTTGAGCCCGGCGGTGTGGACGAAATGGGCCTCGGGGCTTTGGGAATGGTGGTGCCCCCCCTTGACCCCGCCCCCGGAGGGCATCCGCACCACCAGAGGGGCGGTGAACTGCCCTCCCGAGCGGTAGCGGAGCTTGGCCACCTGGCTCACCAGCTGGTCGAAGCCGGGGAAGATGTAGTCGGCGAACTGGATCTCGGCCACGGGCCTTAAGCCGTGGGCGGCCATGCCCAGGGCAGCTCCCACGATGGCGGCCTCGGAAAGGGGGGTGTCCATAACCCGGTCGGGGCCATACTTCTGCAAAAGGCCTTCCGTGACCAGGAAGACCCCGCCCCTCTTACCCACATCCTCTCCTAGGACCACTACCCGGGGGTCCAGGGCCATCTCCTCGTCCAGGGCCCGGTTCAGGGCTTGCACCATGGTCATGGGGGCCATGGGGACCTCCTTAAAGCTCTTCCTTGAGAAGGGCCTCCTGGCGCTTTAGGTGCCAGGGCTTTTCCGCAAGGACGTCGTCGAACATCCACTCGGGGGGTACAGCGCCGGCCTCCTCGGCTTCCTTCAGGCCCCGCTCCAGCTCGGCGCGGATCTCCGCCCTCAGGTCCTCCTCCCATTCCAGGTTCCAGAGGCCCCTTCCCTCCAGGAAGCGCTGGAAGCGGAGGATGGGGTCCCGTTTCCGCCAGGCCTCCACCTCTTCCCGGGGCCGGTAGCGGCTGTCGTCGTCCGCGGAGGAGTGGGGGCCATAGCGGTAAACCCTGAGCTCCACCAGGCTCGGGCCCTCTCCCATGCGGGCTCGCTCCACCGCCTCCTTCACCACGTAGTAGGAGGCCAGGACGTCCATGCCATCCACCAGATAGCCGGGGATGCCGAAGGCGTGAGCCTTGTCGGCGATGGTGGGGCTATGGGTCTGGCGGCTATAGTCCACGCTGATGGCGTAGAAGTTGTTCTCGGCGATGAAGACGGCAGGGGCGCCCTGCACGGCGGCGAAGTTGATCCCGGCGTACCAGTCCCCTTCGCTGGTGGCCCCGTCCCCGAAGGTGCAGACCGCCACCTGGCCCGTGCGCAGAAGCTTCATACTGATGGCGGCCCCGGCGGCGGGGGGTACGTGGGAGGCGATGGGGCTCGCCACGGTGAAGTAGTTGAGGGCCTTGGACCCCGGGTGTTCGGGCATCTGGCGGCCTTTGTTGGGGTCGGCCTGGGTGGCCAGCATCTGGCCGAAGAGCTCCTTGAGAGGGATCCCGAGGGCCAGGGCCAGGCCGTGGTCGCGGTAGTAGGGGAAGACCCAGTCAAAGCCCCTCTTAATGGCGTGGGCGATGCCCACCTGGGCGGCCTCGTGCCCGGCGGCAGGGGCGATGAAGCTGGTCTTGCCGGTGCGGATGAGGATGGTGTAGCGCTCATCCAGCATTCGGGCCGCCAGCATGTCCCGGTACAGGCGGCGTAGCTTATCCTCGTCCAGATCCAAGGGGAAATCCCCCAGCCACTCTCCCTTCTCCCCGATAAGCCTTATGGGCTCGGGGGTGAAGGGCTGAAACCGGTGGGTGTCCTTTACCATAAACCCTCCTTTTCCGGCGCTTTTGGCGCCCATAGAGCCTGCCCTGGGTAAGGGCCTGGGGCTCTTTTATCGGGGTGGGTTAGGTCCCACTTACCCTTCGCCCTGAGTATACCCTGGCCTTAGGATGGAGGCGTGCGCCTAAGGGTGGTGGCGGTGGGCAAACCCAGGCTGGATTACGCCCGGCTGGGAGTGGAAGAGTATGCGATGCGCATCCGGAAATATGCTTCCCTCGAGGTCCACTTCGTCAAGGAAGCCCAGGACCTCCTGCCCAAGGCGGAGGGCCACCGCAAGGTGGTCCTGGACGAAAGGGGAAAGCTCTTCACCACAGAGGGGCTTCTGGAAAAGTTGAGGCACTGGGAGGGGGAACGGGTGGCCTTTTTGGTGGGGGGCGCCGAGGGGTACTCTGAGGGGATACGTGAGGGAGCCGACCTCCTCCTTTCCCTTTCCCCCCTTACCCTGCAGCATGAGCTGGCCCTTTTGGTCCTCATGGAGCAGCTCTACCGGATCCTTACCCTGAGGGCCGGGCATCCCTACCATCGGCCATGACCTACGAGGCCTTTGTGGCGCTGGTGGAAAGGCTTTGGGCGGAGATCCCCGAGGCCTTCAAGCGGGAGCTTCAGGGGGTGCACGTCCTTCCCCAGGCCAAGCCGGAGCCTGGGCTAAAGGGGGTGTGGCGGCTTGGGGAATATCTGGACCCCGGCCCTCCTTCCACCTTCCGGGGATTTGAGGGGCTCGGGCGGCACATCGCCCTCTACTACGGTTCCTTCCAAAAGGTGGCGGGGCCGGGGTTTGACTGGGAGGAAGAGGTCTGGGAAACCCTCCTTCACGAGCTTCGGCACCACCTGGAGTCCCTGGCGGGCCGGGACGACCTGGTCCAGGAGGACCTCAGGCGCCTGGCCGCCTTTCGCCGGGGCGCTCCTCCGGGGGAAGGGGAGGGTTAGGTTCCCCTAAGGGGCGGCGCTGGGCGAAGCCCCCGGCCAGGGGGTGGTAGTGGGCCACCTCGGGCTCCCCCTCGCGCCAGCAGAGGAAGACCACCTCCCCCCCCAGCCGGGCGGGGAAGTCCACCAGGCCCTGGTCCAGGTCCTTGAGGAAGACCCCCAGGGAGGCGAGGTAGCGGGCGTCGGCTTCCAAGGAGCCCAGGAGGAAGCGGGCCTCCTCCTCCAGGGCCCTTCGTTCCAGCCCGCGAGCCTCGGGAAGCCGGGCCTGCACCTCGGAGAGCTCCTTCCGGGCCTGCCGCATCTGGGAGAGGACCCGCTGGATCTCGGGCAAGAGGGCATCGGCCTCTTCCTTGGTGAAGATGCGGGCAAACATACCTAGCCTTATCCTAGCACAAACGCTTTGGGAAATCTAAGCCTGGAATGCTCAAGGGTCGGACTTCCCGGTCCGGAGGGGGGACACGAGGGCCACCTCGCCCGCGCCGATCCTGACCCCCTCCACCTGGAGGCTGCCGTCGGGGAGGATGGCCTCCGCCACCCCCTCCACCACCCCCTTAGGGGTTTGGACCCGCACCCTTCGGCCCAGGGTGTAGGAGGCCTCCCGGTAGAGGGAGAGGAGGGTTTCCGGGCTTTCCAGAAGGGGGAGGAGGCTTTCCAGGTGGAGGAGGAAGCCCGAAAGCACCTCCCGCCGGGAAAGGGGAGAGAACTCCCTCAAGGCGGCGGCGCCCTCGGGGGCCCAGTCCACGTTCACCCCCACTCCCAGGAGGACGTAGGCCACCTCCTCCCCCTCGGCCTTGGCCTCCAAAAGGACCCCGGCCAGCTTCCGGTCATCGGGGGCCAGGAGGTCGTTGGGCCACTTGATCCCCCCCACCCCCACCGCCCGCCAAAGGGCCAGGCCGGCGAGAAGGGGAAGGAGGCCCATGGAGGAGAGGGGAAGGGTAGGGCGGAGGAGGAGGGAGAAGGTGAGGCTTTCCCCCGGGCGGCTTTCCCAGGGCCTTCCCCGCCTGCCCCGGCCCCTTTCCTGCACCTCGGCCAGGACCAGGGCTCCCTCCTCGGCCCCTTCCTCCGCCCAGGCCCTTAGGACGTCCTGGGTGCTTCCCACCCGCCCCAGGTAGCGGTAGGGCTGGCCGAGGCGCCCTGGGGGGTGGAAGAGGTGGGGAAGGGGAGTGCCGGGCCGGATGCGGTAGCCCTTCCGGCTCATCTCCACGGGGAAGCCCTCGGCGAGAAGCCTCTTCGCCTCCTTGGAAACCGCCTGGCGGCTTATCCCCAGGTGCCGGGCCAGGGCCTCGCCGCTTTGGTGGTCCTCGGTGAGGAGGTCCAGAAGGCCAGGCATCAGGCCAGCTCCACCTGGGATAGGTCCCCCAGGATCAGGCGGTGGGCCCGGGGGAGGCCATCGCGGTTTTTCACCTGGGCCCCCACCCCCAGGATGCTTTCCTGCAGGCGTAGGGCCACGTCTTCCAGGATGGCGTGGTCCTCGAGGATGGAGTACTCCACCTCCGAGCGCACCACCTTGGCCCCGGGCCCTAAGGAGGTGAAGGGCCCGATGTAGGCTCCTTCCACCACCGCTCCCTCCCCGATGAAGGCGGGGCCGATCACGGTGCTTTTCCGTACCCTAGCCCCCTTCTCCACCACCACCCGCCCGGTGAGCTGGCTTTCCACCACCTCCCCCTCCACCCGGGGTTCCAGTTCTTCCAGGATGAGGCGGTTGGCGTCCAGGAGGTCCTGGGGGCGGCCGGTGTCCTTCCACCACCCCTCCACCTCCACCCCCACCACCCTCTTCCCCCGGTCGATGAGGCCCTGGATGGCGTCGGTGATCTCGTACTCCCCCCGGGCGGAGGGCTTGAGCCCCTCGATGACCTCCAGCACCTCCGGGGTGAAGACATAAACCCCGGCCACCGCCAGGTTTGAGGGCGGCTCCTTGGGTTTTTCCAGAAGGCGCACGATCCTTTCCCCTTCCAGCACTGCCACCCCAAATGAGCTGGGGTTTTCCACCCGCACCAGGGCGATCACCGCACTCACCCCCGGGGTAAAGGCCTGGAAAAAGCGGGCGATTCCCTTCTGGAAGAGGTTATCCCCCAGGTAGAGGACGAAGGGGCTTTGGCCCAGGAAGTCCCTGGCCACCGCCACCGCATGGGCCAGGCCCTGGGGCTCCTCTTGCAGGATGTAGCGCACGTGGTAGCCCGAAAGGGCCTCCCGGATGTCCTTTTCCGTTTCCGGAGAAACCACCACCCCGATCTCCTCTATCCCCGCTTGCAGGAGGTTTTCCAGGCCGTAGTGGAGGATGGGCCTTCCCGCCACCCGGATCACGGGTTTGGGCCGGGTGTGGGTGAGGGGGCGGAGCCGGGTGCCCCGTCCGGCAGCCAGAATGAGTCCTTTCACGCCGGGAAGTATACCCCGTAAAATGAGGAGAAGGATGCCCAAGGCCTCCGTGCGCATGGCTTACGCCTACGACCGCCTCCGGGCCTACCCGCCGGAGGTGGCGGGCCGCATCGCCACCGCCATAGGGAATGCCCTGGGGGTGCGGGGGGAGGAGGCGGTGCTCCTGGAGCTTGGGGTGGGTACCGGGCGCATCGCCCTGCCCCTCATCGCCCGGGGATACCGCTACCTGGCCCTGGACAAGGATCCCGGCATGCTGGAGGTCTTCCGCCAGAAGGCGGCGGGGGTTATGCGCAAGGTGCGCCTTATAGAGGCCGATGCCCGGGCCATTCCCCTGCCCGATGAGAGCGTGCACGGGGTGATCGTGGTCCACCTCTGGCACCTCCTCCCCGACTGGCCCAAGGCCCTGGCGGAGGCCTTGAGGGTGCTGAAGCCGGGAGGGGTGCTTCTGGAAGGCTGGGATGAGATGGAGGCGGAGGAGGAGCGCCTGATCCAGGAAAGGTGGCGCTCCCTGGTGGAGGCGGAGGACGTGGGGGTGGTGCGGGGCTTGCACAGAAAGCGCCTCGAGGAGGTGGAGGAAGCCCTAAAACGGCTTGGCCTCAGGCCGAAGACCAAGCAGGTGGTCCAGTGGCGGGAGGAGCGCACCCTGCGCCAGGCCCTCGAGGCCCTGGAGGAAAGGCTTTACTCCTTCACCCAGCTGGTTCCCGAGGAGGTGCACGAGCGCATCATGCCTGGGCTCTGGGCCTGGGCCCAGGGGGAGTTCGGCGATTTGGACCGCTCCTTCACCCTGGAACGGAGCTTTACCCTGCGGGCCACCCGCATGGCCTGATACCACCCCATCCTGGCAGGGCCACGCTTAAGCCCTTGCTTAAGGGATCTATTTTCTTGGCCCGATATGCTTAAAGGATGAAGGCCATCCGCATTTCCACCCCCAAGGAAGGTTTGGTGAACATCACCCGCCAGGTGGAGGAGGTCTTGGCCGGGCACACCGGCTTGGTGTACCTCTTCGTTCCCCACACCACCTGTGGCCTTACCGTGCAGGAGGGGGCGGATCCCGATGTGGCCCACGACCTTCTCGCCCGCCTGGAGGAGCTGGCCCCCAAGCTGCATCCCAAGGACCGGCATGCGGAGGGAAACTCCCACGCCCACCTGAAAACCCTCCTCACCGGGGTCCACCTCCTCCTTCCCGCCGAGGGGGGGAGGCTTCGGCTTGGCCGCTGGCAGCAGGTTTTTCTGGCGGAGTTTGACGGGCCGAGGATGCGGGAGGTGTGGGTCAGGCTCCTCTAGCCGGGCCCGCCTAGACCCAGCGCACCTCCTGCACGCTTTTCACGCTCTTTATGGCCTGGACCAGGGATTCCCGCTCCCCGTCCTGCACGGTGAGGCGGAGGCGGATGCGGGCTATGGGCCCCAGAATCCGGGTTTCCGAGCCCAAGGCGCTTTTCCCCGCCTCGGCCACCACCTGCATCACGTCCCTCAGGAGGCCGGCGCGGTCCTGGGCCAGGACCTCGAGGGTGGCCACCTTGCCCCCCACCCCCTCCCAGTAGGCCCCCATCACCCGGTCCGCTTCCGGCCCTTGCAGGATGCGGCGCAGGTTGGGGCAGTCCGCCCGGTGGATGGTCACTCCCCGGCCCCGGGTGACGAAGCCCAGGATGGCGTCCCCCTTCATGGGCTCGCAGCAGGAGGCCAGGCGGATGGGGGCCTGCAGATCCTGCTCCAGGCGGATCCCCCACTCGTTCTTGGGGGTAGGCTTGGGCTTTTCCGGTTTGAGGAGGGCCTTGGGGTAAAGCTTCTCCGCCACCTGTTTGGGGGTGATGCGGTTGAGGGCCAAGGCCAGGTAGAGCTCCTCGGGGGAAGGGGCTATGCCCAGCCTCTTGGCCGCCTCCTCCAGCTGGCTGTCGCTGGGCTTGGGCAGGCCTCGGCGCTTCAGGTAGCGCTCCAGGAGGCCCTGGCCCCTTTCCAGGGTTTCCTGGCGCTCCTGGGTGCGGAAGTACTGGCGGATCTTGCCCTTGGCGCTACGGGTTTTGGCGAACTCCAGCCAGTCCTTGGAGGGATGGGCGCTTTTGCTGGTGAGGATCTCCACGATCTCCCCGTTTTGCAGCTCGTAGGAAAGGGGGACGATGCGCCCGTTCACCTTGGCCCCCACCATGTGGTGCCCCACCTCGGTGTGGATGTGGTAGGCGAAGTCCACGGGGGTGGCCCCCCGAGGCAGGTTGATGATCCGCCCCTTGGGGGTGAAGACGAAGACCCTGCCCCCCAGGAGGTCCCGGGTTACCGCCTCCACGAACTCCCGGGAGCTGCTGAACTCCTGCTGCCACTCCTGGATGTTCTTCAGCCAGGAGACCCGCCGCCGCATCTCCTCAGGATCGGTGAGGCCCTCCTTGTAAAGCCAGTGGGCGGCGATCCCGTACTCGGCGATGCGGTGCATCTCCCGGGTGCGGATCTGGACCTCCAGGGGAAGTCCTTCCAGGGCGATAACCGTGGTGTGGAGGGACTGGTAGCCGTTGGGCTTGGGCACGGCGATGTAGTCCTTGACCCTTCCCGGGATGGGCTGCCAAAGGGCGTGGACCAGGCCCAGGACGTGGTAGCAGACCTGCTTTTCCCTTAGAACCCTTCCCTCCTCCGTGGGGGTGGGCTTGGGATCCAGGATGATCCGCACCGCCAGGAGGTCGTAGATCTGTTCCAGGGCTTTTTTATCCCGCTCCATCTTCTTCCAGATGGAATAGAGGTGCTTGGGGCGGCCCGTGATCTCAAAGCCCTGGATCTGGGCCTGGAGGAGTTCGTCCCTTGCTAAGGCGCCTTCCAGCACCTCCATGGCCCGCCGCACCAAGCGCTCCCGGGCCTCCTGGGTTTCCTGGATGCGGGAAAGGAGGGCGTGGTAGGCCTCGGGGTGGAGGTAACGGAAGGAGAGGTCTTCCAACTCCCACTTGAGCTGCCCCATTCCCAAGCGGTGGGCCAGGGGGGCGTAGATCTCCAGGGTTTCCTGGGCGATGCGCCTTTGCTTCTCGGGGGGCATGTGCTCCAGGGTGCGCAGGTTGTGGAGCCTATCCGCCAGCTTCACGATGATGATGCGCACGTCCTCCGCCATGGCGATGAACATCTGGCGGAGGTCCTCGGCCCTCTTTTCCTCCCCCTCGAGGTTGGCCAGCTTGTAGAGCTTGCTGACCTTGGTCTCCCCCTCCACCAGCTTGCGCACCGCCAGGCCAAAGCGCCTTTCCAGCTCCTCGGGGGCCACCCCGCAGTCCTCCAGGGTATCGTGGAGGAGGCCTGCGGCCACCGTGTCCGCATCCATGCGCAAGGAGGCCAGGATCTCGGCCACCGCCACCGGGTGGGTGATGTAGGGCTCCCCGCTTTTTCTCAGCTGGCCCCGGTGGGCCTCCTCCGCAAACCGGTAGGCCTCCCTTACCTTCTCGCGGTCTTGGGGTGGGAGGTAATCAAGAAGGGATTCAAGTTTATCCCAAAGGGCCGAGGCAGTTATCACTATTTTTCAGTGTAGCACCTTCAGGAGGCCAGCTCCAGGAGGAAGGCGGAAAGGCTGGTCCGGTCCATAAGGGCCACCAGGGTGCGACCCCTAAAGGGGGCAAGCACCAGGGCCTTTTCGCCAAAGAGAACCGCCACGGGCCCGCGGGCCTGGCCCAGGCTCCTGTCCAGTTGCTCCAGGGCCTGGACCAGGGTTTTCAGGGGTTCCCTGGGCAGGGGCAAGGCCGCCTCCAGGTACCCCAGGACCTCCACCCCGGGCAGGCGCAGGGGGGAGAGGTCCGCCGGCTGTTCCCCCAAGGAAGCCGCCTCTGATCCGGGCGGAGCCGCCCGGGCAGGGGCCCCCCCCTGGTCGAAGACCCCAAGGAGGGCCTCGAGGTCGGCTCCCTGGATTTCCCTAAGAACAGCCTTGGCCGCCTCCGCCTCCTTTTCCAGCTCCCTTAGTAGGCCTTCCGCCTGGGTGAGGGTTTTCTCCACCTGGAGAAGGCCTTGGGGGCCCAGGCGGGGCAGTCTCTCCTGGGCGCTTCTTAGCACGGGAAGGAGGGATTTTAGGCGGCGGCCCGTTTCGCTTTGGAAGCCCTCCAGGCGGGCATGGGCCTGGAAGAAGGCGGTGAGCCGGGTGGTGAGTTCCTCCCGCTTGACCTCCATCCGCCGCTTTAAGGCCTCCAAAGCCCGGGCGATGGGGGTGGGGTCGGGGAGGGGCTTGCCCTTCTCCTCGGCGATGGCCCGCAAGACCCCTTCCCCTCCGAAGCCCCGGAAGCGCTCCGCCAGGGCCTGGAGGCGGGAGAGCTCCAAAAGGGCCTCCCCTCGGGCCTGGGCCTTGGCCTCCTCCAACTTAGACCTGAGCTCTTCCAGGTCGGGAAGGCTCCCTTGGGCCAAGAGGGCTTCCGCCTGGGCTATCCTCTCCCCGAGTCCCAGGGCCAGGGCTTGGGCTTTGAGGGCCTCCAGGGCCTTTTGTGCCTCCTCCAGCTTGGCCCTAAGGGCGGCTTCCTCCCCTTGGGCTTTGAGGAGGGCCGCATACCGGGTGCGGATCTCGGGAAGTTTTTGGGAAAGAGCCTCGGGGAGCAAGGCCGTTAGTTCCAAAAGGAGCGGGCGGAAGGCTTCGCCCTTCTCCTTTAGCTCCTCCACCAAGGCCTCTTTCTCCGCAAGGAGGCGTTTTCCCTCCTCGGCCTTGCGCCGGGCCTCCTCCTCCAGGCGCCTTAGCTCCTCCTCCAGGGGAAGGAGGTCGGGGTAGCCTCCCTCTTCCAGGGTTTCCTCCGCCAGCTCTAGGGCCTTTTGCACAGGGTCCTTGGCCTCTTCGGGAAGGGGAAGCTGCCTTAGGGCCTCCGAAAGCTGGATCAGGCGGGCCCGCTTTTCTGCCCTAAGGTTTTTCTCGGCCTCCTGGAAGGCTTCTTCCAGGGTTTGGAGCTTTTCCCCCACAGGGGTGCCCGCCTCCAGAAGAGCCTGGACCTCGGCGAGAAGGGGGCTTACCGTGGCCCTTTCCACCAGGGGGGCGTAGCGGGAGAGGAGGGCTTCCAGCTTGCGCTTTTCCTCCTCCACCTCCAGGGCCAGGATCCGCTGGCTGGCTTCCTGGGAAAGGGCCTCGAGGTCCACGAGGAGCTCCCCCTCCAGCTCGGAGGCCTCCTCCACGGTGAGGAAGACTTCGTCGGTGAGGTGGGAAGGGGGAGGGGTTTCCTGGGTCTCAAAGACGATCTCCGGCAGCGTGGGGGAGCGCACGGCGCTGGACTCCAGGAACTTCCTGAGCTCCAGGGCCAGGCTCCGGGCCTGCTCCACCTCCGCCTGGGCCAGAACCCCCTCGCCCTGGGCCTGGCGGATGGTTTCCACCAGGCTTTCCAGCCTGCGCACCTTGGGCCCGCCCAGGTGGCGCACCCTTTCCAGGGCCTCCTCCAGGTGGGCCAGGTCCTTGGCCTGGCGCAGGAGGGCCTCCTCCAGCTTATCCTCCAGGGCCTCTACAAGCTCCTCCCCCTCCGCCAAAAGCCCGGGGTCCGGGGCCTGGCGCAGGCGGTTGACCAGGGCCCGGAGGCGGGCCACCTCCGGCCAGTCCACATAGAGCCCGAAGCGCTTCAAGCCCTGTTCCAGCTTGGCCAGCCTGGCCCCCTGCCCTTCCATTTGGGCCAGGACCCCCTCCACCAGCCGCCTGGCCTCCTCCGGGCGCATGCGGGCCTGGAGCTCGCGGTAGACCAAGCCCTTCAGCAGGTGGGCCCCGTCTTCCGGGGTGAGCTCGGAAGGCCGTTTGTCCAGGCGCTTTAGCCCCTCCTCCAATACCGCCACGGCCCTGGCGCCCAGGTGGGGGTGGATGGCCTCCAGGATGGTTTTGTAGACGTCCGGCATCCTTACGCTCCTTTTTCCAGCCTAAGGGGTTCGCCGAAGTAGAGCTTCTGGTGGGGGAAGGGGATCTCTATACCCTCCTGGTCCAGGCGGTTTTTGATGCGGCGGCGGAACTCCCGGGCCACGGCCCACTGTTCCGCGGGCTTGGTGCTGAAGAGGACCCGGATCACCACACCGCTCTCCCTAAGATCCTGCACCCCCAGGACCTCAGGGGCTTCCGTGAACCTATTTTGCCATTCGGGGTCCTGGTGGAAGCGGGCCACCTCGTCTTGGAACACCGCCAAAACCCGGTCCAGGTCCTCCTTGTAGGCCACGCCCACGTCCACCACCGCCCGGCTCCACTCCTGGGTGAGGACCGTCACCTGGCGCACCTCGGAGTTGGGGATGAAGTGGACCCGGCCTTCCAGGTCCCGGAGGACGGTGAGGCGCAGGTTGAAGCGCTCCACCTTCCCCCCCACCCCGTTGATGAGCACGATATCCTCCATCCCGTACTGGTCCTCCAGGAGGATGAAAAACCCGTTGATGAAGTCCCGGATCAGGTTCTGGGCGGCGAAGCTGATGGCCAGGCCCACCACCCCGGCCCCCGCCAGGAGGGCGGTGACGTTGAAGCCCAGGTTGGAGAGCACAAAGAGGCCGCCGATCACCACGATGGTTACCCTTAGCACCGACTCCGCCACCGCCCTTAGGGTTTTGCGCCGCACCGTCTCCCGGGTGAGCTCCTCTTCGGGCTCGGGAAGCCGGGCGAGGAGGAGGGGCACCAGGCGGTAGGCCACCAGGGTGAGGCCCAGCACCGCCAAAATGGCCAGGCCCCGGCTTCCCAGCCACTGGGCGAGGGCCTTCCCCCAGGTGGCCAGGGGCTCCAGGGGCCAGGCGAGGGCGTGGGCCAGGTAGCTTAGGGCCAAAAGGACCACCACCCCCCACCACAGGAATCCCAAAAGCTGGAAGAAGCGGTCGTCCCGCTCCGCGGGGGTGAGGCGCCCCAAGGCGTTTAAGGCCCTGGCCCCGTAGCGGCCTAAAAGCCAGGCCAGAAGGAGGGCGAGGGCTACGTGAAGGGCCACCATGCTGGGAGTATATCCCCGGGTATATTGGGGGCATGGAAGGTCATGTTCCGGAGCCCACCTTTACCCTCGAGGGTTGGCACATCCTCCACGACTTCCGCCACCTGGACTATGCGGCCTGGTTTTCCGCCTCCCGGGAAGAGCGGGAGGCGGCTTGGGCGGATCTTTTAGAGATCCTTAAGGAGTGGGAGAAGGTGGAGGCGGAAGGGAAGGGGTCTTTTGGCGTGTACCAGGTGATCACCTCTAAGGCCGACCTCCTCTTCCTGAACCTGAGGGAGAACCTGGATGCCCTTTTGGAGGCGGAGGCCAGGCTCAACAAAAGCCTTTTCGCCCGCTACCTAAGCCCCGCCTACGGGTTTTACTCGGTGGTGGAGCTGGGAAGCCAGACCGGGCCCTTGGATCCCGAGGCCCCCTACGTCAAGCCCCGCCTGACCCCCAGGGTGCCCAGGGAGGGGTATGTCTGCTTTTACCCCATGAACAAAAGGCGCCAGGGGCAGGACAACTGGTACCTCCTCCCCGCCAAGGAGCGGGCCGAGCTCATGAAGGCCCACGGGGAAACGGGAAGGAAGTACCAGGGCAGGGTCTTGCAGGTGATCAGCGGGGCCCAGGGCCTGGACGACTGGGAGTGGGGGGTGGACCTCTTCAGCGAGGACCCCATCCAGTTCAAGAAGATCGTGTACGAGATGCGCTTTGACGAGGTATCCGCCCGCTTTGGCGAGTTCGGGCCCTTCTACGTGGGCAAGCGCCTCAGCCAAGAGGCCCTGGCCCGTTTCCTGGAGGTGGGGTGAGGCATGCCGCGCCTTTGGGGGTTCAGCCTCTATAGGCTTTTGCCGGAGTTCCGCCGCCTCGAGGCCGAGCACCAGGAGCACCTTAAAGAGGAGTTCGCCCAGTTCCTGGCCCGCTGGCAGGAAAAGGAGGGTTTCCTCCGGGTCTACAGCCTGGTGGGGCTTTCCCCCGAGGCCGACTTCCTCCTCTGGCAGGGGGCCTCGCACCCCAGGGCCCTCCAGGCCCTGAGGCGGGAGATGCACCGCACCCGCCTCATGGGGTTTCTGGAGCCCGTGGCCCTTTACCTGGACCGGGGGGAGGGGGAGCCAGGGGAGGGGTTTTTGGCCCTGTTCCCCTTCGGCCTGGAGGGAGGCCCGCCCGAGGGGGCGAGGGTCTTCCAGGGGGAGGGGCTTTTGGCCCTCGAGGGGCCCTGGGAGGTCCTCTTCCCCCTGGTTCTGAGGGAGGGGGGTTACCTGGCCGCCCGCCGCACCCCCAGGGAGGCGTTGGACGAACTCTAGCCTAGCGTAACCGCTTCAGGGCCTCCTTGATGAGCTCCTGGGCGTTGGCCGAGGGGCGCTTGGCCAGGAGGTCCAGGACCACCCCCCGGGCCTGGCCCTCCTTGAAGCCCAAGGCGGTGAGGGCCAGGATGGCCTCCTCCGCCTTTTGGCTTTCCACCTTTTGCCCGCTGAGGAGGCTTAGGGGTACCTTCCCTTTGAGCTCCAAAGCGATCCGCTCGGCGAGCCTTCTTCCCACCCCGCTTGCCGCGGTGAGGAGGCGCAGGTCCCCCTGGGCCAGGGCCTGGGCCAGAAGCCTGGGGGTGAGGGCGGAGAGAAGGGAGAGGGCCACCTTGGGCCCCACCCCGCTCACGGAAAGGAGGAGCTCAAAGAGGAGGAGGCTTTCCTCGTCGGGAAAGCCATAGAGAAACAGGCCCTCCTCCCGGAGCTGGAGGTGGGTGTGGACCGCCACCTCCTGGCCCTCTTTGAGGCTTTGCAGAAAGGTCTGGGGGGCTTGCACCAGGAAGCCCACCCCGTTCACCAGAAGGAGAAACCCCCCTTCCTCCCTCTTCAGGACCGTGCCCCGGAGGTAGCGGATCATCGGCCCACGAACCTGGGCGGGCGTTTTTCCCTAAAGGCCCTTACCCCCTCCTCGTGGTCCTGGGTGCGCCCGGCCTCCCCCTGGAGGATGGCCTCGAGGGCCAGGGCCTCCGTCAGGGAAAGCCGGTAGGTTTCCAAAAGGAGCTTCTTGGTGAGGGCGTAGGTCCGGGTGGGCCCCTGGGCCAGCTCCTTTGCCAGGGCCAGGGCCTCCTCCAAAAGCCTTTCCCCCGGCACCACCCGGTGCACCAGGCCCAGGGCCTGGGCCTCCTCGGCGGAAAGCCTGGGGGAGAGGAGGAGGAGCTCCTGGGCCTTGGCGAACCCCACCAGCCGGGGCAGGATAAAGCTCATCCCCGAGTCCGGCACCAGGCCGATGCGCACGAAGGCGGGGGTGAAGCTGGCCTCCAGGGCCGCCAGGCGCAGGTCGCCCCAAAGGGCCAGGCTCATCCCCGCTCCCGCCGCCACCCCGTTCACCGCCACCACCAGGGGCTTCTCCAGCCCCGCCAGAGCCTCCACCACCCGGTTGTAGCGGCGGAGGTGGGCCTCGTAGTCGGGCTTGCCCTCCCCGAACTCCAAGAGGTCCTGCCCCGCACAGAAGGCCCGCCCGGCTCCCGTGAGGAGGAGGGCCCGGACCCCGGGGTCTTCCTGGGCCTCCTTTAGGACCTGGTAGAGTTCGTCCAGCAGGGCACCGGTTATGGCGTTCAGCTTTTCCGGCCGGTTTAGGCTGAGGATAAGGACGCCTTCCTGTCTCTCCTTCAGGACCATGGCCCTATTGTAAAGGTCCTGATACCGGTTGCCGAAGTTGTGGTCTGTTATTGACGTCTATCCTCTTCTGTGTTAAGGTAAAGGCGGAGAGATAGGGGTGAAGCTGTCCCATTGGGCCAGAAAGCACGGGATTCCCTACCGCACCGCCTGGAAGTGGTTCAAGCAAGGGATTCTGCCTGCCAGGGCCATCCAGCTACCCACGGGCACCATCCTGGTTCTTGAGGAAGAGGAAGAGGTTAGGCTCCCCCAGGATGCTGCGGCCATCTACACCCGGGTCTCGGTGCACGAGGCCAGGGACGACCTGGAACGCCAGGTCCA
>NZ_KB905733.1:56046-87809 GCF_000381045.1 Thermus scotoductus DSM 8553 | reverse complement strand
TCAAGATGCGCCTGGCCCGGCAACACCAGAAGATTGCCAACAGGCGCAGGGACTTCCACCACAAGCTGGCCAGGAATCTCGTAAACCGCTATGGCACCATCGTCCACGAGGACCTGAGGGTCTCGAGACTAGCCCGCTTCTCCCTTGCCAAGAGTGTGCAGGACGCGGGGTGGGCCCAATTCCTTGCTATTCTCTCCGCCAAGGCTGCGAGCGCCGGGCGGAGGGTAGTGGCGGTGCCGCCACACGGTACGAGCCAGATATGCCCCCAGTGCGGCAGGGTCCAAAAGAAGGAGCTCTCCGAGCGCATCCACGCCTGTGAATGTGGGTGCGTGCTGGATAGGGACGTAGCTGCCGCCAAGGTCATTCTGGCTCTGGGCTTGGACGGAGCCTTCGGGGGCGGAGGGCGGGTAACCGCTCCCGCATGACCCGAGAAGCCCCGGACTTCAGTCCGGGGAGTCGTCACTCTAGTTCCATCCCCATGATGTGGTACCCGGCGTCCACGTAGACCACCTCCCCCGTGATCCCGCTGGCCAGGGGTGAGAGGAGGAAGAGCCCCAGATTCCCCACCTCCTCCTGGGTGATGTTGCGCTTTAGGGGGGCCACCTGGGCCACCCGGTCGTACATCTTCATGAAGCCCGGGATGCTCCTTGCGGCCACCGTGCGCACGGGCCCTGCGGAGATGGCGTTCACCCGCACCCCCTTAGGCCCGAGCTCAAAGGCCAGGTAGCGCACGCTGGCCTCCAGGGCCGCCTTGGCGATGGCCATCACGTTGTACTTGGGCACCACCTTCTCGCTGGCGTAGTAGGTGAGGGTGACGAGGCTTCCCCCTTCCCTTAGGAGGGGTTCTGCCCGCTGGGCCACGGCCACCAGGGAGTAGGCGGAGACCTCGAGGGCCAAGAGCCAGTCCTCCCGCCGGGTGTCCAGGTAGCGGCCCTCCATGGCCGCCCTAGGGGCAAAGGCGATGGCGTGGACCAGATAGTCCAGCTCCCCCCAGGCCTCCTTGATCCCGGCGAAAAGCCGGTCCAGCTCTTCGTCCTTGGTGACGTCCGCCTGGAAGGTGAGGGCGTTAAGGGGGGTGGCCAGCTTCTCCACCTCCTCCTTGAGCCTTTCCCCCTGGTAGCTGAAGGCCAGCTCCGCCCCTGCCTGGTGGAGCTTCTCGGCGATGGCGTAACCCAGGCTCCGCTGGTTGGTGACGCCCATGATGAGGGCTTTTTTGCCGGAAAGGTCCAGGGTGAGCATGGGGGGATTATACCCGGAACCAGGATTTCACCAGAAAGGGGTGGGTTTTTCTACGGGAAAACCTACTTGCTCTGCCGCTTGGATGAGCCGGAGGTCCAGGCTTACTAGCCTTGTCCCCAACGGGTTGCCTTCGCTGAATACCCAAAGGGCACCCAACTGCAGGGCATCTAGGGTACGTAGGGGGTACAGCTCCAGGAACTTTATAGCCTGACGCTTTACGGCTTCGGTAGGGAGCACCTCGTGCCAGGAGTCCCTAAGCCGGCTCAGCCGCTCTTTAGCCTGCTTGTAGCCCTTTTCGCTCAGCGCACCTTCGCGCCTCCTCCGGTTTAGCGCAGAGGTGGCCTCCGCTTCTGCCAGCCAGAAGACCACCACCTCAGGGTCCTGGGAAAGGAGGGACTCTGCCCAGGGAGTGGCCTTTTCCTGAACCAAGAGGGGGACCAGAGCGGAGGTGTCCCAGAATCTCATCCCTCCTCCCGTTCCTCCAGGAGGGCCTCGAGTACACTGGCCCTGGAGGTGGGCAAGGGCAGGTTTCCTAAGCTGGCTTTACCCTTTCCTCGGCGGAGAAGGCCCAAGTGTTCTAAATGCGCAAGCCGCGTTTCCTCGGCAAGCGAAGCGGGTGCAAGACGGGCCACGGGCTTCCCCTGGTCCACGATAAGCACCTCTTCCCCAGCCTGGACCCAACGCAGAAGCTCAGGAAGTTTTTCCTGGGCTTCTTGAGCGGAAACCTCACGCATCAGCTCATTATACCTTGGGTACACGGGAAGGGGTTAAAAGGTTCTCGGAGCTGGGTTTGCTTCTTCCCGGTACCTGGCCAGCCAGGCGTTGAGGGTGGCCGGGGAAACCCCGCGGATGGCCTCCACCTTGCCGTTCCACTCCAGGACCACCCCGGCGGTGGGGCTTCCCACCAGCTCGCTGATCTTCCTGGCCGCTTCCGGGTCCTGCCGGGCGTTGACGAACTCAAAGGGCACGCCCTTTTGCGCCAGGAACATCTTCACGATCTCGCAAGGGCCGCAGCCGGGGATGCCGTAAAGCCGCACCATACCCCACCATGGTACCACAAGGGCTCCTTCCAAGGGGTACAATAAAAGCATGGGGGAGGTTTCGGATAAGACCCACTATGTGGTGCAGGTGGGATCTAAGGGTCGGGTGGTCCTCCCGGCGGAGGTGCGGGAAGCCCTGGGGCTTAGGGAGGGGGATCGCCTCCTCTTGCGCTGGCGGGAGGAGGGCACCCTCGAGCTGGTGAGCTTCCGCGAGGTGGCCCATCGGGCCAGGGGCCTTCTCAAAGGCCTGGCGCCAGGGGTGAACCTGGTGGACGAACTCATCCGGGACCGGCGGGAGGAGGCCCGGAAGGAGGACCTGGAGTGAGGGCGGTGCTGGACGCCTCGGCCTTGTTGGCCCTGCTTTTGGATGAACCCGGAGCCCAGCGGGTGGAGGAGGCCCTAGCCGAGGGAGCGGCGATAAGCGCTGTCAACCTGGCGGAGGCGCTTTCCAAACTTGCCGAACGGGGAGGGGATCCCAAGGGGGTTCGGGATCGGTTGAAGCGGGAAGGGATTCTGGGCGAGGTCCTGGTGGTCTTCCCCTTTACCGAGGAGGATGCCCTTGGGGTGGCCCGCCTTCGCCCCCTCACCCGCTCCTTGGGGCTTTCCCTGGGGGATAGGGCCTGCTTGGCCTTGGCCCAGCGCCTGAACCTGCCGGCCCTTACCGCCGACGCTTCCTGGGGTGCCCTTTCCCTGGGGGTGGCCGTGGAGGTGGTGCGCTAGCCGGCTAGAATGTAGGCCATGCGCCTGGTGGACCGCTACCCCGAGGTGGATCTGGAAAGACTCCTGCAAAGCTTTGTGCCCCCACCCCGCTTCCAATCCGCCACCTTCGCCACCTATCGGCCCGATCCCCGCTATCCTTCCCAGACCCTGGCCAAGGAGCGGCTGCGACGATGGATCAAGGACCGCCCCCGGGGCTTCCTCCGGCCCCGGCTTCCCGGCCCCCAAGGGATCTACCTGGACGGGGGCTTTGGCGTGGGGAAGACCCACCTCCTGGTGGCTGCCTACTGGGAGGCTCCGGGCCCTAAGGCCTTCCTCACCTTTGAGGAGCTCACCTACACCCTGGGCCTCATGGGCCTAAGGGAAGGGGCCAGGCGCTTTGCCGCCTTGCGCTACCTTTTCCTGGACGAGTTTGAGCTGGACGACCCCGGCAACGCCCAGATGATCACCCACTTCCTGGCCCTCACCATGGATAGGGGCCTGCGGGTGGCCACCACCTCCAACACCCCGCCCGGGGCCTTGGGGGAAGGGCGGTTTAACGCCGAGCAGTTCAAGCACCAGATCCAAAGCCTCGCCCGGCGCTTCGCTGTGGAGCGCATCGAGGGGGAGGATTTCCGCCACCGCGACCCGGACCGGTTTCCCGAACCCCTTTCCGATTGCAGGCTCCTTCCCCTCTACCGGGAGGACCCCCGCCGGAAGACCCTGGACGCCTTTCCCGAGCTTCTCGCCCACCTGCGCGCCTTACACCCCATCCGCTACCGCTACCTGCTGGATGGGGTGGAGGCCGTCTACCTTAAGGGCCTCGAGGCCATCCCCGACCAGAACGACGCCCTACGCTTCGTGCACTTCGTGGACCAGGTGTACAACCTGGGGGTGGACCTCCGGGCCTCCGGGGTGCCTCTCAAGGAGGTGTTTCCCGAGACCTACCGGCACGGGGCCTTTGCCAAGAAGTACGGCCGGGCCCTTTCCCGGTTGGCGGAGCTTTTGGGGTAGCATGGAGGCATGGAGCTGGCAGAAAGGCTTTCGGAACTGGCCCAGGCCCTATCCCAGGCCAGCGCCGCGGTGGGGATCCTCGAGGCCATAGAGGAAGTGTTGGACGAGTACCAGGACGGGGAACTCTCCCTGGAAGAGGCCATGGAGGAGATCCAGGGCCTGGTGGAGGAGTTCCAGGCGGTCCGGGCCCTTTCCGAGATGACCCCGGAGGAGCTCATGGCCCTGGCGGAGGAAGAGGAAGAGGAGGAGGGGGGCTTAAGGTCGTAATGAAGGTCACGGCCATCGTCCTGGACTCGGTGGGCCTGGGGTATCTGCCGGATGCCCCCTTGTTCGGGGACGAGGGGGCGGACACCCTGGACCACACGGTGCTGAAAACGGGGGTGGAGCTTCCCCACCTGGCCGCCCTGGGCCTGGGGTGGGTTCCCGGGGTCCACACCCTTCCCCGGCCTGAGCCCCAAGGGGCCTTTGGCCGCATGCGGGAGGTGAACCCCGGCAAGGACACCACCACCGGGCACTGGGAGTTCGTGGGGGTGTACCTGGAAAAGCCCTTCCGCACCTACCCTGAGGGGTTTCCCGAGGAGCTTTTAAGGGCTTGGGCCAAGGAGATCGGGGTGGGGGGATGGCTTTTGAACCGGCCCTATTCGGGCACCGAGGCCATACGGGACTACGGCGAGACCCACCTGAAGACGGGTTTCCCCATCGTCTATACCTCCGCGGATAGCGTCTTCCAGGTGGCCGCCCACCTGGAGGTGGTGCCCCTGGAGGAGCTTTACCGATGGTGCCAGGTGGCCCGGGAGATGCTAAAGGGCGAGCACCAGGTGGCCCGGGTCATCGCCCGGCCCTTCGCCGGGGAACCCGGGAACTTCTACCGGCGGGAGGATTTGCGAAAGGATTTCGCCCTGGAGCCCCCCAGGAATGTCCTGGACCTTCTCACGGAGGCGGGCCTCGAGGTGGTGGGGGTGGGGAAGATCCCCGACATCTACGCCCATAGGGGCTTCACCCGGGAGGTGAAGATCAAGGACAATACCGACGGCCTGGAGAAGACCCTGGCCCTCATGCAAGAGCCTTTTTCCGGTCTCCTCTTCGCCAACCTGGTGGACTTTGACGCCAAGTACGGGCACCGAAGGAACCCGGAGGGGTACGCCCGGGCCCTTAAGGAGGTGGACGATTTCCTTCCCAGGCTTATGGAGGCCCTGGGCCCGGAGGATCACCTCTTTCTGGTCTCCGACCACGGCAACGACCCCACCTTCTTCGGCACCGACCACACCCGGGAGTACGGGATGCTCCTCTGGGTGGGCCCGGGGGTGAAGGGGGACCTGGGTACCCGGGAGAGCTTTGCGGATCTGGGGGCCACCTGGGCCAGGCTGTTTGGCCTCACCTGGGAGGGCCCTGGGAAAAGCTTAGTGTAGGCCATGCCCCTCACCTGGCGCGACGTCCTGGATATCCTTCTCGTTGGCATCCTCTTTTATTACCTCTGGCGCCTCATGGCGGGAACCCGGGCCCTGAACCTGGTGCGGGGGGTCTTGGTCTACCTGGTGGTCTGGTTTCTGGCCAGCCTCCTTGGGCTTTCCACCCTTTCCTGGCTCTTGGGGAACGCCGCCACCCTAGGGGCCTTCGCCCTGATCGTGGTCTTCCAGCCCGAACTCAGGGGGCTTTTGGAGCGCATCGGCCGGCCTCAGGGGCCCAGGGCTCCTTCTTTGGCCCTGGAGGAGCTCCTCTTGGGCCTGGCCCGGCTTTCCGAACGGCGCTACGGGGCCATCCTGGCCCTGGAAAGGCGCACCCCCCTGGGGGAGTATGCGGCCACGGGGGAGATCCTCGAGGCCAGGCTTTCCGCCCGGCTACTCCAGACGGTGTTCTACCCCGGCACGCCCTTGCACGACGGCGGGGCCATCCTGAGGGGGGATCGGCTTTTCGCCGCGGGGTGCGTCTTTCCCCTCTCCGAGGCCCGCATGGGCCTGGGCACCCGGCACCGGGCGGCCTTGGGGCTTTCCGAGGTTTCCGATGCCCTGGTGATCGTGGTGAGCGAGGAAACAGGGGCCATAAGGCTGGCGGAGGGGGGAAGGCTTTCCCCACCCATGAGCCTCGAGGCCCTGCGGGAAAAGCTGAAGGAGGCGCTCCGTGCGTGATTGGGGGAGCTTCCTCATCGCCCTTTTGGCGGCTTTTGCCGTCTGGTACTCCTTAAGGGAAAGGGCCCCGGTGGTGGAGCGGGCGGTGAGCGTGCCCCTCCAGGTGGTGGGCCTGGGGAGGGAGCGCACCGCGGAGGGAGTGCCCAAGGAGGTCATGTTACGCCTGAGGGGGCCAGCTCCCCTGGTGGAGGGGGCCAGGCTTCCCGTGTCCGCCTACCTGGACCTCTCCGGGGCCGAGGGGGCCTTTTCCCGGGAGGTGCGGGTGGCCGTGCCCCAGGGGGTGGAGGTTTTGGAGATCCGCCCCGCCCGGGTGGAGGGCCGGGTGGAGGCCCTCCTTACCCGCACCCTGCCGGTGGAGGTCCTTTCCCAGGGGGCGTGGGTGGAAACCCAGCCCGCCTTTGTGGAGGCCAAGGGGCCGAGAAGCCGGGTGGAGGAGGCGGTGGTGGCCTTGGGCCTGGACCTTGGAGGGGATACGGTGGCCCTTACCGCCTTTGGCCCCCAGGGGCCCCTTCCCGGGGTGGAGCTTCTTCCCGCCCAGGTGCAGGTGGTGGCGCGGGAGGTTCCCCTTTTCCGCAAGCAGGTTCCCCTGGTCCTGAAGCCCCCGGCAGGTTTAAAGGTAGTGGACTATGCCCCCAGGGCCGTGGAGGTGGTGGGACCCAAGGAGGCTTTGGCCGGTTTGACCCAGGTGGAGGCGAGGCTGGAAGGAAGCTTCCGCCCGGGAGAGGTTTCGGCCCCCTTGGTCCTTAACCTGCCTCCGGGGGTGAGGGTTCTGGGGGAGGTTTTGGGTAGGGTGCGGCTTGCGCTAGAATAGGTGGGATGATCTACCCCATCCGCCTTTACGGGGACCCGGTGTTGCGCAAAAAAGCCCGGCCCGTCCAGGATTTTCAGGGCCTCAAGAAGCTTGCCGAGGATATGCTGGAGACCATGTTTGAGGCCCGGGGAGTGGGCCTGGCCGCACCCCAGATTGGGCTTTCCCAGCGCTTCTTTGTGGCGGTGGAGTACGCCGACGAGCCCGAGGGGGAGGAGAGGCCCCTCCGCGACCTGGCGCGCCGGATTTACGTGGTAGCCAACCCGGTGATCACCCACCGGGAGGGGGAGGTGGAGGGGCTGGAAGGCTGCCTCTCCCTCCCTGGCCTCTACGCTGAGGAGGTACCCCGGGCGGAGCGGATCCGGGTGGAATACCAGGACGAGGAGGGAAGGCCCCGCGCCCTGGAGCTGGAGGGGTATATGGCCAGGGTCTTCCAGCACGAGATTGACCACCTGGACGGTATCCTCTTCTTCGAACGCCTGCCCAAGGCCAAGCGGGAGGCCTTCCTGGAGGAAAACCGGGCGGAGCTGGCCCGGATGCAGAAGGAGGCCAGGGCGCTTTTGAAGGAGCTTTCCCAGGGATGAGGGTGGCCTTCTTCGGCACGCCCGCCTGGGCGGTGCCGGTTTTGGATGCCCTAAACCGCCACCACCAGGTGGTCCTGGTGGTTACCCAGCCGGATAAGCCCAAGGGCCGGGGCCTGAAGCCCGCTCCCAGTCCGGTGGCGGAGTACGCCTTGGCCCACGGGCTTCCCCTTTTGAAGCCCGAACGCCTCAAGGGGAACCGGGAGTTTCTGGAGGCCTTTAAGGCCGTGGCCCCGGAGGTGGCGGTCACCGCCGCTTACGGCAAGATCCTTCCCAAGGAGGTCCTCGAGGTTCCCCCCTTGGGGTTCTTGAACCTCCATCCCTCCCTTCTTCCCAAGTACCGCGGCCCGGCCCCGGTGCCCTGGGCCCTCATCCGGGGGGAAAGGGAAACCGGGGTGGCCATCATGAAGACCGAGGAGGGCCTGGACACCGGCCCCCTTTACGCCCTCTGGCGCACGGAGATAGGCCCCGAGGAGGATGCGGTGGCCCTTTCCGAGCGCCTGAGGGATAAGGGCATTGAGCTTCTCCTTTGGGTGCTGGACAACCTTCCCCACCTCACCCCCACGCCCCAGGAGGGCGAGCCCTCCTATGCCCCTCTCCTCATCAAGGAGGAGGGGCGTATCCGCTTTGCAGATAGCGCCCAGGCCATCTACAACCGCCACCGGGGGGTGCAGCCCTGGCCGGGAAGCTACTTCTTCCACGGGGGCAGGCGGGTGAAGGTCCTGAGTATGCGCCCCGAGCCGGGGGCGGGGGAGCCTGGGGTGGTGCTGGGGGTGGACCGGGAAGGGGTCTTGGTGGGTACCGGGGAGGGAGCCATCCGGCTTTTGGAGGTCCAGCCCGAGGGAAAACGCCCCATGCCCGCCGCCGACTGGGCGCGGGGGTATGGGGTGGGGCCGGGTACCCGCTTGGAATGAGAAGATTCCCCAACCTGGTTTAGCCGGGTTGGGGCCTTAAAACTCCTCGTCCCACTCCACGATGGTTTCGCTGGTGAGGGTGGTGGCGGATGGCCTTTGGTCTTGGGTGGTGATTACCTCCCGCCCCCGCTCTTTGAGAAGGCCGAACTGGGCGGCGATGCCCCTGAGGCCGGCCCCGGCGAAGGCAACAACGAGGAAGGCGGAGATTCCCCAGGCCAGGTAAGGCACCAAGCCTTGGGCAATGGAGAGGTTGGCCAAAAGGCCCAGGATGGGCAAGCCCCCGTACTCCGCCAGGATGGAACCCATGTAGGAAAGCCCTTCTGCCAAAATGGGGAGAGCTAAGAAGAGGAAGGCTAGTCCCAGAAGCGTCCAGTACACATTTCTGCCGCCGAAGGTGATCCAACCCAAATAAAGGGGGAAGAAGGCCAGGGCCGATGCGAGGAGGAACAGAATGGCCCGGGGAATACCTAGGAGGAAAAGCTGAAGCTGGACCTGCAGGGTGTGCCAAGGACCCAGGGAACTTCCCAGAAGGCGTTCTTCGATTTCCTGAATCTCGCCTAGAAGAACGGTGAAGTCCACCGTGCGCAAGCCCACTGCGTTTTGCATGGCCAAAAAGAGACGGTCGGCACGTTCGGCCAGCTCAGGGGCGTAGGCTCCCACCACCGGATAGACCTTCA
This sequence comes from Thermus scotoductus DSM 8553, assembly GCF_000381045.1. Lineage (GTDB taxonomy): Bacteria > Deinococcota > Deinococci > Deinococcales > Thermaceae > Thermus > Thermus scotoductus. The sequence continues at coordinate 78,714 of NZ_KB905733.1, read as the reverse complement.
GGCGAAAACGGCTATAGGCATAGCTCAGTTGAGCCCGGGCTCGGTTGTACTGGCCCGCTTCGGTATAAAGCTGGGCCTGGGCGAGGCTACTGCGCACCTCGTCCAGAAGGTCCAGCCAGTTGATCAGACTGGGGATGGCCAGGCGTTGCAAAGTCTCGCCTATGCGGGTAGCGGCCTGAGGATCCAGGCGAAGGAGGCTGACTTCCTCCCGGATCTCCTGGGGAAGGGGGCTTTCTGCCGGGGATACTTGACCGGATGAAGGGGCAGGGGGGGAGGGCGGGGAAGCCGCTGGAGGCGTGGTGGAGGGTTTCCCTGCAGGGGAACCCGTAGGGGATTGGGCTGAAGCGGGTGGAGGTGCGGACGTAGCCATAGGGGAAGGCGCCGCCAGGGTTTGCAGATGCTTCCGCCAGGCCAGGGTCTTTTCCTGCAAATCCCTTACCGAGGGTCGGAAGTCCTCCCCGCTGGAAACCTTGCCCAGCGCCTGGATGAAGTCCTGGGCTTTAAGGGTGCTTTGGGGGCTATCCTGGATCACCAAAAAGCGGGCGTAGGCTCGGGCCAGGGCCAGGTAGGCCTGGGGTCGGGAGCTGGCGGAAAGAGCCTGGCCCAGGTCCTCGGTCAGGAGTTGCAGGTAGCCGGCTTCCAGCCTGCGCTGGGCTTCTTCGGGCGCCAGGTTTTCCGCTCCCTGGGCCAGGGACTGGGGTAGACCGGTGGCCCGGACCAGGCGGGTGAGGTAAGGGGCTTTTTGGCCAGCGGGAGCCTGGAAGAAACCATCGTAAAGGGCCTTACCCAGCAGGTGGCGCACCAGGAGGAGACGGGCCTCGAGGTCCACCCGGCTTTGCCTAAGCACCGCCTGCCGGGCATCCTGCAGGTGCAACAAAGTGGCGTCGCGCAACACGGGGGGAAGCCCCTCGCTTTCCTGGCGCAGAAGGCTTTGCGCCCGGTCCAGGGCGGCAAGGGCCTGGGTGGGGTTTTCCAGGCGCACCTGCTTTAGGGCTTCCTCCAGGCGGTCGTAAACCTGGGGCAGGGGGGCGGCCAAGGCCAGAAGGCCGAGGAACCAGGCTAGGGCTAACCATCGTTTCATCCGCTGACCTCCGCTAGGGATATGAGCCGCCGCAAGGCGTGAAGGAGGCGGCCGATGTTGGCTTCCTTTTTGGCGAGAAGGCCGATGTATCCCTGGGCCAGGGGTCTTAAGGCCACGATTTCCCTCTCCAAAATGGCGTAGAAGACCCCATATCCCTGGCGCCTGAGAAGGGGGTAGGCTAGGTCCAAGGGGACGGGCTCCCCGGAAAAAAGCTCCTCCTTGCCGTTTTTACCCGCCACCACCACCCCCGTCACCCCCTCCAGGCGGGCAAGCCTCTTGGCCAGGTGCTGGCGGGCCAAGGGATCCTCGAGGTCCACGGCCTCCACGGGTAGCTCTTCTTCCCCGGTTTCGGTGGCCTCGGCTTCCGCCACCTGGGAAGCGGCGAGCTCCCTCCATTCCCGGGCCAGGGCCTTAAGCTCGGGGGGCATCTCCCGGAAGGGCAGGAGGCGGCGGAGCTCAGGCCAGAGGGTTTCCTCTAGAAGGTGCGCCCACTCCCCTGGCGAGGTGGGCATCCTCTGGGCCAAGGCCCACCTCAGCAGGTTTTCCGCAGCCCGGGGGGAAACATACCGGCTCAGAACTTCCAAAAGGCTTTCCTCGTTCACCGCCATAGAGGGCACCCTGGGGCTTGCCAATCTGCCCTTCAGAGTGTACCATAACCTCTGCCCGAGGGATCGGGCAAAAGCCGCTGGGGTGTCGTCTAACGGCAGGACAGCGGACTCTGGATCCGCCGGTCGTGGTTCGAGTCCACGCACCCCAGCCAAAACCTGGCCCCATCGACTAGTGGTTAGGTCACCGCCCTTTCAAGGCGGCGGCGGGGGTTCGAGTCCCCCTGGGGTCACCAGAAGCAGTCCGAGCCGCGCGCGGCCCCATCGTCTAGAGGCCTAGGACACGGCCCTCTCAAGGCCGAGACGGGGGTTCGAATCCCCCTGGGGTCACCAGATGCGGCTCGGATTGCCTTTATGCCCGGTCCAGATTTCCCTTGACGGATGCCCCGGGCCTGGGGGAAACTGGATGGGCTATACCCCCACTAGGTATGTGGGGGGTGTAACCTGGACGAAGGAGGAGGGATCCATGGAGTTCACCCTCACGGGGCTTGCGGGAAGCGGGGAAAAGGAGGAGCGGTACGACGTGGTCATCATCGGCGGCGGGCCTGCGGGCCTCACCGCGGGGATTTACGCCGGACGGGCCCAGCTGAAGACCGTCATCCTGGAAAAGGGTCTTCCCGGAGGGCAGATCGCCCAGACCGACGAGGTGGAGAACTACCCGGGTTTCCCCGAGGGCATTTCCGGGCCGGAGCTGGCGAGCCGCATGGTCCAGCAGGCGGAGAAGTTCGGGGCCCGGATCGTCATGGACGAGGTGCTGGGCCTCGAGGCCCAGGACGGAGGTTTTCTGGTGCGGGGGTTTGAGCGCTCCTACTTCGGGCGCGCGGTCATCCTCGCCACTGGGGCCAATCCCAGGAAACTCGGGGTGCCCGGGGAGGAGAAGTTCTATGGCCGGGGGGTATCCACCTGCGCCACCTGCGACGGCTTCTTCTACCGGGACAAGGAGGTGGTGGTGGTGGGGGGCGGGGATGCTGCCGTGGAGGAAGGCCTTTTCCTCACCAAGTTTGCCCGCAAGGTAACCCTTATCCACCGCCGGGATGAGCTTAGGGCCAACAAGGTGGCCCAGGCCCGGGCCTTCCAGAACCCCAAGATGCACTTCCTCTTCTCCCACGTGGTCACCGAGGTTCTGGGGGAGGAGCAGGTGACGGGGGTCAGGCTCAAGAACCTGAAGACGGGGGAGGAGTACGTCTACCCCACGGACGGGGTCTTCGTCTTTATCGGCCACGAGCCCAACACCGGTTTCCTCAAGGGGGTGGTGGAGCTGAGGCCCGACGGTTACGTGGCGGTGCGGGATGAGGTGTTCACCTCGGTGCCGGGGATCTTCGCCGCTGGGGATGTGGCCGACCCCATCTATCGGCAGCTCACCACCAGCGTGGGGGCGGGCACCCGGGCGGCCATGATGGCGGAGCGCTACCTGGCGGAGGCCCACGAGAAGGTAAAACCCTAGGGTCGGGTAGGGTGCGGGGCCTCTCGCTTTTGGGCCTTCTCCTCTGGGGTTTGAGCCTAGCCCAGGCTTCCATCCTTTACCTTCCCCTGGACGACCGTCCTCCCAACTGGGGCCCATGCGCCTGGGAGCGGGTGGCCTGCCCTCCCCGGGAGGTCTACCGGGGGCCTGAGGGGGCCGATCTTGCCGCCTTAAGGGCCTGGCTTTTGGCGAGCCCGGGGGAAAAGCTGGTGGCCAGCCTGGATGCCTTGGCCTATGGGGGGCTCCTGCAGAGCCGCCACCTGGCCTTGCGGGCCGAGGATGCCCTAGCCCGGCTTGGCCCTTTGCTCTCCTGGAAAGTCCGCTACGGAGGGGAACTTCTCCTTTTCGGGGTGGTGCCCCGCTGGGACGCCACCCAGCGGCAGAGAAACCTGGCGGTCCTCGAGGCCTTGGCCTCCTGGCCAGGGCTTCCCGGGGTTTATCTGGAGGCAGTTTGGGACGATGCCCTGCGCAACTCCCCCGCCCCCAGAGAAGCCAGGGCCTTTCCCTACCCCAGCCGGCCCGGGGCGGACGAGGCAGGACAGGTCCTGCTCTTAAGGGCGTTGAGACCAGGCCTAAAGGTGGCGGTGGTTTACGAGGACGAAGCCTTGGCGGAACGCGTCACCCCTTATGAGGGGATTCCCTTACGGGATACGGTGATGGGGCTCCTCCAGAGCGCCCTTGCCCAAAGGGTTTCCCTGGAAGAGGGGCCCGACCTGGTCCTTTACGTGTACGGGGGCCGGAATCCCAGAAAGGCCACCCACGACCTGCTTCGCCTCATGCCCCGTTTTCCCGTGGCCCTGGCGGATCTTTCCCGGGTGAACCGGGGGGATCCTGGCCTCATGGCCTACCTGGTGGGCCTTGGGCTTTACCCTCGCCTTGCCTCCTACGCCTCCTGGGGTACCCCAGCCAACAACCTGGGAAGCGCCCTGGCCCAGGGAGGGCTTTTCCTGAAGGACCCAGAGGGGCGGCTTAGGCGCCTGGCCGAGGCCTACTTCGCCTACTGGTGGGGGGAGGTGGGCCGCCCTTCGGTGCGGGCTCGCTTTCCTGAGCCCTTGCCCGTGGAGGCCCAGGAGGTGGCGGCCCTTTGGCCGTACCTGGAGCTGGAAGGGTACCGGGTGGACCTCGAGGACCTGCGCTTCCCCTGGGAGCGATCTTTTGAGGCCGAGGCTCGCTTGGGTTTGACGACTCTTTCCCTTGAGTTTGGGGGCAGGGCCCGGCCTACCTGGTAAAGTGAAGGGCGTTATGACCCCTGGTCAGCCCGAAGGGCTAGATGGCGTAAGCCTCGAGGCGCGGGAGCTAAGGCGCCTTCAGGCTCTGGCCGAGGCCTGGCGCCTGCTTGCCCCCTTGGAGCGGCCGGAGGAGGTGTACCGGACCGTGGTGGAAACCGCTAAAGCGGCCACGCGAGCGGTATCGGTTCTCCTCTTTCTCCACCGTCCCCATGAGGATGTGCTGGAGCTGGTGGCGGCCCAGGGGTTAAGCCAGAAAAAGGTGGGCTTTAGGCTTCGCCGCGGCGAGGGCATTTCCTGGGTGGTGTTGGAGAAGGGGGAGCCTTTGTATCTGGCGGATGTGACCCAGGATCCCCGGGTCATCTTTCTTTCCGGCAGGCCCCAGCCTGGGGTCTATTTGGGCGTACCCTTGCGGAATGCGGAAGGAAAGGCTTTTGGCGTGCTTTCCATGGACACCGCCGGGGGCGTGGGGGAGATCCTCCCCGAAGAGGCGTTTTGGATCCAGGCCCTGGCGGAGGCGGCGGGTTTGGTGTTAGCTCGCATTGAAGCTCTGGAGCTGGCCAAGGCCGAGGCTGCCCGGGCCCAGGCCCTTCTTGAGCTATCCCTGGCCCTGGAAGCTGCCCGCGACCCTCTTGTCATGGCCAAAGAGGCCTTGGAAACCCTCCTCCGCCTCACTCCCTACCATGCCGGGGCCCTTTACCTTTTTCAGGAAGGGACGGTACGCCCTGCCGTCACAGCAGGCCGTTACCCTCTGGGCTTTACCCAGCTTTACGAGGAATATCCCATCCATTTTGGAGAAGGCCTTTTGGGCCACCCCAGGCTCTGGGAAGGGCCGGTGTATGTGGAAGACTATGCCCAGTTCCCTGGAGCTTTAAGGCCCTATGTAGAAAACGGTCTTCGCTCCGCCCTCCTGGTACCCTTAAGGCCTGAGGGAAGGCGGTATGGGGTTTTGGCCCTGGGCTCTTTTGGGGAGCCGGTCCCTTACCGATCCGAAGACGAAGGGGTTTTGCGGCTGGTGGCGGGCAGACTGGAGGAAGCTCTGGAACGCCTTTCCTACCTAAAAACCCTAAACTATACCCGGGAAGCCGCCCTTAGGGCGTTGGCCCGGGTCCTCGAGTACCGGGACCTGGAAACCAAGGGGCACACGGAGCGGGTGGTGGAGCTGGCCTTGCGCCTAGGGCGGGCGGTGGGCTTTCCGGACCTCGAGGGCCTCCGCCTGGGAGCCTACTTCCACGACCTGGGGAAGCTGGCCCTGCCCGACGAGATCCTTCGCAAACCCACGGTTCTGCACCCCGACGAGTGGCGGGTGGTGAAGACCCATCCCCAGGTGGGCCTGGAAATCCTCAAAAACCTGCCTTTTCTTCCCCAGACTGCCTTGAACGTGGTCCTCTACCACCACGAGCGCTTTGACGGCTCAGGCTACCCCAAGGGCCTGAAGGGGGAGGAGATTCCCTTAGAGGCCCGGATCTTCGCCGTGGTGGACGTCTGGGACGCCTTGGTCTCCCAGCGCCCCTACAAGCCTGCCTGGCCCCCGGAGAGGGCCCGGGAGGAGCTTCGGGCCCAGGCGGGCAAGGGCCTGGACCCTAAGGTGGTGGAGGCCTTTCTCCGGCTGGTCTAGGCCCTACTCCACCGTCACGCTCTTGGCCAGGTTACGGGGCTGGTCCACGTCCCGCCCCAGGAGGACGGCGATCTCGTAGGCCAAAAGCTGGAGGGGCACCACGCTCACGATGGGGGCCAAAAGGGGGTGGACCTCCGGCACGTAGAGCACATCCTGGGCAAGCTTGGCGATCCCCGCATCCCCAAGGGTGGCGATGGCGATCACCTTCCCTCCCCGGGCCCGCACCTCCTGGATGTTGGAAAGGGTTTTCTCGTACAGGGGCCCTTGGGTGGCCAGCACCACCACGGGCAGGTGCTCGTCTATAAGGGCGATGGGCCCGTGCTTCATCTCCCCGGCGGGGTAGGCCTCCGCGTGGATGTAGCTGATCTCCTTGAGCTTCAGGGCGCCCTCATAGGCCGTGGGGGCCTGGACGTGCCGGCCCAGGAAGAGGAAGTCCTGGGCCTGGTGGTACTTCTCCGCCAGGTGGGCGATGATGGGGCGTTTTTCCAGGACCTCCTCCACCAGCCGGGGAAGCTTGCGCATCTCCCGGATGAGTTCCCTGGCTTTTTCCCGGGAAAGAATGCCCCGGCCTCGGCCCAGGTGGACCGCCAGCATGGCCATGGCGGAAAGCATGGCGGTGTAGGCCTTGGTGGAGGCCACCCCGATCTCGGGCCCCGCGTGGATATAGAGCACGTCCTCCACTTCGCGGGTGATGCTGGAGCCCTTGGCGTTGATGACCCCAAGGGTCCTGGCCCCTTTGGCCTTGGCCTCCCTCAGGCCCTCCAGGGTGTCTATGGTCTCCCCGGACTGGCTGATGGCGATGGCCAGGGTCCTTTCGTCCGCCAGGGGATCGCGGTAGCGGTACTCGCTGGCCACGTCCCACTCCGTGGGGATGCGGGCCAGGGCCTCCAGGAGGTACTTCCCGTACCAGCCGGCGTAGCTGGCGGTGCCGCAGGCGATCACGTGGATGCGGTCTATGGCCTTGGGGTCCAGGCTGAGCCCCAGTTCCACATCCCCTTCCTCCTCCCGTAGGCGCCCCCCCAGGGTGTTTTCCAGCACCCAAGGTTGCTCGTAGATCTCCTTCAGCATGTAGTGGGGGAAGCCTCCTTTCTCGGCGGCCTCGAGGGTCCAGTCCACCTCCACGGCCTCCCGGGAAAGGGGGCGGCCCTCCAGGTCCGTGACCACCACCCCTTCCCGGGTGATGCGGGCCAAATCCCCATCGTGGAGGAAGATGACCCGGCGGGTATAGGGGAGAAGGGCAGGCACATCCGAGGCCAGGAAGTTCTCCCCCTCCCCCAGGCCGATGACCAGCGGGCTCACCGTGCGGGCGGCCACCAGCTCCTGGTGGTCCTTGTGAACCGCCACCACCGCATAGGCCCCCCGCACCTCCTTAAGGGCCTCCCTAAAGGCCTCAAAGAGGTCGCCCTGGTACTTTTCCTCTATCAGATGGGCCAGGACCTCGCTGTCGGTATCCGAGGCGAAGCGGTGCCCCCGGGCCCTTAGGGCCTCCTTAAGCTCCAGGTAGTTTTCAATGATGCCGTTATGGATCACGGCGATGGTGCCGTCCTCCGTGGTATGGGGGTGGGCGTTGGGGTCGGTGGGGGCACCATGGGTGGCCCAGCGGGTATGGCCTACCCCCAAGGGGCCTTCCAGGTGCTCCTCTTTAAGAGCCCTTTCCAGGGCGGAAAGCTTCCCCGAGCGCTTCACCACCCTAAGCCCCTCCGGGGTCCGCACCGCTACCCCGGCGGAGTCGTACCCCCGGTACTCTAACCTCCTAAGCCCATCTATCAGCACATCCGTGGCGTTCCGAAAACCGATATACCCCACGATTCCGCACATACGGTACCCGTTTCGGGTGGTAAAGGGACCACCCGGCGACTCCCTTGGACGCCCTGCCCCTCGGTTGTCCCCGTTTCTTAGGCGGGGCTTTCCCTTGGGGCTTTTCGCAGGCGGGCGGGGCGGGCACACCCCGGGCGGCATCCGCGGATTCCTCGATCTTTCCCGGTTTCCCGGTTATCCCCATCTAGGGGTCCGCCACCTCGTCAGGCCCATAGGGCCCCCTGCGCTTCCCGCCTTCCTTCCCTCCGCGTGCGGTTTTCTCCTCCGGCTTCCCACCCCCTTTCCCGGGGGAGTATAGCAGAATCTTAAGGCCCGGTGCTTGACAAGGCCCGGGTGAGGCTTTTATGATAGCGGCGGACGCAAGGTAGAAGCCGTTTGTAGAGCTTGGTCTTGCGTCCCGGAAGGCACCTTTTGGGGAGGAAACGCGGAAACTCGCCCAAAAGGACGCTTCCGAAACCCTAAAGGGGGTGTAAGGAAGTATGAAGAAAAGGCTAGTGATGCTACTGGCAGGGCTTTTGACCGTCCTCTCCATGGGATTCGGTCTAGCCCAATTCTCCGATGTGCCCGCGGGGCACTGGGCCAAGGAGGCGGTGGAGGCCCTGGCGGCCAAGGGGCTTGTCATTGGCTTCCCCGATGGCACCTTCCGGGGCAACGAGAACCTCACCCGCTACCAGGCGGCCCTCATCATCTACCGCCTCCTGCAGCAGATTGAGGGGGAGCTCAAGGCCAAGGGTGAGTCCCCCACCATGAAGGCCATGTCCTCCGAGGACCTCGAGGCCCTGAAGAACGCCGTGCAGGAGCTGGCCGCCGAGCTTGCCGCCTTGGGGGTTAGGGTCTCCGCCCTCGAGGACAGTGCCGCCACCAAGGAGGACATCGCCCGCCTCGAGGCCATGATCCAGGAGCTCAAGGCCCAGCCGGCCCCTGAGCCCGGCATGGACCAGGCCGCCCTCAAGGACCTGGCCGAGCGGGTGGAGGCCGCCTCCATCGCCGCCGACACCGCCTTGGCCCAGGCCCAGCAGCTCGCCGAGCAGCTGGATGCCCTGGCCCAGGATGTGGAGGGGGTGAAGGGCGACGTGGCCGCCCTTTCCACCCAGGTGGAGAGCAACGCCCAGGCTATCCAGGCCCTCAATGAGCTCGCCGTCCTCCTCAACCAGGATGTCCTCAGCCTCCAGGACCGGGTGACCGCCCTGGAGAAGGGTCTGGCGGACCTTCAGGGTGTGGACTTCAAGCAGTTTGCCACCAAGGAGGACGTGGCCGCGGTCCAGGAGTTCGCCGCCGCCCTCCGCTCCGACCTGGTCTCCCTCTCGGAGAAGGTCAGCAAGCTGGAGTCCCAGGTGGCCGACCTCTCCAAGGTGCAGTACTCCATCAAGGGCTCCCTCTCCGCCACCTACGGCACCACCACCTCCACGGGTCAGGCCTTTGATGTGGACCGCCTCTTCCCCGGCAACGCCTTCTCCACGGGGGTCTTTGGTCGCACCACCTCGCCCGTTCAGAATGGGGACATCCAACCTTTCAGCAACCTCTCCAAGGGAAGCGCCTCCCTCACCTTCAGCGTGAAGAACAACGCCCCCGCGGCCCAGGGGGTGGCGGTGAGCGAGGCCAGCGCTACCCTCAATGTGGATGCCTTCACCGGTGCTTTCGCCAACGTGCCCACCATCTACTTCAACGCCGCGAGCGTCAAGGGCTCGGTGGACGGCCAGCCCTTCAGCGTGACCTATAGCCGTAGGAACAGCGCCTTCAAGTTCAACGACTACCTCTTTGCCAACGACAAGGACACCGATGATTCGGCCCCCGGTGCGGCCAACCCCCGCCAGGGCGTGGTGGCCACCTTCTCCGGCACCAAGTTCCCCCTTGCCCCCGAGGTGACCGTGGTGGCCGGGGTTGCGGGACTTGGTGCGGATCTCATCCCGGCGCTTAACGGGAACTACTTCGGCATCCGGACCGCCTTTAAGCCCTTCTCCGCCTTTAACCTGGCCCTGAACTACGCCACCAACCTGGGCAACAGGTCCGCCATCGGTGCGGATGGCGGTTTAGAGGTGGGTCCCTTTAGCCTTAAGGGTCTCTGGGTGTCCTCGCAGACGCCGGGGGCCCCCGTGGCCAACTTCTTTAACAACACCCTTTCCAACTGGGCCTACTATGCTCAGGGCGAGGCCAAACTGGGGCCCGTGAGCCTCTCCGCCAACTACCATGCGGTGGATCCTCTCTATGCGGATGGCAAGGCCGGCATGTCGGAGAACGAGGACACCACCTACTACCAAGGGGTCAAGGCCGGTGCGCCTTACGGTGCTAACACCCGGGGCTTTGGCCTCCAGGTTTCCGCTGGGGTAGGCCCGGTGAGCATCAAAGGCTATCTGGAATCCGAAGGGAATTACGCTCTTGGTGCAGGTAGCGTAAACGATGCCTGGGGCGTTGCGGCTACCTTGGGCGGCTTCCGCGGCTTTGGCCTGACCGGCTTCTACAACGCGGCGTTTACGGGTGGTTCCGGTTACCTCAGCTTTACCACTCCCACGGATGCCGTAAACCCTGGCGTCGTTTATTCCTACACCAACGAGAACCAGAAGTACTCCTCCAGCTTCGGGGTTCGCCTGGCCCACGACGGCGCGGCCCAGGACGCCCTCATTCCCACCCTCAACCTCACCGCCCAGTACGCCAACTTCTACGTCAGCGGCTATACCGACATCCAGGTCTACGCCAACCTGGCCAAGCCCTTCAAGCTGGCCTTCCTTAGCCTGAGCCCGGGCTTCCGGTACCATAGCTTTACCCAAGCCACCCCGGGCACGGCTCCTACTGGGGACTACACCACCCTGAAGGCTGGGGTCCAGGTTAGCACCGACCCAATCCTCTTCGGTCTAGCCTTAGACGGGGCGGTTTCCTACCGCGAGACCGATTACGCGGGTAACGGGAAGGGGGTAACTCGTCGCACCACCACCAACGAGCTCTATTGGCGGGCTGGCGTGAAGATCAGCGACTTCCTGGCCCCCAAGGTGAACGTGAGCGCGGCCTACGCCCACTACAAGGGGGATCAGCTGGCGGGTGCTGGGCTGCCCACGGTGGGCTCGGGCAACCAGGCCTTTAACTTCGCCCGCGACCGGGTCTACCGTTCCCCTGACCCCATCGGTGGGCCTTGGGCGGCTACCCCGGGCACCCAGTCCGGCCTGGTGGAGGGCTTCTACCTGCAGGCGGACTACTACAACCTCAGCGTGGCCTACGGGGAGTTCGTGCTGGACAACCTTACTCGCACGAATCCCTCCTACGGCCGGGGCTTCAAGATCAGCTACAAGGTGGAGTTCTAAGAGCCTTCGCTCTGCCCCCCGCCCCTTTGGGGCGGGGGCTTTTTTTCACCCCAGCCCGGCCTTGCCGGGCCGGGGCTCTATTAAAGGCCGGCAGGAACAGGGATTATACTTTAAAGGATGACCTTCCGCTACCATGGCCCCGCCCCCAAGGGGGACCAGCCCAAGGCCATCCGGGAACTGGTGGAGGCCTTAAGGGATGGGGAGCGCTTCGTCACCCTCCTCGGGGCCACGGGTACGGGGAAGACGGTGACCATGGCCAAGGTCATCGAGGCCCTGGGGCGGCCCGCCCTGGTCCTTGCTCCCAACAAGATCCTGGCGGCCCAGCTTGCCGCGGAGTTTAGGGAGCTATTCCCGGAAAACGCCGTGGAATACTTCATCAGCTACTACGACTACTACCAGCCCGAGGCCTACGTGCCGGGGAAGGACCTCTACATTGAGAAGGACGCCAGCATCAACCCCGAGATTGAGCGCCTACGGCACTCCACCACCCGCAGCCTCCTCACCCGCAAGGACGTGGTGGTGGTGGCCTCGGTCTCGGCCATCTACGGCCTGGGGGACCCCAGGGAGTATAGGGCCAGGAACCTGGTGGTGGAAAGGGGGGCGGTCTACCCCCGGGAGGCCCTGTTGGAGAGGCTTCTGGAGCTGGGCTATACCCGGAATGACCTTGACCTCTCCCCGGGCCGGTTCCGGGCCAGGGGGGAGGTCTTGGAGATCTTCCCCGCCTACGAGACCGAGCCCATCCGGGTGGAGCTTTTTGGGGATGAGGTGGAGCGCATCACCCAGGTCCACCCCGTCACCGGGGAAAGGCTCAGGGAGCTTCCCGGCTTTGTGCTCTTTCCCGCCACCCACTACCTTTCCCCCGAGGGCCTGGAGGGGATTCTGAAGGAGATTGAGAAGGAACTCTGGGAAAGGGTCCGCTACTTTGAGGAAAGGGGCGAGGTCCTATACGCCCAGCGCCTCAAGGAGCGCACCCTTTACGACCTGGAGATGCTAAGGGTCATGGGCACCTGCCCCGGGGTGGAGAACTACGCCCGCTACTTCACGGGGAAGGCCCCGGGGGAGCCTCCCTACACCCTTCTGGACTACTTCCCCGAAGACTTCCTGGTCTTTTTGGACGAGTCCCATGTGACCGTGCCCCAGCTCATGGGCATGTACCGGGGGGATTACGCCCGCAAGAAGACCCTGGTGGACTACGGCTTCCGCCTCCCCAGCGCCCTGGACAACCGCCCCCTTCGCTTTGAGGAGTTTTTGGAGAGGGTGTCCCAGGTGGTCTTCGTTTCCGCCACCCCGGGGCCCTTTGAGCTTCAGCACTCCGGGCGCATCGTGGAGCAGATCATCCGCCCCACGGGGCTTCTGGATCCCCTGGTGGTGGTGAAGCCCACGGAGAACCAGATCCTGGACCTCATGGAGGGGATCCGGGAAAGGGCCCAAAGGGGAGAGCGCACCCTGGTCACCGTCCTCACGGTGCGCATGGCGGAGGAGCTCACCGCCTTCCTGCAGGAGCATGGGGTAAGGGCCCGGTATATGCACCACGAGCTGGATGCCTTTGAGCGCCAGGCCCTGATCCGGGACCTGCGCCTAGGGCATTTTGACGCCCTGGTGGGGATCAACCTCTTAAGGGAGGGCCTGGACATCCCCGAGGTTTCCCTGGTGGCCATCCTGGATGCCGACAAGACGGGCTTCCTGAGGAGCGAGCGAAGCCTCATCCAGACCATAGGCCGGGCGGCGAGGAACGCCCGGGGAGAGGTTTGGCTCTATGCGGATACCCTCTCCGAGGCCATGCAGAAGGCCATTCAAGAGACCAACCGGAGAAGGGCCCTGCAGGAGGCCTACAACCGGGAGCACGGCATCACCCCCATGACGGTGCGGAAGGAGGTTAGGGCCATCATCCGCCCCGAGGAGTACGGGGAGGCTCCCTTGGAGGCCGTTGAGGGGGAGGATCTCAGGGAGCGGATCGCCCAGCTGGAGCTAGCCATGTGGCAGGCGGCGGAGGCTTTGGACTTTGAGCGGGCGGCGAGGCTAAGGGATGAGCTACGGGCCCTCGAGGCCCGCCTCCAGGGGCTAAAGGCCCCCGAGCCCATACCGGGAAGCCGGCGGAAGCGCCGGCGGCGCTAGGCCAGGAGGAGGACGGGGTTTTCCAGGTAAAGGGCCACCCGTTCCAAAAGCTTCCGGGCCAGGGGAGCCTCGAGGCCCGAGGCGGCAAGCACTCCCTTCTGGGAGAGGAAAAGGCTTGGACGACCGGAGTGCACTTCCTCCTCCCCCGCGAAGCAAAGAAGCCCCTCCCCTTCCTCCCCCTCCTGCTGTCGGAAGAGGGCGAGGAAACCGCTCATGGGCCTTACACCCCGCACCGCCTCCCCTGCCACCTGGCCCAGGAGGGGCCTGAGGGGAAGCTCCAGCTCCGCCAGGGCCTTCTCCGCCGCCTTCAGCAGGAAGGGAAGGGGGTTATGGGGCACCCCGTGGGCCTGGTGGAAGGCTTCCAGGGCTGCCTCCAGCCTCCCGGGGTCAAACCGCAGGCGCTGCACCCGCAAGAGGAAGGGAGCAGGAGCCGGGGCGGTGGTTAGGCCCGGGGCCGGGCTGGGCGGAGGGATGGGGGTAGCCGGGGCCGGAGGTTCCGGGGCAGGGAGCGCTTCCTCCAGGGCCTCTAGAGGTTCGGGAGAAGGAGCTTCCTGGGTTTCGCCGAGGAGGAGGTCTTCCTCCAGCTCCAGCTCCTCCGGTTCGGGGGAAAGCGTTTCCTCCTCGGCGGGAAGAAGGAGCTCCTCAAGTTCCTCCTCCACGGGCTCGGGGAGGAGGGTTTCCTCTTCCTCCAGCCCGGAGAGGGAAGGGGCTTGGTCTTCCCGGGCGGGTTCCTCGGCCAGGAGGAGGTCCTCCTCCAGGTCTAGGTCCAGGTCCTCGTCTACCTCCAAAAGGGCGGGCTCGAGGTCCAGCTCCTCTTCCGCCACCTCTTCCACCGCCAGGGTGGGGGCCTTGGGGGGGGTGGGGAGGACGTCCTCCAGGTCCACCCCTTCCCGGTCCAGGACTGCCTGGACCCGCTTCAACTCCTCTTCCGGGGGCAGGGGCGGGGCCTCTTCCGGCATGGGGGGCAGGTCCACCTCCCCGGCCATCACCTTGGCCAGGAAGGCCAGGATATCCCGCTCCACGATGGTGCCCTCGGGGCCGGTGCCCTGGAGCCTGCGCCAGTCAATGCCGTTTTCCTCGGCCAGACGCCGGGCCAAGGGCGTGATCTTGGGTTCGGCCATCTTGGCCCTATGATAACAAAGTGGAAGCCGCTTTCGCTCAACTCCTGGTGGAGTACTGCCTCGAGGCCCAGGCTGGCGATACCATCCTGGTGGAGGCGGAGACCCCGGCCTTGCCGCTTTTGCCCCACCTGAAGCGCCTCCTTTTGCAGAGGGGGGCCTACCCTGTCTTCCGCATAGGCTACCCCGGGGAAGGGCGGGACTTCCTCCTCTACGGGGGGGCTTGGTTGGAGAGGATACCGGAGGTGGAGCGCGCTCTTTATGAGAAAGCGGACAAGTTCCTGCGCATCCTTTCCGCGGAAAACCCCCTGGAGGGAGCCTCCCTGGACCCCGGCCTTTCCCTAAAGCACCAGCGGGCCTGGCGGCCCCTGGCCGAGCTCCGCCTGAACAAGCGCTGGACCCTCACCCTCTACCCCACGGTGGGGTATGCGGTGGGGGCGGGGATGGGGACGGAGGAGTTCCGGGAGTACCTTAAGGGGGCGTTATTCCTGGACCGGGAGGACCCGGTGGGCGCCTGGCGGGCCCTTTCCCGCTTTCAGGAGGCCTTGATCGGGAGGCTTTCCCAGGGCAGGGAGCTTCGCATCCAGGCCCCGGGCACCGACCTCAGGCTTTCCGTGGCGGGGAGGAGGTGGATCAACTCCGATGGCCGGCGCAACATGCCCTCGGGGGAGGTGTTCACCGGGCCCCTCGAGGATTCCGCCGAGGGGGAGGTGCGCTTCAACCTTCCCGCCTTCGTGGGGGGCAGGCGGGTGGAGGGGGTTTACCTGCGCTTTAAAGGGGGCGAGGTGGTGGAGGCCCGGGCGGAGGTGGGGGAGGAGTACCTGCTTGCGGCCTTGGCCACGGATGAGGGAGCCAGGCGGCTTGGCGAGGTGGGGATCGGCACCAACTTTGGCCTCACCCGGCCCACCGGCCTCATCCTCCTGGACGAGAAGATGGGGGGCACGGTGCACCTGGCCTTGGGGCGGAGCTACCCGGAAACCGGCGGGAAGAACCCAAGCGCCCTGCACTGGGACCTGGTGCTTTCCCTAAGGGAAGGAAGCCTTCTTTTGGACGGCGAACCCCTGGTGGAGCGAGGACGCTTCGTGGGCGTTTCTGAACCCCATCCCTTCTAGAGGTCCTTGCGTTCAAAAACCAAGGCCGCCAGGAAGGCGAAGCCCAGGGTGTAGATGAAAAGGAGGGGGAGGCCAAGCCCGGCGGCCTGGGGCCTCAGGTGCAGGTCCAAGTAGGTGGTGAGGAGGAAGGGGGTAAGGGCGGGGAAGGCCACCAGGAGGCGCATGAGAAGCAGGGTGGCCACCGCTGCCAAGGCGCTTGCGGTGGTGGAGAGGAACGCCGCGGCGTAGAGGAGGGCCAAGGCGGCGAGGGGTAAGAGGACGATCCCCGCCAGGAGGTGGGCGGAAAGGAGCTGGCCAAGGGCCTCTTGGGCGCTCAGGAAACCTACCCCGGCGAACCCGCCCTGCCCAAGCCCCGTGCCCCCGTAGAACCCTCCTAGCCCGTGGGGCAGGCCTGCCAGGAGGCTTCCCAGGAAGCTCGCCCCCAAAAGGACGAAGGGATAGAGGAGGGCAGAGAGGAGCTTGGCCAGGATCAGCCGGGTCCGGGGGAGGGGGTGGAGGAGGAGGCTTTTCAAGGTGCCTTGGGCCACCTCGCTTCCCAGGGACTCGCTGGCCGCCATGACCACCAGAAAGGGAAAGAGGAACTCCATCCCCGCCATGAGGCTTAGGGAGACCACCTGCCAGCCCGAGGCCAGGACCAGGCCGTACACCTCCTTGAGCCCCGGGGCCAGGGCCCAGAGGAAGGGGAGGAGGAAGGCCGCCATAAGCCCAAGCTGCACCGAGCGCAGGCGGAAGAGCTTGTACATCTCAAAGAGCCAAAGCCTAAGCATGCTTCACCCTTTCCTGGTAGTACACCCTCAGGTCAAAGCCTTGGAGCTGGAGGGCTTTTACCCGGTACCCCTCGCGGAGAAGGGCCTGAAGGGCGGCCTCGCTATTGCCCTCGAAGAGGATGGCTGGCCCCTGGATCCAGGCCGAGGCCACCTGGGGCAAGGTCTTGAGGAGGGCGAGGGCTCCTTCCAGGGGCTCTGTTTCCAGGCGGTACACCTCCTTCTTCCCTAGGACCACCTCGTCCAAGAGCCTACCTGCCCCCAGGATGCCCACCTTGTGGGCGTAGCGGCTCACCTCCTCGAGGTGGTGGGTGGAAAGGAGCACAGCCACTCCCTCCCGAGCCATCTCCTGCAAGAGGCTATGGACCAGCTCCACCCCCTCGGGGTCCAGGCCACTGGTGGGTTCGTCCAGGACCAGGACCCTGGGCCGGTGCAGGATGGCTGCCGCCAGGCCCAGGCGCTGGCGTTGCCCCAGGGAGTAGCTTCCCACCTTCTGGTCGGCCACGGCCAGGAGCTTAAGCCGGTCCAAGGCTTCGCTGATACGGCTTTCCTCCTTTACCCCGGCCAGGTAGGCCCGCATCTTGAGGTTCTCCCGGCCAGTGAGGTAGGGGTAAAAAGCCGCCGGTGCCTCCACCACCGCCCCCAGGTGGCGCCGGGCTTGGGGATTTCGGTGGACATCCTCCCCCAAAAGGAGGGCCCGGCCCGCCGTGGGGAAGGCCAGACCCGTAACCAGGCGGATCAAGGTGGTCTTCCCCGAGCCGTTGGGCCCTGCCAAGGCATAGACCTCCCCAGGGCGCACCGAGAGGCTGATGCCTACCAGGATGGGCTTGCGCCCGTAGCGTTTGCTCAGGCCCTCTAGCCTTAGGGCTTCCATGGATGCTATACTACCCAAGCCCCCGGTCCAGCGCGACGGTCCGGGCGTGAACCGGGTCAGGTCCGGAAGGAAGCAGCCCTAAGCGCCACGGGTCGGGTGCCGCTGGGGCGCCGGGGGCAGTTATCCACAAGGTTATCCACAGGCCAAAAGAACCCATAAATAGCGGACCCAGGAGCAAAAAGGGCCTTGGGGACGAGGATTTTTCTCACCACCTTTCCTTGGCCTGGATGCGGACCACCCCCTTTTCCACAAGCCGGGCCACCTCCTCCGGCGTATAGCCTGCCTCCCTCAGCACTGCCTCCGTGTGCTCCCCAAGGAGGGGCGGGGGCAGGGAGGGGCTTGCCGGGGTGCGGGAGAGGAAGCGCAAAGGGTTGGCCAAGGTGGGCAGGGGTCCCAGGAGGGGGTGGGGAAGGGTCCAGATGGCTCCCCGGGCCTGGGCCTGGGGGTCTTGGAAGGCTTCGGCCAGATCGTTCACCGGGGCGGCGGGGATGCCCTTCTCCCTGAATCTTTCCAGCCAGTGGGCCCGGGGTTGGATCTTGAGCACCTGGGAAATAGCTTCCACCACCTCCTTTCTTGCCTCCACCCTCTCTGCGTTGGTGGGAAACCGCGCCAGGAGGTCCGGCAGGTCCAGGACCTGGCAAAGCCTGGCGAACTGCTCGTCGTTCCCCACCGCCAAAACCACCCAGCCGTCCGCCGCGGGAAAGGCCCCGTAGGGCACGATCTGGGCGTGGGCGTTGCCCAGGCGTTTGGGGGGGTTGCCCGTGAGAAGGTAGCTTTCCCCCAGGTTGGCCAGGGCGAAGAGGCCCACGTCGAAGAGGGAGAGGTCTATGTGTTGCCCCAGGCCGCTTTTTTCCCGCTCGTAAAGGGCGGAAAGCACCGCCACCGCCCCCATCATCCCCGTCATCACGTCGATCCAGGCCACCCCCACCTTCATGGGGGGCCTTCCGGCTCCCCGGTGACGGACATGATGCCGGTGTAGCCCTGCAAGGCGGCATCGTACCCGGGTTCCTGGGCCCTGGGTCCCGTGTGGCCGAAGCCGGTTATGGAGAGGTAGACCAGGCGCGGGTTAAGCTCCCTCAGGCTTTCATAGTCCAGGCCGTAGCGCTTCAGGTTCCCGGTCTTGAAGTTTTCCACCAGGACGTCGGCCCTTTGGGCTAACCTGCGCACCACCTCCTGGCCCTCGAGGGTCTTGAGGTCCAAGGCCAGGCTCTTCTTGCCCCGGTTCACGGAGAGGAAGTAGGCGCTCTCCCCTTGGACGAAAGGGGGGCCCCAGCCCCGGGTTTCGTCCCCCCAAGGGGGTTCCACCTTGATCACCTCCGCCCCCAGGTCGGCCAGGATCATGGTGCAAAGGGGCCCAGCCAGGACCCGGGAGAGGTCCAGAACGCGGATGCCATCAAGGGGCCTCATGTGGGCATCTTACGCCAGGGGCAGGGGTGGGGGTTTGGGGAAGCTGGGGACATTTTACCCTTGAAGGAGGTTTTGGCTGGGGGTACACTCTCCCCGCGAGGGTCGTATGAGGGCACTGCGCCTAATTGTGGGAGTGGCAGGTCTGGGCTTCCTGCTGGGCATGGGGGGGTATGCCTTTTACCAGGGCAAGGGATGGTCTTACTTGAGCGATAGCCCGGAGGCCTGTGTGAACTGCCATATCATGCGGGACCAATATAATTCCTGGCAACACTCCAGCCATCGCAACTGGGCCAGTTGCAACGACTGCCACATGCCCCACACCTTCCTGGGCAAGTGGACTACCAAGGTGATCAGCGGCCTGCGCCACAGCGTGGCCTTCACCACGGGGCGTTTCCCCGAGCCCATCATGGCCACGCCCCGTAGCCGGGCCATTGCCTTGGAAAACTGCGTGGCCTGCCACCGCCCGGTGGTGGAGGCCATGCTCCTGAGGCCCGGGGTGCACGGCCCTGAGGACCTGAACTGCACCGCCTGCCACGGCAACGTGGGGCACAGGGGGCTGAAGTGATGAGGTGAGGCTATGAAGGGAAGCGGATGGTTGCAGATACTAGGCGTTCTGGCGGTCTTCGTGCTCCTGGGTGTGGGGGTGGGGTATGTGCTGGCCACCATTGTGAAACGCCAGGCGGAGGCGCAGCAGTATCCCCTGAAACTGGTGGAGATCGGGGAGCTGGAGGTGGATCCGGCAGTCTGGGGAATGAATTTCCCCTTGCACTACGATCGCTTTTTGCGCACCCGGGAGGACTACGGGCGTACCGCTTACGGCGGCAGCACCCCGTACGACAAGCTGGAGGCCAGGCCCTTCTTGAAAATCGCATGGGCCAACATGCCTTTCTCCGTGGATTACAAGGAGGAGCGGGGGCACTACTACGCTCAACTGGACCAATTCCACAGCAAGCGCACCACGCAGTTTAAGCAGCCTGGGGCCTGCCTTAACTGCCACTCGGGGGAGTTTCTCAAGCTGGTGGCGGAGATGGGCTGGGACGAGCTCAACCGTACCCCCTACGACCAATTCCGTGAGCGCTTGGCGGCGGGAGGGCATCTTGGGGTGACCTGCGCCGACTGCCACGACCCCAAGACCATGGCCCTGCGCATCACCCGTCCCGCCTTGGAAAACGCCCTCAAAGCGCAGGGCAAGGACTGGCGGCAGGCCTCGAGGCAGGAGATGCGTTCCCTGGTCTGCGCCCAGTGCCATGTGGAGTACTACTTCCTGGGAGAGGGCAAGACCCTCACCCTCCCCTGGTCTAAAGGGCTTACGGTGGAGGCCATAGAGGCCCACTACGATACTTATGGCTTCAAGGACTGGAGCCACGCCCTCACCGGGGCCCCCATGATCAAGATCCAGCACCCCGAGTACGAGCTATTCACCACCAGTGTCCACTACAAAGCCGGGGTGGCCTGCGCCGACTGCCACATGCCCTATATGCGTGTGGGTGGGGTGAAGATCAGCGACCACTGGATCCGCAGCCCCCTTACCAACATCGCCCAAAGTTGCCAGACCTGCCACCGAGTGCCTGAGGAGGAGCTTCTGGAGCGGGTGAGGTCCATCCAGGACCGCACCAAGGAGCTCATCACCACCACGGAAAAGGCCCTGGAGGCGGCCATCACCACCCTGCAGAAGGCCAAGGAAGCCGGGGTCCCTGATGCCAAGCTGGAGGAGGCCCGCAAGCTCCATCGTGCGGCCCAGCTCCGCTGGGACTTCGTAGACGCCGAGAACAGCATGGGCTTCCACAGCCCGCAGGAGGCGGCCCGCATCCTGGCCCATGCCGTGGACCTGGCCCGGCAGGCCCAGCTGGCCGCCGAACGGGCTTTGCGGGAAAAGTAAAACTGGGGATCACCTCCTCTGGCCCGCCCCGAAAGGGGCGGGCTTTTGTATAGTGGAGGCCGTGGTCCGGCTCCTGAAGCACCTCCTGGTCTTTGCCGTCCTTCTCTTCGTGGCGCTTCCCTTCCTCTGGATGGCCTACGCTGCCTTCATGCCCAAGGAGGCGGTGTACTCGGGGGAGCTCTTCTCCAAGGTGGGCTTTAGCCTGGAAAACGTCCAGGGCCTAGCCAAGGAGGGGTTTTGGGGCCGGCTCTTCTTCTCCCTGGGGCTTTCCTCGGGGGTGGTGCTTCTTCAGCTTTTCACCGCCCTTTTGGCCGCCTACGCCTTAAGGGCGGGGCTTGGGCTTCTTCCCTTTTACCTGGTGCTGATGGCCGTGCCCGCCGAGCTCCTCCTGGTCCCCCTCTATGGCATCCTCAAGGGGCTTTCCCTTCTGGACACCTTTTGGGCCTTAGCCTTGCCTTTTGCGGCCAGCCCCTTTGTCATCTACCTGGTTTACCAGGCCATGCGGGGGGTGCCGGAGGAGCTTTTGGAAGCCGCCAGACTCGATGGAGCGGGGCACCGGGTGCTGCTTTTCGGCATCCTTTTCCCCTTGGTGCGGCCCACCTTGGTGGCGGCTGGGGTCCTGGCCTTCGCCGCCCATTGGAACCTGGTGCTCTACCCCCGGGTAATGGTTTCCGACCCCCGGTTCTGGACCCTCCAGACCTGGCTTACGGACCTGCAGCGCAAGTACCCCACCGACTGGGGCCTCCTTTCCGCCGCCGCCCTTTTCTCCGTCCTTCCCATGGCCTTGCTCTACCTTGTCTTTGAAAGGCGGGTGGTGGCTACCTTTGAGGAAGGGCTAAAGGGTTAGCTTCTTCGGAACCGCTCCCTAAGGGCTTTGAGCCTTTCCCGCACCCGTTCTTCCCAGCCTTCCCCCGTGGCCTCAAAGAGGAGGAGGCCTTCTACTCCCTCCGGCAGGTATCGTTGGGCGAAGCTGCCCTCCTTGTCCTCGTGGTAGTAGGCATACCCCTTGCCGTGGCCCAGGGCCCGTTGCAGGCCGGTGGGGGCGTTCCTGAGGTTCAGGGGGACGGGAGCGTGGGGGTGGGCCCCTGCGGCCTCTTCCGCCTTCTTCCAGGCGGTGTAAAGGCTGTTGGACTTGGGGGCCAGGGCCAGGTAGACCGTGGCCTCCACCAGGGCCAGCTCACCTTCGGGGCTTCCCAGGGCCTCGTAGGCCTCCTTGGCCGCCACCGCCAGGCGCAGGGCCAGGGGATCGGCAAGGCCCACATCCTCCACCGCCACCCGTATGAGGCGCCGGGCCAGGTAAAGGGGGTCGGCCCCGGCCTTAAGAAGCCTGGCCAGATAGTAGAGGCTTGCGTCCACGTGGTTTCCCCTGAGGCTTTTGTGAAGGGCGGAGACCAGGTCGTAAAACTGGTCTCCTTCCCGGTCCATGGCGAAGCGTTCGGCTCCCAAGGCCTCCTTCACGCTGCTGGCGTCCACCCGGCCCAAGGAGGCGGCCAGTTCCAGGGTGTTGAGGGCAAAGCGGGCATCCCCTCCGGCAGCCTGGGCCAGGAGGCGGAGGGCTTCCTCCTCAAAAGAGGTCCCCGGGAGGCCCCGGGGGTCCGTGAGGGCCTTCTTGAGGAGGGCGAGGAGGTCCTCCTCGGAAAGGGGCCTTAGGGGAAAGAAGCGGAGGCGGGAGCGGAGGGCGGGGGTGAGCTCAAAGGCGGGGTTTTCCGCGGTGGCCCCGATCAGGGTGAGGAGGCCGGACTCTAGGTGGGGCAGGAGGGCGTCCTGCTGGGTGCGGTTGAAGCGGTGCACCTCGTCCAGGAAGAGGACCAGGCCCCCTTCCCTCCGGGCTCTTTCCACCACCGCCCTTACCTCCTTAACCCCGGCCTCCACCGCGGAAAGCCTTAGGAAGGGCTTGCCCACCCCTTCCGCCAGGATCTGGGCCAGGGTGGTCTTGCCCGTGCCCGGGGGGCCGAAGAGGACCATGGAGGAAAGCCTTTTCGCCTCCAGCATCCGCCTTAAAAGCCCTTTGGGCCCCGTGAGGTGGGGCTGGCCCAGGACCTCGTCCAGGGAACGGGGCCTGAGGCGCTCGGCTAGGGGCTCCATCTCCCTCATGGTGACGACTCCCCGGACTAAAGTCCGGGGCTTCTCGGGGTGTTTCCCTGCGGGAAAGCACGCGGGGTCTCCCCCGAAGGCCCCGTCCGGGCCCAGAAAGACCTTGGCTCCGTATCGGCAGGCGAGCGCAATGCTTCTGGCTCTGCCACGGGTGTTCGTTTGGAGTTTTACCCATCGGACTACCCGATGGAACCCCCTACTC
>NZ_KB905733.1:49888-55946 GCF_000381045.1 Thermus scotoductus DSM 8553 | reverse complement strand
AAAACCGGGGGATTATAGCTCCCCCACACCCCCTCTTTTCTCTAAGGCCAGGGTAAGGGGAGGCATGGTAGGCTTGGAAGGAGCATGCGCTGGCTTTTCCTCCTGCCCTGGGGCCTCTTCCTTTTGGGGCTTCTTCCCCTGGCCTTGGCCGAACCCCTGGGCCAGGTGGAGCGGGGGCTTGGGCTTTTGCTTTCCGCCCTTCTTCTTTCGGCTGCGGGGAGCCTGTTTTCTCGTTTCCCCGTGGCCTTTTCCGTGCAGTTTTTCCTGGTTTTAGGCCTGGGGCTTCTGGCCTTTCAAATGGCCCTGGAGAGCGCCCTGGCCATCACGGGCCTCGAGGCCTATGGGTACACCGCTTTGGGCGGTGCCTTGGGGGCTTTGGCCCTGGCCACGGCGTTTTTCCTGGGCACGGGGCGGGAGGCGCCCCTTTTGCCAGCCCCGGAGGGCATCGGTTCGCAAAAAGACCTGCGCCGCCTGGCCGGGGCCCTGGAAGGCCTGACCCTAAGGCGCCCCTTGGTGCTGGTCTACCTTTCCACCCCGGCCTCTCCTGAAGAGCTCCAGGCGGAGCTTCGCCGGGGGGACTTGGCCTTCCGCCTGGCGGGAGGGTATCTTTTGGTCCTCCAGGGAAGCCGGCCTGAGGATGCGGCAGGACTGGCGCGAAGGCTTAAGGAGCGGTTTCCCCTTTCCGTCTGCGCCGTGGAGCGCTGGCAGGGGGGAAGCCTGGAGGGTGTGCTGGCCCGCCTCGAGGCGGAGGCCCTTCTCCAGTCCTGAGCGTTTTGGTGTAGGTGGCAGAGGCTACACCGACCCCAGGGTGTACGGGTTTTTGCTTTACCTTGATACGCCTGCCCCTCCCGCCCCTTACCCTTAGCCTCAGGGAGGTCAAGATGGAACAGGCCAAGGAGATCAGCCAGGCGTGGCAAGAAGCCCTGGAAACCTACGGGGAGCGGGAAGAGGAGTAAAGCGTAAAGAGCCCAGAGCCGGGCGTCCAGCCCGGCCTTTTTGTTATACCAGGCGGCTTCGTAGCCAGATGGAGGCGAAATCTATCAGGTTAACCCCCAACAGGATGGCGATGATGCCCATCACCAATGAAGGCAAACCTCCTGCACCCTTTAGGGGGCTATTTCCCCACCAGGCGCTTGCGTTTTGCGGGGTCCAGCACCTTCTTGCGCAGGCGAAGGCTCTTGGGGGTTACCTCCAGAAGCTCATCCTCGGCCAGGAACTCCAGGGCCTCTTCCAGGGAAAGCCGCCTTGGGGGTACCAGGCGGATGTTCTCATCGGAGCCCGCCGCCCGGATGTTGGTGAGCTTCTTGGCAAGGGTGACGTTCACATCCAGGTCGTTTTCCCGCACGTGCTCCCCCACGATCATGCCCACGTAGACCTCGGTGCCCGGTTCTATGAAGAACTGCACCCGCTCCTGCAGGCGGTTCAGGCTGTAGGCGGTGGCCACCCCGGCCTCCATGGCCACGGCGCTTCCCGTGGTGCGGGTGGGGATGGGGCCGGCCTCGGGGCCGAAGCCGTGGAAGGTGTGGCTTAGAAGGCCCTCCCCCCCGGTAAGGGAAAGGAAAAGGCTACGGAAGCCGAAAAGGGCCCGGGCCGGGACCACGAACTTCGCCCGCACCCTCTCCCCCACCTCCATGTGCACCATCTCGGCCCGGCGGGCTCCCAAAGCCTCCATGACGCTTCCGAAGCGGTCCTGGGGCACCTCCACCACCAGCAGCTCGTAGGGCTCGAGGCCATCCTTGGTGAGCACCCGGGGCTGGCCCACGCTGAACTCGTAGCCCTCCCGGCGCATGGTTTCCAGGAGGATGGCCAGATGGAGCTCCCCCCGGCCCCTCAGCTCAAAGACCTCGGGGCCCACCTCCTCCACCTGGAGGGCCACGTTGGTGCGAAGCTCCTTAAGGAGGCGCTCCTTCAGCTTCTGACCCGTCACGTACGCTCCCTCCCGTCCGGCGAAGGGGGAGGTGTTGGCGGTGAGGGTGAGGGCCACGGTGGGCTCGTCCACCTTAAGGCGGGGAAGGGCCTCGGGGGTTTCTCTGGCGGCCAGGGTGTCCCCGATTCCCACGCCCTCCACTCCCGCCAGGGCCACGATGTCCCCGGGGAGGCTTTCCTCCACCTCCACCCGCTCCAGGCCCTGGTGGGTGTAGACCGCTACCACCCTGGCGGAAAGGACCTCGCTCTCCTTCAAGATGGCCACGCTTTCCCCCTTGCGCACCCGGCCCCGGGCCACCTTGCCGATGGCGATCCGCCCCAGGTAGGGGGAGTGGTCCAGGTTGGCCACCAGAAGCTGGAACGGCCCTTCCTCCCACCTGGGTGAGGGGATGTGCTCGAGGATGGTTTGGAAAAGCTCTGAGAGATCTTCTTTGGGTACTTCCCGCCAGGCCCGGCCATCCCGGCCGATGGCGTAGAGGTAGGGGAAGTCCAGCTGCTCCTCCGTGGCCCCCAGCTCCACCATGAGGTCAAAGGTGAGGTTGAGCACCTCGTCGGGGCGGGCCTCCTTCTTGTCCACCTTGTTGAGGACCACGATGGGCTTGAGCCCAGCCTGGAGGGCCTTCCGCAGAACGAACCGGGTCTGGGGCATGGGGCCCTCGGCGGCATCCACCAGAAGGAGCACCCCGTCCACCAGGGAAAGGGCCCGCTCCACCTCCCCACCGAAGTCCGCATGGCCGGGGGTGTCCACGATGTTGATCTTCACCCCACCCCAGACCACGGCGGTGTTCTTGGCCAGGATGGTGATCCCCCGCTCCTTCTCCAGGTCGCCCGAGTCCAGGATCCGCTCCCCCTCTTCCTTGGCCAGGGCCTTGGCCTGGCGGAGCATGGCGTCCACCAGGGTGGTTTTCCCGTGATCCACGTGGGCAATGATGGCAATGTTTCTAATCTCCATGGGCGCACCCAATCCCCCCACTCTACCACGCGGGGGCGCGTAGGATAGGGGCATGGTGGTGGCCACCTTTTCCCTGGTGGCCCAGGACCCGGAAACCGGGGACCTGGGCGTGGCCGTGGCCAGCAAGTTCCTGGCGGTGGGCTCGGTGGTCCCCTTTGCCCGGGCGGGGGTGGGGGCGATCGCCACCCAGTCCTACGCCAACCCCCGCTTTGGGCCGCAGGGGCTTGCCCTTTTGGAGCAAGGGGCAAGCCCAGAAGGGGTCCTAGAGGCCTTCCGGCGCACCGATCCCGGGTTGGAAAGGCGCCAGTTCGGCCTGGTGAGCGCCCGCGGCGAGGCCCTCACCTTTACCGGAGGGGAGTGCCATCCCTGGGCCGGGGGGAGGGCGGGGAAGGGATTCGCCGCCCAGGGCAACCTTCTGGCAGGTCCCCAGGTGGTGGAGGCCATGGTGGAAACCTTCCTGCAGGAGGAACGGGTTCCTTTTCCCGAAAGGCTCCTTCTGGCCTTAAAGGCGGGGGAGGAAGCGGGAGGGGATAAAAGGGGCAAGCAGTCCGCGGCGCTTCTGGTGGTGGGGGAGGGCAAGGGGTACGGAGGGCTTTGGGACCGGTACATCGACCTCCGGGCCGACGACCACCCGGAGCCGGTGGAGGAGCTTTTCCGCCTGCTTTCCCTCCACCGCCTCCTCTTTGAAAGGCCCAAGGAGCGCCGCCCCTTGGCCCCGGAGGAGGTGCGGTGGTTGCAGGGGGTGCTCCGGAGCCTTGGGCTTTACGCAGGGGAAGTGCATGGGGAGTTTGACGAGGCCACGGAGCGCGCTTTTCTTGCCCTGATCGGCATGGAGAACCTGGAGGAGCGCTACCAGGGAGGCCCGGAGGTGGACGAGGCCACCCTGAGCTATCTCAAGAGGAGGTATCCATGGAGCTAGGGGCGGGAGGTGTGGTCTTCAACGAGAAGGGGGAGGTGCTCCTCCTCCGCGATCGCATGGGCTTCTGGGTTTTCCCCAAGGGGCACCCGGAGCTGGGGGAGACCCTCGAGGCGGCCGCGGTGCGGGAGGTCCTGGAGGAAACCGGGGTAAAGGCGGAGGTCCTGGCTCCCCTTTTCCCCACCCGCTACGTGAACGCCAAGGGAGTGGAGCGGGAGGTGCACTGGTTCCTCATGCGGGGCACCGGCGAGCCCCGCCTGGAAAAGGGGATGACGGGCCTGGGGTGGTTCAGCCTGGAGGAGGCCCGCTTGCTCCTTTCCTTCCCCGAGGACCTGCGCCTTCTGGAGGTGGCCCTTGAGCGTCTACCGCTTTGAGGACAAGCTTCCCAGGGTGCACCCCAGCGCCTTCATCGCCCCCGGGGCCTACGTGGTGGGGGAGGTGGAGGTGGGGGAGGGAGCCTCCATCTGGTTTGCCGCCGTGGTGCGGGGGGATCTGGAGCGGGTGGTGATCGGCCCGGGAAGCAACGTCCAGGATGGCGCCGTTCTCCACGCGGACCCGGGTTTTCCCTGCCTTTTGGGTGCTGGGGTTACCGTGGGGCACCGGGCGGTGGTCCACGGGGCGGTGGTGGAGGAAGGAGCCCTGATTGGCATGGGGGCGGTGGTGCTGAACGGGGCCCGGGTGGGCAGGAATGCGGTGGTGGGGGCAGGGGCGGTGGTTCCCCCAGGGATGGAGATCCCCGAGGGCGCCCTGGCCCTGGGGGTTCCAGCCCGGGTCAAGGGTCCCGCCGAGCCCCCGGGCAACGCTCCCCGGTACCGGGCCCTGGCGGAGCGGTACCGGAAGGGGCTTTTGGCCATGGACCTTCCCAGGCGCTACCGCCTTACCCTGCGAGGCCAGGATGCCCTAAACCCCTTTAGCGAGCTTCACCTCCACCTGAAGCGCACCCGGAAGGAAGCCCTGGAAGCCTTAAGGCGGGCTTCCCAGGGGTTTCCCCTGGCCCTGGAAGAGGCCCTGCCCCTGGTGGAGGAGGGTTTCCTCGCCCCGGAGTGAGCCCGAGGCCACACAGGGGGAGGAACGGAGGTGGCAAGATGGAGCGCAAGATGGTGGAGCTCGAGGATACGGGTCTTACCTTTGAAACCCACGTGGACCTGGGGCGCCTGAAGCGCCTGGCAGCGGAATGGCTGGAGGTCATCGGGGAGGATCCCAGCCGGGAAGGCCTCCTGAAAACCCCCGAGCGGGTGGCCAAGGCCTGGGCCTTCCTCACCCGGGGCTACCGCCAGGACCTGAAGGCCATCGTCAACGGGGCCCTCTTCCCCGCCGAGGGGAGCGAGATGGTGGTGGTGAAGGGCATAGAGTTCTACTCCATGTGCGAGCACCATCTCCTGCCCTTCTTCGGCCAGGTGCACATCGGCTATATCCCGGGCGAGAAGATCCTGGGCCTTTCCAAGTTCGCCCGCATCGTGGACATGTTTGCGAGAAGGCTGCAGGTGCAGGAACGCCTGGCGGTGCAGATCGCCGAGGCCGTCCAGGAGATCCTCGAGCCCCAGGGGGTGGGGGTGGTGGTGGAGGGGGTCCACCTCTGCATGATGATGCGGGGGGTGGAGAAGCAGCACTCCCGCACCACCACCAGCGCCATGCTGGGGGTCTTCCGGGAAAGCCAGAAGACCCGGGAGGAGTTCCTGAGCCACCTAAAGTGAACCCCCCCGCCTAGACAGGGGGGCTTGGTCCGGTGCTTCTAGTCAGGGTTTTGCGGAGGCGCAGGCACCTCGCACCCCGGCACCGCCATCTCAGGGGAGATGCCTCCCACCGCAATGGGGATTTCCGCATCCCCCACGCCTTTGGAGCGCAAGGGGTGGCTGGTGTACCAGGGAGGGTATCGCTTCGCCAGGGAGGCGGAGCGCCGCCTCTTCTATTCCACCCTGTCCCCGGGCCGGAGGCACGAGCTCCACGAGCGGGCGGCCACCGCCTTGGCCTTGGCGGGGCGCGGCCAGGTGGAGGCTTGGCACCGAAAAGTCTTAGGGGAAAGCTACGAAAGCCTTCTTAACCCTCATCTACGGGAGGCTCTTGTGACGACTCCCCGGACTAAAGTCCGGGGCTTCCCAGGGTGTTTCCCTGCGGGAAAGCACGCGGGGTTTCCCCCGAAGGCCCCGTCCGGGCCCAGAAAGACCTTGACTCCGTATCGGCAGGCGAGCGCAATGCTTCTGGCTCTGCCACGGGTGTTCGTTTGGAGTTTTACCCATCGGACTACCCGATGGAACCCCCTACTC
>NZ_KB905733.1:0-49788 GCF_000381045.1 Thermus scotoductus DSM 8553 | reverse complement strand
TTCAAGGTCCACGGGGAACTTTGTCCCCAAGAACATTGTACCAAATCCGTGTCCACCTGTGGTGGACGTGGGGGAGTCCATGTATCCCCGGTTTGGTCAGCCTGTAGGGCTATCTTGGAAACCGGGGGATTATAGCTCCCCCACACCCCCTCTTTTCTCTAAGCGGGGGAAGGGTGTGGGTCAAAAGAGGGCTGGGACGGGAACTCGCCTTGCTCACGCAAGGGGGCGAAGGCGCCTTCCCCCTGGGGCAGGGGTTTGGCCTGGCCCTTCTGGAACCGGGGGAGAAGGCGCACCTGGACTTTTCCTCCCTGGAGGAGGAGGCGGTGTTGGAGCTTCTGGGGGAGGCCTATGCTCCTGAGGATTCCTGGGGGCTTCTTTTAAGCGTGCGGGGGGCCTGGGGGGAAGGGCACCTGCGGCTGGAGGGATCCTTTGCCCATCGGCTTCTCCTTCCCCCTGGTCCTTTTCACCTGCGCTTTTCCGGCGTGGGGGTGGCCGAGTTTACCCTGCGGGCCTACCGCCCGCGGTCGGACGAGGGCACCTTCCGTTCGGGCAAGGCTCCGGTGGACGTGTGGGTCTTAGCGGCGAAGAAGGCCGAGGAGGTTCCAGAGCAGGGTGAGAAGAAGGGAAAGAACCAGGGCCGAGGTGAGGGGAATGTACACCCGTAGACCTTCCCGTTCTATGCGGATGTCCCCCGGCAGGTGGCCGAACCAGGAAAAGAGCTTGGGGAAATAGAGGAGCACCAGGCCAAGAAGGACCAGCAAAACTCCCAGGAAAAGTAGAGCCTTACCCACCTCCATCCCGAACCTCCAGATAGGCAGTGAGGGCGGCACCCAAAAGCCCGGCCTCCCCGCCCAGGAGGGCCCGGCGCAAGGGGGGAGCCTCCCAGCCCGCCAGGTAGTGCCGGTAGGCTTCCTCCAAGGCTTCCCAGTAGGCCTGAGGGGCGTTTAGGGCAAGTCCCCCGCCCACCACCACCACCCCGGGGTCGAAGGCCTTCACCAGGCTGGCCAGGCCCATGCCCACATAACGGGCTGCCTGGAGGAGGATGCGCCGGGCCCTGGGCTCGCCTTCCTGGAAGAGCTGGAAGAGCTCCTTGGTATCCACCTTGCGGTGGTAGGCGTAGGAGGCTTCCCGCTCCAGGGCCCTGCCCGCCGCCAGGGCCTCGAGGCATCCCTCCAGCCCGCAGCCGCACACCGGCCCCCCGGGAAGCAGGGTGATGTGGCCGAGCTCCCCTCCCTGGCCTCTTTCCCCCCTCAAGACCCGCCCCCCCAGAACCACCCCACCCCCGATCCCCGTGGATACCGTGAGGAAGAGGGAGCTACCTTCTCCCCTTGCCGCTCCCAGGTGGTGCTCGGCCAAGGCGGCGGCGTTGGCGTCGTTTTCCAGATGGACGGGCCTTTTGGTGGCCTCCTCCAGAAGGCGGCGGATGGGGAAGTTCACCAGGCCCCGGATGTTGGGGGTGAAGCGGATCACCCCCTCCTTAAAGTCCAGGGGCCCCGGGGTGCCCAGGCCGATGGCCACACCCTCCACCCCAGCCTCCGCCTCCGCTTTCCTGGTAGCCTCGGCCAGGGCCTGCACCACCGCCATCCCGCCTTCCTCGGGGGTGGGAAGGACCACCTTGGAAAGAAGCCTCGTGCCGTCAAAGACCCCGGCGGCGATCTTGGTGCCCCCCAGGTCCAGGCCCACCACGGTCATGGGATCTCCTCCTCCAGGGCTGCTTCCGCTTCCCCCAGAAGGGCCTCGGGCACAAAGAGGTTCACGTCTCCCATGTAGGTGCCCAAGGCCGCCTCGGGCAGACCGGAAAAAGGGGTTTCCAGGACGACGGGGATGCCCCTGGCCTCGAGCCTCGCCTTCATTCCCTCGGCCACGGGCCGGGGGGCGGTGAGGAGCTTCCGGTAGGGGGTGCCGGCGATCAAGCGGCGTTCCATAAAGCCTCCACCAGGCGCACGTAGTCCTGGGCGGCCCTTTCCACCTCGGCCAAGGGAATATGCTCCCTGGGGGTGTGGGCTAAGGAGGGATCCCCCGGGCCGTAGCCCAAGACGGGAGCCTTGGTGCCCAGATAGGGGGCGTCGGTGGTGAAGGGCCAAAGGCCCGCCCCCTCCTGGCCCAGGGCCTTAAGGGCCGCAAGGAGCAAGGGGTGGTCCTCCGGCAGGCGGTAGGGAGGCCAGAGGGCGGGGATGACGAGGCGCACCTCCCCCGAGGCCCGTTCCTCTTCGGGGATGTAGACCGAGGCATCCCCCAGGGCCTTGAGCCTTTCCAAAAGAGCTTCCAGGTTGGCCTCGGGCTCGTAGCGCACATCCAGGTACAGGCGCACCACCCCGGGGGTCTGGTTCCGGGCCCCGGGGTAGGTGTCCACCCGGGTGGGGGTGAGCTTGAGGCCGGGGGAAAGGGGAAGCTCCTTTAGGGCCAGGAGGTACTCCCCGAGGCCGAAGAGGGGGTTTTCCGGGCCCGAGAGGGCGGCGTGGGCCTCCTCCCCTTCAAAGTCAACCCAGACCTCCGCCCGGCCCCGGTGGCCCCGCATGAGCCTTCTTCCCGAGGGCTCCCCCAGGATGAAGGCCAGGGGGGAAAGCCTTTCTGCGGCATGACGGCTCCCCAGGCCCCCCACTTCCTCCTGCACCGTAGCGAGGAAGCGCACCCGTCCCTTGAGGGGTCTTTGGGCAAGGGCCTCGAGGGCCAGGAGCATGGCCACCAAAGGGCCCTTCATGTCCACCGCCCCCCGGCCAAAGACCGCTTCTTCGGCCACGGTACCTTGGGGATAGGGCCAGTGGGCGGGGTCTCCTGCGGGGACCACGTCCAGGTGTCCCGCCAGGACCACCTCGGGTTCCTTCTCCCCCAAAAGGGCCTCCACGTTGCCCGCCTCGTCCAGGGTGGCCGTCAGGCCCATGCCCTTGAGGGCCTCCAGGAGAAGGGCCGCTGCTTCCCCCTCCTGTCCCGGGAGGCTTTCCGCCTGGATGAGGCGGGAAAGAAGCCGGATCCAGTCCACGACCCTATCCTACACCCCGGCCCAAGGCCACCGCATAAAGGGCTATCCCTAAGGCCACGGAGGCGTTCAGGGACTCGGCCTCCTCCCGCATGGGGATGCGGAAAAGCTCGTCGCAGCTTTCCCTTACCAGCCGGCGCATCCCTTCCCCTTCCGAGCCTAGCACCAGGGCCAGGGGCCTTTGGAAGTCCAGCTCTCTAGGGGTCTTTGCTCCCCTCACGTCCAGGCCGTACACCCAAAGCCCCTTTTGCTTGACCTCCTCGAGGGCCCGGGGAAGGTTTTTCACCTTCACCACGGGAAGCTTTAAGGCGGCCCCGGCGCTGGCCTTCAGGGCCAGGGGCGAGAGGGGGGCGCTTCGGCGCTCCTCGGACACCACCCCGTGGGCTCCCAGGGCCAGGGCGCTTCGGATCATGGCCCCGTAGTTCCTGGGGTCGGTGATGCCGTCCAGGAAGACCAGAAGGGGAAGCTCCTTGCGGGCTTCCGCCAGAAGGAAGGCTTCCTCCAGGGGAGCGTAGCGGGGTTCCTCCACCTCCGCGGCCAGGCCCTGGTGGTGGGTGGTTCTCAGGAGGGTATCCAGCTCGATCCGGGGCACCAGGGTGTACTCCGCCCCGAGTTTCTCCAGCTCCCTTAAAAGCCAGGCCTCCACCCCCCGGGCCACCAGGACGCGTCGCACCCGGCCCTCCTTCAAGGCCTCGAGGACCGGGTTCCTTCCGTAGATCCACATGGCCTGAGTTTACGACGGGGTATCATGAAGGCGAAGGAGGCGAGCCATGTACAAGACCATCCTGATGCCCACGGACGGAAGCCCCTGTAGCTTCCAGGCCCTAGAGCACGGCCTTTCCCTGGCCAAGGCCTTGGGGGCCAAGGTTCACTTCCTCTACGTGCTGGAGAATCCCGCCCAGGCCATCTGGATCGTTCCCGAAAGCGTTCCTTATGGCCTTGAGCTTTTGGAGGACCTGAAAAAGGCGGGGGAGGAGGCTATTGCCAAGGCCTTGAGCCTGGCTCAAGAGAAGGGGGTGGAGGCCACGGGGGAGGTGAAGGAGGGGGTGCCGATACCCACCATCGTGGAGGCGGCCAAGGGCTTTGACCTTCTGGTCATGGGTACCCACGGGCGCACGGGTTTGGACAAGCTCCTCCTGGGCTCGGTAACGGAGGGGGTCCTGCACCGGGTTTCCATTCCCGTCCTGGTGGTGCGCTGCCGCTAGATGCGCTTGGTCTCTGCCTTTGTCTCCTCTCGCCTCGCCCCGGAGGACCCCCTTTACGCCAAGCTGGTTCGCTACGGGGAGGTGATGGCCGAGGAGGGCTTCGGCCTGGCCTGTGGGGGCTACCAGGGAGGGATGGAGGCCTTAGCCCGGGGGGTGAAGGCCAAGGGGGGCATGGTGGTGGGGGTCACCGCCCCGGCCCTTTTCCCCGAGAGGCAGGGGCCCAACCCTTACGTGGACCTAGAGCTTCCGGCTGCCACCTTGCCCGAGCGCATCGGTAGGCTTTTGGACCTGGGGGCGGGGTACCTGGCCCTGCCGGGTGGGGTGGGCACCTTGGCCGAGCTCACCCTGGCCTGGAACCTCCTCTACCTAAGGCGGGGCCTGGGGCGGCCCTTGGCGGTGGATCCTTACTGGCTTTCCCTCCTCAAGGCCCACGGGGAGATCGCCCCGGAGGACCTGGCCCTTTTGCAGGTGGTGGCGGACGAAGAAGACTTGCGGGCGTTTTTGCGGAGCCTATGAGCGAAACCCTTGTGGTGTACGTGCCGGATCTGGGCCAGGGCGTGAGCTTCTATCAGGCTTTGGGGCTGGCCCTGGAGGAGCTGATCCCGGAAAAGGAGGCCCTTTTGGCCCCAGGGGAAGGCCCCCTCCTCCTTCTCCGGCTGGGAGGGGGAGGGGTGGAGCGGGGGCCGCAGAGGCCGAGCCCCGAGGGCCGGGGTTTCGCCCGGTTGTGCCTGGAGGAAGGGAGGTTGGTCTTCTTGGTGGAGGACCTGGCCCACGAACGCCTTCGCCTGGCCAAGTACGGCCTGGCCTTCCTGGAGGCAGGGGAGCACCTCCTCCTCTTTGACCCGGGGGAGAACCCGGTCTTGGTGCGGGAGCTTCCCCCAGAGAAACATTCCTGACCCGAGGAGATACATGAAGCTTTGGCTTTTGGACCTGGACGATACCCTTCTTGTGGACCACCGGGTGAGCGAGGAGATCTTGGGCCGCCTGGGGCAGGAAGCAGGGATGGAGGGGCTACCCCAGGCGGTGCGGAGAAAAGCAGAGGAGTTCTTCCGGCAGGCTCCCTTCTACCCCTGGGCCGAGCGCATCGGCCACTCGGCCCTGGAGGCCCTTTGGGCCCGCTACTCCACCCCGGGGCTGGAAGCCCTAGCGGAGTGGGCCTGGCCCTTTCGGGAAAGGGTTTTCCGTGAATCTCTTTTGGAGCTTGGGGGTCCAGGGGAAAGGGCGCGGGAGTTGGCGGAGGCCTTCTTTTGGGAACGGCGCCGCTATCCCCTTTTCCCCGAGGTGCCTGAGTTTTTGGAAGCCCTAAGGGCCAAGGGGGCCAGGCTGGTTCTTCTTACCAACGGGGTACCGGACCTGCAGCGGGAAAAGCTCTTTGGGACCGGCCTGGGGGAGGCCTTTGACCTTACCCTGGTCTCCGGGGAGGTGGGCCTGGGCAAGCCCGATCCCAGGCTCTTCCGCATGGCCCTTTGCGCCTTTGGCGTGGGCCCGGAGGAGGCGGTGATGGTGGGGGATAACCCCGAGCGGGACATCAAGGGAGCCCTTTCGGCGGGGATAAGGGCGGTGTGGGTGGACCGGGGCCACCGCCCCAAGGACCCCTGGTATCCCGCCCACCTGGAAGTCCAGGACCTCCGGGAGGCCTTGGCCCTCCTGGAGACTTGACCCTCCTTGGCCGCATTTAATACCCTTTGTGATTTCCTTCCGTGGGCCAAGGGCTTCCTGGGATAGCCTTGGACCATGTACGAGGCTTTGCTCTTCATCCACAACCTGGTGCGCTGGTTCGTTCTAGCCTTTGGCCTCTTAGCCCTCTGGCGCCCTGGGGCTAAAGAAGGAGCTTTTTTCGCCCATGCCCTCACCCTGCAGGTGGTGTTGGGGATCCTGCTGGCCTTTGTGAGCCCTCTCTTTCAGGGAGCCTTGGCCAGCCTCGAGGCGACCCTGCAAACCCCAAGCGAGGCCCGCTACTTCGTGGCCGAGCACTGGGTGGGGGGGCTTGTGGCCTTGGGCCTGGCCCACGCTGGGCTTTCCCAGGCCCGAAAGGGAAAGCCCCGGGCCCGGCTCCTCTTCGCCCTGGCCCTGGCGCTGGTGCTCCTTTCCATTCCCTGGTTCCGGCCCCTTCTTAGGCTGTAGCCCGAAGCTCCACCCGGTCGTCCTCTCCCAGGAGGCCCGCCTGGACCATCCTGTGGAACTCCTCCATGGTGAACCGCTTGCGCACCGGGGTCGTGGTTTCATCTTAAGGCAGGTGGATCTTGCCCTAAATAGGCCACTGCGGCGTACCCCACCACGCGGCTTGTGTCCCCGGAGGCCTCGGCGCTGGTGGCGTAGGCCAGAAGCTTTGGCCGATTTCATGATACCACGCCTCTTGGGTTCCTCCTGCTGCGCCTTAAACTGGTCTTGTGCTGCCTTTCCCCCCAAAAAAGGAGGAGGACTTTGCCCCTCTTTTTCCCCCGGAGGTCCTCAGGCGGGGACTGGCCTACTTCCAGGAGGGCCGGGTGCTCCGGGTTTTTCGGGTAGGGGAGAGGGTTTTCGGCCTGGTGCAGGGTTCGGCGGAAGCCCCCTACCAGGTGGAGGTGGGTCCCGGGCTTTTGGGCCAGTGCACCTGCCCTTATCCCGACTTCCCTTGCAAACACGCAGCGGCGCTTCTCTATGCCTACGTGGAGGGAACGGTGCCCGACCTTGCGCCCCTGATTGAGGCTTTGACGCCCGAGGAGGCCAAGGACCTTTTGAAGAAACTCGCCGTGATTCCCGATGTGGCTTTGTATCTGGCGGAGGCCCTGGCCCCGGAGAAGGCCTTCTTGGAGGCGGTAAAGGCCCTGCGTTGGGCTTTCCGGCTGGGAGGAGGGTTGGGGGAAACCAAGGCCTTGTCCCTACGCTTGGACCGGGCGGGGAGGGAGGAGGTGGAGGCCTATCTGGAGGCGCTCCTCGAGGCTCCCTTTGATCCGGAGCCCTACCTCAGGGCGGCTTTGGAGCGCTACCTGGCCCTCACCCCTAGGCTTTCCTTCCTCCTGAACCTTTACCTGAGGCACCCTTCCGAGGCCTTGCGGGAGGCTTTCCTGCAGGTGGCGGGGGAAAGGGGGGAGGAGGCCCTTCACCTTTTAAGGGGTGGGAACGGCTTGGGGCTTAAGCGGGCGCTTAGGGCCGAGCTTCTCTTCCGCCTGGGGCGGGTGGAGGAGGGGCTTTCCGCCTTGCGGGAGGGGCTTGAGGGGGTGGAGGACTACCTCCATCTGGTGCACCGGCTCCTTTCCTTAGGCCGGGTGGAGGAGGCCTTAAGGTATGCGGAGGAAGCCCGGGACTGGTTTGGGAAAGACCCCAGGCTCCTTCCCCTTCTGGACCTGTTGGTGGCCCATAGGGGGAACCCGGAGGACCACCGGGCCCGCTTTGGGGTAAGGCCGAACCTCGAGGACTACCTGGCCCTAAAGTCCAAGCTGGGCCGGGAGTTTTACCGGGAGCGCAAGGCTCTTCTCAGGCAGGTGCGGGACCCCGCCCTCCTGGCCCGCATCTACCTCTTGGAGGAGGATTGGAAGGCCTTGGACCGCCTGTTGAGGAACGCCCCGCCGGAGGCCTATCCCGCCTTGGCGGAGGTCCTGGAGGAGAAACTTCCCGAGGAGGCCAAAAAGCTTTACCGGGAAGCGGCCAGGCGCTTGGTGGAAAAGGGCCCCCGCAAGGCCTACCGGGAGGCAGCCAGGCTCCTTGGGCGCCTTTCCCGCCTGGACCCCAAGGGGGCTAGGGAGGCGGCCTTGGCCCTGGTCCTGGCCTACCCCAGGAGGGCTGCCCTGAAGGAGGAACTCGCCCCTTTGTTCTCGGAAAAGCCTCATGGACCTGTGGAAGAATAACCCCGTGGAGCGCTTCCCTTGAGTAGAGGTCTTCCGGGGGCTGGCCATCTTGGAAGTGGTCCTCCACCACGTAACGGGCCGTTTCCTGCGGGAGCTTTCCCCGGGAAGCTTGGAGTGGTACCTTCTTGCGGCAACGAACCGCACCTTACACTTCGCTGTACCGGCCTTTCTCTTCATGGCGGGCTTCCGGAAGACTGCCCGGACTGCTACGCTCGGCAAAGCCCCTTACCCTATGCGGCCCTTTTGGCGACCCCCCTTCTCATCCTCCATGCGGGCAACGACCCCCTTATTCCCCCCACTCAAGCTTGTCGCCTGAGGGATGTGCGGGAGAAGATGGGCCGCAGGGTGTATCAGGTGGCCCTGACCCGGGAGGGTGAACCCTGGACCCTGCCCCTAACCAAGGACCGTGCCTGCCTAAGGCCCACGGGGTTCGGCCCCCTAGGGGAGGACCACCTAATCCTCTTTCCCGACCTCCACCATGCGGTGATTCCGGCCATGGAGGCTTGGGTGGAGCGGTTTGTCTTGGCCTGGCTCCGCTAAGAGTCCAGAAGGGGGATGGCCTGAGCCAGCATCTGCCTAAGAAGGGGTTCTAAAGCCTTTGCTTCCTCCTCCGTGTAGGCGTGAAGCTCCACCGGAAGGCCCTTAAAAGCCTTTCGCGCCAGGCGGTGAAGGTCCCCGCGGGCAGGGCCTTGGTAGATGAGGAGGAGGTCCAGGTCGCTTCCCGGTAACGCTCGGCCCGTGGCCCAGGAACCGAATAGGTAGCTCTGTTGAAGGGGAACTTCCTTCCCCAGGGATTCAAGCCCCTCCTTGAGGCGCCGAAGAACCTCGTCCTGGGTCCAAGGGGGGAAGAAGACTCTGACAGAACTCATAGATCTCCTCCGCATGGCGCAAAAGCCGCTCCGCCTCGGGGCGCCGGTAACGCTCAAAGGGAGCCCCTTCGGGGAGGGCATCGGGATAACGGGTGGGGATGTAGGCCTTGTCCAGCTCGCTGGCTGCGTCTAGGAGGGACTCGCTTACGGGATGCCGCTTGGCTAGTTCCTCCAAAAGGCCCAGCACCGAGTGCCCCCAGGCCACAGCTCCTAGGTGCTGAAAGACGGCTTTAACCGCTTTTTCCGCTGCTTGTTGAGCGGAGAAGGCAGCCCACTCGTAAAAGCCCTTTTCCAAGGCGAAGCGGGCGTGCTCCAAGTCCCTCCTTGCTTGAAGGATAAAGTCCCGGCTTCGCTCCACAAAGGCAGTATAGCCCATCCCGATTGACAACCTGAGGAGCTTGCCGCATAGTAAACCTTGCGGCCATACCTTGGAGGGTTGGCCGAGCGGTTGAAGGCGGCGGTCTTGAAAACCGCTGTGGGCTTCAGGCCCACCGGGGGTTCGAATCCCTCACCCTCCGCCAAACGGCTTGGAGAGGTGGCCGAGTGGTCGAAGGCGGCACCCTGCTAAGGTGTTGTACCGGGAAAACCGGTACCGCGGGTTCGAATCCCGCCCTCTCCGCCAGAAAGCCCGGTCTTAGACCGGGCTAACGTTTTGGTCATGCTGGCCTTGCCCTTGCCTCCCCTCAAACCCTGCCGTTTCCTGAAGAGGAAAAACCGCTTCCTGGTGGAGTCGGACGTGGGGCCCTTGCACCTTCCCAACTCCGGGCGGATGGGGGAGCTTCTCCTTCCCGGGGCTCCTTGCTTTTACCATCCCAGGCCCACGCCTAAAACGGTGGGCCGGATGATCCTGGTGGAAAGCCAGGGGGTGCTGGTGGGGGTGGATGCTTCCTTGGCCAACCGGCTCCTGGAATTGCTTTTGAGGGAAGGGGTTTTCGGCTCCCTTGCGGATTTGCGAAAAGAGGTGCGCCTGGAAGGGGAGAGGCTGGACTTCTCCGCCCGGATTGGGGGGAAGGAAGCCCTTTTGGAAGCCAAGAACTGCAACCGGGTGGAGGGAGGCCTGGCCCTTTTCCCCGATGCCCCTACCCCTCGAGGCGCCCGGCACCTGAGGCTTCTTTCGGGGTTTGCCCGGGCCGGGGGCTTGGCCTATGCGGTGTGGATGGTCCAGCATCCCCTGGCCCGGGCCTTTGCCCTCGACCCTGAGGACCGGGTTCTTTACCAGGCAGCCCGGGAAGCAAAGCGGGCTGGGGTGCAGCTTCTGGCCTACCGGGTGCGGCCGACCCTCGAGGCCCTCCACCTGGAGGAACAGCTTCCCTGGGTCTGGTTACCCTCCCAGGAGGATCTGGAAGGCCACCATCAGGGCCACGGCTAGGGTAAGCACCGTGGCCACTCCCTCCGCCTTGGCCTCCCTTAAGGCTTCGGGGAGGATTTCCGCCACCGCCATCCAGGTCATGGCTCCGGCGGCGAAGCCCAGGCCCACGGGCAGGGCGGGTTTGAAGGCCTCCACGAAGAGGTAGGCGGGCACGGCCATAAGGGGTTGGGGGAGGCTGGAAAACACGCTCCAAAGGGCAGCGCCCAGGACGCTAACCCCCCTGGGGATCAGAACCAGGCTGATGGCCAGGCCTTCGGGAATGTTGTGCACGGCGATGGCCAGGGTGATGAAGACGCCCAGGGCTTCCCCACCCCCGAAGGCCACCCCCACCCCCACTCCCTCAGCGAAGGAGTGAAGGGTCATGATGCCCACCATCATGAGGGCCTTGCGGGCGTCCAAGCCCTTCAGTTGGCCAAAGCTTACCTCCCGGCCTTGCAGGAAGCGGTGGGAAAGCTGAATGAAGAAAAGGCCCAACACCACTCCCAAGAGGGTGCGGCCCAGGTGGTAGTGCACCCCCTCGTAGATGAGGCCGAAGCTGGCCGAGAGCATAAGGCCAGCAGCCGCGGCGTTGGCCAGGCCCAGGTGATGGGCCAGGATGCGGCGGGTGAAGAGGAAGGGTAGGGCTCCCAGGCCCGTGGCGATGGCGGTGAAAAGGGCGTATAGGAAGACGGTCCAAGGGGAGATGGATAAGGGCTCCACGGCTAGCATCTTACTGCAAACGATTACTGTTAGCAATAAGCCAATCCCTGACCACCTGGGCTACCGCCTCCCGGTCCCGGTCCAACAAGAGGTCATGCCCACTTTCGGGAAAGACCAGGTAATCCTTCTTTTGGCTTCCCAAAAGGGCGTGGTAGCTGCGCACTCCCTCCGGGGCCACCACCTTGTCCCGGCCCGCCTCGATCACCAGGGCGTTAGCCTTCACCTTGGGCAGGACCTCCGGGGTGCGGCGCATCAGGGCCAAAAGCTGGAGCAAGGCCCGGGTGGGGAAGTAGGGGTAGTTGGGGTTTTGCTTCTTGAGCTCGGGGTCTTGGATGGAATCGGGGCCGGGGAAGCGGGGGATGAGCCAGGCCAAAAAGGGGGCCAGGGGGGCAAGGGGGTGCTTGAGGGCCATGGCCGGAGCTAGGGCCACCAGGGCCTGGGTGGGGGTTTCCGCCGCCAGGTGGGCGGAAAGCAGGGCGCCCATGGAAAGCCCCACCACCCCTCGAGGCTCGGGCAGTTCCCGGTAAAAAGCCCGGGCCGTTTCCAGCCAGTCCTGCCACCGTACCTTGAGGAGGTCCTCCGGCCGGGTGCCGTGGCCGGGAAGGGCTGGCTGGCTCACCTGAAACCCGGCTTCCCGCAACACCTGGGGCAAGGGACCCAGGGTGAGGACGGGGTGCGAGGTAAACCCGTGAAGCAAGAGGAGGTTCATGCCCCTAGCTTACGCAAATGGGTATGGGTTTGCCCTTCGGGCAAAGCAACAGGGTACCCCGCCTGGACGCTTGGGAGGTGGCATGGTAAAACGGAGGGGAATGCTGGGTCAACCGCCGGGCCATTCTGGGCAACCTTCAGGCCACCTTGAAGGCAACCTTGCGGAGTTCCCCTTCTCGGCTTTGGTGGGGGCTTTGATGAGCACCGGGCGCACGGGCCAGCTTCTCCTCCGCACCCCTTACCTGGAGGGGGAGGTCTTCCTGCAAAACGGCCAGGTGGTCCACGCCCGGGTGCGCTCGGGGGAGAAGGTCTTGGAGGGGGAGGAAGCCTTGGACCTTCTCACCGGGATCAAACGGGCTCCCTACCGCTTTGAGCCCGAGGTGTCGCCTCCCCACACCACCCTTCTTGGGGGGCTTGCGGTGCCTGCTCGCCTGGCCGAGGCCGAGGCTCAGTGGCGGGGGCTTTCCCTTCCCGTCGACTGGGGGTATGTCCTGCGCCTGCCCGCAAAGGGAGGTGCGGTGGAACTTGGCCCTGAGGCTTTGCGGGTTCTTGCCCAGGTGGAGGGAAAACGCATCGTGGAGGTGCTCCTGGCCCCCGGGACCCTGCGCCTGGCCCGCATCCTGCATACCCTTTTGCAAATGGGGGCCCTCGAGGCGGTCCCCCTGGTGGAGGTGCCGCCCGCTTCCCTTCTTGTCCTTCCCATCTACGGCCCGGGGTCCGGGGTGGCCTATGTGGACGAGGCCCTTTACGCCGAGTGGGCCCGGGCCATCCGCCACGGGTTCCGCCTGCGCCTAAGGCCTCCCGAGGTGGTGATGGAGGTGCGGCCCAGGCCCAACATCCCGGGCCGGCTGGGCCTATTGGAGGAGGATCTCAGGCGCCTCCGCCTCAGGCGGGGGGATAAGGTGGAGGTGGTGCCGGAGGTATAGCCATGGATATCCTGGCCTTAAACGAGTATCTCAACCGGGTCGTATACGGCTTTCCCATGAAGCTGGTCTTCCTCCTGGTGGGGGCCTATCTGGTCATCTTCCAGATCCGCTGGTTCAGCGCCCCCTTGCGGATGATGCGGGTTTCCTTCAGCGAAACCCTGGGAGCCATCCGCGAGCGCACCTACGGCTTCGGCGGGCA
Organism: Thermus scotoductus DSM 8553; assembly: GCF_000381045.1. Classification (GTDB taxonomy): domain Bacteria; phylum Deinococcota; class Deinococci; order Deinococcales; family Thermaceae; genus Thermus; species Thermus scotoductus. Next base: position 37,009 of record NZ_KB905733.1, on the reverse strand, counting down.
GATCACGCCCTTCCAGGCCACCATGGTGGCCCTATCCGCCACGGTGGGGACCGGGCACCTTTTGGGCATGCTGGCGGCGGTGCTCGTAGGGGGCCCGGGGGCGGTCTTCTGGATGTGGCTGGGCTACTTCTTCGGCACCGGCACCAAGTTCGCCGAGGCCACCTTGGCGGTTCATTTCCGCCGCCGCTATGCCGATGGCTCGGTTTCCGGCGGGCCCATGTACTACCTGTACCGGGGCCTACCCAGGCTCCGTTTTCTGGCCTACTTCTTCGCCTTCTTCGCCGCCGTGGCCGCCTTCGGCATCGGCAATCTCTCCCAGGTTGGGGCGGTGGGGGGTGCCCTGGCTCCTTTAGGGGCGCCTCCAGCTTTGGTGGGGCTTTTCCTGGCCCTGCTGGTAGGGGTGGTGCTGGGGGGAGGCATCGTGCGGGTGGCCCGCTTCGCCCAGGTGGTGGTGCCCTTGAAGCTCCTTCTTTTCCTGGTGGCGGTGGTTCCCCTTCTGGTGGTTTACGGGGGCCAGATTCCAGAGGCCCTGGCCCTGGTCTTCCAGGCGGCCTTCAGCCCGGAGGCAGCCTTGGGGGGAGCGGCGGGGTATAGCCTCTTCGCCGCCATCAACGCCGGGCTTGGCCGGGGCATCTTCGCCAACGAGGCGGGCTTGGGCTCCGCGCCCATCGCCCACGCCCAGGCCCAGGTGGACCATCCCGTGCGCCAGGGCTTCTGGGGGGTCACGGAGATGTTCGTGAGCTTCCTGGTGACCAGCCTCACCGCCCTTACCTTCATCGCCTCGGGGCTTTGGCGAGGAGGAGGAAGCGCCACCGAGGTGGCAGGTGCCCTCTTTCAGGTCCATCCCCTGGGCGGGCTTATCCTGGCCGTCACCGTGGCGGTCTTCGCTCTGGGGACCATGGTCTCCTGGGGGTTTTACGGGGAGGAGGCCGCGGCCTTTATCTTCGGGGAAGGGATCCGCTGGCCCTACCGCCTCACCTTTGCCGTTTTGGCCTTCGTGGGGCCCTTGGGGGGCCTCGAGGCCTTCCTGGCCATCTCCGACACCCTAAACGGCCTCATGGCCATCCCCAACCTCATCGGCCTGGTGCTCTTGGGGCCGGTGGTGGGGCGGCTCGTCTACGGCTTCTTCCGGGGAGAGCCCTGGGTGCCTCCCCGCTAACCCCACTCCCGGATGGGCACCAGCTCTCCCCCCACCACTTCCTTGCGCACCGGGCGGAACCGCCGGTCAAACCAGATCTCCAGCACCGCCCGATCCAGGCTCTTGGGGGCCACGATCTCCTTGCGCACGTAGTAGCCCCCCTCCACGGGGCTTATCTCCGTGGATTTGGAAAGCCTTAGCTCCACCACCTCGCCGCTTTTCGTGCGCACCCGCACCCTAAAGGCCAAGGGGCCTTCGGGCTTCACATGGGGGTCTGGGCGGAGGAACCACATAAGGGGTCACAGGGCGTAGAGGAGTTCGGCCAAGAGGGCCGTGCGTCTGGGGATCTCCGAGACCACCACGTACTCGGTCTTCTGGTGGGCGTCGCCTCCAAAGAGACCGAGGCCATCCAGGGTGGGCACCCCAAGGGCGGCGGTGAAGTTGCCGTCGGACCCTCCGCCCACCCGGCCTGGACGTAAGGAGAGCCCCAGGGCCTCGCCGATGGTCCGGGCCTTTTCAAAGAGGGCCAGGCTTTCCGCCGTGGGCTCCATGGGAGGGCGGTTAAGGCCTCCGGAAAGCTCCAGCCTGGCCCCGGGGAGGATGGGGGTGAGGCTTTTAAGGCCCTCCTCCACCCGCTTCACCTCCTCCAGGGTCCAGGCCCGGAGGTCGATCTCCACCCAGGCTTCCTCCGCCACCACGTTGCTCACCGTGCCCCCTGCCACCACGTTGGGGCCCAGGGTGGTGCCCTTTTCCCGGTCCTCGAGGGCCGCGACCCTTACGATCTGGTGGGCGAGTTCCAGGATGGCGTTCACTCCCTTTTCCGGCTCCACCCCCTGGTGGGCGGCCTTGCCCAGGGCCTTAAGGCGGTAAAGCCCCACCCCTTTTCGGGCCACCTTGAGATCCCCTTCCGCCGTGGGGGGCTCGAGGACCAACACTGCCCTGGCCTTTCTGGCGGCGGCCTCGATGAGGGGCCGGCTTTCTTGGGAGCCGATTTCTTCGTCCGGGGTGAAGAGGATTTCCAAAGGGGGAAGCTTTCTTCCCGTGGCCTCCGCATGGCGAAGGGCGTAGAGCAAGGCCACGATGCCCCCTTTCATGTCGTAGACCCCGGGCCCCACCGCCCGGTCCCTTTCCACTCGGAAGGGCTCGGGGAAGCTTCCCCTGGGATGGACGGTGTCGTAGTGGCAAAGCACCAGGACCGGGGCTCCTTCCCCTTCCCGCTTCAAGAGAAGGATGGGGCCCAAGGGGGTGTCCTTGCGGGAAAGCCGCCCCTGGAGGGGCCCGAAGGCCTCTTCCAGGAAGGCCGCCGCTTCCATTAGACCCTTCAGGTCCTTGGAGGGGGATTCCCGGCGCACGAAGGCCTCGAGGTCCTTTAAAAACTCAGGGAGCTTCGCCTGCATCCAGGCTAGGGTTTCCATGGGCTCATTATGACCTAAGCCCAAGGGGCCTGGTGCCTCTTGGCAAGGGGGCCTCCCCGTGGTATAAAGGAGGGGTATGCCCTTCGGGGCCGGTTCACGCGAGAGGGGAGTGAGGGGTCTCCCCCTACTTTTCGTGTGAGCGTGCGCGAAAAGCGCCCGCCTTCCCAAGAAGGCGCGTAAGGAGGAAAGAGGCGGCATGGAAGAAAAGGCGACCCAGGTCAGCGAAGCCAACTTGACCCCAGGCCAGACCTTCAGCATGGAGGAGGCCCTTCAGGAAACCGAGGCCCGCTTGGAAAAGCGCGTGCGCCCGGGCCAGATCCTGACGGGCAAGGTGGTCCTGGTGGGCTCGGAGGGTGTGGCGGTAGATATCGGCGCGAAGACGGAAGGCATCATCCCCTTTAACGAGCTTACGGAGAAGTCCCTTCCCGAGGAGGAGCTAAAGGCCCTTTTGAAGCCCGGGGATCTGGTGCGGGTCCAGGTGATCAAGGTGGACCCCGAAACGGGCCAGGTCCTTCTTTCCCGCAAGCGGGTGGAGGCCACGGAGCACTGGGACCGCATCCGGGAGCTTTATGAGAAGGGCGAGCCGGTGACCGTCACCGTAAAGGAGAAGGTCAAGGGGGGCGTGGTTGCCGACCTGGATGGCGTGTCCGCCTTCATCCCTGCTTCGCAGCTGGACCTCAAGCGCATCCCCAACCTGGATGCCTACGTGGGCCAGCAGATCCTGGTGAAGATCATCGAGTTTAACCGCAAGAAGGGGCGGGTTCTCCTCTCCCGTCGGGCGGTTTTGGAAGAGGAACAGAAGCGGGCCAAGGAGGCCTTTTTCCAAAGCCTGCAGCCCGGCCAGGTGGTGGAGGGTACGGTGGTGGACGTCACCGACTTCGGGGCCTTCGTGAACCTGGGCCCGGTGGACGGCCTGGTGCACCGTTCCGAGATCACCTGGGGGCGGTTTAACCACCCCAAGGAGGTCATCCACAAGGGGCAGAAGGTGCGGGCCCAGGTGGTTTCCGTGGACCCCGAGAAGGAGCGGGTCAACCTTTCCATCAAGGCCCTGATCCCCGATCCCTGGACCACCGTGGCCGAGAAGTACCCGGTGGGAAGCCGGGTCCGGGGCAAGGTGGTGGGCCTCACCCAGTTCGGGACCTTCGTGGAGGTGGAGCCTGGCCTCGAGGGGCTCATCCACATCTCCGAGCTTTCCTGGACCAAGAGGCCCAAGCATCCCTCCGAGGTGGTGAAGGAGGGGGACGAGGTGGAGGCGGTGGTCCTTCGGCTGGACCCCAGTGAGCGCCGCCTTTCCCTAGGGCTCAAGCAGACCCAGCCCGATCCCTGGCAGCTCCTCACGGAAAAATACCCCCCGGGTACCGTGGTCAAGGGCAAGGTCACCGGGATCACCGACTTTGGGGTCTTCGTGGAGCTGGAACCCGGCATGGAGGGGCTGGTCCACGTTTCCGAGTTGGACCACGGGCGCATTGAGAACCCCGCCGCCCTCTTCAAGAAGGGGGAGGAGATGGAGGTGGTGGTCCTCAACATCGACCCCGTGGAGCAACGGATTTCCCTCTCCCGCAAGCGCCTCCTGCCCCCCCCGCCTCCTAAGGTGGAAGAAGAGCGGCCTCGTCGGGCCAAGGGCAAGGAGGCCCGGGGCAAGAGGAAGCCTGGACCGCGCCGCGAGGAGCGCCGGGAGTACGAGTACGGGGCGGTGGCCGAGTACAACCTGTACGATGCCTCCGCGGTGCCCACGGCTAGCGCCAGCGTGAAACTCGGGGACCTCTACGGAGACCTTTTGGCCAGCCTGGGCCTCGAGGAGGAGAAGCCCTCCTAAAGCTTCCAGAAGTTATGGGACCCCGCCTTGGCGAAAGCCAAGGCGGGGTGGTTTACCGGGGCCCCCACTCCGCCGGTAGGCAGAGCGGGGTGGTATTACTGGAGAGCCTCTTCCTCCTTCTTCCCGTAGAAGATGCGGAGCAGGGTGTAGGAAACGAGGTAGGTAAGCAAGGGCCCGCCCAGGACCAAGGTCCAGAGCACGGCGTTGTTTCCCAGGATGGAGCCCTGTTGCTGGAAGTCGATCTTGTACCCGGCTAACGTGGTCATGAGGAAGAAGACCAGGAGGGCCAGGATGACGCTGGTGCGCACCGGGTGCTCTGAGGGAAGCTCCATGTAGCGCATCTTGTCCTTGCGGGTGTCCACGAAGGGCAAAAGAAGCCCCACCAGGCCCAGGATTCCCGGGATCAATACCCCCCCGATGAACTCCGGTCCTATGGTGGCCCCGAAGAGGCGGAACTTCCAGCTGGAGGGGATGATCTGCAGGATGCCGTAGATCCAGAGGAAGTACCAGTCGGGCTTGACCGCAGGGGTATTGGGGGTGGGAGGGCCGAAGGCCTCGATGGGGTGGGCCAGGAAGGCCCCGGCGATCATGGTCATGATGCCCACGTACAGGGCGAAGAGGATGCCCATCATCACCAGCTGCTGGGGGTACATGGGCACGCCGAGAATCCTTCCAGGGGCCACCCTTTCCGCATAGCGGGGCTGGGTGTGCTTCTGCTTCATCATGATGGCCATGTGCGCCCCGATGAGGGCCATGAGAAGCAGGGGAAGCCAGAGGACGTGGAGACTATAAAGCCTGGGGATGGACTTCTCCGAGCCCGGGAACTCTCCCCCGAACATCACCTGGGCCAGGGTGGTACCCACCCAGGGGATGGAGTTTGCGATCCCGTAGCCGATGCGGGTGGCGGTGACCGCGTAGTTGTCGTAGGGAAGGGCATATCCGGTGAAGGCGGTGACCACCGCCAGGCCCAAAAGGGCCAGGCCCACCAGGTAGTTGAGCTCCCGGGGTTTCTTGTAGGCCCCCGAGAGGAGAATGCGGAGCATGTGCAGGAAGGCGGCGGCGATCATCACGTTGGCCGACCAGTGGTGGAGGCTACGGATCACCGCCCCGAAGGGAAGGCTGTCTATGTAGAGGACGCTGGCGTAGGCAGCGGGCACGGTGCGGCCGTCGGGGAGCTTCACCTCCCGGATGGAGGGTTCAAAGTTGAGGGTGAGAAAGATGCCGGTAAGCACCAAGACGATGAAGGCAAAGAGGGTGATCTCGCCCAGGAAGAAGGAGTGGTGCACGGGAAAGGCCTTGCGCAAGACCTTCTGGTAAAGGCCCGTGAGGTCCAGGCGTTCGTCTAACCACTTGTACATGCTTCCCTCCTAGACATGACGGTAGAAAGCGGCTTCCGCCTTCACCCCCACCTCGCCCAGGAACTCCCCGGCGGCCACCAGGACGCCTCCTTCCACCATAAGAGGAAGCTGGGGTACAGGCCTGGGCGGGGGGCCAGCGATGACCCTGGCTCCGCGGGCGAGGTCATAGATTCCACCGTGGCAGGGACAAAGGGCTGCCTTCTTGTCCGCCACCCACTGGCTCACGATGCAACCCAGGTGGGTGCAGACGGCGGAGTAGGCCACGATCCCTTCCACCCCGTTCTGGGCCACCTCGGGGGCGAGCTCCTCGGGGTTATAGCGCACCACCAGGACGGTGTTTTTGGCCTCGCCGCTTTTCACCACTTTGGTCTTGGGGTCCATGGGGTAGGCCAGAACGAAGGGGTCGCCGGGCTTGAGCTCCTCAGGGCGGATGGGTTGAGGCTCACCCCCGCCTTGGGCGTAAACCAGAATGTCTCCCGGCTTCAGGGGTTCCTTCTCCGGGGTGACCTCGGCCTTGGGGCGCAGGCTCGCCCCCACGTAGAAGGCGGAAACCAAGGAGAGGCCGATGCCGGTACCGATGGCGGTCTTCAGGAAAAGCCGCCTGCGGGATCTTTGCAAGCGAATCTCGCGTTCGTCCATGCTTCACCTCTTACCAGGGGAAGTGGCTCTTCTCCTCCTCGGTGATCACCTCGTCCCGGCCGAAGAACTTCTTGTAAATGCCCAAAAGGGCGGCTACCACTAGGCTGATGGTTCCGAAGACAAAGCCCTGGAGCCAGGTGGGGTTATGCCCGGTCTGGGCGGCGTAAACGAGAAGGCGCACAAAGAAACCGGAGAGGGCGGTGAGGAGAAGAACCAGGACCACACCCACCGCTACCGGTGCGGTGGAGGGAGTGGGGAAATGGCGGCCAGGGCGAAGCTCTATCCCTTCCAGCCAGTAGGAGACCAGGCCGATTAGTCCGTAGAGGAGTAAGACAGCGCCAAAGGCCATGAGGCCAATCTGGCCCACGGAAAGCTTTTGTGGAACGTGGCCCAGGAGGCGGACGATGTGGAGCCCATCCAGGTAGGCCATGTAGAAGAGGCCTGCGGCCAGGATGAGGGCGAAGGTGGGTACGATGGGGTCGTTGCGGTACATGCCTTAGCCCTCCTTATTCCACCGGGCCGAAGTTGTTGCCGAAGCTGTTGCGGATGTAGGTGGCCACGGCTTTGAGCTCCTCTTCCGAGAAGGCGGCTCCCACCGGGGGCATCGCCCCGCGCCCGTTCTTTACGACGCTAAGGATCATCTGGGCGTCCTTTAGGTTGGCGTTGCCCGCCAGGGCAGGCATAACCGGGGGCATTCCCTGGCCGTCTGCCCCATGGCAGGCGGCGCAGTTGGCCTCGTAGATGGACTTACCCTTTTCCATGAGGGCCGGGTCCACGCTGGCTGTGGCCTGGCTGCCTCCTTCCTTAGGGGCTTGGGCTTCCTGGGCCGGAGGGGCTAGCTCGGTTACCACTTTCTCCGTTGCTGGAGAAAGGGCGAAGTAGGCCCAGATGCCGCCCAGTACGACCACCGAGGCCACCACGTACCAGATGGGGTTGAAGCGGACCGGTTCCACGGGAAGCTCAGGCTCGCCCACAGCCAGGCGGAGCTCGAGGGTCCCCGCCACCTCGCCCCTCTCGTCCAGGCCCAGGACCATCACATCGGGGTAGTTGTTAACGGTGAAGGGGATTTCTCGGACCTCCTGGCCTCCGCCGCGGAAGTGGGTTACCACCCGCAGGACATGCTCCCCGTCGGGGATCTTTCGGGTGTCTAGGTTTAGCCGGTAAGGGGGCTCCTTCAGAACCGCCAGGGGCTCGCTGGCCCCATCCAGGTACACCTCAATCCGGTCTACGACCATTCTGCCTCCCTTTGTGAAGGGGGGGTACAAACCCCCACTCCACTACTATAAGCGTACCCTGGCAAGGACAGATGTCCCCCCTTATGAAAGGGGAGGCTTAGGAGGCAAGGAGGGCCTGCAGACGGGAAAGGCTCTGGCGTACTCCTTGGATGTTCCCACCCACCTCGAGGGCCGCGGTGGCAGGGAAGCTCCTCAGCCGGGGGGCCAGCCTTTCCCAGGGCACGGCTCCCGTGCCCACGGGCAGGTGGTCATCCCGGCGGGCGTGGTTGTCGTGGAGGTGCAGGTGGATGAGCCGGTCTCCCAGGGCCTCCCAGTAGAGGAAAGGACCCAGGGGACCTAGCTCCACCAGGGCGTGGCCCACATCCAGGCAGAACCCGTACTGGGGGAAGCGGTCCAGGAGGGCCCTTAGCTCCTCCGGGCCCCGGAGGAGATCCTCCTCGGCAAGGGCCAGGTTTTCCAAAGCCACGGGGAAGGGAAGGGGGAGGAGGGCGGAAAGGGTCTTTTCCAAGGCTTCCCGGGCCAGGCTTATGGCCATGGGGTGGCGCACGGGTACCTGGCCGGTGTGGAGGACCCCCACCTTGGCCCCCAGGGCCTCGCCAAACTCCAGGGCCCGCTTGAGGCGCTCCTCGGCCAAGGCACGGACGCTGGGGATGAGGCTGGCTGGGTTCATCTCCACGAAGGGAAGGTGCAGGGTGAACCCCACCCCCAGGGCTTCCCCCGTGGCCCGCAAGGTCTTGGCGTCGGGAAGGGGCAGGACCTCGTGCAAGTCGTAGGGAACCTCGAGGTCCAGCCCCAGTTCCGCCGCCAGGCGGAAGGCTTCCTCATAGCCCATCTCCGCATTGAAGGGACTGAAACCTAGGCGCATCCCTGCCATTTTAGAGTGTTTTATGGCGGAGCTAACCCCTTCTCGCCCTATTGTGCTCCTTAGGTACTCCCAGACGTGGCTTGGAGGAGGGGTTTATCGGGGCCCCCACCCTGGCAGAGCAAGGGTGGGGTGGTATTACCGGATGGCCTCCGCCTTCTTCTGGGCTTCCTCCAGGGCCTTCTGGGGAGGAACCCCGCCCTTCAGGGTCTTTTCCAAGGCCTCTGCCAGGACGCTGGCCCAGGCGGAGAACTGGGGAATGCGGGGGCGCTCCTGGGCGTGGGCGATCTGCTCAAAGGCCACCTTGCGGAAGGGGTTTTCCCGGTAGAAGCCCTCCAGGAGGGGAATGGCCGACTTGCGCACGGGCACGTAGTAGCTGGCCTGTACCCAGCGGGCCACGTTTTCGGGCTCCATCAGGTACCTCCAGAACTCCAAGGCCCCCCGTACCTGGGCTTCCGTGGCCCCTCGGAGCACCACCAGCTGGGCCCCGCCCATGGGTACCTTGCCCCCTGGCTCCCGGGGCACCGGGGCCACCCCTAAGGTGAAGGCGAAGGAAAAGTTTTCCGCAGCGGGCCAGTTGGCGATGGAGGCCATGACCATCATGCCCTTGGTGCGCACGAAGTCCAGTTGGGCGAAGGTGGCCTCGGCCATGCTCCTTGCGGAAAGGGCCCCGGCGCGGTTTAGGCGCACCAGCATCTCCAGGGCCTCGAGGGCCTCCTTGGAGGTGAAGTTGGGCTTGCCTTCCCGCACCAGGTTCCCACCCCGGCTGGTCACCATGGCCTCAAAGAGCCAGGCCTGGGGGTCGGTGACGAAGATGAAGCCCTTGGCCTGGCGGGAGGTGAGGGCCTTGGCCACCTCCTCAAACTCCTTCCAGTTCCTCGGGGCTTTAAGCCCCTTGGCCTGGAAGACGTCCAGGTTATAGAAGAGAACGGGGGTGGAGGTGTTTAAGGGAAGGCCGTAGCGCTTACCGTCCATCACCCCGTAGTTCCAGGCGGGTTCAAAGAGATCCTCCAGGAAGGTGCGCTCCAGGTTTAGATAACCATCCAGGGCCAGGGCCCGGCCTTCCCCCACTAGCCGGGGAAAGAAGCTGATCTCCGCCTGGAAGAGCACGGGCTGGCTTCCCGTGCGTAGGGCGGCCACCAGCTTGGTTTCGGCATCCCGGTAGTCCCCTGCATACTGGGGTACCACCCGGTAGAGCCCCTGGCGGGCGTTGAACTCCTGGGCGAAGGTGGAAAGAAGCCTCCCCGCGGGGCCATCCATGGAGTGCCAGAAGGAAACCTCCGTGCGGGTGCCGGCCTGGGCCAAGGCCAGGGGAAGGAGGAGAAACCCTAGGGCCAGAGCTAAGGGCTGTTTCATGGGGGGGATTTTACCATCCCAAAAGTCAAGCCTGGGTCAGGGGCTTCTTTAGCGCCTCTCCACCCCCATGGCCTTCCTCTGGGCCTCCTCGAGGGCCATCTGGGGCTTCACCCCCTGCTTCAGGCTTCGTTCCAGGGCTTCCTCCAGGTAGCTGTACCAGACCACCAGCTCCGGGTCCTGGCTCCAGGGGCGGGCCACCTCCGCCTGGGCGAAGACCGCCTGCCTTTCGGGGTCTTTCAGGAAATCGGCAAGCTCCCTTTCCGCTTCTTTTCGCAAGGGCAGGTACCAGGTAGTCCGCACCCACTCCGCCTGGCGCTTGGGTTCCAGGAAGTGAAGCCAGAAGGCCACGGCTCCCCGGGCCTGCTCTGGGCTTGCCCCCTTGAGCACCGCCAAAGCTGCCCCGGAAAGGGGTACCGCACCCCCTTCCCGCCGGGGCAGGGGGGCCAGGCCCACGCTAAAGGGCAGGGAGGTTTGGGCCAGCACCACCGGCAGGGCGGTGGTGGGTCCGATTCCCATGAAGGCCTTGGTGCGCAGGAAATCGGCCACGGCGAACTGGGCCTCGGCCAGGTTTCTGGCCTGGGCGTGCCCCTTCTGCACCATGCGGTAAAGCATCTCCAAAGCCTCCACCACTTCCTTGGAGGTGAAGGCGGGAAGCCCATCCTTGACCAAGCTTCCCCCCAGGCTCATGACGATGGCGTTGAAGCTCCAGATGTCCGTGGAGATAACAAGCCCCTTGCTGGTGCGGCTGGTGAGCCTTTGGGCGGCCTCCTCCACCTCGGCCCAGGTCCTGGGGGGCTTAAGGCCCCGGGCGCGGAAGGCATCCTTGTTGTAGTAGAGGACGGGCACGGATAGCCCCAAGGGAAGGCCATAGGTCTGCCCCCGGACCTGGGTGGTTCGCATCATCTCCGGATAGAGGTCCCTGGGCAGGTTCTGGAGGTAGGGGTTCAGAGCCAAGGCCACCCCTTCCTGGGCCAGGCGGGGGAGGAAGGAAAGCTCCCCGTGGAAAAGGACTGGGGCACCCCCCGAGCGCAAGGCGGCCAGGAGCTTTACCCCTGCCTCCCGGTAGTCCCCCACGTAGCGGGCCTCAATCCGGTAGGTGCGCTGGGACTTGTTGAAGCTTTTTATGGCCTCCTCCAGGACGGTATTCCCTGGGGGGCCTGCCGTGTGCCAGAAGGGAATGACCGCCTGGGCCTGGGCCAGGGTGGCCAGGATCAGGGGAAGGGATAGAAACCGCCTCATCCCCTAAAGGTTATCCCGCCCGGGGTGAGAGGGCTGAGAGAGAGCCTTTTAAGGAAGGGTTCGGCCTGCCGGTAAAGGGTTTCCCGAAGGGTGAGGAAGCGCTCCCGGGCGGAGGGGCCTGGGAAGCCTGGGGGAAGGAGCTCGGGGGGAAGAAGAGGGTCCAGGAAAAGGAGCTTGCGCATCTCGTGCACCAGACGGGTCAAGGTCCGGAAGGCCAAAAGGGGGTCCTCGAGCACCGGGGGCACGCTGGAGAAGAGGGTTTGGTAATGGGCCGAGGCCTCCTTAAGGGAAAAGGCGCGGAGCACTTCCTCCTTCGGCCCGAGGTGTTCCGCCCGAAAGAGGGTGGCGGAAAGCCCGTAAAAGGCGAGGAGCTCTTGGGTGGCGGCGAGGTCCACCCCCGCCCCCAGGTAGACCCCGCTTTGCAGGCTGCCGTAGCCCAAAAGGGCCATCTCCCGCCGAAAGCGTTCCCTTTCCCCCCGCTCCTTTGGGCCTTCCGGCAGGACCAGGAGGAAACGCCCGTCCCAGGAGGTCCTGGCCTCGTAGAGGCGCCGCCGAACTTGGCGCACCTGCCAGTAGACCCGGTTGGAAAGGGCGTAGTAGGCGATGCGCCCCCGCCGCTCCGGCACTACCCAGCCCCTTTTGGCGCTCCGGGAAAGAGCGGCCCTCACCGCCGCCTCGGAGAAGCCCAGGACCTCCATCATGGTGATGAGGTCCCGCACCCGGGCGCGCCGTTCCGGGTAGATGTATTCCACAAAGAGGGTGAAGATGGTGGACCTGGCCCGCATCAGAGGGTTGGCTCCAAAAGGCGTTCCTTGTATTCCTTAAGGGCGGCCTCGAGGAAAGCCGCCAGGGGCATGCTTCCCAGGTTCCCCCGGTGCCGTCTGCGGACGCTCACCGTGCCCTCGGCCTTTTCCCTGTCCCCCACCACCAGGACATAGGGCACCTTCTGCACCTCGGCGTCGCGGATACGGGCCTGCATGCGCTCGGGGCGGAGGTCGGCCTCGGCCCTGAGGCCCGCTTCCTTGAGCTTAAAGACCACCTCCTTGGCGTAGTCCTCCTGTTTTTCCGAAACCGGCACCACCACCACCTGCACCGGGGCGAGCCAGAGGGGAAAGTCCCCGGCGAAGTGTTCTATGAGAATGCCGATAAACCGCTCCAATGAGCCAAAGGGGGCGCGGTGGATCATGACAGGGCGGTGTTCGGCCCCATCCGGCCCCACATAGGTGAGGCCGAAGCGCTCAGGGAGGTTGTAGTCCACCTGGATGGTGCCGAGCTGCCACTCCCTTCCCAGGGCGTCCTTCACCACGAAGTCCAGCTTGGGGCCGTAGAAGGCGGCATCCCCTTCCTCCACCGTGTAGTGGAGACCAGCTTCCAGGGCTGCCTCCTCAATCTGTCTTTCCGCCAGGGACCATTTGGCCTCGTCCCCCACGTACTTGTCGCTTTTGGGGTCCCGGGTGCCGATGCGGGCCCTATAGTCCTTAAGGCCCAGGGTGGAAAGCACCTTCAGAACCAGGTCCAAGACCCCCAAAAACTCCTCCTTCACCTGCTCGGGGGTACAGAAGAGGTGGGCGTCGTCCTGGGTGAAGCCCCGTACCCGGGTCAAGCCCAGAAGCTCCCCCGCCTTCTCGTAGCGGTAGACGGTGCCGAACTCGGCAAGCCTCAAGGGAAGCTCCCGGTAGGAGCGCTTCTTAAAGGCGTAGATGCGGATGTGGTGGGGGCAGTTCATGGGCTTTAGGAGGTACTCCTCCTCCTCGCCCCTTTCCTTGAAGCTGATGGGGGGGAACTGGCTTTCCGCATAGTAGGGGTAGTGGCCGCTGGTGCGGTAAAGCTCGAGGCTCCCGATATGGGGGGTGGTGACCAGCTGGTAGCCCCGCCTTATCTGCTCCTCCCGCATGAAGGCCATGAGCTCCTCCCGGATCACGTTCCCCTTGGGAAGCCAAAGCACCAGCCCCTTCCCCACCATGGGATCGATCAGGAATAGCTCCAGCTCCCGCCCTAAGCGGCGGTGGTCCCGCTTCTTGGCCTCCTCCAGCTGCCAGAGGTATTCCTTTAGCTCCTCAGCGGTGCGGAAGGCTACCCCGTAGACCCGCTGAAGCATGGGCCTTTTCTCATCCCCCCGCCAGTAGGCCCCGGCCACGTGGGTGAGCTTGAAGTGGGGGGGAATGCGGCCCGTGGAGGGCACATGGGGCCCGCGGCAGAGGTCGGTGAAGCCGTAGGCCTCGTCCCCTTGCTGGTAGAAGCTGATCTCCTCCTCCTCGGGCAGGTCCAGGATGAGCTCGGTCTTGTAGGGGTCCTTGCCCTGGTAGCGGGAAAGGGCCACCTCCCGGGGCAGCACGAAGCGGCGCAGGGGAAGGTCTTTGGCGATGATGGCCCGCATTTTTTCCTCTATGACGGGCAGGTCCTCATCGGAGATGGGCTCGGGGGCATCGATGTCGTAGTAGAAGCCCTTTTCGATCACCGGTCCCACCCCAAGCTTCACGCTCTCGGGGTCGTAACCCTTTTCGGCAAAGAACTCCTTCACCGCTTGGGCCAGGACGTGGGCCAGGGTGTGGCGGAAGAGGAGTTGGTACTCGGGGTCCTTCTCCGTGAGGATCCGGACCTGGGCCCCGGGCGGGAGGGGCTTCAGGAGGTCGTAGATCTCCCCGTTCACCAAGGCGCCCACCGCAGCCTTGGCCATCCCGGGGCCAATGGCCCGGGCCACGTCCCAGGCGGTGGCACCCTCCTCCACCTCGAGGGCCTTCCCATCCGGCAGGTAGACCACCATGAACCCTACTATACACAGCCCCGCGGCCGGCGGGGATGGATTCAGCTAAGCCGAGGACTTGGGGCAAACCCAGGGTTTGCGCTAGGTGCGGGAACCGAACCCACATGGGCAGGGGCGTGGAGATAATGGATGAAAGAAGCCTTTGGCCCACGGGGCTTTTTCCCGCTTTACCCCTCGTGGGGGAGTTTTCTCCCGGCGTAAAAGGCCCAGGCGTAGAAAAAGGCCGCCAGGAGGAAGAGGCCAGAAAACCCCAGGCTGTCGGCCACCCACCCTCCCAGGACGGTGGCGAAGGCGAAGAGCCCAGCCACGGTGTTGGCCAGGCCGATGAAAGCGCTACGCTCCTCGGGTGGGGCCAGGTTCAGGAGGTAGGTGGTGGTGGAAAGCCCCAAGGCGGCCAGGTAGGCCCCCTGGAGGAGGAAGACCAAACCGAAGAGGTGCCGGGGTAGGAGAAGGGCCAGAAGGGGAGTGAGGAGGGCCAGGAAAGCCCCGGCCTGGAGCACCCCCTTGGAGCCCCGCTCCGCCAGCCTGGCCCAAAGCAGGTTGGAAAGGGTGAAGGAAAGGGCGTAAAGGGAGAGGTAAAGGCCCAGCTCCTGTCCCTGTCCCAGGGTGCGCACCGCATACACCGCATAAAAGGGCTCGGCCATCCCCGCAAGGCCCAGGAGAACCCGCACCCGGAGGTAGCGGCGGAAGCCTTGGTGCTGGAGGGGCAGGCGCAGGGAGATCCTTTCCTCCTTGGGGGGTTCTTCCGGCTCCCGGGTTAGGCCGAAAAGGTACCAGCCCATGCCAAAGGCCAAGGCTCCCAGGGCGAAGAGGAGGGCGTAGGGAAGGGGAAAGGGAAGGGGAAGGGCAAGGATTCCCCGGACCCCGAAGCCCGCCAGGAAGGCCAGAAGCCCTCCGATGAGGTTCCGGGCGGAGAAGAGGTGGGCCCGGCGCTCCACGGGCGTGGTCTTGGCCACCACCTCCCAGAAGGGGAGGCTACTGACCCCGGTGAAGAGGGCATTCAGGAGAAGGCCCGCGAGGAAGCCCGCAAGGAGGAGGTGGGGCCAGGGACCCAGGAAGAAGGTGGCCAGGGCCATGAGGATCACCCCGGAAAGCCTTAGGGCCGCCACCTTCCGGTAGAGCACGATCTTCCGGGGAAAGCGGGCCACGTAGGGGGCGAGGAAGGCCTGGGGGACCATCCCCCCTGCTTGGAGGAGGGCGGGGAGGAGGCCGATCAGGGCCCCGGGGGCCCCCAGCTTGGCGGCGAAGCTGGTGAGGACGATGTTGGGGTTCAAGAAGGTATCCCCCAGCCACACCAGCCAGCCGTTGAGCACCGCCAGGCGGTAGTTGCGTTCCCGGAGGTCTAAGATGGTGAGGATGCTGCTTCTTCCTTCCCTTGGGCCCTTCCACATCCTGCATCCACGCTACAACGCCGCCACGGTTTTGGCCCTTTTGGAAGAGGCCCGCCCCAAGGTTCTTTACCTGGCCTCCCACTCGCCAGAGGGCCTAAAGGATGGGCTTTGGCGGGAAGAGGACCCGCTCCTTTTCCACCTCCTTCCCTGGGCGGAGGAAAGGGGGATTCCCGTGGTGGCCCTGGATGAGGAGGCCCATCTAAGGGAGGAGGCCGAGGCCTTCCGTCAGGCCCTGGCCCAGCACCCCCTGGGAAAACCCCACCTAGAGCGGATGCACGCCTTTGACCAGGAGCTTTTGCAGCTCCTCAAGACCCCCCTTACCCCGGAGGTCCTGGGCTCCCAGGCCTTCCTGGACCATCTGGGCCAAATCTACGAGGGGTACGCCCAGACCTTCGGGGAAGGTCCGGCCACGGGATTCCGGGCCCGCCGCATGGAAAGGGTGGCGGAGGCTTTGAGGGGCCGGGAAGAGGTAGTGGTGGCGGAGCTTCTGGACTACCTCCTTCTGGCCAAGAGCTTTCCCGAGGCCTTGCCCAAGGCCCATGAGCCCACGGAGAAGGAACGCCAGAGGGCCCTTTTGGACCGGGCCTGGCAGCTTAGGGAGGAGGACGACTGGGCGGGGCTCTTGGAGGAGCTCTTCCAAATAGGGGATCCCGAGGCCCTGTACCTGGCGGCCCAGATCTACCTGGCGGCCGGGGAGTGGCAGGAGGCCTTAAGCCTCATGGAGGAGGTGTTCCGCATGGACTTCCAGCACCCCGGCTACCTGCCGGGCTACGTGCTGGCCCGCTTTGGCCAGCTATTGGACCTGGCGGGGGAGCGGGAAAGGGCTCTGAGGGCCTACCGGGGGGTCCTGGCCCTCTCCTGGGCCCCGGAGGAAGCCAGGACCCTCGCCTTGGCCGGGCTGAGGAGCCCTTTCCGGCTTCCCTAGCCCTCTGGGGCATTTGTCCCGGTGGCCCTTGTCTAAGATGGAACCATGGAGGTGGAGATTCGCCGTGCCCGCCACGCTGCGTACCTCCGCCTGGCCGCGGCCCACGCGGGGCCCCTGGGGCCTGCCCTTTTAGGGCATCCCGAGCTGGCTCCCCTGTACTCCAAGGCCTATGCGGCCTGTGGGGGTGCGGAGGGGCTTCCCTGTGCTGGGGTGGGGGGGGAGCCCAGGGTGTGCGTGGTGCGGCGGCTGGAGCACCTGGCCTACAGCGCCCTCCGCGGGGGAAAGCGCCGGCGGGAGCAGGAGAAGGCCATGGTGGAAGGGCTTCTGGTGTGCATGGGCCACCTGACCCGGGAGTTTCCCCCCGAGTTTACCCCCGTTCTCGAGGCCACCCGCAAGGCCCTGGAAAAGGACCTGGAGTATCTTCGCAAGGAGCTTGCTGAAAGGGAAACAAGCCGGGTTTCCTGAGGTGGGAAACCCGAAAGTGCAAAAGGCGCCCTCCTTTGGCCGGAGGGCGCGGAGTTTAAAGCAGGTGGTGCATCTTGCCCAAGATCAGCATCAGGGCCACGGTGCTGGCGGCCAGGACGATGAGTATCAACATAAAGAGGATAAAGCGCAGGTCAAAGGTTTCCCCCTCGGTGGTGAGCACGCGGGGGTTCAGGATCAGGTAGAAGAGCAGGGTAACCAGGGCGGCTCCCAAGGCAAACAGCGCGATGTACATCATATTCTTCCTCCTGTTACCAGAGGCTGAGAAGCGCCTCCAGGCTTGCCCGTAAGTTTACCAAACCCACCCCGTAGGTGGGAATCCCCAAGGCCAAGCCCACGCTTCCCCAATAGGGCCCTGGGCTTATGGGTAGCCCAAGGGGAAGAGGAGGGCTTTCCCAGGGCCCGTAGGCCCGCACCTCCTGGTAGGTGAGGCCCGTGGGCGCCTCCACCCGCAGGACCAGGGGTTCCTCCTCAGCTTCCAGGGGTTGCCAGCCCCTTGGGGTTTCCTTGGCTCCCGGGAAGCCTTGGCCAAGCCCCTCCCCGGGAAAGGCTAAGAGGAGGCGGTCTGGGCGGGTTTTTTCCAGGAGGTGGGCCAGGGGTGCCCGGGTGGGGCCGGAAAGGGGAAGGCCCTCTAAGGTGGGAGAGAGGGGCGAGGGATCCAGGGCCAGAAGGATCCGTCCCCGAAAAGAGAGGCCGTTTAGAGCCTGGAGCACGGCCAAGGCCTCCTCGTAGGGGGCGTGGAGGAGGTAGGTCCTTCCTCCTCGGCCGCCTTCCAGGTAGCAGTAAAGGGTGCCGAATTCGTCCAGTCCTGCCCGGAGGTGTTCCGAGAGGACCTCGAGGTCTGCGGAAAGCTGTTCCAGCAAGGAGGAAGCCATGTTCTCATGGTATCCTAAACCCCGTGCGCTACCTGGTCCTCTCCGACATCCACGGCAACTGGCCGGCCTTGCAGGCGGTCCTCGAGGCGGCCCCTTCTTTTGATGGGGTGCTCTTCCTGGGGGATGCGGTGGGCTACTATCCGGATGGGGACCGGGTGCTGGACTGGCTCATGGGGGTGGGGGCCCAGTGCGTCTTGGGCAACCACGATGCCTGGCTTCTGGCCCTGGACCGTTTGCCCCAGGAAGGGGTGGTCCTGGAGATCCTTTCCTGGCAGCGGAGGAGGCTTTCCCAAAGGCACCTGGATTTCCTCTCCTCCTGGCCCTGGCAAAAGGAGGTGGAGGGGGTGCTTTTGGTCCACGGCAGCCCCTGCGATCCCATGGAGTACCTGGATGCGCTGGAACTGGCCCGCCAGGCCTTCGCCTGTACGGACCACCGCCTCACCTTCCACGGGCATACCCACCTGGCCGGGGCCTTTTTGGAGCTTTCCGGACCCCGCCCCTGGGTGCGCTACCAGCGCCTGGCGGAAGGGGGTGAGCTGATCCTTCCCCCTGCGGTGCGGGCTCTGGTCAACCCAGGTTCGGTGGGCCAGCCCCGCGACCACGTGCCGGGGGCGGCCTTTGCCCTGTGGGAGGGGGACGGGATCACCTTTTTCCGGGTGGGGTACAACCTGGACCAGGTGGCCCAGCGCCTGGCGGAGGAGGGGTTTCCCGCGTGGCTCTACGAGCGTCTGACCCTGGGGGAATAATCGGCCACGAGGCCATTTTGGAGCTCCTACCCCGGCTTAGGGCCCACACCCTGCTTTTTTCCGGTCCCGAGGGAGTGGGCAGGCGCCGGGTGGCCCACTGGTACGCCTGGGGGCTCAACCGGGGGTTTCCTCCCCCCGCCTTGGGGGAGCATCCCGACCTTCTGGAGATAGGTCCCCCGGAGCGGGGTTTGAAGGGGCGGGTGGAGATCCGCCTCGAGGAGGTGGAACCCCTTTTTGAATGGTTCGCCACCCACCCCCGGGAGCGGGTCAAGGTGGCCATCCTGGACTCGGCCCACCTCCTCACCGAGGCGGCGGCCAACGCCCTTTTGAAGCTTCTGGAGGAACCTCCCTCCTACGGGCGCATCGTCCTCATCGCCCCAAGCCGCGCCACCCTGCTTCCCACCTTGGCCAGCCGGGCCCTGGAGGTGGCCTTTGCCCCTGTTCCCGAGGAAAGGCTATACCCCCTGACCCAAGACCCGGAGCTTCTGGCTTACGCCGGCGGGGCTCCAGGCCGGCTCTTAAGGGCTCTGGCCGACCCCACTGCCTTTCGCGCCCGCATGGAGAAGGCCAGGGAGGTGGGTGGCGCCTCCTCCTGGCGGCGGTTTGCCCTCCTGAAGGAGCTCTTCGCGGACGAGGAAGGGATTTTCGCCCTTTATGTCGCCTTCCGCCACCGTCCGCAGGCGCTTCTGGCCCTCGAGGCCGCCTGGGAGGCTCTGGAGCGGTATGTGAGCCCGGACCTGGTCCTGGCCCGATTGGCCTTAGACTTGGAAACATGACCGTGGGCGTTCGCCTGCACGCCGATCTGCGCAAAGCCCGCACCCCTGTCCTGCGCTACTTCCGTTTCCAAGGGGATCCCCCACCCCTGGAGGCGTATGTGGTGGTGCGCACCAGCCGGGGCCTGGAGGTGGGCAAAGTGCGCACCCCGCCCCGCAAGGAGAAGGAGGCCGGGGAGGTGGTGCGCCTGGCCACCAAGGAGGATCTGGACCTGGCCTCGAGGCTCCGGGCCAGGGCGGAGGAGGCGGCCTTTTACCTGCGGGCCCGCCTTCAGGAAGAGGGAGTGAGGGCCAAGGTCCTGGGGTGCGACTTCACCCTGGATGGCCGGCACCTTTCCGTGCACTACGCCGCGGAGGAGCGGGTGAACCTCAGGCGTTTTACCCGGGAACTTGCCGAGCGCTTCGGGGCCCGGGTGGAGTTTTTGGCCGAAGGACCCAGGGAGGAAGCCGCCTACTTGGGGACCCTGGGGGCCTGCGGGATGGAAAGTTGCTGCTCCACCTGGCTACAGGGTTTCGCCCAGGTTTCCATCAAGCTGGCCCGCGACCAGGGGCTTCCCCTGAACCCCGAGAAGATCTCCGGCCCCTGTGGAAGGCTTCTTTGTTGCCTGGCCTACGAGCACCCCGTGTACCAGGAGCTTCTCTCGGAGCTTCCCCGCAAAAACGCCAGGGTCTGCACCAAGGAGGGGGTGTGCGGCAAGGTGCAGAAGGTGAACCCCTTGAAGGGGACGGTGGAACTCCTCCTGGAGGAGGGGAAGACGGTGGAGGTGCCCAAGGAAGAGCTGGCCTAGGATGACCCAGGCCCAAGCCTTTGCCCTTTTGGTTCGCCGGATCACCTTAAACCGCCAGGGCACCGAGGCCCAGGTGTTCCTGGGGTACCCTGGGGAAGAGGGCTTTTTGTATCTTCGCTCCGATGGCTTTGCCCACTTTGCTCAGGGCTTGGCCAGGGAAGAGGTGGTGGACTTTCTCTTGGGCAAGGGTTATGTGACCCTGCGCTTCCAGGATGGGAGCACCCTCACCCTAAGCCGCCGCTTCGGGCAGTTGGCCAAGTCCTTGGGCCCTTGAGCCTACTTCTCGTAGGGCCTTCCCACCGCCGCCGGGGGTCGGCTCTTGCCCATGAAGCCCGCCAGCACCAGAACGGTGACCACGTAGGGGAAGGCCTGCACCAAGACCGCAGGCAGGATCTCCGTGCCCTGAAGCTGGATGGCCAAGGCGCTGGCGAAGCCGAAGAGCAGGGTGGAGAAAAGGATACCCAAGGGGTGCCACTTCCCGAAGATCATGGCTGCCAGGGAGATGAACCCCATTCCCGCCGACATGCCCCGCACGAACTGGTTGAGGAAGCCGATGGCCAGATAGGCCCCGGCGAGGCCGGCCAAAACTCCGGAGAGCACCACCCCGATGTAGCGCATGCGGTACACGTTGATCCCCAGGGTGTCGGCGGCTTCGGGATGCTCGCCCACGGCCCTGAGGCGCAGGCCGAAGGGGGTCTTGAAGAGGACCCACCAGCTTAGGGGGACCAGGAGGAAGGCCAGGTAGACCAAGGGGGAAAGGGCAAAACCCTCGGAGCCCCAAAGGGGCAGGCGGTTTACCACCTCCTTGGAG
Source organism: Thermus scotoductus DSM 8553 (assembly GCF_000381045.1). Classification (GTDB taxonomy): domain Bacteria; phylum Deinococcota; class Deinococci; order Deinococcales; family Thermaceae; genus Thermus; species Thermus scotoductus. The sequence goes on along the minus strand of NZ_KB905733.1, from coordinate 16,395 downwards.
TTGGTGGCGTTGCCGTAGAAGTAGGTGAGCACCAGGCTGGGGGCTCCCAGGGCCAGGAGGTTGATGGCGGTGGCGCTGATGATCTGGTCGGCCCGGTATTTGATGGAGACCACCGCATGCACCAGGGCCACCAGCCCTCCCACCAGCATGGCGCTTAGGACCCCAAGCCAGGGAAGCCAGGGATGGGGGCCGGGGCCTAAGGTGTGTTCCACCCTTTCCACCACCACCGCGGCGGTGAGGGCTCCGAAGAGGATGATGCCCTCGAGGGCGATGTTCACCACGCCGCTTCGCTCGGAGAACATGCCCCCCAAGGCGGTGAGCAAAAGGGGCGTGGTCTGGCGCAGGGTGGAAAAGAAGAGGGCGATCCAAAAGGCAGCGTCCAGGTTCATGGGGTCTCCTCCCTTTCCTCTCGCTTTCGGCTTTCTTCCCTAAGCTCCACCTCGGCTGCTCGCAGGGGGTCGGTGAAGTAGCGGGGCAAAAAGCCCCCTGCGGCGATGAAGAGCACGATCAAGGCCTGAAGCACCGCCACCAGTTCCCGGCTGATGCCGAGCTGCAGGTTCACCTGCAACCCCCCGGTGAGGAGGATGCCGAAAAGCCAGGCGGCGAGGCCCACCCCCAAGGGGGTGTTCTGGCCCATCAGGGCCACGGCGATGCCGTCAAAGCCCACGGAATAGGGAAGGGATTGCTTCAGGCGGTACTCGTCAATCCCCCCGCCCAGCACGTAGTGGGTGGCGGCCAGACCCGCCAAGGCCCCTGCCAGAAACATGATGAGGACCATCTTCCGCCCGGCCAGCACCCCCCCGTACTCCGCCGCCTTGGGGGCCAGGCCCATGGCCCTAAGCTCGTACCCTCCCACGGTGCGGAAGACGTAGAAGTGGAAGAAGAGAAGGGCCAAAAGGGCCAAAAGGAAGGCCCCGTTGAGCCGCACCGAGGTGAGGTCGGGGCCGAAGTTCACCGCAGGCCCCGGAAGAAGGCCCCCCACCAAGTACCCCACCACCCCGGCCAGGGGGCCCAGGAGCACCCGGTGGCCCAGGCTTTTCCTGGTAAGGAAGTAGCCCAGGAAGCCCAGGAGGAGGGCCAAGGGCAGGGCGAAGGAAAGCTCCCCCCCTGGGGCCAAAAGCTCGGTCCAGTGGGGGATGCGGGCCTCTGGTCGGATCTCGTAGCTCCGGGCCTCGTATCCGGGGTACTTGAAGGGAAGGTACAGGGTGTTGCCGAAGAACTTGTACTCGTTGGAGGAGATAAGGAAGAGGAAGAGGCTTGCGGCGATGTAGTTCAGCATGATGGTGTTGATCACCTCGTGGGCTCCGAAGCGGGCTTTAAGCCAGCCGGGCAGGGCACCCCATAGCCCCCCGGCCAAACCGGCGGCCAGGATGGCGAGGGGCAGTACCAGCCACCTGGGCCCTGGCAGGTACACCCCCACCAGCATGGCGGCGATGGCCCCCAGGATGAGCTGCCCCGGGGCCCCGATGTTGAAAAGCCCCCCGCGGAAGCCTAAGGCCACGGCTAAGCCGGTGAAGATCAGGGGAGTAGCCAGGAGGAGGCTTTGCAGGAAGCCCGAGGGGTTGACCAAGGGGCTATAGAGGAGCTGGTAGGTGTAGGTGATGAGGTCCAGCTTCAGCATCCAGGCTTCCCTTAGGGTCTGGGCTTCCCCCGGTGCCCTCTTCATCACCGCCACGATGACGCCGCCCAACAAGGAGGCCAGGAGGAGGGAGAAGAGGGGCACCACCACCCCCCGGCGGCGCACCAGAAAGGCCACCCCTCCAGGGGAGAAAAGCCGGGCCAGAAGGAGGAGGTAGAGGCTATAGGCCAAGGTGGCGTAGCTGCCAAGCCCCAGGCTGTACCGCCTGAGGATGGGCCTTTCCGCACCCGCGTTCACCTGGGCCACGCTGGCTTGGAAGAGAAGGTAGGTGAGGAGGAAGAGGCCCAGGCCCAGGATCCCCATGAGGAAAAGCTTCCGGGCGGGCTTGGGAGTCCAGGCCAGGACCAGGGTGAAAGCCAGCCAGGCCAGGGAGGGATAGAAGACACCCCAAAGCCAGCCGTCCCCGTAGCCCGGGGGCAAGGTTCCCTGGGGGAGATGGTGGCCGAAGGGGCTTAGAAGCACGCCTTCCCCGCCAAAAAGACGATGGGGTACCGCCCAGGGCGCCAGGTACCAGAGAAGGAGGAGAACCCCTCCCCCCAGGGCCACCAGGATTCCCAGGCGCTTACGGTCCTTCCACACGCCCACGATTGTACCCTAGTCCCGTAGGTCTACGGCCCCGGGCCGTGCTAGACTTCTTTCGTGGAGGTTTCTCCCCGGGAAAAGGCCGAGCGGGTGCGGCGCATGTTTGCGGAGATCGCTCCCCGCTACGACCTTTTGAACCGGCTTCTTTCCTTTGGCGCCGATCTTCGCTGGCGCAGGCGGGCGGTGGCCCTGGCTTTGGAAAAAAATCCCGGGCGCATCCTGGACCTGGCCACGGGTACGGGAGACCTGGCCCTTATGTTGAAGAGGAAGGCGCCCACGGCTCAGGTGGTGGGGGCGGACTTCGCCCTGCCCATGCTGGAGATCGCCCGCAGGAAAGCCCGGGCGCAGGGCCTTGCGGTGGAGTTTCTGGAAGCCGATGCCCTGTCCCTGCCTTTTCCCCAAGGGAGCTTTGAGGCCATCACCATCGCCTTCGGTTTCCGCAACTTCGCCGACTACCGTAAGGCTCTTTTCGAGCTCCGCCGGGTCCTGGCCCCGGGGGGGCGGCTGGTCATCCTGGAGTTTCCCCCGCCTCCCAGGGGGGTCTTTGGCCTGGTTTACCGGGTTTACTTCCAGAGGCTTCTTCCCTTCCTGGGGGGGGTGATCTCGGGTAGCTTCGGGGCCTACCGCTACCTGCCGGAAAGCGTGGAGGCCTTTCCCCCGCCGGAAGCCTTAAAGGGCATGATGGAGGAGGCGGGCTTCAAGGTGCGCTACGAACTCCTTACCTTCGGGGTGGCGGCCATCCACGTGGGGGACTTAGAGGCCTGAGGCCTCCCTTAGCTCCTCATCGGTGGGGATGCGCCCCCTTTTCAGGTTTTCCACCAGGTAGCGGCTCATCTGGCCCAGGGCGTCCCGCACCCGGCGCCATTCCTCCACGGGTTTCCCCGAGGGGTCGGGGAAGGAGACGTGGCGCTTTTCCGTCTTGGCCGGGTAGGCGGGGCAGGCCTCCTTGGCGGCATCGCACACGGTGAGAACCAGGTGGAAGTTCCAGGGATCGGGGAGCTCAAAAAGGGTTTTGGAGAAGTGCCCCGTGGGGTCAATCCCCACCTCGGCCATCGCCCTCTTGGCCTCCTCCTTGACGAAGGTCTTTTCCGTGCCGGCGGAGTGGACCTCGAGGTCCACTCCCATTTCCCTGGCCCAGTGCCGGAGCCAGCCCTCCGCCATCTGGCTGCGGGCGGAGTTGTGGGTGCAAAGAACCAAAAGGCGCATCCTATAAACCTGACCTTCCCCAGGTCAGGGGACGGTCAGGAAGGTGCCCGGCTGGGCTAGGCAAGCCTCCTCTCCAGCTCCTCCACCTTCTCGGCCAGAACCGCAAACCCCCTTCGCCAGAAGGCGGGGCTTTCCAGGTCAAAGCCGTAGCGGGCCGCCAGCTCCTTGGCCCGGTACATGCCCGAGGTGGCCAGAAGCTCCTCGTAGCGCCCGGCAAAGCCCGGGTCCTCCTTGGCCTCCTGGTACACGGCCAAGCCGAAGAGGAGGCCGAAGGTGTAGGGGTAGTTGTAGAAGTCGGAGCCGTAGTAGTGCCCCTTCACCGCCCACATGTAGGCATGGTGGGTGGCGAGGACCTCCCCGTAGGCCTCCTTCTGAGCCTTCAGCATGAGCTCCTTGAACTCCCTGGGGGAAAGCTCCCGGGCCTTCCTTCCCTCAAAGACCCAGGACTCAAAGAGGAAGCGGCTATAGATGTCCACCACCACCTGGGCCGCTCCTTGCAGGTAGGCGTCCAGGATGAGAAGCCCCTCTTCCGGGGAGACTTCCTTAAGGGCCGCCTCCACCACCAGGGTTTCGTTCATGATGCTGGCGGTCTCCGCCAGGGTCATGGGCACCTCCCGCAAGGAGGCGGGCACCCGGGCCAGGGCGAAGTTGTGGTAGGCGTGGCCCAGCTCGTGGGCCAGGGTGGAAACCGACTCAAAGCTTTCCTCGTAGTTGGCCAGGATGAGGCTTTTTCCCCCGCCCCTTCCCATGCAGTAAGCCCCGCCGATCTTGCCCTTGCGGGGCAGGAGGTCCATCCAGCGCTCTTGGAATGCGGTTTCCGCCACTTTAGCGGCGTTCGGGACCAGGGTGGCGAGCTTTTCCCGGATGAAGTCCCGGGCCTCCTCCAGGCTCCAGCGCCGGCCCTTTCCGATGGGGGCAAAGAGGTCCCACCAGTCCAGCCTTTCCTTGCCCAGAGCCTTGGCCTTCAGGAGGTAGTAGCGGTGGAAGAGGGGAAGGCTTTCCCGTACCGCTTCCAGGAGGGCCATGAGGGCCTTCCGGGTGATGCGGTTTCGGTGCAGGCTGGGCTCGAGGTCATCCCGGTAGCCCCGCCTGCGGTTCAGGACAGAGGCTTCCCCCTTGACCCCGTTTAGGGCGTAGGCCAGGGGCACCTCGTGGCCTTCCCAGGCTTTGAGCTCCGCCTGGTAGGCCTTCTTGCGCACCTCCTCCTCGGGGCGGAAGTAGAGGTTCCGCACCTGGGTGATGGGCAACTCCTCCCCGTCCACTACCGCGGTGATCTGGCTGGTGAGGTTCTCGTGGAGCTTGGACCAGGCCTGGCGTCCGGAGAGGGATAGTTCCGCCGCCAAGACCTCCTCTCCTTCGGGCATCATGTGCAGGGCTTCCTCCCGGGCCTCCTCCACCAGGATGCGGTAAGGCCCCGCCTCCTCGGGGTCCTGCAGGGCCAGGTAGCGGGTGAGGCGGGGCCTTAGGCGGGCGAAGTCCAGGAAGAGCACCTCCAGCTCGGAGAGCTTGGCCAAGGCGGCCTCGTCGGTGGTGTCGGCGGTGAAGCGGGCGTAGAGGTAGGCCCAAAGGGGGGTGGATTCCTCCAAAAGGGCGTCCAGGGAGGCCAGGACCTCCTTTAGAGGGGCTTGTTGGTCCACCTGCTCCTTGAGCTGACCAATCCGCTTCCTCACGCCTTCCCAGGCTGCCTGGAACTCGGGGCTTTCCAGGCCGGGGAAAAGGGGGGTTAGATCCCACGTGGTTTCCATGGCCCCACTATACCTGACCCGCGGGTCAGCCGTGGTATACTCTGGCTTCGTGGAGGGTTTTCCCGTATCCGTACCCATACAGGTGCGCTTCCGCGACCTGGATGCCCTGGGGCATGTGAATAACGCGGTCTACCTCACCTACTTTGAGGTGGCCCGCGCCGCTTACTTCCAGAGATTGGAAAGGGACTGGGTGGAGAAGGGGCATTTCATCCTGGCCCGGGCGGAGGTTGATTTTCTGAAGCCCGTTTTCCTCGAGGATCCCGTGGAGGTGGGGGTGCGGGTGGTGCGCATCGGGCGGAGTAGCTTTGACATGGAGTACCTCCTCCTGGCCAGGGGGGAGGAGGCTGCTCGGGGCAAGACGGTCCAGGTTTGGCTGGAAGGAGGCAGGCCTGCTCCTTTGCCCCCGGTCATCCGAGGGCGCATAGAGGCCCTGGAAGGCCGTTCCTTCTAGCCCTTCAGCACCACCACCGTGACCCCATGCCCGCCCTCGTGGGGAGGGGCGTCGGCGAAGGTTTCCACCCGTTTGTCCCGCCTTAGGGCCTCGCGGATGGCCTGCCTTAGGGCTCCGGTACCCTTGCCGTGAAGGAGGCGCAGGGTGGGGAGGCCCAAGGCGCGGGCCTCCTCCAGGGCGGAGGCCACCTCCAGGAGGGCTTCCTCCACGGTAAGCCCCCTGAGGTCCACCTCCTTCACCTCCCTTCGCGGTTTTAGGCCGATGGCCTTTGGGGTTTCCTGGGCCTTAAGGGGGGTGAGCTCCTTGGCCTTCACCGTCATCTTCACCGGGCCCACCTGGACCAGGGCTTCCTCTCCCCTTAGCTCCAAAAGCCTTCCCTGACGCCTCAGGGAGGGGATCTCCACCATCTGTCCCGCCTCGAGGCCCCTAGGCACCTCCCAGGCACCCTTGGGCGTGGCCCTGGCATACCTTTCCCTCAGGGCCAAAAGCTCCCGCAGGGCGTCCTTTTTCCCTTGGGTTTTGGCCTTTTCCTTGAGGGATTTGAGCTCGGCCTCCACCTTTAGGAGCTTCTGGCGGATCTCCTCCTCCAGGGCCTTGAGCCTTTCCGAGCGCTCCTCCTCAAAACGGGCTTCCCGTTCCTCCAGCCGCTTCCTTAAGGCTTCCACCTGGGCCATCTGGGAGAGGAGTTGGTTTCTTTCCTCCTCCAGGCGTAACCTTTCCGCCTCCAGCTTCTCCAGGAGGGCTTCCAGCCTTCCCCCCTGGGGCAGAAGGCTTTCCGCCCGCTTCAGCACCGCCTCGGGCAGGGAAAGCCTCCTGGCGATGGCTAGGGCGTAGCTCCGCCCAGGCACCCCCAGGACCAGCTCGTAGGTGGGGCGCAGGCCCTCCAGGTCAAAGCGCATGGAGGCGTTTTGGATGCCCGCTCGCCCCTGGGCGAAGGCCTTCAGGGGGGAGAGGTGGGTGGTGACCAGGCCCTTGACCCCTTTTTCCAGGAGGGCTTCCAGGATGGCCTGGGAAAGGGCGGCTCCCTCCTCGGGGTCGGTGCCGCTACCCAGCTCGTCGATGAGGACCAGGCTTTGGGCCGTGGCGCTTTCCAGCATCTCCTTGAGCCTTCTTAAGTGTCCGGCGAAGGTGGAAAGGTTTTCCTGAAGGGATTGCTCATCGCCGATGTCGGCGAAGACCCTGTCGGGCCAGGCCAAGGTGGCCTTCTTGGCCGCCACGAAAAGCCCCGACTGGGCCATGAGCACCGCAAGGCCCAGGGTTTTTAGGAGGGCCGTCTTTCCCCCCATGTTGGGGCCGGAGATGAGGATGAGGCGCTTTTCCCCGTCCAGGGCCAGGGAGTTGGGGACGGGATTGGGGATGAGGGGGTGGAAGGCTTGGAAAAGCTCGTAGGCTTCCCCGAAGCGGGGCCGGCTAAGCCCGAAATCCCGGGCCAGGGCTGCCTGGGCCTGGACGAGGTCCAGAAGGCCCAGGGCCTTAAGGGTGCCGGACAGTTCCTCATCGGCCGCCAGGGCCTCGGAAAGCTCCCGTAGGATGCGGTTTACCTCCTCCTCCTCCTGAAGGCGCAGGGTTTGGAGGCGGTTATTGAGCTTCACCACGGAAAGGGGTTCTATGAAAAGGGTGGCCCCGGATTCGGACTCATCCAGGAGAAGGCCGGGAATCCTTTGGGCCATCCCCGCGCGCACGGGGATACAGTAGCGCTCGCGGCGCAGGGTGACGAACCGGTCCTGGATCGCCTCGGGGTGGCGGTCCATGAGGGCGTAGAGTTTGTCCAGGATCTGTTGGCGCAGGGGCTTGAGTTCCCGGCGGATGGCGAAAAGCTTGGGGCTTGCCTCATCCCGCACGGCTCCTTCCTCGTCCAGGGCTTTCCTGATCTTGGCGAGGAAGGCCCCGTGGTCCCCGATGCCCGCCGCCACCTGGCTCAGGAGGTTTTGTAGGGGAAGAAGCTCCTCCTTGAGGGCTATGGCCTCCTCCAGGGCCTGGGCTCCTTTAAGGAGCTCGAGGCCCGAAAGCCTGGCCCCGCCTTGGGCTTTTTGGTAGGCTTCCTCGAGGGCCCCCGCCTCGGGAAGGGTGTAGGGATAGGCTAAGGCCTCCTGGGTTAGCTGGTGGCGCCTTTCCGCCTCCTCCTGGGAGAGGGGGACAAGGGCCAAGGCCAGCCTTCGCCCCAAGGGGGTCTTGGCCCTTTCCGCCAGGAGGGCGCGGACCTTGGGGAACTCCAGGACCTCGAGGACATCCCGCACAAAGGTCCAGTATACCGGGAAACCCTAGCGTCTCAACAGGCGCAGAAGAAGGGAGAAGGCCACCTGGCCACCTGGGCCCAGGGCCTTTTCCAGAAGTAAGCCTACCCGGCCCAGCCGTCCAAGGGTAGGAGGGAAAGAAGCCCAGCGAGGAGGGAGAGGAGCCGCCTGCGCTCCTCTGGGGTAAGGTTTCCCCAGCGGGCCTTGGCCTCCTGGAGCAAGGCGGCAAGCCGCCTGCGGAAGCCAGGAGTCATGGGGTCTTCCCCACCCTGGCGCAAGCCAGGGTGGGGTGGTATTAGGGTTTCCATCCGCACCAAGAGGCCTCCTCCAGTTGGGGAAGCCTCTTTGGGTTGGACCCGGGGCTTGCCCACCCGGCGCGCCTTTGGGCCAAACCGCTTAAGCCGCATGGGTTTCCATTATAAGGGCTGGAAGAGGAGGTAAGTGGCCTCCACTTCCCCTTCCACCTCTCTTTCCGTCAGCAGGTCCAGCCCCCGGGGGAGGGTGAGCCTGGTCCCCTTTGGGGCGAAAAAAGCCCAGACCTCCTGGCCCTGGTAGCGCCTTTTGAAGGCCAACACCTCCTTGTCGGCCCTCGAGGGTAGAAGCCCCCCCAGGCGGAGGACGGGGTGGGTGCGTTTGAGATGGACAAGCTTCCCAATAAACCCCAGCACTTCCCGGTTCCACCGCTTTTCCTCCCAGGGGAAGGGAGCCCGGCAGTAGGGATCCCCTTGCCACTTTGCGTAGGGGTTGGGTTGGGAAAGGCCCACCTCATCCCCGTAGTAGATGGCGGGGCTTCCCGGGAAGGCGAAGAGGAGGGCATAGGCTAGCTTGAACCGTTCCCCATCCCCCTTAAGCCGCCAAAGGGCGCGGGGGATGTCGTGGGAGGAGAGGAGGGTGTACATGCTGTGCCGAAGCTGCACGGGCAGGGCCTGGTAGTGGTCCCAGAGGACCCGCCAGGTCTCCTGGGCGTCCAGGTGGACAGGCCTTCCGTGCACATCCCTTCCCGAAAGCCACTCCATCACGGGGTGGGCGAAGCCCGCATAGTGCATGGCCCCGTCCAGGGTATGGGCCCTTAGGGTGGGGATGGCGTCGTAGGAAAGTTCCCCGAAGACTACGGCCTCGGGTCTTTCCTCCTTAGCGGCCCGGGCTAAGACGCGAAGCCAGCGGGCGTTCTTGCGGTTGGTCCCCCCTTCCCCGATGGAGTGGGCCACATCCAGCCGGAAGCCGTGGGCCAGGCGCATCCAGTAGCGGATGGGGGCTCTTGGCCCATGGACGAAGCGCTCCTGGGTGAGGGGGGAGGCATAGTCCAGCTTGGGCATGGACTTTACCCCCCAGAAGGTGGCGTAGGAGCCATCGGGGTAAAAGGTGAACATGCTCCGCTCTGGGCTTTCCGGGTCCTTTAGGGCCCTTTGAAACCAGGGGTGGGTGGCTCCCACATGGTTGAAGACGCCATCCAGCACCAGGCGCATGCCCCTCTTTTCCAAAGCCTGGAAGAGGGCTTCCAGGGCTTCCTCGCCTCCCAGGTGGGGGTCCACCCGCAGGTAGTCTTCCGTGTCGTAGCGGTGGCTGCTTGGGCTTTGGAAGATGGGGGTTAGGTAGAGGGTTTCCACCCCCAAGGCCTCCAGGTAAGGGAGGGCTTCCAGGATCCCCCAGAGATCCCCCCCGTAGAACTCCCAAGCCCCTTCTGGGCCCGGGGGTTCGTTCCAGGCCTTCTTGCGGATGGGCCTGCCCATGAGAAGCCATTCCCCATCCTTGGGGGCAAGCTCCTTTCGCCCCTGGCGGAAGCGGTCGGGGAAGATCTGGTAATACACGGTGCCCAGGGCCCACCAGGGGGGAAGGGATCCCGCCAGGAGGTGGAAGAAACGGTCGTAGCGGGGAAGGGTTTTTTCCAGGCCGTGGCTGCCCAAGAAGCCTTCGGGCAGGAGGAAGCAGTAGCGAAAGGGGCTTACGTGCACGGGAACCCGCACCCTTAGGCCCCCCTTGGCCGGTTCCATGGGTTTTTTGTGGATCTCCCCGTCCTTTTCGTAAAGGAGGAGCCCTTCCTCGGCCTCAGTTTCCAGGTAGAGGGTCACCTCCTCTCCCAGCTCGGGCAGAGGGGGATGGATGTGCTCGAGGTCGTGGTAGTGAGCCATAGGGCTACTCCTTCACCGCTCCTGCGGTGTACCCGGAAACGAAGTACTGCTGGAAGCCGTAGAAGAGGAAGAGGATGGGCAGGGAACCGAGGACGCTGGCGGCGGCGAAGATCCCCCACTTGGTCTGGAACTGGCCGGTGGTGAAGCTCCTGAGCCCCACGCCCACGTTCCAGCTTTCCACCCCGGTGAGGACCAGGTTGGCCAAGACGAACTCCGAGTAGGTGCCCACGAACTGCAGGAGGAAGACGAAGACGAACATGGGGGCGGAAAGGGGTAGGAGGATTTTGGTGAAGACCTGCCACTTGGTGGCCCCATCCACCATGGCCGCCTCCTCGAGGCTCGGGCTGATGCTTTCCAGGTACCCCTTGTACACCCAGGTGCCGAAGCTGATGATCCCCCCAGAGTAGGCCAGCACGAGCCCGGTAAAGGTGTTCAGGAGGTCTAGCCGCGAGAGCAGGTAGTAGATGGCCACCAGGGCCAGAAATCCGGGAAACATCTGCACGAAGATGAAGAAGAGGAGCACGGGGTAGCGGCCGGGCAGGTGGCGGAAGCGGGCGAAGGCGTAGCCCGCGGTGGCGGTGAGCAACACGGCGAGGAGTCCCGTGAGCCCGGAGATGAGGAAGGTGTTGCGCACCCAGAGCAGGAACTTGGCCTCGGTGCCTTGTCCGGTGAACTGCCTGGGGGAAAGGGTGAGGGCCAAGGCGAAGACCGCCAGGGCCAGGAGGAGGAGGAGCCTTCCTTGCCAGAAGTCCATCCAGTCCTCCGGGGTTAAAAGCCGCCTCAGGAGGCCGATGAGGGCCACACCCAAGAGGGCGAGCCCCCCGAGGAGGAGAAGGCCCACCTGGTAGGGGTAGAGCACCACCCCCTCCACCAACTTGGCGTAGTTTTCCAAGGAGGGCTCGGGCACGTAGGGGATGACCTTGGCGTCCAAAAGCAAAAAGCCCGTATCCGGCCTGCGGAAGCTGAAGAGGTTGTTGGTGGGGTCAAAGCTGGCGGCCACCACCTGCACCACGGGGTAGTAGACGAGGAGGATCAGGATCCAGAGGAAGAGGTGGGTCACCCCCTGCCAGAAGAGGGGCCAGGGGCTTCGCTTGCGCCCTTGGATACGGTTGGCCAAGGCGGTGTGAATCACGCTGTAAAGGAGAAGCAGGAGGACCAGGCCCAGAAGGATGCCCAGGGCATAGGCCCAGCCGTAGGGCACGAAGACGCTGCCGAAGGCCACCTGCTTGCGGTAGGAACCCGCGTCAAAGAGCCGGTTTAGGGCAAACCAGTAGACCCCGTAAAGGGCGAGGCCCACGAGGAGGAAGGCCAGAAGCCGCCGCACCTACTTCACCTCCCTCAGGGCTCCGGTGATGCGGAAGTTCACCAGGCTGATGGCCACGGTGATGGCGAAGATGAGGAGGCTGATGGCCGCCCCCAGGCCATAGGCCGACTGCCCCTCGGCGCTGAAGGCGGTTTTGTAGGCCCAGGAGATCAGGATGTCCGTGGCCTGGGCCGTGGCCAAGCGGCCTTCCTGGGCGGGGCCTCCGCCGGTAAGGAGGTAGATGATATAGAAGTTGTTGAAGTTGAAGGCGAAGGAGGAGAGGAGGATGGGCACCATGGGTTTTTCCAGAAGGGGAAGGGTGATGCCCCATAGAGCCTGCCAGGGAGTGGCCCCGTCCACCTTGGCGGCCTCGTAGAGCTCGTCGGGGATGGTGGAAAGAGCCCCCAAGGTGGCGGTCATCATGTAGGGGAAGCCGAGCCACAGGTTCACCAGGAGGATGGCCACCTTGGCCCAGTCGGGGTCGTTGAGCCAGGGGATGGGGTAGATGCCCAGGACCCCCAGGAGGCGGTTGATGGCCCCGAAGTTGTAGTTGAGGAGGGCCACGAAGACCTGAACGGTGATCACCCCCGGAAGGGCCCAGGAGATGATGAGGACCGTGCGGTAGAAGTTTCGGAGCTTGAGGCCCTTGTTGTTGAGAATGAGGCCCAAAATAAGGCCCAAAAGGGCGTTGAGGAGCACCGTGCTGGCGGCGAAAACCACGTTCCAGAGGAAGACGGGAAGGAGGGCCTGGTTCGCCTGGGAGAGGATGAAGGCGAAGTTCTTCAGGCCCACGAAGCGGAAGGCGTTCACCTTGGCCACAAAGGCGGCCTGAAAGGGCGGGGTGCGGTCTAGGACCAGGGTGTTTCCCTCAGCCTCGAGGATCCTGGCCCGGGCCCGGTGCCCCTCGCTGTAGACCTCCACGGGTTCCCCTTCGCAGGGGTTGCAGCGGAGAGCTTCCGTAGCCGGTTCCTCCAGGATGAGCTTAGGGCCTTCCTGCTTCAGTACCCGGGTTTCCGTGGAGCGATCGGGGAAACCGTTTTTCCGCCCCGAGTAGTCGGTGAAGGCCAGGTAAACCGTGAGGGCGATGGGGTACAGGGTGAAGACCAGGAGGAAGGAGAGCGCAGGGAGGAAATAGTACCAGTCGGTGAGCCAGGGAAAGAGGCGCCCGATCAGGATGGCTCCCGGTACCAGCACCAAAAGGGCCAGGACCAGGATGGTCCAGCCCGGAGGGGCCAGGTAGACCTCGAGGGCCAGATATCCCAGGATGCCCACCCCTGTGGACAGGATCAGGAGGCCCAAAAGCAAGGACAGGGCCAGGAGAAAACCCTTAAGGCCAGGAGGGTGTTTCATGGCTTAAAGATACGCCCCCCACGGGGGAAGGAGGTCCCATGGGGGGCCGACATGCCATTGAGTCCTATCAACGGAGACTTGGGGAGGTTTGCCGGGGTCCCTGCCCTGGCGGCAGCCAGGGTGGGGCGGTATTACCTCCCGATGCCCTTCTTGATCTCGGCCACCATGTCCTCCACGATCTTCTTCAGGTTGGAGTCGGGCCGCTGGATGGCCAGGTTGATGGCGTTGGCCCACGGACCCCATACCTTGCCCATCTCAGGGATGTTGGGCATGGGGGTACCCAGGGGAAAGACCCGGGAGAAGCCCGCCACCACGGGGTCTTTTTCCAGGGCCTTCACGGCGCTCTTGGACACGGGGATGCGGCCGCCTGCCTGGTTGAAGGAAACCAGGTTCTTGCCGGTGACCAGGGTCTTGGCGAAGTTGACCGCGGCGGTCTTGTTCTTGGAGTAGGCGTTCACCGCCACCCCCTGCACTCCCAGGAAAGGCCCCCAGGGGTTCTTGGCCCCGGGCGGGGTGGGGAAGGGGGCGATCCCGAAGTCAATCTTGGCCTTCTTGTAGTCGCCTAAGGCCCAAGGGCCGTTGAGGATCATGGCCAAGGCCCCGTCCTTGAAGGCGCCGTCCGCCACGCCGTAGTCCACCCCTTCGGGCACCAGGTTGTACTTGAAGCGCAGGTCCTTGATGAACTGGAGGGCCTTTTCCCCTACTTCCCCGCCTATCAAGAGCTTGGAGGGGTCCAGGTTGCCCCGGGCGTCCTTGGCGAAGACGTTGTTCGCCCCAAAGGCCCGGAAGAAGCCGAAGTTGAAGTAGGGATCGCCGATGTTATACAGGAAGCCGAAGGTGGAACCGGTGGTGAACTTCTTGGCCAGGGCCAGGAACTCCTCCCAGGTCTTGGGGGGTTCTTTTACGTACTTCTTGTTGTAGATGAGGGCCAGACTCTCGGCGAAGGCGGGAAGGCCCATGAGCTTGCCCCCAAAAGTGAAGGCCTCCACCGCCACCTCCTGGAGGTCGGCGAGGTAGCTTTGCGTCACGTACTTGCCCATGGGCTCCAGCACCCCGGCCCGGGCCATCTCCCCCAGCCAGTCGTGGGGCACGGTGACCAAGAGGTCTGCCGCCTGCCCCTGGGGGGCGCCCAGGATAAACTTCTGCTTGATGTCCCCGAAGGGGACCTCCACCACCTCCACCTTGGTGCCGGAGGTCTTCTCGTAGGCCCGGGCCTGGGCCTTGAGCCACTCCAGCTCCGGGCCGCCAAAGTGGGTCCACACCGTGATCTTCCCCTGGGCAAGGGCCAAGGAGAGGCCAAGGGCTAAAACCGCCAGCGTTTGCCTCATATCCCACCTCCAGGCGCGGGGTAGCGTTTCCGCTTAACTTTTTTTCCGCGCCCTACAGGCTGAGTATACTCCTGCTTTCCCGGGACGCAAGTTCCCCCTAATAGAGGGCCCGCACCACCTCAAAGGCGATGAGGGCCAGGACCACCACCTCCACCGCCTGGGTTCTCAGGTGCACCACCTCCTCGGTGACCATCTCGTAGGTGGCCTCGAGGACCCTAAGCTTCTCCTCCAGGCTCCGTTCCAGCTCGTGGGCCCCGTAAAGCTCCAAGGCGGCCCGGTAGATCTTGGCGTAGAAGAGGTCCTCGGTGATGCGCAAGGCCCCCTCCATGCGGGCGCGCACGTCGGCGATCTCCGCATGGCGGGCCATGAGGCGCCGCCTAAGGCGCTGGAGCTTGCCATAGCCCCAAAGCCCCCGGTGCCTCAGCACCTGGGGAACGGCTTCCAACTCCTGGGTGAGGACCCCGTCGTAGTAGGAAAGCTCCAGAAGCTGGGCGTGCACGAACTCCACCAGGTCGGCCACGTCCCAGATGCCCTCGGAGTCCAGGATGAAGACCCGGTCAAAGCCCAAAAGGGCCAGGTCCTCGGTGGAGTAGCTGTAGCGGTAGCGCTCCATCTCCCGCCGGACCTCGGGGGCGAACTCCTCCCTGGCCCCCATCCAAAGGGGGGTGAGGTCCACAGGGGGGGCGTGGGCCTTTTCCCCTTCTATCCCCAGGGCGTGGTAGACGGTGAACTCCTCGCTCAGGCGCTTTTTCTCGGGGTGGAGGAGGGCGCCTTGCAGGTAGGGCTCGAGGGCCAAAAGCTCCGCCAGAAAAAACCCTTCCCAGAAGGGAAGCTCGGGCAAGGCCAGGGCCTTTTCCAGAAAGGCTTCCCAGGGCACCTTCTCCCCCAGGTGCACCCGGAAGGAAAGGGAGGCCACCCCAAACTCGTAGAGCCGGGCGGTGAGGAGGCCGGAGATTCCCTCCACGCTCCTCACCCCAAGCTCCAGCTGCGCCGGGGGGTTTTCGAAGCGCACCGCCCCCAGCCGGGGCCGGGAGAGGCGAAGCCTGGGGGTGGCCAGGCGGGAGAGGTCTATCTCGTCCGCCAGGTCGTAAAGGCGATAGAGGGCGATGTGGGGTGAGAGGAGGTTCATGGAGAAAGAGCCTCATTCCAGCTTGGAGATCTCCCGGGGTGGGGGCCCGTGTTCATAGGCTTTCAGGAGGGCCCTTATAGCCTGGCCCCGGTGGGAGTAGCGGGCCTTTTCCTCCAAGGACATCTCCGCAAAGGTTTTCCCGGCCTCCGGCACGTAGAAGAGGGGGTCGTACCCAAAGCCCCCTTCCCCCCGGGGGGCCTCGAGGATGTACCCCTCCACCTGTCCCTCGTAGGTTTCCACATGCCCGTCGGGGTAGGCCAGGACCAGGACCGCCACGAAGCGGGCCCTGCGCTCCTCGCCTTTTAGGTGGCGCATCCTCTCCAGGAGGTAGACGTTCCGCTCCTTATCGGTTTCCCTCCCCCCATAGCGGGCGGAGTAGACCCCCGGCTCCCCCCCCAGGGCGGGCACCACCAGGCCCGAGTCGTCAGCAAGGGCGGGCAGGCCCGTGGCCTTGGCCACGTAGGCGGCCTTGAGGAGGGCGTTTTCCAGGAAGGTGGCGCCTTCCTCCTTGGGCATGCGCAGGGGAAAGTCGGCCAGGGAAAGAAGAGTCCAGCCCAGAGGAGCCAGGCCCTTCTTAAGCTCCCGCACCTTCCCGGGGTTGCTGGTGGCCAGGACCAGGCGCATCCCTTCTAGGATACTCCCTTAAGGGCCTGGACCACTTCCTCCGGGGAATCCAGTGGGGTAAGGAGGGCAAGGTCTTTGGGATCGATGGCCCCTTGTTCTTTCAGAGACTCCATCCAGCTCAGAAGCCCTTGCCAGTACCCCCGGTCCAAGGCGAAGACGGGGAAGGGGTGGACCTTCTCCGTCTGGATGAGGACCAGGACCTCGGAGAGCTCGTCCAGGGTGCCGAACCCCCCGGGCAGGAAGACGAAGCCCACGGCGTAGCGCACGAAAAGCACCTTGCGCACGAAGAAGTAGCGCAAGGTCAGGGCGTGGGTCTGGTAGGGGTTGGGCTTCTGCTCGTGGGGAAGCTCGATGTTCAGGCCCACGCTCACCCCGCCCGCCTCAAAGGCCCCCCGGTTCACCGCCTCCATCACCCCGGGGCCGCCTCCCGTCACCACGCCGAAGCCTGCTTCCGCTAATGCCCTTCCCAGGCGGTAGCCCAGGGTGTAGGCGGGGTGGCCCTCCCCAAAGCGGGCGGAGCCGAAGACGGAAACCAAGGGCACCTCTATCTCCGAAAGGGTTTCAAACCCCTCCACGAACTCCGCCAGGATGCGGAAAAGCCGCCAGGCGTCCTCGTGGTGAAGCTGGTCTATCAGGGGCTTTTTGGGCATCACAGCTCCTCCAGACTCACCTGCT
>NZ_KB905732.1:33965-118902 GCF_000381045.1 Thermus scotoductus DSM 8553 | reverse complement strand
CGGTTCTACGGGTACCCCAAGGTGCTTTGGCCGTACCTGCGGAGCACCAACCTGATGGAGCGGTTTATCCGGGAAGTGCGGCGGGGGACGAAGGTGCGGGACCACAAGTTTCCTAAGGAAGAGGCGGTGTACAAGCTTCTTTACCTGGAGTCGGAGAGGCAGGAAGGGAGGTGGGCAGAACGGAAACTAAAGGGGTTCTCGGAGGTGAAGGAGGTGCTGGAGAAGATGCTTCAGGAGCGGTATGCCCCCCGTACACAGACTCTTACACATAACTCTTGACACGACCCTGAGCCTTAGCCTTTGATGATTTTCTTGTCAGATCGAACACCAGGCTGGTTCTACTCAGGATGGCTAGGGTGGAGCTAAGAGGTAACACAGGAAGGCGTAAGTCAAAAGATGGCTTGTGTCCCCGCGGCTCCTATATTGCATCTCATCCTCCCACTTCTCTTCTGGGTGTTTTTTGCCGAAGCAAGTGCCCTGTCTTCTTATCGCACCCTTCGCTACACCCACGTCGTCGGCCAGACGGACTGGTACACCTGCGGCGCGGCGGCGGTGGCCACGCTGCTCACCCACTACTATGACGACCCGGCCACGGAAAGCGAGGTCCTGGAGGTGGCCGTCCGTGAGACGGAGGCCTCGGGGAAGGACCCGCGGGAGGGGCTTACCGCCCTTTCCTTGAAGCGGTACCTGCAGGGGCGGGGGTACGAGGTGAAGGCCTACCGGGTGGACCTGGAGGGGCTCGCCGACTACTTCCGCCGCGGAGGGCTTCCGGTCATCGGCCACGTCACCAAGCCCCAGCTCCACTTTCTGGTGATCGCGGGCATCGTGGACCCGCCTGGGGGCGGCCCTGCCCAGGTGCTCCTCGCCGACTCCTCGTGGGGCCGGCGCATCGTACCCATAGAGGCCCTAGTGACGGAGAAGGGCTTCTCCGGGGTCATCCTGCTGGCCCTTCCCCGGTCGGCGGCCCAGATGGGGCGGGTAAGGGCCAACCAGGAGGCGGAGCTCTCCTGGGCGCTTTCCCGGCTTCGCCGGCTGGAGGCCCTCGGGGGGAGGTGGCCTTGAGGCTTCTGCCCCTCTTCCTGGCCTTCGCCGCCTGGGCCCTGGCCCAGGTGGACCCCTTGCGCCCGGCGGAGGAGCCCCCCCTGGGCTACCGCCTCACCCTCTCCTACGCCCCCTCTGCCCTCCAAGGGGTGGGGGCGGACGAACGGGGTCCCTACGCTTTCCTGCGGGTGGGGCACGGATTGAGCCTGTCCTTGGGTCTCAGCTACCGGGTGGCTCCAGACCTCTTCCTGGAGGGCAGGCTGGGGGGCGGCTACACCCTCTTTGGGGAGAGGCGGGACTACGGGGAGGCAGGGGAAGTCCTCTGGCGAGGGGAGGGCAGGCCTTCCCTTGGGGTGGGGCTGGCCTACCGGTTTCCCGACCTCTGGGGCCGCCCCCGGGTGCGCCTGGGGCTGGGGTACCCCTGGGCCCTGGAAGGGGAGGCCAGTGGGAGCCTCCTCAGGGATCCGGTGGTGGCCACCTGGGCCCTGGGGGTCTCCTACCCCCGGGGCGGTGTGCCTCTCCTGGGGCTGGGCTTGGGCTTATCCCTGGTGGCCAACGAGGTGTGGAGCCTAGGGCTTGGGACCTCCCTCTCCCTGCCTCTGGGGCTGGAGCCCCCCGGGGGAGCCCTCCTCCTGCGGGCGGGGTACGCCCTGGACCCCGAAGGGAAGGGAGAGGTGGGGGTGTGGGTAAGGTACGGCGACGGGGGCTTTGCCCTAGGCCTGGAACTCACGGGCCCCCTCTAGCCTCAGCGGAATAGGGCTTCCTCCAGGGGGAGGCTCACCTGGGCTTCCAGGGTTTCTCCCCGGGAGAAGAGGACCCACCGGTCCCCCGTCCGGAGGTAGCCCTCCGACCTCACGGGATAGCCCGCGCTCCCCTCCTTCCGAAGGTCCCGGTAGAGGGTCAGGGTCTCCATCCCGAGCACGGGGGAGAAGTGCCCCTCCCCCACCACCTTCCCTTCCTGTACGTAGACCTCTCCCTCGTAGGGTTTAGCCTCCAGCACTCCCTTGGGGAGACAGGCGTGGGACCGGCGCGCCACCCGGTAGGCCTCCGCCTCGCTGCCATCGGGGAGGGTCACTTTCCCCAGGGAAGCCACCTCGTCATAACCGAAGGCGGCCCCGGTGAAGCCTGTCTGCCAGGCGAAGATGAGCTCCAGGAAGAGGCGGTCGTCCAGGGGGGTTTCCCTGCCGTCCGGGAGGCGGAGGAACTGGCGCTCCCGGGTGTAGACCAGGGTGGCGGGCGCCTTCTCGCCCTCGGGGGCGATCTCCAGGCGAAGGCGGCAACCGCCGAGGTCAAGGTAGGTCCGGATCCGCAAGACCTGCGTTTCCTGGCCCTCGGGGGTGAAGTAGACTACCCGGTCCAGGCCCTGGTAGGTCTTGCCCCTCCAGTCGCCGAAGGCGGCCTTGAGGGCGGATTCCACCGCTTCCTTGGGGGACTGGGTGAGGGCCAACGGGCTGAACAAGGCCAGAATCAGGGCAAGGGATCGTTTCATGGTATGAGCTTAACATTCCTTCGTGTGCTACCTCATAGCTCCACCCCGGCCATCTTCAGGAGCACCCGGCTACGGATGAGGTTGTGAACGAGCAGGATGAGGTTCACCCGGGCCACCAGACCCCAGTAGGACCGCGCTTCTATCCGATGAAGCCCCAAAGACCGGACCATCACGCTGAAGCGGGTCTCTATCCAGTTCCTGACCCTCCCCATCCACTCTCTCCACCCCGTCTCCACCACCTTCCCTCCCCTGACCCGATAGGGCGGGGTCTTGACCCCCTGGACCCAGCGGAAGCCCCGGTCCCCCAAGACCGCGGGCAGACCGTCCAGCAGGTCCCTCCCCCAGGTCTCCCGGGCATTTCCGGGGAGAAGGGCCCAGCGAAAAAAGAGGCCCCGCTCGTTCATCACCGGCATGAGAACGTAGCCCGCGAAAGCCCCCAGGGGTCCCACCCCCACGGCGGCCTCAGGAAGAGAGAGGCCGTGAATCCGGTGGCCGTGAGCCAGGGGGATGGGTTTAAGGTCCACCACCTGCAGGAGGCCTTTTCCCCCGGAGAGCCTCATGGCCAGGTGAGCCAACAGCCCCTGGGCCTTCTGAAGGACCCGGTAGAAGCGAGAGCTGCTTCCCCGAAGGGGAACATCTTGGGGTGGGGGAGGGAGGGGAAGTAGGCCTTGAGGGTGGTCTTGGCGGCCAGGTAGCCTTTGGCGAGGTCCTGGCCCTGGAGGAGCAAAAAGATGGCGAGGGTCAGGAGCTCGGCCAGGGTGGCTTTCTGGTGCTTTTGCTTTGGGGGGAGCTTGAAGCCTTGGGCCTGCAGGGCCTTCAGTTCGTCATCTACCCAGATGTAGGTAGCCACCAGAAGGGTCTCTGCGTCAAGATAGTAGGTCAGCCAAAGGCTACGTTCTGGGGGTGCTCACGATCTTGCCGCATGGCACCCCCTCTTTTTTCACACCCCGAGGGTCTAGGTCAAGTAGCACACGAAGGCATTAAGTGGGGTACCATGGGGGCACGATGCGCGTCTTGGGGCGGAGGGTTTACTGGCGCTGGTTTGGGGAGGTTTTCCTCGAGGGGGGCCTGAGGCTTCGCATGACCGGGGATGCGGCCAAATGGCTTCGCCCCGCGGACCGGGTCAGGCTGGCCACGGAATACCGCAAACCCCTTCTGGACTTTGACGAGTACGCCCTCGAGGGGGCTTTCCCCTTGTGGCCTTTATTTTCCAGGGCGCTGGACCACGTGAGGGAAAGCCCCTTAGGGGGCGAGGTGTACCGCTACCGCCTCCGTGCGCGGGAGGCCATGTATGAGGCCGATTTCGAGGCCATCGCCGAGTTGGAGCAGTACCACTATGCCTCGGAGAAGGAGGTGGTGGCCCTATGGGTCTGCCCCCGCTGTGGCGAGACCCTCTTCGCCAACACCAAACCCCTTTGCGAATGCGGGGGGGAGGCCCGGCTAAAGGAGATCAGGGGTTCTACCCCGGCCAGCCGCTTCCTCATCCTGGAGCTGGTGGAGCGCTTACCCTTTGAGCCCAGGATCCTGGGCTATGTGCGTTTGGACCCCCCCATTCCCCGGATGCACCGCAGGGTTCCTGGGGGCGTGGAGCGGAACATCCGGGAGCGCATCTTTCCCAAGGACTGGTTCCACCCGACCTTTGAGGGCGGGAAGGACTGGGAAAGCGCTCTGGACCGGGTGCACACCGCCGCCAGCCGCATCGCCCGGGTGGTGGTGCACCCCGACTACCGCTCGGAGGGCCTGGGGGCTCTTTTGGTGGAGCTGGCTTTGGCCTGGGTGAAGGAGCGGGCTGTACCCGAGGGAAGGCGGGAGAAACACCTGGTGTACACCGTGGCCCAGATGGCCCGCTACCACCCCTTTTTTGAGAAGGTGGGCTTCCGCTACCTCTTCGACACCGCCTCGGGAAGGCCCGTGCTGGCCTATCCCCTTACGGAGGAGGCGGAGCACTACCTGGATCGGTTTTTGAAGGAAGACCCTTACGCCAGGGCTCATGGGGGAAGGCTTTTCGTTTCCCGTTTCGGGAGGGTGAGGGGGCTTCCGGGGTCCATCCGGCTGGTGGGGGTTCGTAAAGGCTACCGGAGCCACCTGGACCTTTCCGACCTTTCCCCAGAGGTGCAGGAAACCCTTGCCGCCTTCGGGGTCAAGGCCCGGGTGTTGGAGCGGGCGATCCTTAGGGAGGCGGACCTCGAGGTTCCCCCGGGCAGCGTGGTGGCCCTGGCCGGGGCCAGCGGAGCGGGGAAGACCACCCTCCTTCGCCTCCTCCTGGGGGAGCCCCCGGATGGGGGAGAGGTGGAGGTACCCGAGGGCAGGCGGGTGGCCTATATCCCTGGGGAGCGGGAGGTGGACCTGGGCCAGGAGCCCCTCTTGGAGCGGCTTTACCGCCAGCTTCAGGATGTGGGGGCGGCCATTGAGGTGTTAAACCGGGTGGGGCTTTCCGACGCCGTGCTCTACCGGGCCAGGCCGAAGGAGCTTTCCACGGGCCAGCGGGAGCGCTACCGCTTGGCCCTCCTCCTGGCCCAGCGCCCCGACCTCCTCCTGATCGACGAGTTTGCCGCTCACCTGGACGTGCCCACCGCCAGGCGGGTGGCCCTGGGTCTTGGGAAGCTGGTGCGCCAGGCGGGGATCACCCTGGTGGTGGCCACCCACCGCCAGGAGGTGATCGCTTCCTTGGACCCCGACCTCCTGGTCTTCGTGGGGTACGGGGGGCTTATGGCCATACCTCGGAAAGATCCACGAACATGACCCTACCGGGCTTTTTGGGTATGAGGAGGGGTTTTTCGTAGCGGAAGGCGTTGTGCAAAACCCAGGCGTAAAGGGGCTGTTCCCCGGCATAGGCCCTGAGAAAGGCTTCCTCCGCCAGGTGCTTTTCCGGGTGGGCCAGAAGCTCCTCCACGGTGAAGGGGCCCTGCACGTCCAGCAGGTTCGCCTGGCCGATGAGATACCCTCCGGTGATGATCCCCAAGGGACCCCGGTGTCGGGTCTGGCGTTTGCGGATCTCCCAGGTCTTCCTTCCGTCCACGATGAAGCTGGCGTAGGGCTCCCGCACGATGAGGCCCAGCTTGGGCTTTTCCACGCCTTCATTGTAGAGTAGACCCCGTGGGTTGCCCTAAGGAAGGGCAAAAGGAGAAGAAAGCGCGGGCCTTGGCCATCCTGAAGGCCCTGAAGGCGGCGTATCCGGGGGCTAAAACGGAGCTAAAGCACAATAACCCCTTCCAGCTTTTGGTGGCCACGGTGCTTTCTGCCCAGGCCACGGACAAAAGCGTAAACGAGGCCACCCCGGCCCTCTTTGCCCGTTTCCCCGATCCCCAGGCCCTAGCCAAGGCGACTCCCGAGGAGGTGGAGCCCTATATCCGGCGCATCGGTCTTTACCGCACTAAGGCCAAAAACCTGGTGGCCCTGGCCCGGAGGCTGGTGGAGGAGCATGGGGGGGAGGTGCCGAGGGATAAAAAGGCCCTGATGAAGTTGCCCGGGGTGGGTTGGAAGACGGCTACCGTGGTCCTGGGAGCGGCCTTCGGCGTGCCGGGTATCGCCGTGGACACCCATGTGGCCCGCCTGGCGCGGAGGCTTTGCCTTTCCCTGGCCAAGGCTCCCGAAAGGATTGGGGCCGAACTGGAGGCCCTTTTCCCCAAGGAGGAGTGGGTGTTCGTCCACCACGCCCTGGTCCTTCACGGGCGGTACGTGTGCCTGGCCCGTAAGCCCCGGTGCGGGGCCTGTTCCCTGGCGCCTCACTGCCCATGCCGACAGGGGTAGGGGCCTTGGATCCGGGCTTGTTTCCTCGGAGAAGGGTTTTGTGAAGTATATACTCGGTTCACCAGCCTATCGCTTCCTCGCGGCCAGCTTCCTCTGGTCCTTCGGGGCTAACCTCATCTACTTTTTCCTGAACTTTCACCTCGAGGGCCTGGGCTTTAGCCGCCAGGCCATTGGGTTCGCCCAGGCCCTTTTGCTCCTGGTGGGCGTGGTCTTTGCCCTGCCTCTGGCCTACCTCATCCCCCGCCTGGGCTACCGGAAGAGCTTTCTTCTGGCTTTGGCCCTGGCGGTGGGAAGCGGGCTTCTTTTGGGGTTTGGTCTGCTGGTGTTCCCCTCGTTGGCGGGGTACGGGCTGGCGGGAGCCTTGGTGCAGGGGGCGGGGGCACCTCTCATGGCCCGGTTGATCCCTGCCGAGAGGCGGGTTTCCCTTTTCAGCTTGCAAGCAGCCCTTACCACTGCCTCGGGGTTTTTCTCCACCTTGCTTGCCGGGTTCCTTTCCGAATGGGTGGGGGCCAGGTGGGTGATCCTCTTCGCCCTTCCCTTTTTCCTCCTGACGCTTCCCTTTCTGGTTGGCCTTCCCGAAGGGCAGGGAACGCCCCCGAGGCTTGCGGGGCGGTTTGGGATTTGGCTGCGCCTCTTTTTGCCCCAGGCGGTGATCGGGTTTGGGGCCGGGCTGGTCATCCCCTTCTTGAACCTGTACCTTCGGGAAAAGTTTGGCCTCAGCTACGGAACCACGGGGCTGGTCTTCGCCCTTTCCGCCTTGGCTACTGGGGTGGCCATGTTGCTCCAGCCCCTTCTGGTGCGCCGGCTTGGGAAACTGGGGGCCATCGTGTTCGTGCAGGCCTTGTCCCTGCCCTTTATGGCCATCCTGGCCTGGGTCCCTTGGCTACCCCTGGTTACCGTGGCCCTCCTCATCCGGGGAGCCCTTATGAACGCTGCCGGGCCTGTGTACGCCGCCTTGGTGGTGGACTACCTGGGGGAAGACGAGCGCCCGGGCTTCTTCCTGATGGAGTCCGCCCTCTGGAGCCTTCTCTTCGCCTTGGGGGGTGTCTTGTCCGGCATGGTGCAGGAGGCCTGGGGCCTTGTCGCCTTCAACTACCTCTTTGCCCTTACCCTGGGCCTTTACGCCGTGGGGATCGCCCTTTGGCCGTGGACCTTTGGCCGCGCCTACCGGGAATCTTCTTCCTGAGGCCTTGGCCTTTGCCCTAGACTGGGCCTATGCGCACGGGCATCAGCGTGGAGGAAGCGTTGGAGCTGGTCCTGGCGGAGGCCAAAGGGGAGCTTCCCGTGGAGGAGGTACCCCTGAAGGAAGCCTATGGCCGTGTCCTGGCGGAGGACCTGGTTTCCTTGGTGAACCATCCCGACCAGGACGACACGGCCATAGACGGGTACGCCTGCCGGCAGGAGGATGCCCTGGGGGCAAGCCGGGAGAACCCGGTGCGCCTCAGGGTCATCGGGCAGTCGCCGGCGGGAAGGCCCTTTGCCGGACGGGTGGGGAGGGGGGAGGCGGTGGCCGTCTACACCGGTGCCCCCATCCCCGAGGGGGCGGATGCCGTCATCCGGGTGGAGGACACCCGGCGGGAAGGGGATTACGTGCTCCTCTTCGCCCCGGCGAGCCCCAAGGACATCCGGCCCCAGGGGGATGACCTAAGGAAGGGAGAAGTGTACCTGCGCCGGGGGGACCTCCTCACCCCGGGAAGGCTGGGCCTGGCGGCGGCCATGGGCTACCCGCGCCTTAAGGTCTTCCGGCGCCCCCGTGTGGGCATCCTTTCCACGGGGGATGAGGTGGTGGAGCCAGGGGAGCCCCTGCCCTTTGGGGGGGTTTATAACTCCAACGCCTACAGCCTTCTGGGACTGGTAAAGGAGGCGGGAGGTGAGCCTGTTCTCCTGGGCAAGGTGGAGGACCAGCCGGAGAGGGTATTGGAAAAACTGGAAGCTGCGGGGCCTCTGGACCTTCTCCTTACCTCCGGGGGGGTATCCATGGGGGAGTACGATGTGGTGCGTAAGGTTTTGGAGACAGCGGGGGAAGTGGTCTTCTGGAAGGTGAAGCAGCAGCCTGGGGGGCCCCTGCTCCTGGCCCGTTTGGGTGGGCTTCCCATCCTTGGGCTTCCGGGAAACCCGGTTTCCAGCATGGTTACCTTCTTCCTCTACGGCAGACCCTTCCTTTTCCGGCTCCAGCGCCGCACCGACTCCCCTTACCGCTCCCTCGAGGCCAGGGTCCTTACCCCCTTTAAGGGCGCCCAGGGCAAAAAGGTCTTCCGCCGCGGGGTGCTCTCCTTTGAGGGGGAGATTGTGGTGCGCACCACCGGGAGCCAGTCCAGCGGGGTCTTGCGCTCCATGGCCTTGGGCAACGCCCTGGTGGTCCTCCCCCCCGACCGGGATGCCAGGGAAGGGGAAAGGGTGGAGGTCATTCCCTTGACATTCGTGCTCTAGTTCACTAAACTTGAAAGGTTTACGGGCTTTGCCCCTCCTTTTCGGGCGCGGGTGGGGCCCGGGAAGCGAGAGAGAATGGAGTTCAAAGATTTTCCCCTGAAGGACGAGATTAAGGAAGCTCTTTTGCGCCGGGGCATCACCGCCCCCACCCCCATCCAGGCGGCGGCCTTGCCCCTGGCCCTCGAGGGCAAGGACCTCATCGGCCAGGCCCGCACGGGCACCGGCAAGACCCTGGCCTTCGCCCTGCCCATCGCGCAAGGCCTCGAGGCCTCCAAGGAGCGGGGCCGCCTCCCCAGGGCCTTGGTGCTGACCCCCACCCGGGAGCTGGCCCTCCAGGTTTCCGGGGAGTTGCAGGCGGTGGCCCCCCACCTCAAGGTGGTCACGGTGTACGGGGGCACGGGCTACGGCAAGCAGAAGGAGGAGCTTACCCGGGGGTGCGATGTGGTGGTGGTCACCCCTGGGCGGGCCCTGGATTACCTGAGGCAAGGGGTGTTGGACCTTTCCCGGGTACAGATCGCTGTCTTGGACGAGGCCGATGAGATGCTCTCCATGGGCTTTGAGGAGGAGGTGGAGGCCATCCTCTCCGCCACCCCCAAGGAGCGCCAGACCCTTCTCTTCTCCGCCACCCTGCCCTCCTGGGCCAGGAAGCTGGCGGAGCGGTACATGAAAAGCCCCGTGGTCATCAACGTGGTGCGGGAGGAGGGCATCACCTACCAGGAGGAGGCTATTCCCGCCCCTGGGGACCGCCTTTCCCTCCTGTCCGATGTCCTTTTTGTCAAAGCCCCCAAGCGGGCCATCGTCTTCACCCGTACCAAGGCGGAAACCGAGGAGGTGGCCACGGGGCTTCTTCGCCTCGGGCACCCGGCGCGGGCCATCCACGGGGATCTTTCCCAGACGGACCGGGAAAGGGTCATGAGGGCCTTTCGGGAAGGGGAAGTAAGGGTTCTGGTGGCCACGGATGTGGCCGCCCGGGGCCTGGATATCCCGGAGGTGGACCTGGTGGTGCACTACCGCTTCCCCGACAAGCCGGAGACCTACCAGCACCGTTCGGGGCGCACGGGCAGGGCCGGGCGGGGGGGTGAGGTGGTGATCCTCTACGGCCCCCGGGAAAGGCGGGAGCTTTCCGAGCTGGAAAGGGCCGTGGGCCGCACCCTCAAGCGGGTGAATCCCCCCACGCCCGAGGAAGTCCTCGAGGCCAAGTGGCACCATCTCCTGGCCCGTCTGGCCCGGGTACCCGAGAGGGACTACAAGCTGTACCAGGATTTCGCCAGCCGTCTGTTCGCCGAGGGGCGGGTGGAGGTGGTGGCGGCCCTCATGGCCCTTCTCCTGGGCGGGGCACCCAAGGAGAAAAGCCTTCTTACCGGCGAGGAGGGCTGGCTTACCTTCAAGGCCACGGGGCCCAGGCTCACCCTGCCCCGGCTGGTGGCCCTCTTGAAGGAAGCGGGCCTCGAGGTGGGCAAGATCGCCCAGGGAGAGGAGGGCTTTTACGTGGACCTCCGCCCCCAGGACCTGCCGAGGCTTTCCGAGGTGCAGGGGGTGAAGCTGGAAAGGGCTAAGCGGGTGGAGGTTCTCCCTGAAGCCTATGCGGGTGCTGCCTCCCGGGGGGGATCGCCTCGAGGCCGCCGCACCAGCCGCTTCTAATACCACCCCACCCTGGCGAAGCCAGGGCGGGGGCCCCGGCAAAAATCAAGGGCCCGCCCCCCAGGGGGGCGGGCTTTCTTGGTGCGCCCGGAGGGATTCGAACCCCCGGCCTAGGGCTTAGGAAGCCCCCGCTCTATCCTGCTGAGCTACGGGCGCCCACACCTAGGTGCTTTGCCCGTAGGGCAAACACACTTAAGGATTCTAGCAGCCCTGGGGGGCCAAGGCAAGCGGATGGTCCTCGGGTAAGGGAGCGATTTGGAAAACACCTTTGCTATCCGCTGCCGAGAGGTTCGGGGTGGTATACTGGAGGACATATGGAAGCCTGGGTCATCAGGGATCCCGAGGTGATGCTGGGCAAGCCCGTGGTGGCCGGTACCCGGATCACCGTGGAGGAGATCCTCCGCCGTTTGGCTGCTGGGGAAACACCCGAGGAGGTTCTAGCTGCCCACCCCCGCCTTACGCCAGAGGGTCTGAGGGCAGCGTTGCTCTATGCAGCCGAAACCCTCGGGGCAGAGGTGTACTACCCGGTCCCTGATAAGGTGGCGTGAAGATTCTCGCTGACGAAGAGGTAGACGCCCCGATTGTGGCACGGCTACGGGCTGAGGGTCACGAGGTTCTGTACGTGGCTGAGCTGGCCCCTGGGTTGAGAGATCAGGAGGTGGTGGCCTTAGCCAGCAGACTATGGGCACTCGGGGTTTCCCCTGAAAGCTGGCCCGGAGCCTCGGCAAGGAGGAAGGGGGGCGGAAGAGGGTATAGTCTTTCACCGGGGGAAACGGGGTTCTACATAAGCCCCGGCTTATAGTAGGGCTCCCTGGCTCCGCTTGTGCCCTCCTTCACGGGGGCGTACCCTGGAGGCAACATGACCGAGACCAAGGACCTCACCCGCCTTTCGGTGAACGCCATACGGTTTTTGGCCATAGATGCCGTGGAAAAGGCCAAAAGCGGCCACCCCGGTATGCCCATGGCCATGGCCCCCCTGGCTTATCTCCTTTACCGGGAGGTCATGCGCCACAATCCTTTGAACCCCACTTGGCCCAACCGCGACCGCTTCGTGCTATCGGCGGGCCATGGCTCCATGCTCCTCTATGCGGTCTTGCACCTTACGGGCTATGACCTCTCCTTGGACGAGATCAAACGCTTCCGCCAGTGGGGCTCCAAGACCCCGGGCCACCCCGAGTACGGCCACACCCCAGGGGTGGAGGTAACCACCGGCCCCCTGGGCCAGGGTATATCCACCGCCGTGGGCTTGGCGTTGGCGGAAAGAAAGCTGGCTGCGGAGTTCAACCGCCCAGGGTACCAGGTGGTGGACCATTACACCTACGTGTTGGCCTCGGATGGGGATTTGATGGAGGGGGTTTCCGGGGAAGTCAGCTCCTTGGCGGGCCACTGGAGGCTATCCAAGCTCATCGTGTTTTGGGACGATAACCATATCTCCATTGACGGCCCCACCGATTTGGCCTTCACTGAGGACGTTTTGGCCCGCTACCGGGCCTATGGCTGGCACACCCAGAGGGTGGAGGATGCCAACGACCTCGAGGCTCTCCGCCACGCCATCCGCCTGGCCCAGCTGGACGAAAGGCCTTCCCTCATCGCCGTGCGGAGCCACATCGGCTACGGCTCCCCCAAGCAGGACTCCCCCAAGGCCCACGGGGAGCCCTTGGGTCCGGAGGCGGTGGAGGCCACCCGCAAGAACCTGGGTTGGCCCTATCCCCCCTTTGAGGTACCCCAGGAGGTCTACCGGCACATGAACATGTGGGAAAAGGGAAAGGCCTGGCAGGAAGCTTGGGAACAGCTTATGGAGGCCTACGCTAAGGCCTATCCTGACCTCCACCAGGAGCTTGTGCGCCGTCTGAAGGGCGAACTCCCCTCCCTTCCCGAGGAACCCCCAGCCTTTGACAAGCCCGTGGCCACCCGGGCAGCCAGCGGTAAGGCTCTGGATGCCATCGCCCCCAGGATGCCCGAGCTTCTTGGTGGGAGCGCTGACCTCACTCCTTCCAACAACACCCAGGCCCAGGGCATGGCGGACTTCTCCCCCCAAAACCCCACCGGGCGCTATATCCACTACGGGGTGCGGGAGCATGGGATGGGGGCCATTCTGAACGGCTTGAACCTGCACGGGGGCTACCGGGCCTACGGAGGCACCTTCTTGGTCTTCTCCGATTACATGCGCCCGGCCATCCGCCTGGCGGCCCTCATGGGCACCCCCACGGTCTTCGTCTTCACCCACGACTCCATCGCCCTGGGGGAGGATGGCCCCACCCACCAGCCCGTGGAGCACCTCATGAGCCTGAGGGCCATGCCCAACCTCTGGGTCATCCGCCCCGCCGATGCCTATGAGACCTTCTACGCCTGGCAGGTGGCCTTAAAGCGCAAGGAGGGCCCTACCGCCCTGGTGCTCACCCGCCAGGCCGTCCCCCTCCTTTCCCCGGAAAAGGCCAAGGGAGCCCTGAAGGGAGGGTACATCCTCGAGGATGTGGAGAATCCTGAGGGGGTCCTGGTGGCCACGGGAAGCGAGGTGCACCTGGCCTTGAAGGCCAGGGCCCTTTTGGCGGAGAAGGGCCGCCGGGTGCGGGTGGTGAGCCTGCCTTCCTTTGAACTCTTTGCCGCCCAGCCGGAGGAGTATAGGCGGGAGGTGCTTCCTCCAGGCCTCCCCACCGTGGCGGTGGAGGCGGGGGCTACCCTGGGCTGGGAGCGGTACGCCCACAAGGTGGTGGGTCTGGACCGCTTCGGCGCCAGCGCCCCTTACCCTGAGGTCTACGAGAAGCTGGGCTTCACCCCGGAAAGGGTGGCGGGGGCCTTGGAAGAACTCCTATGAGGTTTAGGGTGGATCCATGCCGGCACCGCCGTGGGCAAGCTGGAAGGCGACTCCAACAAGTACGACCGCAAGCAGCGCAAGGAGCTGGGCATCACCCCCTTGAACCCGGAGTGCAACTACATGGACATCATGGATCAGCACGTGAGGCTTCTTTACGAGGGGGAACCCATCCTGAAGCCGGTGTACAACCACTCCACGGGTACCTTTGACCCGCCGGTATACATTCCTGCCCCCCGGGCGGTGGAAGAGGAGGGTAGGCTTATCCCCCGGGTGGTGATCCTGGAAGGGCTCCTTATCCTTTTTTCCCCGGCCTTGAGGAGCCGCTACCACCTCACCGTCTACCTGGACCCCGAGGAGGAACTCAGGCGGGAGTGGAAGGTGAAACGGGATGTGGCCAAGCGGGGCTACACCCCGGAGGAGGTCATCGCCGACATCGAAAGGCGCATGCCCGACTCCCGGGCCTTTATCTGGCCGCAGAAGGAGCATGCGGACATCATCGTGCGCTTCTACCGGCCCGCTGGCTACGATCCGGAAAACCCCAGCACTCTGAACGTGAGGATCACCTTCAAGCACACCCTGCCCCGCCTGGATCTTTCCGAGGTGCTTCACTCCGCCTACGAGGACGAGGCCCTGATCCGCCTGGAAACCCGGAAGGAAGCCGATATCCTGGATATCACCGGCAACATTCCCCCTGAGCGGGCCCTTGCTTTTGAGCACATCATCTGGGACCACCTGGGCCATCACGTGGAGCACTTTGCCCCCAGCCTGGTGGGCACCTTCCTGGACAAGGCCGGGCAGAGCTACCCCCTGGCCCTGACCCAGCTCATCATCGCCTACTATCTGGTTAAGATGCGGGAGCTGGCCATCGAGCGGGGGCACCTGCGGGTGGCCTAGGGGGAAAGGATGCTGAAGTTTGCGCCCTCCATCCTCACGGCGGACCTGGCGAGGCTTAAGGACCAGATAGAGGAGGCCGAGGCGGCTGGGGTGGACTGGATCCATCTGGACGTCATGGACGGGGTTTTCGTTCCCAACCTCACCTTCGGGCCCCTTTTGGTGGAGGCGGTGCGGCGGGTTACCTCCTTGCCCTTGGATGTGCACCTGATGATTGTGCAGCCCGAGCGGTACCTGGAGGACTTCGCCCGGGCGGGGGCCGACGTCATCACCGTGCACTTTGAGGCCACCCCGCACGCCCACCGGGCGGTGCAGAAGGTGAAGGAGCTGGGGAAGAAGGCGGGGCTTGCCATCAACCCCGCCACGCCCCTCGAGGCCTTTGAGCCCCTGTTGCCCGAGCTGGACCTGGCCCTCCTCATGAGCGTGAACCCGGGGTTTGGGGGGCAGAGGTATATTCCCACCTCCACGGGAAGGCTTCGCCGGCTCAAGGAGATGCGGGATAGGCTGAACCCCTCCTGCCTCATTGAGGTGGATGGGGGCGTGAACCGGGATACCGTGGCCGAGGTGTACCGGGCGGGTGCGGACGTGGCCGTGGCGGGAAGCGCTCTTTTCAACAGACGGCCCGTGGCTGATAACCTTAAGGAGCTAAAGGAGGTGCTTTATGCCCTTGGCGATAGGTAAAGAGGTTTTGGACAAGGCGCGGCGGGAAGGCTATGCTGTACCCGGCTTCAACACCAACAACCTGGAGATCACCCAGGCCATTCTGGAGGTGGCCGAGGAGGTGCGGGCCCCGGTCTTCATCCAGATCTCGGACGGGGCCAGGAAGTACGCTGGGATGGAGAACCTGGCCAACCTGGTGAAGGACATGGCGAGCCGGGTGCGGGTGCCCGTGGTCCTTCACCTGGACCACGGGGCCGACTTCAAGATGGTGATGCAGGCCCTGAGGGCGGGCTTTACCAGCGTGATGATCGACGTCAGCCACCATCCCTTTGAGGAGAACGTGGCCGAAACCAAGAAGGTGGTGGAGGCGGCCCATGCGGTGGGGGTGAGCGTGGAGGCGGAGCTGGGCCGGATTCAGGGCATTGAGGACAACATCCAGGTGTCCGAGGCGGAGGCCTTCCTCACCGACCCCGATGAGGCGGAGCGCTTCGTGGCGGAAACGGGGATCGACTACCTGGCCATCGCCATCGGCACCAGCCACGGGGCCTACAAGGGGAAGGGCCGGCCCTACATCGACCACAAGCGCCTCGAGGAGATCAGCCAGCGGGTTTCCATTCCCCTGGTGCTCCACGGGGCGAGCGGGGTTCCCACCTGGCTTAAGGAGAAGCTCTTGGCCACGGGGGCCGAGCTCAAGGAGGCCACGGGCATCCACGACGAGGACATCAGGAAAGCTATCCCCAACGGCATCGCCAAGATCAACATCGACACCGACCTGCGCCTGGCCATGACCCTGGGGATCCGCGAGGTGGTGGTGGGGAACCCCAAGGAGTTCGACCCCCGGAAGATCATCGGCAAAGGTCGGGACTACCTCAAGCAGGTGATCCGGGAGAAGTTTGAACTGATGGGCACGGTGGGCCGGGCATAATACCACCCCACTCTGCCGCTAGGCAGAGTGGGGACCCCGGAAAAGGCCCAGAGAAAAGTTAAGCCCCGCCTAGCTAGGCGGGGCCTTTTGGTCGGGGAGGCCGGATTTGAACCGACGACCACACGCACCCCAAGCGTGTGCGCTACCAGGCTGCGCTACTCCCCGGCGCGCAAAGGTTAGTGTAGTGCCCCACTTAGGCTTTCGTCAAGTAGACTTGGGGCCATGGAGATTAAGGACCTGCGGAGTCTCGTGCGCTATAACCCGGAGAAAATGGCCAAAATCCCGGTTTTTGAATCCGACAAGATGTTCTTTGACCTTTACGCCCTCCTTCCTGGTCAGGCGCAAAAGACCCACACCCACGAGGGTTCCGATAAGATCTACTACGTGCTGGAAGGGGAAGTGGTGGTACGCATCGGGGAGGAGGAGGCCCTTTTGGCCCCGGGGATGGCGGCTTTGGCCCGTTCAGGGGAGGCCCACGGCGTGCGCAACGAGTCGGCGAACCCGGCCCTCCTCCTGGTGGTGATGGCTCCTAGGCCTTAGGTTTTCACAGGCTTTTCAAGGGCCTCGAGTAGCGTGGAGTAGATGGTAAAGGCCCCGCCCGCTCACCTAGGGTTTCTGGCGGAGGTCCTCCGCCGCTACCCGGTGCGGGTTTTCTTCCGGGGTGAGGTCCTTCCCGAGGGGCCCTTGCGGGGCGAGAAACTTTTTGAAGAAGGGGACCTCGCCCTTTACTGGGAAGGACCGCCCCCTTCCCGGGAGGTCCAGGAGGCCCTGCGGCTTCTCCTTCAGGTCTTTCGGGAGGTTTTGGAGCTAAAGGAGCGGGAGCTCGCCCTCCTAAGAAGCCAGGAGGAAAGCGCAAGGCTTCTGGGTCTCCTCCTCCACGAGATCAAGAACCCCTTGATGAGCGTTCTGGGAGCCTTGGAGCTTGCCTTAGAGACCGAAGGTCTTCCCCAGGAAGGCAAGGAACTTCTGGCCATTGCCGAAAAGAGTGCCCGTCGTATTCAAGAGCTTCTGCAGAAAGCTCAGGAATACCTACGCCTGGGCCAGGGGGTTCGGCTCAAAAGCGAGCGGGTAGACCTAAAGGCCCTTCTCCGCCAGGTGGCCGACGAGATACGGCCTTTGGCCCGCAGGAAGGGAATCCAGCTCCGCTTGGTCCTGCCGAAACGGGAGGCCTGGGTGTATGGGGACCGGGAATGGCTTTACCAGGCTGTGCTGAACGTCCTTAACAATTCGGTGAAATACACCCCGGAAGGGGGGCGGGTGGCAGTGCGCCTTCTTGTGGGGCAGGACCAGTATGGGATGGCTATTTCCGATACGGGTCCAGGTATTCCCCAGGAGGAGCAGGCCAGGGTCTTTGAGCCTTTTTACCGGGCCTCCACCCGGGGGGAGGTGGAGAACCGCTGGCACCGGGGGCTATGGGAGGTGCTTTGGAACCACCGCATCATGCTCTTCAACCCCCGGTATGGTCGGTTGGGCCTGGTGGCCATGCCCTACTTCCTCCTCTTTGAGGCCTTGGGTCCGGTGGTGGAGGTCCTGGGGTATGTGAGCCTACCCCTTTTTGCTGCCCTAGGCCTCCTTAACCCCCCTTTCGCCCTCCTCTTCCTTCTCTTCGCCCTGGGGTATGGGGTTTTGCTCTCCCACCTGGCCGTGGGGGTGGAGACCCCCCTCCTTAAGCGCTACCCTAGCCTGGGGGAGCGCCTGAGGCTTCTCCTCCTGCCCTTCCTCGAGGTCTTGGGCTACCTGCAGGTCCTGGCCCTGGAGCGCTTCTTGGCCACCTTCCAGGTGTGGCGCAAGCGGGGGGTTTGGGGGGAGATGAGAAGGAAGGGGCTAGAGCCTTCGCAGGAGAAGGACCACGCCTAACCGTAGGCCCAAGGAGAGCAGGATAGGGAGATGATAAGGGCTTGGTCCCACGCCCAGGCTGGCAACGCCTCCCGCTATTACACTTCCGGCAAGTCCGCCTAGACCCATGGCTAGCCAGAAGAGGACGAGGTAGCCGTTCCGACCTTCCCGAGGAGCCTGGGCCAAGACGGCGTTGACCAAAGCGGTGCCCAGGCCGCTCCAGGCCAGGGCGTCAGCAAGGGCAGAGAGCCATATGGGCCAGGGAAGGGCTGAAGAGCCCAAAAGCCAAAGGCCGGGCATAAGGGCTGCCACCATTCCCGTGCGGAAGAGAACCACCTTGTGCCCCTCGCGGTCGGCTACCCGTCCCCACATGGGACCGAACAAGAGGCCGCTGGTGGCGGAGATCACCGTCCATAGGCCCACTTCGGTCATGGACAAACCGCCAACCCTTATGAAATAGGGCACCACGTAGGGCCCCCCAACCATAACTGCTCCATACCACAGGAAGACGAGGACCAGGTACCGCCGGTAGGCTAGGTCCCGCCAGGCTATCCCGAGGGCCTTCCAGGCCGGGGGAGGTGGGGACTCCGGGGGCTCGGATTGCAGGCGGAGAAGCAAGACGGAAAGAAGGCCTGCGCCTACTCCCACAAGGAGGATGACTTGGTAGCCCGTGGGGGGCGGGAGGCGATCGGCCACCATGCCTCCCATGAGGTTCCCCAAGGTACCCACCAGGCCCAAGAGGGCATTCCTGAAGCCGAAGTAGCGCCCCCGCC
Organism: Thermus scotoductus DSM 8553; assembly: GCF_000381045.1. Classification (GTDB taxonomy): domain Bacteria; phylum Deinococcota; class Deinococci; order Deinococcales; family Thermaceae; genus Thermus; species Thermus scotoductus. The sequence goes on along the minus strand of NZ_KB905732.1, from coordinate 100,651 downwards.
TTCCCTCCGCCACCAGATCGGCCATCCAGGAGAGCCAAAGCACGCCCACGGGAGCGGCTAGAAGCTGGGAAAGCCCGGCAAAGAGGAGAAGGCTCGGTACCCTTAGGTCCTCCGGAAGAAAGCCAGCCAAGACAGCGGGCAGAAAGAGCAAGCGGGCTAGAAAGTTCAGCCGCACCACTAGGGCCTTGCGGCTTCCCCGTAGGAAAAGGGCCAGTGGAGCCAGGAGCTGGGCCAGGAAGGGAAGGGCCCCCAGGAGGGCCAAGGCCTGGGGGGAGGCCCCCAGAGCCAGGGCATACCCGGTGACGATCACCCCTGTGCTCCAGTTGAGGAAGAGGATGGCCAGGGCTCCTTCCCAGATGGAAAGCCTTAGGGAGCGTTCCGGTTCCACCCCATGATTATCCTTGAACCCAGTAAAATCTCTCCCATGGAAACCGCTATCACCCGCATGCTGGGTATCCGCTACCCCATCGTGGCGGCCCCCATGTTTTTGGTCTCGGGGGCTAGGCTCCTTAAGGCGGTGGCCGAGGCTGGGGCCATCGGGGTCATCCCCAGCTTGAACTTCCGAACCCATGCGGCTTTCCGGGAGTTCCTGGAGAGCTTTCCCCAGGGCCTGCCCTTTGGGGTTAACCTGATCCTCAAGGACAACCCCCGCCTCGAGGAGGACCTAAAGGCCGTGGTGGAACGCCGGGTACCCTTGGTGGTCACCTCCTTGGGGGATCCTACCCGGGTGGTGGAGCGGGTCAAGGCCTATGGTGGCGTGGTCTGGTGCGACGTGGTGGGGTTAAGGCATGGAAGAAAGGCCGTGGAAGCCGGGGCCGATGCCCTGGTGGCGGTGGCCAGTGGGGCTGGGGGGCATGCCGGGATGGTGAGCCCCTTTGTCCTCGGGCCCTGGCTTAGGGAGGAACTCGGGGTGCCGGTGCTCATCGCTGGAGGCATCGCCACAGGAAGGCAGCTTCTCGCCGCCTTGGCCCTGGGGGATGCTGCCTATATCGGCACCCGCTTCATCGCCACCCTGGAGTCCGAGGCCCCCTTGGAGTACAAGGAAGCCCTCTTGAGGGCCACTCCTGAGGACATCCAGTACACCCCGGAGGTGACCGGGGTGCCCGCCAACTTCCTCAAGGAATCCCTGGAGCGCTTCCGCCAGGGTGGGGGCAAGGCCTGGAAGGAAGTTTATTCCGCCGGGCACGGGGTGGCCTTCATCCGGGATCTCCCTTCCGCCAAGGAGGTGGTTGCCCGGCTGGTGGCCGAGTACCAGGAGGCCAAGCAAAGCCTGCCCTGATTCCATATCGGGGGTTTTCGCCAAGATGCTTACCGCCTTGCGCATCTTCTTTCCCTTTATCCTCTCCCTGGGCTTGACCTACGCCCAGTACGACCTGGTGGTCTACGGTGCCACCCCCCAAGGGGTGACGGCAGCGGTGGCCGCGGCCCAGGAGGGCCTTAGGGTCCTCCTCCTGGAACCCGGGCGGGGGGTAGGAGGGGTTCTCACCCAAGGGTGGCTGGCTACCCTGGACCTGGCCAAGGACCGGGAGGGTCTCCTCCAGGGAGGGCTTTTTCGTGACTTCTACCGCCGTATCGGGCAGGAGCCTTCCTTTGACGTGAGGCGGGCGGAGGAAGCCCTGTGGGCCATGCTCCGGGAGGCGGGGGTGGAGGTCCGGTTGCAGGTGCCCCTGGACCGGGTGGAGGTGGAGGCGAGCCGCCTGACCCTGGTGGCGATCCCTGAGGGCCCCGTTCAGGCTCCCTACTTCGTGGATGCCACCGATACCGCGGAACTCGCCTTTCGCGCTGGGGCCAGCTTCACCCAGGGGAGGGAGGACACGGGTCTGGACCAGCGGAGCATGGCGGCCACCTTGGTCTTCCGGTTGGAGGGGGTTCCCTGGGGTGCCGTCTTTCTGGCCCTCAACTACGAGGGCCAGGTGCGGCGCACGGGGGCGGGGGCCTGGGGGAGGAGCGGCTGGGGTTTTGCAGGCCTGGTGCGGGGTTACCTCCCCTCCGATCCCAGCCGCTATGCCCTTCGGGGCTTGAACCTGGCCCGCCAGGACGACGGGAGCCTGCTGGTCAACGCCCTTCTCCTCTTCGGGGTGGAGGGGGCGGATCCTTTGAGCCTGGAGCGCATGCGCCTGGAAGCGGCCCTCGAGGCCGAGCGGGTGGTGGCCTACCTGCGGGAGAAGGATCCCCTCCTCTTTGGCACCGCCCGCCTGGCCGGGGTGGCCCCTAGCCTCTATGTCCGGGAAAGCCGCCACCTGAAGGCCCTTTACCGCCTTAAGGCTGATGAGGTCCTCCTGGGCCGGACCTTTCCCGACGCCGTGGCCCTGGGGGGGTACCCCTTGGACGGCCAGGCCTACTTTCCGGGGGAAACCCCTTACCTTTTGGGTACCCCGGCACCCTACGGGGTGCCCTTCCGGAGCCTGGTGCCCCAGGAGTTGAGAAACCTCCTGGTGGTTTCCCAGGCGGCGGGGTTTGACAGCGTGGCCGCCTTTTCCGCCCGGGTGGTTCCCTTGCAGATGGCCTTGGGGGAGGCGGCAGGGGTGGCGGTGGCCCTCCTGCGGAAGGCCCCGCAAGCAGGGCTTATGAAGGTGCCCCTGGCGGATTTTCACGAGCTGGCCGCAAGCGGGCAGGCCCTCGAGGCGCTGCGCAAGCGGCTTGCCCAAAGGGGGGCCAGGCTTTCCTCCCCGGAGGGAGGCCGGGTGGAGGCGGAAAGGCCAGGGTACCGGGAGGCGGTGGCCCTCCTGAGGCGCGGGCTCTTCGCCGGACCCTACTATTTAAAAGGCTCCTTGGGCCTTTCTGAACCCATTCTCCTGGGGGATTTTTTGGCCAACCTGGAGCACTACTACCGGGCAAAAGGGCCTGAGGAGCGCCTAAGGGTGGTCCTGAAAGCCCGGGAGCTCTACCGGGGGGAACTGCAAAGGCCTTTAAGGCGGGCCCTCCTCAACCAGCTCTTGCAGGCTCTGGGAGAGGATAAGCTGGCAGGCACCGATCCCGTGACCCGGGGGGAGGCGGCCCTTCTCCTCTACCGGCTTCTGCCATAATGGTCTAAAGTGCTAGCCATCTTGCTCCTCCCCGAGTTCTCCGAGCTGGAGGCGGCCCTAGCCCTCGAGGCAGCCCGGCGCCTGGAATACCCTGCTTACACCGTGGCCAAGGGCCGCAAGGGAACCCCGGCCCTGGCGGGTTCCGTCTGGACCCCCACCTACGCCTTTCCCGCGGCCCCCCCGCCCAAAGCCCTCCTCATCCCCGGGGCCAAAAGGCCAGGCCGGATGGCCCAGGATCCTGCCTACCTGGCCTTTTTGCAGGAGATCTGGGAGGGGGTGGAGGCGGTGTTTTTGGGATTCAACGCCCACCTCTTCCTGGCGGAGGCGGGCCGGCTTCCTACCCGGGTGGTGGCCCCGGGGGAGGTGGCCCAGGCCTTGACCAAGCAGGGCTACCAGGTGGCGGATGGTTCCTTCCACCGGGAGGCCAAGGTCTATACCACCCTGGGGGGGTTATCCCTGCTTAAGGCTTTAGAGGATTGGGCGCAAAAAGCGATTGAGCTTTAAGTTTATACGGTAGTACACTACCCCCATGACCGTGAGGGAGTATCAGAAAAAGCGGCGCCGGGAGCGCATCTTCCAGGCGGCCATGGCCCTTTTCCGCCAGCAGGGTTTCCGGGAAACCACCGCCACCGATATCGCCAAGGCCGCCCACGTGTCCCGGGGTACCTTCTTCAACTACTACCCCTATAAGGAAGCCGTGCTCCTGGAGTACGGGAGCCTGCTTCTTGCGGACCTCAGAGAGGAGGTAAGGCGGCGCCTGGCCCAGAAGGAGGATCCCCTGGCCCTTTTGCGCTATCTCTTCCAGCGCCTTGCGGGCTTCACCCAGGCGGAGAAGGACCTTCTTTTGCCCCTTCTCTACGAGCTTTTAAACCCCGATCCGGTCCGGGCCAAGGCCGCCTTCCTGGCCCTGCCTTTGGGGGACTTGATCGCCGAGGTCCTGAAGCCCTTGCGGGAAAAGGGGGTGGTGCGGCAGGACCTTTCCCTGGAGCGGATGGGCCGCACCTTGGCTGACCTTTACTTCCTCGCCGCCTTGCGCTGGGCGGCCTATACCCCTAACCGGGATTTCGGGGAGGAGGTAGAGAAATCCCTGTCCTTGGCCCTGGAAGGGATTCTGGCCCGAAGCCAGCCCACCCAGGTTTCCAGGAAATCCGCCAAAGCCAAGGCTTAGTCCGCGGCCACCTTCAGCCTTTGGGCGATCTCGGGGATTCTGGCCAAAAAGACCCCTGTGGGGCTACCCGTGAGGGCCACCTCCTCCGGGGTACCCTCGGCCACGATCTCCCCGCCCCGGTCGCCCCCCTCGGGGCCCAGGTCTATCACCCAGTCGGCGGTCTTCACCACGTCCAGGTTGTGCTCGATGACCACCACGGTGTTCCCGGCGTCCACCAGGCGATGGAGCACATCCAGAAGCTTGGCCACGTCGTCAAAGTGAAGGCCGGTGGTGGGCTCGTCCAGGATGTAGAGGGTGCGGCCCGTGGACTTACGGCCCAGCTCCGTGGCCAGCTTGATCCTCTGGGCCTCCCCCCCGGAAAGGGTGGGGGAGGGCTGGCCCAGGCGCATGTAGCCCAGGCCCACGTCCACCATGAGCTGGAGCTTGCGGGCGATAGTGGGAACGTTCTGGAAAAACTCCAGGGCTTCCTCGGCGGTCATGTCCAGGACGTCGGCGATGCTCTTGCCCCTGAGCTTCACCTCGAGGGTCTCCTTGTTGTAGCGCTTGCCCTTGCACACCTCGCAGGGTATGTAGAGGTCGGGCAAAAAGAGCATCTCAATCTTCACCGTGCCGTCGCCCCCGCAGGCCTCGCACCGCCCCCCCTTCACGTTGAAGGAGAAGCGGCCCGGGCCATAGCCCCGCTTCCTGGCCTCCGGGGTCTTGGCAAAGAGGTCGCGGATCTCGTCAAAGATCCCGGTGTAGGTGGCGGGGTTGGAGCGAGGGGTGCGGCCGATGGGGGACTGGTCGATCTCGATCACCTTGTCCAGGTGCTCCACTCCCTCCAGGGATTCGTAGGCTCCAGGGGTGGTCTTGGCCCGCATGAGCTTTTGGGCCAAGGCGGCGTAGAGGACATCGTGGATCAGGGTGCTCTTTCCCGAGCCCGAAGGCCCCGTTACGGCCACGAACCGGCCCAAGGGGATTTTCAAGGTGATGTTTTTCAGGTTGTGCTCCCGGGCCCCTTTAAGCACCAGCCACTTGCCGTTCCCCTTCCTGCGCTCCCTGGGCACGGGGATTCGCTTTTCCCCCCTTAAGTAGGCCCCGGTAAGGCTCTCCTTGCTTTTAAGGATCTCCTCCAGGGGTCCTTGGGCCACTACCTCTCCTCCGTGGATGCCGGCCCCCGGTCCCATGTCCACGATCCAGTCCGCGGCCCGCATGGTTTCCTCGTCGTGTTCCACCACGATCAGGGTGTTTCCCAGCCCCTGGAGGCGCTTCAGGGTCTGGATGAGGCGCTGGTTGTCCCTGGGGTGGAGGCCGATGCTGGGCTCGTCCAGCACGTAAAGCACCCCGGTGAGGCCGCTTCCCACCTGGGTGGCCAGGCGGATCCTTTGGGCCTCCCCTCCGGAGAGGGTGTTGGCGGCTCGGTCCAGGGTGAGGTAGTCCAGCCCCACCCCCACCAGGAAGCCCAGCCTCTCCACGATCTCCCGCAGGATGGGGCGGGCGATCTGGGCCTGGAAGGGGGAGAGATAGGCCTCGAGGTTCCGGAAAAGCTCCAGGGCCTCGCGAACGGGCAGGGCCGAAACCTCGGCGATGTTCTTGTCCGCCACCCTTACGGAGAGCACTTCCTTCTTGTAGCGGGTGCCGCCGCACACCGGGCAGGGCTTCTGCGACATGAAGCCTTCCAGCACCTCCTTGACCCCTTCGGACTCCGCCTCCTGGTACCGCTTCTGCAGCCAGGGGATGACCCCCTCGTAGTGGACCTCCACCCGGAAGGTTTCCTTGCCTCCCCGGCGGAAGACCACCTCAAAGGGCTCGGGAAGGCCGTGGAGCACGGCCTGCTGGGCTTCCTCCGGCAGGTCCTTGAAGGGGGTTTTGAGGTCGAAGCCCATGTGTTCTGCCAAGGCCCGAAGCCGGTCCCAGAGGTAGCTTCGCCCCGTGTCCCGCCCCCGGGCCCAGGGCAGGATGGCCCCCTCGGCCAGGGAGAGCTCCGGGTTCACGATGAGCTCAGGGTCAAACTCCTGCTTGTAACCCAGACCCGAGCAGGCAGGGCAGGCCCCGTAGGGGGCGTTGAAGGAGAAGATGCGGGGCTCGAGCTCCTCCAGGACGCTTCCGTGCTCGGGACAGGCGAACTTCTCGGAGAAAAGCTCCTCCTGGCCGGAATCCGGGTAAAGGACCCGCATGAGCCCCTCGCCCCTAAGGAGGGCGAGCTCCACTGCCTCGGCGATGCGGGGGCGTTCCTCCTCCTTAAGGACCACCCGGTCGATCACCAGGTCAATGTCGTGCTTCTCGTACTTTTCCAGGTTTAGGTTCTGGGCCTCCTCCAGGAGGTAGATGACCCCATCCACCCGCACCCGGGCGTAGCCTTCCTTCATGAGTTGCTGGAAAAGCTTGCGGTACTCCCCCTTTCTCCCCCGCACCAAAGGAGCCATGAGGATGGCCCGGGTGCCCGGGGGGTTCTTCAGGAGGCGGTCGGTGATCTCGCTAGCAGACTGCTTCTCAATAGGGCGGCCGCACTCCGGGCAGTAGGCGGTGCCGATGCGGGCATAAAGAAGGCGGAGGTAGTCGTGGATCTCCGTCACCGTGCCCACGGTGGAGCGGGGGTTGTGGCTGGTGGTTTTCTGGTCGATGGAGATGGCGGGGGAGAGGCCCTCGATGCTTTCCACCTCGGGCTTGTCCATGACCCCCAGGAACTGGCGGGCGTAGCTGGAGAGGCTTTCCACATAGCGCCGCTGCCCCTCTGCGTAGATGGTGTCAAAGGCCAGGGTGCTCTTGCCCGAGCCGGAAACCCCGGTGATGACGATGAACTTGCCCCGCGGGAGCTCCAGGCTGATGTTCTTGAGGTTGTGCTCCCGTGCCCCCCGGATGACGATGCGGTCCATCCGTGGAAGTATACCACTACCTTCTGGGAAGGACCAGGTGGCAGGAGGGGGCTTCCCGTGCCCTATAGTGAACCTATGGCCTCTTGGATGCGTACCGAGGCGGAGGAAGCCCCCAAGGTCATAGAGCGCCTCCTTAGGGAGAACGAGGGCGAGGTGAGGAGCTTGGCCCGCTTCCTGAGGAAGCGCCCCCCGGCCCTCACCCTTACCGTGGCCCGGGGGAGTTCCGACCACGCGGCCCTTTTTGCCAAGTACCTCCTCGAGGCCCGATTGGAGTGGCCGGTTCTCTCCTTGGCCCCTTCCGTCCTCACCCTTTACCGGGCTAGGCCCAGGGTGCCTTTTCCCTCCCTTCTTCTCGCCTTTAGCCAAAGCGGGGAAAGCCCCGACCTTTTGGAGGTGGTAAGCGCCTACCGCTCCCAGGGAGCCCTCACCGTGGCCCTGGTGAACCGGGAGGAGAGCCCTCTTGCCCGGATGGCGGAGGTGGTCCTTCCCCTCCATGCCGGGGAGGAGAAGGCGGTGGCCGCCACCAAGAGCTTCCTCGCCATGCTGGCCGCCACCCTCCACCTCCTGGCCCAGCTGGTGGAGGAAAGCCGCCTGCGCCAGGTCCTTCCCGCCTTACCCGAGGCCTTGCACCGGGCCTTGGAGGCCTCGGGGGAGCTGGATTACCTGGAAGATGCGGAAAACCTTTTCGTCCTGGGGCGGGGGTTCACGTACCCCGTGGCCCTCGAGGCGGCCTTGAAGCTGAAGGAGGTGGCGGGGCTTCATGCGGAGGGGTTTTCGGCGGCGGAGTTCCTCCACGGTCCCCAGGCCCTTTTGGAGGCTGGCTTTCCGGTGCTGGCCTTGGTGCAAAAGGATGAGGCCTTGGAGGCCCTGCTTTCCACCCTCGAGGGGTTAAAGGCGAAAGGGGCTCATCTTCTCGTTCTCTCCCCGGAACCCGATGCCTTGGCCCTGGCGGATTCTCCCCTGGCGCTTCCCGTGGCCTCCGTGCCCGAGATCACCCCTCTTTTCCTGGCCCAGGCCTTCTATCCCAAGGCGGAGGCTCTATCCCGGGCCCGGGGCCTGGATCCGGACCGGCCCCGGCACCTCACCAAGGTGACCCGGACCCGCTAGAAGACCCTTTCCCCCAGGGGTACCTCCCGCTCTGTGGTGAGGAGGACCACCCGGCCCTCGGCATCCTTAGCCCCCAGGACCAGCACCTCGGAGGGAAAGCCTGCGATGGAGCGGGTTCCCAGGTTCACCGCGCACACCACCAGGCGGCCCACCAGGTCCTCGGGGCGGTAAAGCTCGGTAATCTGGGCGGAACTCTGTTTGACCCCTAAGGGCCCGAGGTCGATCCAGAGCTTGTAGCTGGGTTTGCGGGCTTTCTCGTGGGGTTCGGCCTTCAAGATGCGGCCGATGCGCAGATCCAGGATTTGAAAGGCTTGCAGGGCCTCCATAGCTAGATTCTGCCAGAGGAAGGGGCTGGTACAAACACGTTTCCCGCCTCTTGAGGAGGCGGGACTCTTGCAGATAGGGCGCTGGTGGGCCGTGCAGGACTTGAACCTGCAACCAACCGGTTATGAGCCGGCCGCTCTGACCGATTGAGCTAACGGCCCACGCCAGAAAAGCATTGTAGCACAAGGCAGGACAAGGGACCGCGCTTTAGGGTGTATACTTCCATTTAGAGGTGAAGCCTATGACCGTAAACGAGAGCACCACCGATAGGGTGATTCGCTTTATTCTGGCCCTGGTCCTCTTCTACTTCGCTTTCCAGTCGGCATCCCCCTGGAACTGGATCCTGGGGATCGTGGGGGTGGTCCTCCTCTTCACGGCGGTCACCGGCTTCTGCGCCCTCTATAAGGTCCTGGGCATCAGCACCAAGAAGTAGACCGGCTTTGCCCAGCCCTGGACCCCAGGTGAGCTGGGGCGTCATCTGGCTGAAGGCCGGGCCGGTGGGGATATGGATTGGCCGCTTGCCCCTGGGGATCGCGTTCGGGTGGAGTTTTGGAAGTTTCCCGGGGATGTGCTCCACTACTTCTGGGAAGCCTGGGTGGTGGAGGTGACACCTGAAGGCGTCCTGACCCTTTTGCCACAGGGCGGGACCTTTCACCACGTGGCCAAGGGGAAGGCGGTGGTCCTGGACCACGATGCCTATGTGGCCTTCTTCCCCGGGGCCTGGTACTCCGGGGGGCCGGATGTGAGGGAGGGCCGGGTGCTGGAGTATTACTGGAACGTGCAAACCCCGGCAGAGTGGACGGGAAGGGGTTTTCGCCAGTACGACCTCGAGCTGGACGTGCGTTGCCAGGCCGACCATACCTGCCAGGTCTTCGACCGGGAGGAGTTTTTGGCCAAGCGCTTCCTTTACCCCAAGGCTTGGGTGGAGGAAGCAGAAAAAGCGGTGGAGGCCATTTTCCGCCACATGAAAGAGGGGCGCTGGCCTGTTTTACCCCCCGGGGAGCCCCTTCCCTGGATGGAACGGATCTAGGGCGTTAGGGCGGGGACGGAGGAGGGAGCTGGGTCCTGTGCCCCAGGCCCCCAGGCTTTAAGGGGCAGGAGGGTGCGGCCTTCCAGGTGCCAGCGTCCTTCCAGGACCACCTGGTAGAGGAGGCCTTTGAAAAAGCCGTGGAAGCTATCCTCCCAGGTCTCCAGGTTCTGGGCCCGTAGGGGATGGTTGTGCCAGGCGGGGCCCAGGTAGTAGAGCCAGGGGTCATCCAGAAGGCGGGTATCCCGTGGGGGGAGGCCGAGGAGGGCGTTGAAGTAGCCTCTAAGCCGGCTTGCGGTGAAGAGGAGGTTGAGGTAGGGATCCTCGAGGGCCTTCCTGGCCTCGGCCTCGGTCTTGGGGAAGGGTCTTGCTGGATCCCAGGCCCCGAAGAGTCGCAGGCGGTCCTGTTGCTTGAGGGCATCCTCCCAGCTCATCTGGGCCGGGCCCAGGGTGCGGCTCAAAGGGGCGTGGCCTTGGACCTCGGCCAGACCTTGGGCTAAGCCGTCCGCCGCTTCCCGCACCCCCCGGGAAAGCCCCAAGGCCTTGTCCCCCCCGTACTGCTCGTTATCCACAATGGCGGCCAGCACCCCATAAGGAATGCCGAGGGCGGAGGCGGCGGCGCGGATCTCCCGGGCGTAGGGAAGTACGTGGTGGGGGGCGGTGGGTAGGCCCTCGAGGCTCACCTTCTGGCCCCGCTTGGCCTGGCCGATGGCCTCCACCCAGCGCTTGGCCGCCAGGAGGGCGCTTTTGGCTTCGGGGTATGCGGCGCGCTTGCCGGAGCGCTGGTTTTTGAGCTCGAGGCGCAAGAGGCGGTCGTAGGCCCGGGCCACTTTCTCCCCTAAAAGCAGGTGCAGGCTGGCCTTCAAGCTCAGGTGGAGGCTCACCCAAGCCTCCCGCTCTTCCCTTGGGTAGGGGAGAAGATCCCTGAGGCTTGGGGAGGGGGGTAGGGTAGGGGGGATGGGAAGGGCCAGGTAGAAAAGGCCCGCTGCCAGCAGCACCAGCCAGGGGCCCGGGGGCATAGGTCAGGACTGGGCGTCTTCCACCGGGGCGGGGGGCACCTCCACCGTGGCCTCCACGGGGTAGCCCGCGTAGATGCGGCGGCCCCCCAGGGTTCTCTCCAGCACCTCCCGCCACTCGGGGAGGTTCAGGAAGCGGTCCGCCTGGTTGCGGAGCTCGAGGTCCGCCAGCTCGTGCACGCCAAGGAGGTGGATTTCCTTCCCCATGGCCCTTAGGGCGCTGAAGGTGTGGGCCAGTTCTCCCGAACCGCTGGCCACGATGGCCCGGTCCCAGCGGGGGGCGGTGGTGAGGAGGTCCGTGGCCATCATGGCCTCAAACCGGGCTTCTCCCCGGACCAAGCGGCTCCGGACCGTGTAGCCCATAAAGACCAGGGCATCTATGAAGCGCTGCTGACGCTCGTCCTCGGGATCGGTGATGGGCACGTAGTAGAAGGCGTTGTAAAGCTGCTCCGGGGTGGCGAACTGGGTGAGCACCCGGCGGTGGTCCACGTTCCAGCCCAGGCGCTTGGTGGCAAGGTACATGTAGGATCCGTCAATGAAAAGGGCAACCCGCATATGCTCCCATCTTAGGACAAAGCCAGGCCCCGGGCTACTCGGGGCCCGTGAGTAGCGGAGAGGAATCTCAGGCCGGTGCTTTCTCCTCGGCCTTTTCCGAGGAGTGCCCGGGGTTCACCTTGAGGGCGGGGTTGGCGTAGGCGGCGGCGTGGTTGGCGGCGATGGCGGCTTCGCCGAAACCCAGCACGATTAGGGGAAGCTTCCCCGGGTAGGTGACGATGTCGCCGCAGGCGTAGACCCCGGGGATGCTGGTGGCCATGGTGGTGTCCACCTTGATCTTGTTCTTTTCCAGCTCCAGCCCCCAGTTGGCCAGGGGCCCCAGCTTGGTGAGGTAGCCCGCCAGGATCAGCACAGCGTCCACCTCTAGCTCCTTTTCCTCCTGGGTTCCGTTGTGGAAGATCACCGCCTTGCGCACCTGGGTATCCCCTTCAATCCGCCGGACCTCGTAGGGGGTGAGCACGGTAAGGCGCCCTTCCTCATGGGCTTTGAAAAGCTCCTTCACGCTGGCCTCGTGGGCCCGGAACTGGGGCCTCCTGTGGATCAGGGTGATCTCCTTAGCGGTGCCCAGAAGGTTCAGGGCCCAGTCCACGGCGCTATCCCCACCTCCCACGATGAGGACCCGCTTGCCCTGGAACTCGGCCTTGGTCTTCACCGCATAGTAAACGCCCTTGCCCTCCAGCTCCTTTTCCCCCGGGGCACCCAGGCGCCTGGGCTCAAAGGCACCCACTCCGGCGGCAATGATTACCGCCTTTGCGGTGTAGGTGTTCCCGGAGGAGGTGGTCACCTTGAAGTGGTCCCCTTCTCTCTCCAGGGTTTCCGCCCGCTCCCCCAGGCTGTAAATGGGGTTGAAGGGAGCCACCTGCTCCACCAAGCCCTTCACTAGGTCCTTGGCATACACCTTGGGAAAGCCCGCCACGTCGTAGATGTATTTCTCCGGATACAAAGCGGAAAGCTGTCCCCCTGGCTCGGGCAAGGGGTCGATGAAGCGGAAGGAAAGCCCTCGCATGCCCACGTAAAAACCCGCAAAAAGCCCAGCGGGGCCCGCACCAATGATGATCACGTCGGTGTGCTCCATGGCCTCACCTCGCCCTGCATTCTACCCTTAAGGAAACCCTATGGGCGGCGACTTCCGGTTAGGGACAAAGGTCTTGATCCCATCCCATAATCTTCGCCCTATGGTCCGCCAGTTTACCACGAAGGTGGGATCTTTCTCCCGCCTGGAGAAGACTAGTCCACCCGTAGCACCACTTTTCCAAAGACGCGCCGCTCCTCCAGGAGGCGGTGTCCCTCCGCAGCCTCCTCCAAGGAAAGGACCTGCCCCACCACGGGCTTTAGCCTTCCCTGTTCCACAAAGCGCAGGATGGGGAAAAGACGGCTTTTGGAGCCCATGGTGGAGCCTAGGATGGAAAGTTGCCGGAAGAACACATGGGCGAAGGGAAGGGTGCCCTCGTATCCCGAGGAAGCCCCGGCGATGGCAATCCTGCCCCCATTGGCCGTGGCCCGGATCACCCCCTCAAAGTAAAGGGCCCCGGTGTGGTCCACCACCTTGTCGGCGCCCTTCCCGCCGGTTAGGCGGCGCACCTCCTTGGGCCAGTCGGGGTGGGTGTAGTTCACGGTTTCATCGGCTCCCAGCTCCTTGGCCTTCCTGAGCTTTTCCTCCGAGCCTGCGGTGGCGATAACCCTGGCCCCGAAGAGCTTGGCGATCTGGATGGCGGCCACGCTGACCCCGCTTCCTGCGGCCATCACCAGGACGTCCTCCCCGGGGCGCACCTGGAGTTTGTCCACCACCATCTGCCAGGCGGTGAGGAAGGTCAGGGGGATGGCAGCGGCCTCTTCAAAGGAAAGGTTTGGTGGCTTCTTGAGGAGGTTCACCTCGGGTACCACCAGGTACTCGGCGTAAGCTCCAAAGCGGTGTTCGCCCAGTATCTCGTATTTGGGGCAGAGGTTATCTTCCCCCGCCAGGCACCGCTCGCAGTGGCCGCAGGAAAGGCCGGGGTTCACCACCACCTCGTCCCCCGGCGCGAAGGCCGTGACCCCGGGGCCCACCGCGTCCACCACCCCGCTGGCGTCCGCGCCCAGCACGTGGGGGAGGGGAAGCTTGGGGCTCGCCACCCCCTTGCGCACCCAGACGTCCAGGTGGTTGAGGGCCGCTGCCTTCACCCGTAAGCGCACCTCCTTGGGCCCTGGCTCGGGTGTAGGCACCTCCGCCACCTTGAGCACCTCCGGGCCGCCTCTCGCCTCCATGACCACCGCTTTCATGGCCGCCTCCTTATGCAGGGGATTTTTTCACGAACCCCCCCGCCGGTCAAGCGTGCTTGACAGGGGCTAAACGGAACGTGTAGCCTTAGCGCCGTAAGGCAAGGGGAGGCGAGAATATGAGAAGAGCCCTGGTGTGGATGGCAGGCCTTATCGCGCTGGCCGGCGTGGCCAGCGCCCAAACCTTTGTCTGGCCCCAGAAGTGGACGGTGGCCAAGCCCTCTGAGGTGAAGCGGGGCGGTACGCTGCGGGCAGCGGTTATTTCCGACTACCGTACCTTTAACCCCTTTATCACCGCCGAGGCGGACAGCGTCCCTGACCTCATTTCCGGGGATCGCGGCCTCGTGAGGCGCGACCCCACCACCGGGGATTGGATTCCCTACATGGCGGAGTCCTGGACCATCAGCCCCAACAAGCTGGAGATCACCTTCAAGATCCGCCGGGGGATGAAGTGGTCCGACGGCAAGCCCATCACTGCCGACGACTGGATCATGACCTGGCGCATCCACACGGATAAGGCGGTGGGGTCCAACCTCTACGATACCTTCTTTATTGACGGCAAGCCTATCACCCTGCGCAAGATTGACGACTACACCATCCGCTTCATCTACCCCAAGACCGATGCGGACGCCTTTGCCGTGGCCAGCTTTGCGCCGTGGCCGGCCCACATCTTCGGGCCCGTCTACCAGAAGGAAGGGGCCGAGGGCATCAAGAAGATGTGGACCCTGAACGAGAAGCCGGAGAACATCGTCTCCGGCGGGCCCTGGCTCATTGAGAGCTACCGCCCGGGTGAGCGCCTGGTCCTGAAGCGCAACCCGGCCTTCGGGGAGTGGAACAAGGACGAGGCCGGAAACCCCTTGCCCTACCTGGACCGCTACGAGATCAAGATCGTCAAGGACGTGAACGCCCAGCTGGCGGAGTTCCTGGCAGGCAACATTGACCTCTTTGCCCCCGCTACCGTAGACCACATTTCCCAGGTGCGCCAGGCCATCCAGCAGGGCCGCCTGGACGCCACCCTCAAGGTCAACGCCTCCCCCGTGGCCTCGAGCCAGTTCATGGTCTTCAACTGGAATAAGGCCTCGGACCCCTTCAAGCAAAGCCTCTTCCGCTCGGATAAGTTCCGCCGGGCCATGAGCCACCTGGTGAACCGCCAGGCGGTGATTGACATCGTCTACGGTGGCCTGGGCACCCCCATGTACAGCAGCGTCTACCCGGTCCTCACCCAGTGGGTGAACCCCAAGGTGCCCAAGTACGAGTACAACCCCAAGCAGGCGGCGAAGCTTTTGGCCGAGCTGGGCTTCACCAAAAAGGACAAGGACGGCTTCCTGGTGGACCGTCAGGGACGCCGCTTAGAGTTTAACCTCGCCACCAACGCCGGCAACAACCAGCGGGAGCAGATCGCCAAGATCTTCGTGGACGAGGCCAAGAAGGTGGGGGTCAAGGTCAACTTCCAGGCCATAGACTTCAACACCCTGGTGGGCCAGCTCCTCTCCTCTGGCCCCGACCGGCCTTTTGACGCCATCATCATCGGCCTCTCCGGCGGGAGCCTAGACTGGCCCTTTGGCCCCAACGTGGTGCCCTGCAAGGGCAACCTGCACATGTGGAACAAGTCGGGCCAGTGCCTGGACCCCAGGGAAACCCAGCTGGATGCCCTTTACTCCCGTGGCCGCACCGAGCTGGACTTCAAGAAGCGGGTGGAGATCGGCTACCGCATGCAGGAGATTGAGGCCCAGCTCCTTCCCGTCATCTACATCGCCGGGCCCAACTACCACCCCGCCTGGAACAACCGTCTGGGTGGGGAGCACCCCGATGCCATCATCAGCAGCATCTGGGGCCAGCGGGAGCTGGAGCTGACCTTCATCAAGAAGTGAGCTAGCTGTAGAGTATCCCCGGGGTCTATCGGCCCCGGGGATACTTTGGGAAGCCATGACCGCATATATCCTTCGCCGAATCCTGTACCTGATCCCCACCTTCTTCGGGGCTACCTTCCTGGCCTTCCTCATCATCCAGCTGGCCCCGGGGGATTACCTGACCCAGCTGGAGCTGGATCCCAAGGTAACCCCGGAGACCATCGCCCGCCTTAGGGCCCAGTTCGGCCTGGACCGGCCCATCTACGAGCAGTACCTCCTCTGGATGAATAACCTCCTCCACCTCAACCTGGGCTACTCCTTCGCTTTCCAAGCGCCGGTTCTGGAGGTGATCTGGCCTCGAGTGGTGAACTCCATGGTAATCGTCATCCCCTCCACCCTTCTTCTGTACCTGGTGGCCATTCCCATCGGCGTCTATGGGGCGGTGCGCCAGTACTCCTTGGGGGACAGGATCCTTTCCTTTCTGGCGTATATCGGGCTTTCCGTGCCCAGCTTTTTCCTGGCGCTCATCGCCATCTACGTGCTTCTCCAGATCAAGTTCCGCACGGGTACCCTTATCTTTCCGGTTTCCGGCATGACCAGCAGCGGCTTTGAGCAGATGCCGCCCTTGCGCCAGATCCTGGACATCGCCTGGCATGCGGTGGTGCCTGTGCTGGTGGCCACCGCCAACGATATCGCCGGGCTTTCCCGCCTCATGCGGGGACAGATGCTGGAGGTCTTGGGGCAGGACTATATCCGAACCGCCCGGGCCAAGGGCTTGGCCGAGCGGGTGGTCCTCTACAAGCATGCCTTTCGCAACGCGGTGATTCCCTTTGTGGCCACCTTGGGCGGGCTTCTTCCCAGCCTGATCTCGGGAGCGGGGTTCGTGGAGGTGGTTATGGCCTGGCCGGGTATTACCCCCTTTTTCCTGGACGCCATCGCCAACCAGGACCTTTACGTGATCGCCGGTTTTCTCACGGTGAGCCTGGTCCTCTTGATGATCGGCAACCTCATCTCCGATCTCCTCCTGGCCTGGGTGGACCCCAGGATCCGCTACGAATAGGGGTGATCTGTGGAACGCCTTTCGTCTTCTACCGCCCGCACCCAGCTGGTTTTGCGCCAGTTTCGCAAGCACCGCCTGGCGGTCTGGGGCGGGCGCATTCTTCTGGTGCTTTACCTGATGGCCGCCTTCGCCGGGTTTTTCAGCCCCTACGATCCCAACTACTATGAGCTCTATCCCCCCAAGGGGAACCACCCGCCCACCCGAATCCACTTTGTGGACCCCGAAACGGGAAGGCTCAGTCGGCCTTTTGTCTACGCCACCAAACGCAGCATTGATCCGGTAACCCTCCAGCCCCGTTACGAGGAGGATCCATCCCAGGGCAAGTTCTACCTGCGCTTTTTCGTGCGAACCCCCGACCAGCCCTACACCGTCTTCAAGGTGTTCCGCTCCGACCTAAGGCTCATTGGGGTGGATCCCCCGGGGCGCATCTTCCTTATGGGTACGGATAACTTTGGCCGGGACCTCTTCAGCCGGATCGTCTACGGGGGGCAGGTATCCCTTACCATCGGTATCCTTTCCGCTTTGGTTTCCTTCGCCCTGGGGCTCTTGCTGGGGGGCATCGCCGGCTACTTTTCGGGGCGGCCCTTTGCCCTTTCCCTCCCCCCTCGAGCCTGGCGCGGCTGGAGCGGGGTGCTGGGGCTTGTGGGCCTTCTTCTCTGGCTGGCAGTGGCCGCTGGCGTTCTTTTCTTGGCCTGGTCCTTTGTGCGGCTCAGCCCTGGCAAGGGTGTCTTTTCCCTGGCGGTGGATGGGGTCGTCCTGCTCCTGGGTTTTGGGGGAGCCCTTCTTATCCTTTGGAAGGTTTTCCGGGAGCCTTTGAAGCTCGATCCTGACGACCTCATCATGCGCACCGTGGAGATCATTGCCGCCATTCCCAGCCTTTTCCTCCTCATCTCCTTGCGGGCGGTGTTTCCCACCAACATTGATCCGCTCATCACCTTTTACCTGGTGGTGGGGCTTTTGGGCTTCATCGGCTGGGGGGGATTGGCCCGGGTGGTGCGGGGGATCGTCCTCTCCGTGCGGGAGATGGACTACGTGCAGGCGGCCAGGGCCTTGGGGGCTTCGGATGGGCGCATCATCGCCCGCCACATCCTGCCTGCCACTGCCAGCTATGTGATCGTGAGCCTCTCCCTGACCATACCCGGCTTCATCCTGGGGGAAAGCGGGCTTTCCTTCCTGGGGCTTGGGGTCACGGAGCCCTACACCAGCTGGGGGCTTCTCCTGCAATCGGCCCAGCAGGGGGGGTTTGCCTCCTTCACCGACCGGCCCTGGGTGCTGTGGCCCGGGTTCTTCATCTTCCTTTCCGTGCTGTCCTGGAACTTCCTGGGCGATGGCCTGCGGGATGCCTTGGATCCCAGGCGGAAGGCCTAGGCCTTCTCTTTTGACCCGGTATGGCGTATAACGGATGAGGTGTTTAGACGGCGGTGCTCAAAGGAGTACGCATGGATGAAAAGCGGTTACTGGAGGTGAGAGACCTTAAAGTCCACTTCTTCACCGATGACGGAGTGGTGAAGGCGGTGGACGGGGTTTCCTTCCATGTGGACAAAGGGGAAACCCTGGCGGTGGTGGGGGAGTCGGGGTCGGGCAAGAGCGTGACCTCTTTGGCCATCATGCGCCTGATTCCCACGCCTCCCGGCCGGATCGTGGGGGGTCAGGTCCTCTTTCGGGGGAAGGACGGGCAGGTGAAGGACCTCACGCGGCTTTCCGAGGCGGAGATGCGGAGGATCAGGGGCAACGACATCGCCATGATCTTCCAGGAGCCCATGACCTCCTTAAACCCCGTGTACACGGTGGGGGACCAGATCGCCGAGGCCATCATGCTCCACCAGGGGAAAAGCCGGAAGGAGGCCATGGAGCTGGCCGCCCACATGCTGGACCTGGTGGGGATTCCCGAGCCCAAGAAGCGGCTTGCCAACTACCCCCATCAGATGTCCGGGGGAATGCGGCAAAGGGTGATGATCGCCATGGCCCTTTCCTGCAATCCCTCGCTGCTCATCGCCGACGAGCCCACCACGGCCTTGGACGTCACCATCCAGGCGCAGATTTTGGAGCTGATGAAGAGGCTGCAGGAGGAGCTGGGGATGGCGATCCTCTTCATCACCCACAACCTTGGGGTGGTGGCGGAGATGGCGGACCGGGTGGTGGTGATGTATGCGGGGCGGGTGGTGGAGCAGGCGGACGTGGTGCCGCTTTTCAAGGATCCCCTCCACCCTTACACCCGGGGGCTTCTGCACTCCGTGCCCCGGCTGGACCTGGCGGCGGAGCGGAGGGAGCGCCTCGAGGCCATCCCCGGAAACGTGCCGAACCCCCTGTACCTGCCCCCAGGGTGCGCCTTCCACCCCCGGTGCAAGCACTACGTGGAGGGCCTTTGCGACCGGGAGGTGCCACCCCTGGAGGACACGGGTGACGGCCGCCAGGTGCGGTGCGTGCGCTGGCGGGAGATCCGGGAGGTGCGGGCATGAACGGCAACCATGTCCTCCTGGAAATCCGGGACCTGAAGAAGCACTTCCCCATCCGCGGCGGGATCCTCTCCCGGGTGGTGGGAAGCGTCAAGGCGGTGGACGGGGTTTCCTTTGCCATCAAGAAGGGGGAGGTCCTGGGCCTGGTGGGGGAGTCGGGAAGCGGCAAGACCACGGTGGGCCGGACCCTGCTCCGCCTCATCGAGCCCACGGGGGGGCGCATCCTCTTCGACGGACAGGACATCACGGACCTGCCCAAGGACAAACTCCGCCCCTACCGCCGCCGGATGCAGATCATCTTCCAGGATCCCTTCAGCTCCTTGAACCCCCGCATGACCGTGGGGGACATCATCGCCGAGCCCCTCATCATCCACGGGATCGGCAAGACGCCCCAGGAACGCACGGAAAGGGTGGCGGAGCTTCTTAAGCTGGTGGGGCTTTCCCCGGACCACATGCGCCGCTACCCCCATGAGTTCTCGGGCGGCCAGAGGCAAAGGATCGGCATCGCCCGCGCCCTTGCGGTGGCCCCGGACTTCATCGTGGCGGACGAGCCGGTTTCCGCTTTGGATGTATCCATCCAGGCCCAGGTGGTGAACCTTCTCCAGGACCTTAAGGAGGAGCTGGGCCTGACCCTCCTCTTCATCGCCCACGACCTGGCGGTGGTGGAGTACATCTCCGACCGGGTGGCGGTGATGTACCTGGGCAAGGTGATGGAGGTTGCCTCCTCGAAGGAGCTTTACCGCAATCCCAAGCACCCCTACACCGAGGCCCTGCTCTCGGCGGTGCCCATCCCCGACCCCACGGTGAAGCGGGAGAGGATCGTGCTGCAGGGGGATATCCCCTCGCCCATCAACCCGCCCTCGGGGTGCGTTTTCCGCACCCGCTGCCGCTACGCCCTCCCCGAGTGCGCTCAGGTGGTGCCGGAGCTTAAGGAGGTGGCCCCCGGCCACTATAAGGCCTGCATCCGGGACGACATCTTGTAGGTTTTAGGGAGAAGGCCCCGGCGGATCCCGCCGGGGTATACTTTTTTCATGTTGGTCCAGGACGTGATGCGCTTCCCCGTGATCACGGTGGGGCCCGGGGTGACCCTCGAGGAGGCCAACCGCCTCCTTTTGGAGAAGGGCATCCGTCACCTGCCGGTGATGGAGGAGGGAAGGCTGGTGGGGATCATCACCGACCGGGATATCCGCCTGGCCACCAGCCACCTAAACCCCAAGGGGCCTTGCCCTGGGTGCGCCCAGGTGGGGGAGGTGATGACCCGGGAGGTGGTCACCGCCCATCCCCTGGATCCCGTGGAGGAGGCCGCCCGGGTGATGCGGGAAAGGAAGATCGGCTGCCTGCCCGTGCTGGAGGATGGCGCTTTGGTGGGGATCGTCACGGGGATTGACCTTCTGGACGCGCTCCTTAAGCTCACCGGGGTTACGGAGCCCTCGGGCCGCCTCGAGGTGCGCCTCCCCGACCGCGTGGGGGAGCTCTTCCGGCTTACGGGGTTTCTGGCAAAGCGGGGGGTGAACATCCACTCCCTCCTCTCCTACCCGGAGGAGGAGGCCTTTGTGCGGGCCGTGGTCCGGGTGAACACCCTGGAAACCCACCTTCTTGCGGAGGGGCTACGCCAGGAGGGGTTTGAGGTGCTCTGGCCCCCCAAGAAGCCATGGTGATCTACCGGGACGAGTACCGCCTGTACAACTTCGGTCCTAGCCACCCCTTCAGCCCGGTGCGCCTGGAGATGCTCACCTCCCTTCTTCAAGCCCTGGGGGTATGGCGTGAACCCCTGGTTCCAGGAGAGGCCACCCGGGAGGACGTGCTTTCCGTGCATTCCGAGCGCTTGGTGAAGCGGGTGGAGGCGGCAAGCCGGGGGGAGGGGGTGCCCGATTTGGAGCATTACGGCTTGGGCACGGGGGACACCCCGGTCTTTCCCGGCATGGACCGGGCGGCCAGGATCCTGGTGGGGGGCACCCTGGAGGGAGCCCGGCGGATCCTGGCGGGGGAGAAGCGGGTGCTCCAGCTGGGCGGGGGTCTACATCACGCCCAGTACGACCGCTCCAGCGGCTTTTGCGTGTACAACGATCTATCCGTGGCCATCCGGCACCTGGTGCGCTCGGGGCTACGGGTAGCCTACCTGGACATAGACGTCCACCACGGGGATGGGGTGCAGTGGATCCACTATGAGGAAAAGGAAGTCCTGACCATAAGCCTGCACGAGTCTGGCCGCTACCTTTTCCCCGGTACCGGGCACGTGCACGAGATCGGGCGGGGAGAGGGGGTGGGGAGGAAGCTCAACCTGCCCCTGGAGCCCTTCACCGAGGACGAGAGTTACCTGGAGGTCTTTGAGGCCCTGGTGCCCTGGGCTCTTGGGGCCTTCCGCCCGGATGTGCTGGTGGTGCAGGCAGGGGCCGATGCCCACTTCTTGGACCCCCTGGCCGACCTTCTCCTCACCACCCGGGCCTACGAGCGCCTCTTCCGCCTGGTGCTGGAGTACGCCGAGGCCTACGCCGGGGGAAGGATCCTCCTCACCTTGGGGGGCGGGTACAGCCTGGACGCCACCGTGCGGGTCTGGGCCCTTCTCTACCTCGTCTTCCATGGCCTTCCTCTTCCCGAGCGCCTGCCGGAGGGGTGGCTTCGAGAGTGGGAGGCAAGGCTCGGCCAACCCCTTACCCCCACCCTCCACGATCCCGAGGCGCCTTACCCGGAGATTCCCAGGAGGCAGGAGATAGAGAAGCGGAACCGCCTTACCCTGGAAAGGCTCACGGAGTTGGTGCGCCCCCACCTGGTACACTAGCGGGATGAAGCTGGTGTTGCGCCTTCCCGAGCGCAAGGAGGTGGAGGTAAAAGGGGATAGGCCCCTAAAGGAGATCCTCCTGGAGCTGGGCTTGAACCCGGAAACGGTGGTGGTGATCCGGGGGGAGGAGCTCCTCACCCTGGATGAGAGGGTGGGGGAAGGGGAGACCCTCGAGGTCCTCTCCGCCATCTCCGGGGGGTGGGGTGAAAGCGGCCATGGTGTGTAAGGTTTGCGGCGAGAAGGCCCAGGTGGAGCTTCGGGGCAGGGGCTTTTCCCTGTGCAAGGCGCACTACCTGGAGTGGTTTGTCAAGGAAACCGAGCGGGCCATCCGCCGCCACAGGATGCTTCAACCGGGCGAGCGGGTTTTGGTGGCGGTTTCCGGGGGTAAGGATTCCCTGGCCCTTTGGGATGTGCTTTGGCGGCTCGGCTATGAGGCGGTGGGGCTTCACCTGCAGCTCGGAATCGGGGCTTACTCGGAAAGGAGCCTTGAGGTTACGCAAAGCTTTGCCCAGGACCGGGGCCTCGAGCTTTGGGTGGTGGACCTGCGCCAGGCCTATGGCTTTGGCGTTCCGGAGCTGGCGGAGCTTTCGGGGCGCGTGGCCTGTTCCGCCTGCGGCCTTTCCAAGCGGTACATCATCAACCAGGTGGCGGTGGAGGGGGGCTTTAGGGTGGTGGCCACCGGCCACAACCTGGACGACGAGGCGGCGGTCCTCTTCGGCAACCTCATGAACCCCCAGGAGGACGCCCTGGTCCGCCAGGGGCCGGTGCTTCCCGAAAAGCCGGGCCTGGCCGCCCGGGTCAAGCCCTTCTTCCGCTTCAGCGAGCGGGAGGTCCTCTCCTACACCCTCCTAAGGGGGATCCGCTACCTGCACGAGGAGTGCCCCAACGCCAAGGGGGCCAAGAGCCTCCTTTACAAGGAGGCCCTAAACCTGGTGGAGCGGGAGATGCCCGGGGCCAAGCTGCGCTTCCTGGAGGGGTTTCTGGATAGGATCCAGCCCCGCCTGCAGGCGGCCGAGGAGGTGCAGCTGCGGGAGTGCGAGCGCTGCGGCTACCCCACCACGGGGGCGGTGTGTTCCTTCTGCCGCATGTGGGATGGGGTGTACCGCCGGGCCAAGAAGCGGCGCCTTCTCCCGGAGGAGGCCGAGTTCCACCCCCTGGCGCCGGTGGCGCGCCTGGGATGAGAAAATCCCCCGGGGCCAGCCCCGGGGGTTCTTGGTGGGCGCGAGTGGACTTGAACCACCGACCCCTACCGTGTCAAGGTAGTGCTCTGGCCACCTGAGCTACGCGCCCATGCTTTGGAGGCGCCGGCCGGATTCGAACCGGCGAATGGAGGTTTTGCAGACCTCTGCCTTACCACTTGGCTACGGCGCCAAGCCGTAAGGTATGGTAGCACGCGGGGAAAAGGCCTGTCAAGAAAGGCCATTCTCATGAGTAAAGTGCTATGATGCCAGAGAATGGCTGAGGTTTTTGTTCGCCTGCGCAGAGGAAGGTGGCCTCTTTCCAAGGGGCTTCTGGTGGAGGCGCTTTTGCCCTTGGGGGTGCCCCTCGAGGCCGCCCAAGCCGTGGCCCACACCGTGGAGGAGAGGTTGAAGGCGGAGGGGCAGCTGGCCGTGCCCCCTCGGGTCTTGCGCCGGGTTTTCTTGGAGGAGGTGGCCCGGGCCCTGGGGGAGGAGGTGGCGGATAGCCTTTCCAGGCAGACCCTTCCCTTTGAGGAGATCCTGGTGCTCCAGGGGAGGAAGCGCCGTCCCTTTTCCAAAGGGCTTCTGGCGAGGAGCCTCGAGGAGGCGGGTTTTTCCTTGAAGGAAGCCCACGACCTGGCCAAGGAAGTGGAAGGGCATCTCAGGCAAGAAGGGGTCAGGCAGATCTCCGCCCGCCGCCTGGAGGAGATGGTGGCCCAGGTGGTGGGCCGGGCCCTGGGGAAGGGGGCTCGCAGGCGCTACCTCCAGCGCCAGGCCTTCGCCGGGGAGCTTTTCGTGGAGGAGGAAAGCGGCGAACCCCGGATGCCTTTCTCCAAAGGTATCCTGGCCCAGTCCCTGATGGGCATTGGGTTCTCCCCTGAGCGGGCGTACCGGCTGGCCCGGGAGATGGAAAAGGCCCTGCGCCAGGAGGGGCGGAGGGTGATCCGGCGGAATGAGCTTCGGGAAAGGGTGTACCAGGCCCTTCTAAAGGAGGCGGGGGAGGAGGTGGCCAGGCGGTACCTGCTCCTTAGAAGCCTGAGGCGAAGCGCCCGCCCGGTGCACATCCTCATCGGTGGGGTAACCGGGGTGGGGAAGAGCGTGCTGGCCTCGGCCCTGGCCTACCGCTTGGGCATCACCCACATCGTTCCCTCCGATGCCGTGCGGGAGGTCTTCCGGGCCTCCCTTTCCCAGGACCTCCTTCCCACCTTACACCTTTCCACCTTTGAGGCCTGGAGAGCCCTTCTGCTGGACCTGAGCGGGGAGGAAAGCCATGAGGTGCGGGTGATGCGGGGCTTTTTGGACCAGGTGGCCCGAGTGGCGGTGGGTTTGCGGGCTATTCAGGAGCGAAGCGCCCTCGAGGGGACCTCCATCGTTCTGGAAGGGGTTCACGTGGTCCCCCGTTACCTGGACCATCCTTACCGGGAGCGGGTCCTCACTGTACCCATGCTGGTGGTGCTTCAGGACGAGAAGCTTCACCGGGACCGCTTTCTCCTTAGGGACCGGGAGACGGCCCGCGCCCGGCCGCAGGAGAAATACCTCACCCACTTCGCCGAGATCCGCCTCATCCAGGAGCACCTCCTCCGCTGGGCCCAGGAGGAGGGGATTCCCGTTATCCCTGGCGAGGATCTGGATGAGGCAGTGGAGAAGGCCTTGGAGGTCCTGGTGGCCTACCTCGAGGCCCATGGCTCCCGGGAGGTGGCCCGTGCTTGAGGTGCTCGGGTTTTTGCTCCTCCTCTTCGTGGCCTTTCGCTGGCAGAACCGCCTTCCCCTCTGGGCCTTGGGGGTCTGGGTCAATCTCATCTGGTTTGTGTATCAAAACGAGCTGGGCTCGGGGTGGCTGGCCTACCTGAGGGGCCTGGGTGTAGGAATCTTCCTGGCGGCAGGGTACGGCAGGCCGGGATTGGCCTGGGCCCTCACCCCTTGGCCCCTCCTCCTCTACCTGCGCTTGGACGTCCGGGAACTCCTCCTTTACCTGCCGGCCCTGGGAGAGGGAATGCTCCTTGGAGCCCTCCTCTACCTGGCGGGCTTGCGCAAGCGGTAGACCAGATAGGGAAGGCCTGCCCCCAGGGCACCCCCTGTGAGGAAGGGGATGGGGTGGCCGAAGAGGAGCTGAAGGAGGAAGAGCAAGGCGAAAAGCCCCACAAAGAAGGGCACAAGAAAGGGCTTCTCCCCATAGGCGACGCCCATGGTGCCCACGAAGAGGCCCACGGCCAGGGCCATTCCCTCCTGGTTGGGGCGCAGGAAGAGGAAGTAGGCGTAGGCGGCCACACCCAGGAGGGCCAGGCTTTGGGATAGGCGGTTAGGGTTCATCAGGTCCAGTTAAAGCGTTTGACCAGCACCTGGGAAAGGGCCAGGGCTACCCCGCCCCAGGCCACCTGGGGCTCCTGCCCCAAAAAGCCCATGACCGCGGAGAAGACCCCCGCCACGAGAAAGAAGGGGACATACTTGGGGTTTACGGTAAGGCCCAGGACGAAGGCCACCAGAAACCCCGCTATCCCGGGGGGAAGGGTGGCTCCCAGGACCATAAAGAAAAGCATGAGGGCGATGGTGATGGCCCCTGCCAGGTAGTAGGCTCCGGGGAAGGGTTCCTTGGGCTTCCTGCGGGCGTCTTTGGCCTCGGACATGGCCCAAGCTTATCACAATAGCCCCGCGGCCTCGGCTACCGCCTCGAGGTTCGCTGGCACCGGGGGTAGAAGCTCGGCCACCTTTTCCGCGGTGGCCGGGTCCTTGAGGCCGTGGCCCGTGAGGGTGAGGACCACGGTGCTTCCCGGATCCAACCGATCCTCCCTGAGGAGCTTCCACACCCCGGCCATGGCGGCGGCGGAGGCGGGCTCGCAGAAGATTCCTTCCTCCTGGGCCAGGTAGC
The DNA here is from genome assembly GCF_000381045.1 of Thermus scotoductus DSM 8553. GTDB lineage: Bacteria > Deinococcota > Deinococci > Deinococcales > Thermaceae > Thermus > Thermus scotoductus. Next base: position 75,128 of record NZ_KB905732.1, on the reverse strand, counting down.
GGTAGGCGAGGAGGATTTCCTCGTCTGTCACTGCCTCTATCGTCCCGCCGGATTCCTCCTTGGCCCGCATGGCTCCTTGCCAGCTGGCCGGGTTGCCGATGCGGATGGCGGTGGCCAGGGTTTCCGGCTTCTCCACGGGCCGCCCCAGGACCAAGGGAGCGGCGCCCGCCGCCTGGAAGCCCAGCATCCGGGGGAGGCGGCTCGCCTTGCCCAAGGCGTGGTATTCCTTGTAGCCCATCCAGTGGGCGGTGATGTTACCGGCGTTGCCCACGGGCAGGGCGTGGTACTGGGGGGCATCCCCCAGCTCGTCCACCACCTCGAAGGCCAGGGTCTTCTGGCCTTCCAGGCGGTAGGGGTTCAAGGAGTTCACCAGGGCCACGGGATAGGCCTCGGTGAGGGCCTTGGTAAGGGCCAAGGCCTGGTCGAAGTTGCCTTCGATTTGGATAATCCGCGCCCCATGGACCAGGCTCTGGGCCACCTTGCCCAGGGCCACGTAGCCCGCGGGCAGGATGACGATGGCCCTTATCCCCGCACGGGCGGCGTAGGCGGCGGCGCTGGCGGCGGTGTTTCCCGTGCTGGCAGCCGCCACCGCCTTCGCTCCTTCCTCCACCGCCTTGGAAACCGCCAGGGTCATGCCCCGGTCCTTGAAGCTCCCCGTGGGGTTCAGCCCCTCGAACTTGGCATAGAGGCGTATGCCCCGTCTTTGGGCTTCCTCAGGGCCTTTTAAGGGCATCAAGGGGGTGGAGCCCTCCAAAAGGGAGATCACGGGCGTGTTGAGAGACACGGGAAGGTGGGCCCGGTACCGCTCGATGAGGGGAAGCCGCATGGGGATATGTTTCCCCCTAGGGGGCTAAGCCGTCAAGGGTTCCGGAAAGCCTTGCTCATGGGGTGGAGAAGGTCCAGAAAGGGCACGCCCTTATTCTACCCCGGGGAAGGGGGTTCCCTCTTCCGTGGGAGGCTTTGGGGCCGGGGCGGGCAGGTGGCCCAGGTGGCCGGAGAGGAAGCGAAAGAGGTCGGCGAGGAGGCCGCTGGCCGTGGCCCCGCCCCCGGCTCCCGGTCCCGTCACGAAGACCTCGCCCAGGGGCCTTGCCCGCACCCACAGGATGTTGCCCTGGGCCCGGGCTAAAGGGTGGTCCTGCGGCAGGCGCCTGGGGGCCACCGCCGCGCGCCAGCGCCCACCTTCCCCGTAGAGGCTTGCCACCAGGCGTACTTTTTCTCCTTGGGCTTGGGCGGTTTGGAGGATTTCCGGGGTGAGGCGGGTAATGCCCTGGGTTTTCACCTCCGGGAAGGGGAAAGCAGGGTCCACCAGAAGCCTGGCCAAAAGGGTGAGCTTGTGGGCGGCGTCTATGCCCTCCACGTCCAGGGTGGGATCCGCCTCGGCGTAGCCCAGACGCTGGGCCTCGAGGAGGGCTTCCTCATAGGTCCGCCTCTTTTCCATCTCCTGCAGGATGTAGAGGGTGGTGCCGTTCAGGATCCCGTGGAGCTCTACAAGCTGGCTTCCCCTGAGGGTTTCCAAAAAGGATAGGGCCGGGGTGCCGGCCATGACGCTGGCCTCGTGATAGATCAGCCCTTCCTCAGCGAAGGGGCGCAAGGCCTCCCAGGCCTCCGCCAGAAGGGCCTTGTTGGCGGTGATGAGGGGGATACCCGCTTCCAGGGCGGGGCGGACCAAGCTGAGGGGGGCCTCCACCCCACCCATGGCTTCCACCACCACGTCCGCCTGCAGGAGGTCCATGGGTTCGGTGCGCAGGAGTTCGTCAGGGATGGGCCTGGGCTTGGTCCTTTCCCGCACCAGTACCCCCAGAAACCGAGGGGAGAAGCCCAGGGCATGGAAGTCCTCGAGGCGCTCCTGGACCAGGGTGTAAAAGGCGCTACCCACGGTGCCTCCGCCCAGGAGGGCGATCTTCACCTCTTCCATGCCGGGGATTATACCAGCTTCCCCTCGGCCTTTGCCCTAAAGTGAAGCCGTGGAGGCCCGCCCGCTTCTAGAGGAAGCCCTTCGGGAACGGGGGCTTCTTTACGCCTGGGCGCCCCTGGCCATACCGGAGGAGGCGGAGGGCCGCTTCCGGCGCTTCCTGGCCGAGGGACGGCACGGGGGAATGGCCTATTTGGAGCGGGGCGTGGAGGCTCGTTTCCACCTGGAGCACCGCTTTCCCTGGGCGCGAAGCGCCCTGGTGGTCTTCGCCCCCTACGCCTACCCCGACCCCGGAATACCCAAAGGGGGAATCCGGGTGGGCCGGGTGGCCCGTTACGCCTGGGTCCGGGACTACCATCTGGTTCTGGGGGAGGAGGTTAGGGCCCTCGAGGGCCTGGCCCGAAGCCTGGGCGTAGAGGCCAAGGGGTACGTGGACCACGGGCCCATCCCCGAGCGAACCCTGGCCGCCCTCACCGGGATGGGCTGGATTGGCAAAAGCGGCATGTTTCTTTCCCAGGGGTTTGGGGTGCACGCCTTCATCGGCGTTCTTCTCACCTCCTTGGAGGTGGAGGCACCTTTCCCGAATCCAGGCCGCTGCGGCCGCTGCACCCGTTGCCTGGTTTCCTGCCCCACAGGGGCCCTTTTAGGGGACGGCACCCTGGATGCCCGGGTTTGCGTGAGCTACCTTACCGTGGAGCATAAGGACTTCATTCCCCCGGCCCTCTGGCCGGGAATGGGGGACTGGCTTTTGGGGTGCGACCTCTGCCAGGAGGTCTGTCCCTGGGAGCGGTTTGGCAAGGTGTGGCAGGGCTTTAGGCCGGAGCCCGAGCTGGCCCATCCCAACCTGGAGGAGTTCTTCCGCCTCTCGGGAAGAGCCTTTCAGCGGAAGTTTGGGGATACCGCCTTCGCCCGTCCAGGGAGGACCCGCATGGCCCGGAATGCCCTCATCGTCCTGAGCAACCTGGGCCTGGGGGAGGATCTCCTGCGGGAGGCAGCGAAGGATCCCCATCCCTTGGTGCGCCGCACGGCCCTCCATGCCCTTTTTCTGGCTGGCTTGGGGATTGAGGGGTTTCTAAGGGATCCCGATGAGGGGATTCGGGCCGAGGCCTCAGTCCTCCTTGGGGAAGCGCCCCGTGCGGTAGACCTTTTCGAGGACGGGGGGAAGTCCCCAGGCCCTGAGGTCAAAGATGAGGGGTCCTAGGTCGTAGGGCACCTTGAGGAAGCGGACCTCGAGGGTTTCCGTGTCCAGGATCATGGCATCGGCCCCGGGCTCCCCGCTTAGGCTTAGGCCCACGCTACCTGGATCGGCTACAAGACCCATGCCCACCCGGCGAGAAAGGGGCAGGTGGCGCCCCCCCAGGAGGAGGACCGCGGCCCTGTACCGTTCCAGAAGCGGCACAAACGGGTTGGCCGGGCCCAGGAGGTCCAGGTGGCTTTCGGGGTTACCGGGGGTGCCGTGGAAGGCCACAAGCCGTCTTTCCCCGTAGATTTTGCGGTGGGATAGACGCAGGGAGCGGAGATAGTCCAGCTCCTTTTCCGCAAGCTGGGACCGGGTCCACTCCAGGGTGGCCTTGCCCACGCCTTCGGGCAGGGTGCCCGGTAGAGGGTAGGCTACCCTTAAGTCCCAGGCCCCGGCGATGGCCGGAAGCCCTTCCTTGAGAAGACGGCGGATGACCTGCTTGGGATGGGGGCCGTAGCCCACCAGGTCCCCGAGCACCAGGGCCTCGTCCACGCCTTCATCCCGCAGGGCCTCGAGGGCCGCTTCCAAGGCGGGGAGGTTGGCGTGGATGTCCGAGAGGACCCCCAGGCGCATAGGTCCATTCTTTCATAGACCCTGGGAAAATCCCGTGAAAACCTGGCCCGTACCCTTTATGTTAGGAGGGTGCGGCCTTTCCTCCTGGGCCTCCTCCTGGCCCTCACCCTGCCCCCCTTCCCCCTGGGCTTTTTCACCCCCTTGGTTCTGGTCTTTCTCCTGGGGGGAGGTTTCCGCACGGGGTTCCTGGCGGGCCTGGGGTTTTGGGGCCTCCACCTTATCTGGCTTCCCCAAAGCTTTACCCAGCTCTTTGGCCCCTTAGGGGCTCTGCCCTTTCTGCCCCTGGTGCTTTTCAAGGCCCTTTCCTTCGGGCTTCTTTTCGCCCTCACCCCCACGCCCCTGGCCCGGGTGGGGGGGTGGGTGGCGCTGGAGTGGCTCACGGAGCAGGGGGATCTGGCCTTCCCCTGGGGTTTCCTGGGCTACAGCCTGGTGGAGGCTCCCGGGCGGGTGCTCGCCGCCTGGGGTGGAGTGTACCTCCTTTCCCTTTTGGCCCTGCTCGTGGCCTGGGGCCTTAGGGAACGGCGCTACTGGATTCTTTTGCCCTGGGGGGTGCTGTGGCTTCTTCCCTTGCCTCCGGAAGCAGGGCCGGAAAGAGCCCTTCTGGTTCAGGGGAACGTTAACCCCCTGGCCAAGGTGCAAGGGGAGTTGGATCAGGAGGTCTACCTTCGTTTAACCAGGGAAGGTTTGGCCCAGTATCCGGAGGCGCGACTGGTGGTCTGGCCGGAAACGGCGGTGTGGCAGATCCCTGAGGAAGCGAAGCGCCTGCTTCAAGGCAGGTTCCTTCTCACTGGCCTGAACCTCTACGGGCCTAACCGGGCGGTTCTATACCAGGAGGGGCGGGTCCTGGGCCATTACGACAAGGTGCGCCTGGTGCCTTTCGGGGAGCGTTTTCCCTTCCGGGAGACCCTGGGAGGGGTGTACGGGTTTTTCTTCCGGGCCTTTGGCCTGGGGGAGCTGGCGGACCGGATGCCAGGGGACCGGCTGATTCCCCTCGGCCCCTATGGGGCCATGATCTGCTATGAGTCCGTCTTTCCCTCCGTGGCCCGCACCCTTGCCCGGGAAGGGGCTAGGGTGCTGGTTCTCCTCACCAACGATGCCTGGTTTGGGCCTTCCTTTGGGGGCAGACAGCACTTTGCCTTAGGGCGCTTGCGGGCGGTGGAAACGGGGCGCTGGCTCCTGAGGGCGGGAAACGACGGCATCACCGCCAGCATAGACCCTTATGGCCGGGTGGTGGCGCAGATTCCCCCGCACCAGGAGGGGTACTTGCTGGCGCCTTATGGCTTGAGGGAAGGAAGCACCTTCTATGTCCGCTATGGGGACTGGGCGGTGGGGGTGGCGTTGACGCTTTTCCTTTTGGGCCTTATCCTTAGGTTGCGCGCGCCGGGGTGGCGGAACCGGTAGACGCGGCAGACTCAAAATCTGCTGTCCGCAAGGACGTGCGGGTTCGAGTCCCGCCCCCGGCACCAAAAGGCCAGGCCCCAGGGGCCTGGCCAAGCCTTTGGTACAGTGCCCCCTATTTTTTCAGGGAAGGCGCCTAAGCCAGTAACCGGTTCCCGCTCCCACCTCGAGGAGGCTTTCCCCAGGAGGGAGGAGGGCCTTCAGGGCCTTTTCCTCCTCAGCGATGGCGAAGGCCCCCAAGGAAGTTTCGTACCAGGCCTCGTAGGCCTCGGCTAAGGGGGCAAAGGGATCCTTTCCCATCCCGCTCTAGCCTAGCCGGACTACCACTCCCTCGTCCGGGCGTAGGCGGAGGGTGTTGCCCACGGCCTCCTCCCGGTCCAGGTGGGTGGAGAGGACCACCCTGCCCTCCTGGGGTAGGTCCAGGGCCTTTTCCCGGTCCGTGAAGTTTAGGGCGATGAGGAAGCCTTCCCCTCTGAAGTAGGCGTAGAGGCCGTTGGCTGCTTGATGGGTGCGGTAGCGGCCATGGAGGAGATCGGGATCCTGGCGAAGGCGGAGGAGGTGTTTCACCAGATGGAGCATGGATTTCGGGTCCTTCTCCTGGGCGGCCGCGTTTCGCACCGGCCAGTCGGGGTTTAGGGGAAGCCAGGGCTCCACGGTGGAGAAACCCGCGTAAGGAGAGGTATCCCAGGGCATGGGGGTGCGCTCGGGGTCCCGGCCTGGAGGGAGGCCGTGCTCGCCCAGGCGCCCTTTCTGCCGTAGGGCGGCGGGGTCCTGGATCCTATCCGGGGGGATTTCCCCGTTGGGCAGGGCCAGTTCGTCCCCGTAGTACCAGGTGGGGGTGCCCCGCAGGGTGAAGAGGAGCATGGCCGCCACCCGGGCCTGGGCTTCTCCTAGCCTCGAGGCCAGCCGGGGTTGGTCGTGGTTGCCCAAAACCCAGTTGGGCCAGTCCCAGGGGGTGAGGAGGCTTTCGTACTCCTCCACGATACGGGCGATGTTCTCGGGCCGCCAGTCGGTGAGGCCGCGGAAGATCAGGTGGAAGTTAAAGGGCAGGTGGCAACCCGCCTGGTAGTAGCGCACCAGCTGTGGGTAGGGAAGGTAGATCTCCCCCACCATGACCCGCTCTTGCCCAGGCTGGCTGAACTCGTCCAGAACGTAGCGCATCTCTCGCACGTAGGCGTAGGTTTCCGGCTGGTCCTCGGTGAAGAGGTGAAGGTGCCGGCCCCGGTCCCACATCCCCGGGCGCCAGTCGGGGTTGCCGGGCTCGTCCCGGAAAAGGAGGTCTTCCGCCAGGAGCCAGAGCACGTCCACCCTAAAGCCATCCACCCCCCGCCTGAGCCAGAAGCGCATGGCCTCGTAGATGGCTTCCCGCACCGCGGGGTTGCGCCAGTTGAGGTCGGGTTGCTCGGGAAGGAACTGGTGCAGGTAGTACTGGCCGGTGTGTTCATCCAGGGTCCAGGCGGGGCCTCCGAAGAAGCTCTGCCAGTTGTTGGGAGGGCCGCCATCCGGGCCTGGGTCTTTCCAGATGTACCAATCCCGCTTGGGATTGTCCCGGGAGCTTCTGGATTCCAAAAACCATGGGTGCTGGTCCGAGGTGTGGTTGGGAACCAGGTCGATGAGGACCTTGAGGCCCAGGGCGTGGGCTTCCCTTAGAAGGCGGTCAAAGTCCTCCAGGGTGCCGAAGATGGGGTCCACGTCGCAATAGTCGGCCACATCGTAGCCGAAGTCCTTCATGGGGCTTTTGTAGAAGGGGGAAAGCCAGATGGCCCCTACCCCCAGGTCCTTCAGGTAGGGAAGCCTTTGCCGGATGCCCTCCAGGTCCCCGATGCCATCCCCGTTGGAGTCCTGAAAGCTCCTCGGGTAGATCTGGTAGATGACGGTTTCCTTCCACCACATGCCCCGAGTTTACCCCTCGAGGCCGCGCTATGGAAGGGCTTCCAGTCCCTCCTCCCAAAGGCTTTAGGGCTCCACCTGGATCTCCCCTCCCTCAGCCTGGAAGCCCACTTCCTTGTGGGTTCCGTCGCAGAAGGGCTTGTTCCGGGAATGGCCGCAGCGGCAAAGGGCCAGCTTGGCCCTTTCCAGGCGCCTTTCCTCCCCGTTGAGCCGGAAGGGGGTTCCCTCGGGCAGGTCCATCACGTAGGGCCCATCCTGGCGGAAGCGAAGCTTCATGGTTTCAGGATACCGAGGATAAAGTGGAGGTATGCTCTGCCCGCAGAATGGAAGAGTAGGCCTCGAGGTGCCCTTGAAGACGGTGAAGAACTTCCTCACGGGAAGGGCCCTGATGCGGCTTAACCCCGCTAGCCCCCACTACCTTTGCCAGGATCCCGCCTGCCCGGTGGTCTACTACGGGGAGGAAGGCGTGTACACCCTGGGGGAGGTGCGTTTCCCCATCTACGACAAGGGAGCCTCCCTCGTCTGCTACTGCTTTGACTGGACCCGGGAGGGATTGGTGGAGGCCCTGGGGCAAGGGGTGGATCCGGTGGCCCAGGTGGAGGAGGGGGTCAGGGCCAGGCGATGCGCCTGCGACCAGCGCAACCCCAGGGGGCGTTGCTGCCTTGCTACCTTGAAGGCGGAGGTGGCCAGGCTTGCCTGAGGGCTTCCCGCAGGAATTGGAGGAGGCTTTCCAGAAGCGCCTGGCCCGGCTTGCACCCCGGGGCCCTTTGGTGCTGGCGGTCTCGGGGGGCGGGGATTCCGTGGCCCTGGCCCACCTGGTGAAGCGGGCTGGGCGGGAGGGGGTGGTGGCCCATCTGGACCACGCTCTGCGCCCGGAAAGCGGGGGGGATCTCCTCTTTGTGAAGGCCCTGGCGGAAAGGCTTGGCTATCCCTTCTACGCCGAGCGGGTGGAGGTGGCCAGGGTGGCTAGGGAACGGAGGGAGAACCTCGAGGCGGTGGCCAGGGAGATCCGCTACGCCTTTCTGCACCGGGTGGCCAGGGAGGTGAAGGCCAAGGCCATCCTCACCGCCCATACCCTGGACGACCAGGCGGAAACGGTACTTTTAAAGCTTCTCCAGGGCACGGCCCGGGGTCTGGGCATCCGGGAGAAGGAGGGGCTTGTGGTCCGCCCCCTTCTGGCCTTTCGCCGCGAGGAGTTAAGGGCGTACCTAAAGGCCCTGGGGGAAGCGTGGCGGGAGGATCCCTCCAACCAGGACCTTTCCCGGGATCGCAACTACCTGAGGCTTAAGGTGCTTCCCCTTGTGGAGGAGCGGTTCCCCGGGGCCAAGGAGGCGCTTTCCCGCTTTGCCCAGGTGCGGATGGAGGAGGAGGCCCACCTGGAGAGGGAGGCTAGGGCTCGTCTCCTGCCCGATCCCCGCTTCTTCGTGCCTGCCTACCGGGCGGCACCCCTTTTGGAGGCTCCCGGGGTCCTTAGACGGAGGGCTTTGCGCTGGATACTGGAGGCCTTGGACCTCCGGCCTGAGGCCCGGCTTATCGCCCTTTTGGAGGAGGCTTTAGGGGGCAAGGTGGCCACCCTGCCCGGCGGCTACACGGCCAGGCGCAAGGGAGGTACCCTTTTCCTCCTTCCCCCCGAGCCCCGGCTGCCCCTTCCCCCCGGGTTCCGCCGCCCCTTGCCGGGGGACTACCTGGCCATGCCCTACGGGAGAAAGCGCCTGGTGGACTTTTTGGCGGAGAAAGGGGTGCCTAAGGAGCTCAAGCCCCTTTGGCCGGTGAGGGCGGAGGGTAAGCGGGTGGTGGAGGTCTTGGGCCTTTATCCCCCTTCCGAGGAGGAGCGGTACATGGCCTTGGCCCTCGAGGAGGCCAGGCAGGCCTTCCAGGAGGGGGAGGTGCCGGTGGGGGCGGTCTTGGTGGTGGGGGAAAGGGTGTACAGGGCTCACAACCAGGTGGAGGCTACCCGGGATCCTACGGCCCATGCGGAGATGCTCCTCCTTAGGGAGGTGGGCCGGGGGGCCCGGGGAGGAAGGCTTTACGTGACCCTGGAGCCGTGTCGCATGTGCCACCATGCCCTTCGGGAGGCGGGGGTGGAGGTGGTCTACGGGGTGGAGAACCTGAAGGAAGGGGCCTTGACCCGGTTCGGCCAGGGGGAAGGCCTCAGGGGTGGCGTCCTGGAAGGGGAGTGTGCTAAGCTCCTAAAGGGTTTCTTTGCCCGGCTCAGGGAGGGGTGCCGGAGCGGTTGAACGGGCCGGTCTCGAAAACCGGTAGGCCCCCCAAGGGGTCTCGCGGGTTCGAATCCCGCCCCCTCCGCCAAAGGCGGCCTGAGGGCCGCTTTTATACCACCTGGAACCCCCACCGCCCCCCGAGGATCCCCAGCGCCTCCAGGAGGGTTTCCGCCTCCTTCCTTTCCCCGGGAAACCCGGAAAGAAGCAGGTACAAAAGGGTGGCCAGCTCCCCCAGGACCAGGAAGCCGTACCGCCTTTTTTCCTCCTCCCAAACCGCCTCCATGCGCAGGCGGGCCATGCGCCAGGGAGCGGAAAGGAAATGGCCCCGTTGCAAGCCCGCCTCGGGTTCGCAAAGCCTCGGGTCGCCTTGGGTGAGAAGCCCCCGGCAGGCAAGCGGACGCCAGGGATAGACACCGCAGAGGCCCTCTTCCAGAAAGGGGCAGGGGGTGCGGGTTAGAAAGAACTGGCTTGGGAAGTGGGGGTCGTCCTTGCCTTCCCTGAGAAGGGCAAGCCGCCTAGGGCCTTCCTTAAGGAGCCTGGAGCACTGGGCCTCGCTGAGGTGGGGAAGAAGGGCTTCCCCTTCCAGGCGGGAAAGGGTCACCAGGCCATGGCAGCAGGCAAAGCATCCCGCGCGGCAGGAGGGGGTAATCCCCTTCTTGGCCAGGTAGTCGGCCAAGTCCGCCTCGAGGGCCAGCCAATGGGCTTCCACCGGGTTCATCGGCGCAGGCGGTAGACACCCCTTCTGGGGTCGAAGGGGCAGGCTCTCACGGCCACCTGGGGGCAGTGACGCCGGTACCGGGCCACCTCCTCCGCCAGGGCTTTGGGCAGGTGGCATCGGGGGCAACGGGCCTGGGGAGAGGCTTGCCGCAACCGGTAGGCGAGTAATAGGGCCAGGCCCGAAAGGATGAGAAGACCAAAAGCCTCCATAGGGGTTAGTGTAAGCTCTTCTCCGATGAGGGTTTTTGGTGGCGGCCCAAGGAGGGGCTGAACCCCATCGGGGGCCTGGTGCGCCACATCACCGGAAGCTCCTTGCGGCTCCTTTCCTACGCCTTCCCCCAGGAGCTTCCCGACTGGGCCAAAAAGGGGCGGGAGTGGGAGCTCCAGGGGGAGCCCGAGGCCAAGGAGGTGGTGGAGGCCCGCTTCCGGGAGGTTTGGGCCAGGCTCCTTTCCGCCTTCCAGAGCCTACGGGAGGAGGAACTTGGCCAGGAGGTTCCGGTGGGCACCCAGGGTCTTAAGGCTCCCAGGGCCCATATCCTCCACCACCTGGTGGAGCATGCCCAGCACCATGCGGGGCAGATCATCTACGCCCGCAAGCTCCTGGGCTGAGGACTCCTGTCCCCGGGGGATGGCTGTAAGCTGTTCCCATGGAACGCGTTGGTCTGCGCGCTTCTCCCAGGATTACCCTCGAGGCCCTCAAGGAAGCCCTTAAGGGCGTGCGCTTTCCTGAGGCCAAGGTCTATTTCATCACCGACTGGCAGGACCGCCGGCACCAGGCCCGGTACGCCCTTCTCATCCACGGGGGCAAGAAGGACCTCCTCACCCCTGACGCGTTCGGCCCCGCCTTTCAGGGAGGGGAAGAGGCGCTTTCGGAGCTGGTTAGCCTGTTGCTGGACCTTGGGGCCAGGAAGTTCTACGAGGCGGTGGTGTCCCCGGCGGAGATGACGGCCCTCTTGGAGCTACCGCCCGAGGAACTGGTGAGGCGGATCAATGCCATCGCCAACCCCACCGACCCGGGCATCTACCTGAAAAGGGCCGCCTAACCGTATAGAAGCTTAAGCCGGGCGGCTTCCCCTGCCAGCTCGGGGAGGGCTTTTAGGTCTATTCCCATGTGGAAGCCTTTGGCTTCCAGGTAGGGGAGGACCTTTTCCGTGGGCAGGTTTCCCACCAGCTCATCCCCGGCGAAGGGGCAGCCCCCTACCCCGGCCAAGGTGCCCTCCAACCAGAGGATGCCCGCCGCCAGCACCGCCTCCACCTTGGCCAAGACCCCTTCCGGGCGGGCGTGCAGGTGGGCCCCCAGGCCCTCGGGGCCAAAGCGGGCCACAGCCTCCCCTAGCACCTCCTGGATGCGGCTTGCCTCCGCCACCCCGTAGGTGTCCGCCAGGGCGATTTCCCTGACCCCAAGTTCCCGCAGCCTGGCGATGTCCTCAAGAACCCGTTCCACGCTCCAGGGGTCCCCGTAGGGGTTGCCGAAGGCCATGGAAAGGTAGACCACCAGGCCAAGCCTGCCCTCCGTGGCCTCCACCATGGCCTTTACCAGAGGCCAGGATTCCTGCCGGGTGCGATTGGTGTTCTTCCGCTGGAAGGTTTCCGAGAGGGAGAAGGGGTAGCCGATGGCCGTGAGGTTTGGGGCCTTAAGGGCCCTTTCCAAGCCCTTTTCGTTGGCCACGATGGCCAGATAGGTGCGGCCCTGGGGTGGAGGTAAGGCTCCTAACACCTCCTCGGCATCCGCCATCTGGGGTACCCACTTGGGGGAGACGAAGCTGGTGAGGTCCAGATGGCGAAACCCCGCTTCCAGGAGTTTCTTTAGGAAGGCCACCTTCTCCTCGGTGGGGATGAAGCGGCTGAAGCCCTGCCAGGCATCCCGGGGGCATTCCACATAGCGGATGGCGGTTTGGGCCATGGCTTCCCCTAGACTTGGAAGACTCCGGTGCGGAAAGGCTCCCGCTCGGGGTTTAAGGCACAGGCCTCGAGGGCCCGGATGAGCCACTTCCGGGTCTCGTGGGGGAGGAGGATCCCATCCACCCAAAGCCGGGCGGCGGCGTACCGGGGGTCCAGGGTTTCCTCGTAGCGGCCCTTGATGCGCTCGTAAAGCTCCTTTAGCTCCTCGTCAGAGGGTTCCTTCCCTTCCCGCTTAAGCTTTTCCACCTCCAGCTCCAAGAGGGTCTTGGCCGCCTGGGCTCCTCCCATCACCGCGTACTTGGCGCTGGGCCAGGCGAAGATGAACCTGGGGGCGTAGGCCTTGCCCGCCAGGGCGTAGTTTCCAGCTCCGAAGGAGCCTCCCAGGATCAGGGTGATCTTGGGCACCACGGAGTTGCTCACGGCATTGACCAGCTTGGCCCCCCGGCGGATGATGCCGGCTTGCTCGGACTCCTTCCCCACCATGAAGCCCGTCACGTCCTGGAGGAAGAGGAGGGGGATGTTCATCTGGTTCACCTCGAGGATGAACCGGGCCGCCTTGTCCGCCGCCTCCGCGTAGATCACCCCACCCACCTCGATCCGTCCCTTCTTCTTCAGGATAAGGCGCTGGTTGCCCACGATGCCCACGGGAAAACCCCCGATCCGGGCAAAGCCTGTGACCAGAGTCTCCCCGTATCCCCCCTTGTACTCCAGAAACTCCGAGCCATCCACCAGCCGGGCGATCACCTCCCGAAGGTCGTAGGGGCGGCTGCCGTCAGGAGCGATGAGGCCGTAGAGGTCTTCGGCGGGGTAAAGGGGTTCCCTGGGTTCCTTGCGCCCTTCTGCCCAGGGGGCGAGCCTGGAGGGCGGGTACAAGGCGATGAGCTGGCGGATCCTTTCCAAGGCGGCTTCGTCGTTCGGCTCGTAGAAGTCCACGGTGCCGGAAACCTCATAGTGCATGCGGGCCCCGCCAAGTTCCTCGCTGCTGACCTCCTGGCCGATGGCCGCCTTCACCAGGGCGGGGCCTGCCAGGTAAAGCCCGCTTCCCTCGGTCATAATGAGGACGTCCGTCATCACCGGGAGATAGGCCCCCCCAGCCACGCAGTTCCCCATGATGGCGGAGATCTGGGGGATGCCCAGGGCGGACATGCGGGCGTTGAGGTAGAAGATACGGCCAAAGTCGTCCTGGTCGGGGAAGACCTCGTCCTGTAAGGGTAGGAAAACCCCGGCCGAGTCCACCAGGTACAGGGTGGGGATGCGGTTTTCCAGCGCCATCGTCTGGGCCCGGATCACCTTCTTGGCGGTGATGGGGAAGAAGGCCCCCGCCTTCACCGTGGCGTCGTTGGCGATGATCATCCAGGTTTGGCCCTGGATCTGCCCGAGGCCGGTGATGACCCCTCCGGCCGGGGCCCCGCCCCACTCCTCGTACATCCCCCACCCGGCAAAGGCCATGAGCTCGTAGAACTCCGTGCCCGGGTCTAAAAGCCTCGCAATGCGCTCCCGGGCGGTGAGGCGTCCCTTTTTGTGCTGCCGCTCCACGGCCTTGGGCCCGCCCCCTTGGCGCACCTTCTCCAGGCTTTCCCTGAAGTCCCGCACCAGGGCTACCCAGGCGTCCTTATTGGCCTTGTAGACAGGACCTTCCCGCTCCTCCGGGCGGAGCTTGCTCTCGAGGCGGCTCGTGGGCTGGCCTAGCATGGCCTTAGTATAACGTTTTTCTGCTTATCGGGGAAAAAGCGTAGCCCCCTCAGGGGGACAAGGGGTTTGGGACAGGGCCTTTTGCCGCTGGGCCTGGCGCCTGGCTTCCCGGTCCACCCGTTCGTTCTCCGGGTGGCCGTTATGCCCCCGGATCCAGTGCGGCACCACCCGGTGCCGTTTGAGTTCCGGCATAAGGGCTTCCCAGAGGTCGCGGTTTTCTATGGGCTTGCCGTCCGCTCTGCGCATCCCCCTTTTTTCCCAGGCGGGGAGCCACTCGTTTAAGGCCTTTACCAGGTACTGGCTGTCGGAGAAGAGGTGTACTTCACAGGGTTCCTTGAGCGCCCTAAGCCCTTGCAGCAGGGCGGTGAGCTCCATGCGGTTGTTGGTGGTGCAGGGCTCGCCTCCGGAAAGCATTCGTTCGTGGCTACCGTAGCGCAGAAGCGCCGCCCACCCGCCAGGGCCGGGGTTGCCCAGGCAGGCCCCATCGGTGAATAGCTCCACCTGTTTCACGACCAGGGGATGGGCCGATGGGGGAAGGCCAGGGGAGCCTTGGCCTCGCCGGGGAAGAGGATCTCCCTAAGGCGGTAGTGGTCCTCTTGGGGGTGGCGGTAGACCTCCAGGAGGTTTTCCACCGGGTTCACGATCCAGACCTCAGGGATACCAGCTTTGGCATACAGGGCGAGCTTCCTGTGGTCGTGGTCCAGGCTGGTGTCGGCCACCTCTATGAGGAGGAGAACGTCCTGGGGCTCAGGGAGGCGCTCGCTGTACTGTTCTAGGGGGGGCTTCAGCACCTGAAGGTCGGGCTCGGGCTCGGAGTCGGGGGAAAGGCGCAGGGGGGATTGCACGGCGATGACCGCCTCCTCTCCCAATAGAGCCTGGAGCCTCTTGTCCAACTGGGCTACAGCAAAGACGTGCCTAGGACCAATCGGGCTCATCTCGTAGATCTCCCCCTCGAGGAGCTCGAGGTGCTTCACCCCCTGGAAGAGGCGCTCAAACTCCTCTACCCCGAAGCGGTACCGGGTGGCCATGCCCTCATTCTAGGCCCCAGATGGCGGCGGGGGCCAGCTCCACCAGGTTTCCCGCGGGGTCGCGGGTGTAAAGGCTTTTCCCCCGGGGCCAGTCCGCCCACCAGACGGGAAAGCCCGCTTCCTCGAGCTTCTTAGCCCAAAGGGGGAGGTCCTCCTCCGCCACCTTAAAGGCCACGTGGACGCTTCCTTGGGCCCCGTGGGGAGGAAGGTTTTCCTCCTTTGCCGTGTAATGGGGGTTGAAAACCAGAAAGACCCCCTTTCCCGCCCGGAAGAAGGCGTGGCGCGGGGGCTGGTACTGGAAGCAAGGAAGGCCCAGGACCCCTTCGTAAAAGGCCCGGGCCTTCTCCAGATCCTCGGCGTAGACGGCGGTTTCCAGAACCTCCACTACTTGAGCTTAGCGATGAGGTCGGCCACGGGGATGGCCTCGAGGGTGGAGGTCCTCACGCTTCCCCTGGCCGAGAGGTGGAGCATGGCCCGGGCCACCGCCAGGGCATCCTCTGCCTCCACGATGTTCACGAAGTCATAGGGCCCCAAAACCGCGTACTGGGCCACCACCTTGACCCCGAAGTCCCGCTCCAGCTCCTGGTTCACTTCCTTGATGCGCTCGGGGTTTTTCACCAGGGTCTCAGCGCCGTCATCCGTGAGGGTGCTGAGAACGATAAAGGTGGGCATCTTGGCCTCCTTTCCCCCTCAGGATAGCCCAGGAGTTCCAGTTTGACAATTGAGCTAGTCTTCCTGAGGCGCTTCCAGAGAAATACCGCTATAGACCTCCTCCAAGGAGAGGGTTCCTTGGGGGCAGGGCAAGGGTACCTCCCCTTCTGTGAAGACCTGATAGAGGATGCCCGTGGCCTTTTTCTGATAAAGCTCTATTCGCCTTTCTTGGATATCCGCCAATACATACCCTTGCAAGGAAGGCAGGGAAAGATACCGCCAAAGCTTCTCCCGCCGGTCTATACCTTCGGTACTTGGGGAAAGGACCTCCACCACCAGGCAGGGAGCTTCCTCGTAGTAGGGGTTTTCGGGCGGGGGAGCACAAACCACCATGAGATCCGGGTAGTAGACGGTCCTTTCCCCCACCTTGAGCTTCATATCCGCCACGTAGAGGCGGCATCCCTGCCTACGGGCTAAGGGGCCCAGGAGAAGGGCCAGGTTGGTGGTTAAAAGGGCGTGAGCCCGGCTGGCCCCGGCCATGGCGTAGGGCAGGCCCTCCACCAGCTCATGCTTGGTTTCGGACCGGGCCTCCCATTCCAGATACTCTTCCAAGGAAAGGGGTTTCAGGGCCTTGGCGGGTTCGCCCATCACTCCCATTCTATGGTGGCGGGAGGCTTGGAGGTGAGGTCGTAGACCACCCGGCCGATCTCCGGCACCCTGCGGGTGATGCGCCGGGCTGCCTCGTCCAGGAAGTCCAGGGGCAGCCTGGCCCAGTCGGCGGTCATGAAGTCCTCGGTGGTCACGGCCCTTAAGGCCAGAACGTAGCCGTACTTCCGCTCGTCCCCTGCCACGCCTACGCTCCGCACGGGGGTGAGGACGGCCAGGGCCTGGGCCACCTGGGAATAAAGCCCCCACTCCCTTAGAAGGCTTATGAAGATATCGTCGGCCCGCCGGAGGATGTCCAGTTTTTCCTCCGTGACCTCCCCCAGGATGCGCACCGCCAGGCCCGGCCCCGGGAAGGGGTGGCGCAGGCGGATAGGGTCGGGAAGGCCGAGAAGCAGGGCGAGTTCCCGCACCTCATCCTTGAAGAGAAGGCGGAAGGGCTCGAGGAGCTCGAACTTCAAATCTTCAGGAATACCGCCCACGTTGTGGTGGCTTTTGATCTTGGCCGCTCCCGGTTCCCCGGCGGACTCGATCACGTCGGGGTAGAGGGTCCCCTGGGCGAGGAACCGGAAAGGGCCTGCTTCCCGGGCCACCAGGGAGAAGACCTCCACGAACTCCCGCCCGATGATCCGGCGCTTTTCCTCGGGGTCTTCCACCCCCTTGAGAGCTTTAAGGAAGCGCTCCCTGGCGTCCACCACCCGGAGGTTTACCCCGAGGGCTTTAAGGGCTCCTTCCACCTCCTCCCGTTCCCCCAGGCGCAGGAGGCCGTGGTCCACGAAGACCGCCAGGTGGTTCACCCGGGCCTTGGCCAAGAGGAGGGCCAGGGTGCTGGAGTCCACCCCGCCGGAAACCGCCAGGAGCACCCGGTCCTCGCCCACCCTTTCCCGCACTTCCTTAACCAGGCTTTCCAGCACGTGCTCCGGAGTCCAGTCCCGTTTTACCCCAGCGATCTCCAGGAAGTTTTCCAGGATCTGCATCCCCTTGGGGGTATGGGCCACCTCGGGGTGGAACTGGACCCCGAAGGCCTTGCCGTCTTCCGCCTCCATGGCCGCCACTGGGTTTTCCTCGGTTTCCGCCACCACCCGCCACCCCGGGGGAAGCTCGGTCACGGCGTCGGCGTGGCTCATCCAGACCTGGACCTCCCCCTCCAATCCCCGGAAGAGGGAGCCCTCGTGGCGGGTGAGGAGGGCCTTGCCGTACTCGGCCCTACCGGAGCGCTCCACTCTCCCCCCAAGCTCCTGGGCGAGGAGCTGCATCCCGTAGCAGATGCCCAAGGTGGGAAGGCCGAGGGTGAACACCCGGGGGTCGGGGCGGGGGGCATCGGGGTCAAAGACGCTATTGGGTCCGCCGGAGAGGATTAGGGCTTGGGGCTTGTGCTTAAGGATTTCCTCCAGGCTCGCCCGCCCCGGCAGGATCAGGGAAAAGACCCGAAGCTCGCGGAGCCTTCTGGCGATGAGGCGGGTGTACTGGGAACCGAAGTCCAGGACCAGGACCATGGAAGCCAGTCTAGCAGGGTAGGATAAAGCCATGGCCGAGGTGGAAAGCTTTGCCCTGGATCACACGAAGGTAAACCCCCCCTATGTGCGCTTGGCGGGACGGAGAAAGGTGGGAAGCGGCCTGGTGGAGAAGTACGACCTGCGCCTGGCAAAGCCCAACCGGGAGGCCATTCCCACGGGGGCCCTGCACACCTTGGAGCACCTCCTGGCGGGTTACCTGCGCGACCACCTGGAAGGGGTCATTGACCTTTCCCCCATGGGGTGCCGCACGGGGTTTTACCTGGTGGCGGAAGGCCCTTTGGAGGAGGAGAGGGTTTTGGTGGCCTTGGAGCGCGCCCTAAGGGATGTGCTTTTGCATGAGGGCCCTATCCCCGGGGCCAGCCTTCGGGAATGCGGCAACTACCGGGACCATGACCTGGAGGGTGCCAGGGCCTGGGCGGAAAAGGTTTTGCGGCAAGGCCTCAAGGTTCAGGCGACGATTCCCCTGGAGGGCAGGTGACGGCCTTTTTCGCCGCGGAACCCGAGGAGGCCCTGGCCCTAAGGGAGGCCGTGGAGGCCAAGGAGGCCCTTATGGCTCCTTTTCCCCTCCACCGGGCCGACGGGGTCTTGGTGGCGGAAACCGGGGTAGGGAAGGTGGCGGCGGCCTCGGCGGTGGCCTATGTCCTTACCCGCTTTGCTCCCAAGGAGAGCTTCTTCCTGGGGGTAGCGGGGGCTTTGGACCCTTCCTTAAGGGCTTTGGACCTTCTTTTGGCGGAGAAAGCCGTGCAGTGGGATGTGGACCTCACCCCCTTTGGTCGGGAGCCTGGGGAGACAGCCTTTGGGATGCGTTTTTTCCCCTCAGACCCTGGCCTTCTGGCCCGGGCTGAGGTGGCGGCTTCCGCCTTAGGCTTTCCCGCCCGACGGGGGGTGGTGGCCACGGGGGACCGGTTTCTGGCGGATAGGGAGGAGGCAGGGAGGCTGGCCCGGCTCCACGGGGCCCAGGCGGTAGAGATGGAAGGGGCCGCGGCCCTCATGGTGGCCTGGCGTTTCCGGCATCCCATGGCCTTGATCCGGGCCGTGACCGATGGGGCGGGGGAGGAGGCAGCCAGGGACTTCCAGGCCTTTTTGCAGGAGGCCTCGAGGCGGCTTGGCCTTCTAGCCCGGGCCCTTTTGGCATACTGAGAGAGGAGGGGTCCATGGAAATCAAACTCTTCACGGGGAGCGCCCACCCCGATCTGGCCCGGCGGGTGGCGGAAGCCCTGGGGGTTCCCTTGGGAAAGGCGGTGGTGGACCGCTTCCCCGACGGGGAGGTGAGGGTGCGCCTTTTGGAAAGCGTGCGCGGGGATGATGTGTACCTCATCCAGCCCACCAGTCCCCCGGTGAACGACCACCTGATGGAGCTCCTCCTGCTGGCGGATGCCGCCCGCCGGAGCTCTGCGGGCCGCATCAACGCCGTCATCCCCTATTTCGGCTACGCCCGTCAGGATAAGCAGACCCAGGGCCGCGAGCCCGTGAGCGCCAAGCTGGTGGCCAATCTCCTGGAAACCGTGGGGGTGCACCGGGTGATCGCCATTGACCTGCACGCTCCCCAGATCCAGGGGTTTTTTGATATCCCCGTGGACCACCTCTCGGCGGTGCGCCTCTTTGCCCGCTACCTCCAGGAAAGGGGGTATACGGAGAACGGCGTGGTGGTTTCCCCGGATGCGGGCCGGGCAGAGGAGGCCAGGCGGCTTTCCGAAAGGCTGGGCCTGCCCCTGGCCATGCTGGCCAAGCGCCGCCATGGCCCCAAGGACACCTCCGTCACCTACGTGATCGGGGAGGTGGCGGGGAAGAGGCCTTTGATCATCGATGACATCGTTTCCACGGGGGGAACCATAAGGCGAGGGGTGGAGGCCCTCCTGCTGGCTGGGGCTTTGCCGGAAATGGTGGTCATGGCCACCCATCCGGTCCTGGTAGGGGAGGCTCGGGAAAACCTTTCCCATCCCGCCATCCGTGAGGTGATCTTCACCGATACCATCCCCTTGAGGGATGGGGGGTACACGGTGCTTTCCACCGCTGAGCTTCTGGCCCAGGCCATCCGGCACGTCCACACCAACCAGTCGGTGAGCGCGTTGATCTGAGGTGGCAGGAGGGCCTGGGGGTGTGGTAAGCTTTCCCATAGTGTGCCCCTAGGGGGCCTTTGCCTTTTGGGAGGTTGAGGAGGAGACATGGAATACCGTTTGAAGGCCCAGTACCGGGAAGGGGAGAAGCCCGCCGCTTTGCGCCGGGCGGGGAAGCTCCCCGGTGTCATCTACAACAAGCACCTGAACCGGAAGGTGTACGTGGAACTTGGGGAGTTTGATAAGGTTTTCCGTCAGGCTTCCATCCACCACGTGATCGTTCTGGAGCTCCCCGACGGCCAGGAACTGCCCACCCTGGTGCGCCAGGTGAACCTGGACAAGCGCCGGCGCCGTCCCGAGCACGTGGACTTCTACGTGCTCTCCGACGAGCCCGTGGAGATGTACATTCCCTTGCGCTTTGTGGGTACGCCCCAAGGGGTGCGGGAAGGAGGTGTCCTGCAGGAGGTGCACCGGGACATCCTGGTGCGGGTTTCCCCAAGGAATATTCCCGAGTTCATCGAGGTGGATGTCTCGGGCCTGGGCATCGGGGATAGCCTCCATGCCGCTGACCTCAAGCTTCCGGAAGGGGTTAAGCTGGCCATTTCCCCGGAGGAAACCATTGTTGCGGTGGTGCCTCCTGAGGATGTGGAGAAGCTTGCGGTGGAGGCCCTCGAGGCGCCCGCTGAGCCCGAGGTGATCAAGAAGGGCAAGAAGGAAGAGGAGGAATAGTACCGCCCTGTACTTGAGGGGCGGGGCCCCTGGAAAGGGGATTGGGCGCTGGCGGAGGGAAGGGGGGCGTTTTCGCCCCCTTTTTGCGGAGGGCAGGAATGTTCCTGGTGGTGGGCCAGGGAAACCCGGGGGAAAGGTACGCCAGGACCCGGCATAACCTGGGCTTCATGGTTTTGGACCAGCTGGGGCTTGAGTTCCGGCAGAAGGGAGAGGCCCTTCTGGCGGAAGCGGAGGTGGAGGGGGAGAAGGGGTTCTTCCTCAAGCCCCTCACCTACTACAACCTAAGCGGCCAGGTGGTGGCTCCCCTGATGCGCTTTTACAAGATTCCCCCGGAGCGCCTTCTGGTAGTCCACGACGAGATGGACCTGCCCCTTGGCCGCCTTCGCTTCAAGGCCGGGGGTAGCCCCGCGGGAAACCGCGGGGTGGCCTCCATCGCCGAGGCCTTGGGAACGGAGGCCTTCCACCGCCTGCGCCTGGGGATCGGCAAGCCTCCTTCCCGGGAGCTGGGGGCGGAGTACGTGCTTTCCCCTTTCCGGCCTGAGGAGTGGCCGGTGGTGGAGCGGGTCCTCGAGGCGGCCAAGGAAGCCGTGCTCTGCTGGGTGAAGGAGGGGCTTCTTCCCTGCGCGGGCCGTTTTAACGGCCTGGATCTTTCCCAGGGCTTGGGGGAAAAGGGCTAAGCTTTAGGCATGGCCGCGCCTAAGGTCCTCCTCATCGCCGGGGGAAGAAGCCCCGAGCACGAGGTTTCCCTGCTTTCCGCCCAGGGGGTTTTGGAGCACATGCCTTTCCCCACCGAGCTCGCCGTGATCGCCAAGGACGGTGGGTGGCTCCTTGGGGAGGAGGCATTTGCTGCCCTTGGGGCCAAGGTGGCCCCTATCGGCCGGTATGCCTTTCCACCCCCTTTGGATTGGAGCCGGTATGACGTGGTCTTTCCCCTGCTTCATGGAAGGTGGGGAGAGGATGGGACCATCCAAGGGTTCTTGGAAATTCTGGGTAAGCCCTACGTGGGAGCGGGGGTGGCGGCCAGCGCCCTTTGCATGGATAAGGACTTGAGCAAACGGGTCTTGGCCCAGGCGGGGGTCCCCGTGGTGCCCTGGGTGGCGGTCTACCGGGGTGAGGCTCCTCTTGTTCCTTTTGACCCCCCTTTCTTCGTCAAGCCTGCCAATACGGGCTCCAGCATCGGCATCCGCCGGGTGGAGCGCTACGCCGAGCTGGAGGAAGCCTTAGAGGAGGCCTTCCGCCACGACCAGAAGGCGGTGGTGGAGCAGGCGCTTTCGGGGGTGCGGGAGCTGGAGGTGGGTATTCTGGGGAATATCTTTGGCGAGGCCAGCCCCGTGGGAGAGGTGCGCTACCAGGCGGCCTTCTACGACTACGAGACCAAGTACACCCCAGGCCGGGCGGAGCTTTTGATCCCTGCGCCCCTGGACCCCGGTACCCAGGAGACCGTGCAGGAGCTGGCCTTGAAAGCCTACAGGCTTTTGGGCATCCGCGGCATGGCCAGGGTGGACTTCTTCCTTGCGGGGGGGGAGATCTACCTCAACGAGGTCAACACCATTCCCGGCTTCACCCCCACCAGCATGTACCCCGGGCTTTTTGCCGCCGGGGGTCTACCTTACCCCGAGCTGTTAAGGCGTCTGGTGGAGTTGGCCCTGGAGTGAGGGGCTTAACTCATCAAGGGGCTTGGCCAAGCCCCTTTTTGCTTTTTTCCCTGGCGGTGCGCTAGGATGGAATCCGAAGGGAAAGGGGGTTTTTATGGACCTTCTGGAGCGGCTTGGGCTTCTTGGGCGGCGGGTCCTCCTCCTGCACCACGATGACCTGGGCCTGACCCATGCGCAATTCGCTACGGTGCTCCTGGCCGCTTTGCCCTCGGTCTTCCTCTGGGCCCGGCTGGCAGGGGCCTTGGGTCCCAAGGGGGCCTGGCTTCTGGCCATTTTCCTCTTGGCCCTGGGGGCCCTTCTCCTTTTCCTGCCCCGCACTCTTCTTGAGGCTCTTCCCGTGGGCCTTCTCATCGGGGTGGGGTTTGGCGGGGTTCTGGTGCTGGGGGATGTCCTTTTGGCGGAGGTGATAGACCGGGACGCCGAGGTTACGGGGAGGAGGCGGGAAGGGGTTTACTATAGCGTGTACGGCTTCATCAATCGCCTTTCCGGGCCCCTGCAGGCTCTTTCCTTTGCCCTCCTCACCCCCCTCTTCGGCTACGTGAGCGGGGAGGTGCCGGGCCCGCGTCCCGAGGCCGCCTTCCGCTTCCTTATGGCGGGGCCACCCTTTTTGGCTACGCTCTTGGCCCTGGCCCTAGCCTTTCGCTTCCCTTACGGAGCGAAGGGTAGAATGCCGGGGGCAGGGAGCTCCTAGGGAGGATGGGGCATGCGGCTGGAGTTCTCGGATCCTCTTCGGGAAAGCCGCCTCGAGGTGCCGGTTCTGGCGGAGGCCTTGGGGCCTGTTCCCGGGGGTTACCTCCTGAGGGGCCGGGAGGTGCAGGTCTTTGCTCCCCTTGCCTCGAAGCGCTTCTTCCGCCACGGCTGGCAGAGCTGGAGCCTCACCACCTGGGTGGACCTAAACTTTCCCCCGAAGCCCCTTTTCCCCGAGGCCCGCAGGCCCCAGGCCGACGACCCCTTCCTCCTCGAGGCTTCCGAGTGGTGGGGAAGCGGCCTAGGGGCTCTCGAGGGGCCAGATGGGAAGGTGCTCCTCCTGGGGGCCCTGGGCGTGGGGGCGCGGGTCTTGGGGCGCGAGGACCTCCTCCTGGGCCGCTACGCCGAGGGGGAGGGGGAGTGGTTTCTGGGCTACGGGGAGCCAACGGAGGTGTTCGCCGCCTATGGCAGGCTCCTTCCCAGGCGGCTTTCCAAAGGGCCTCCCAGGCTGTGGTGCTCCTGGTATAGCTTCTACAACCGGATCCATGAGGCCTTGCTCCTCGAGGTGCTGGAGGAAGTGGCCGGGCTTCCCTTTGAGGTCTTCCAGATCGACGACGGCTGGCAGCGGGCCCTTGGGGACTGGGAACCCAACG
This sequence comes from Thermus scotoductus DSM 8553, assembly GCF_000381045.1. Taxonomy (GTDB): domain Bacteria; phylum Deinococcota; class Deinococci; order Deinococcales; family Thermaceae; genus Thermus; species Thermus scotoductus. Next base: position 51,945 of record NZ_KB905732.1, on the reverse strand, counting down.
AGCGCTTCGCCCGGGGGATGGCCTTTTTGGCGGAGAGGATCCGGGAAAAGGGCTTCAGGGCGGGGTTATGGCTGGCTCCCTTTTTGGTGACGCCGGATAGCCTCCTAGTGCGGGCCCATCCCGAGTGGATCCTGCGGGACGGGGACGGAAGGCCCATCCCCGCGGGCTTCAACTGGGGGAAACCCCTATACGCCCTGGATTCGGGCAACGAGGAGGTTTTGGACCATGTGGCGGGCTTGGTGCGCAAGGTGCGGGCCTGGGGGTACGACTACCTGAAGCTGGATTTCCTCTACGCCGCCGCTTTACCCGGGGCCGAGGGAGAGGTGCGGTACTGTAAGGCCATGGAGCGGATCCGCGAGGAGGCAGGGGAGGCCTACCTTCTCTTTTGCGGCGCTCCCATCCTGGCCTCCTTGGGGCTTGCCGATGGCCTCAGGGTGGGTCCGGATGTGGCCCCCTACTGGGACAACGAGGACCGCTCCTTCTGGCTACAGGACCCCACGGGCCCGGGGCTAAGGAACGCCCTCCGCACCACCCTGCACCGGCTTTGGCTGCGGGAAAACGTCCAGGTGGACCCGGACGTGGCCTTTTTCCGGAGCCGTTTCTCGTTGCTGTCCCTTGAGGAGATGCGCCTGCAGGAGGCCATGGGGGAGATCACGGGCTTCAAGGCCACCTCCGACCCGCCCTCCTGGCTTTCCCCGGAGGAAAGGGAAAGGCTTTGGGCCTTCCTGAGCCGGGATAAGGAGGTAAAGCCCCTTGGCCCCTACCGTTTCCGGGTGGGGGAGGAGGTGTTGGACTATGCCTTCCTTTTATAAGCATGTGCATCGCAAGAAGGACGGGCGGGAGCTGATCCTTTACGGGCTTCATCCCCTCGAGGTGGAGGTCTTGCCCGTGGCCGAGGAGCCCTCCGTACCGGAGGAGGCGGGGTCCATCTCCCCAAGCCCGCACCTCCGCTACCACCTCTTGCGGGGGGAGTGGGTGGTCTACGCGGCCCACCGCCAGGAGCGCACCTTCTTGCCTCCCAAGGAGCACTGCCCCCTTTGCCCAAGCCAGGAGGGAGGCTTTCCCACGGAGATACCTTTTGACCGTTTTCGGGTGGCGGTCTTTGAAAACCGGTTTCCCTCCCTGGTGCCAAGGCCCACCCCTCCCCCGGATGGGCTTCCCGTTCCCGCGGAGAGGGCTTTGGGCCGGTGCGAGGTGGTGGTGTATACCCAGGCCCACGTGGGAAGCCTGGCCACCCTCACGGAGGAGGAAAGGCTCCTCCTGGCCTGGGTTTGGCGGGACCGGTACCGGGCCTTGTATGCCCTCGAGGGGATCCGGTTCGTCATGCCCTTCGAGAACCGGGGGGAGGCGGTGGGGGTGACCCTCCACCATCCCCACGGGCAGATCTACGCCTACCCCTTTGTGCCCCCCATCCTGGAGCGGGAAAGCCAGGCCTTTAGGGAAAGGCCCGTGCTCCTGGAGCTTTTTCCCCACCTGGAGCCCTACCGGGTGGACCAGGAGGAGGGGTTTTTGGCCTTCGTGCCCCCCTTCGCCCGCTATCCCTATGAGGTCTGGGTGGCTCCTCTGGAGCGCCACCCAGGGCTTTGGACCTTTTCCGAGGAAGAGATGGCCGCCTTCGCCCGGCTTCTGGGCCGGGTGGTGGCCCGCTACGACGCCCTTTTCGGGGAGCCCTTCCCCTACGTGATGGTTTTCCACGCCGCCCCCTTGGGGGAGGAACACACCTTTCATTTCCATGTGGAGTTCTACCCCCCCAAAAGGGCCAAGGACAAGCTCAAGTTCCTGGCGGGTACGGAGCTTGGGGCGGGCACCTTCGTGGTGGACGCCCTGCCCGAGGAAGCAGCAAAAAGCCTAAGGGAGGCCTTATGAAGTACCTTTTGGCCCTGGACCAGGGCACCACCAGCAGCCGGGCCATCCTCTTCAGCCTGGAGGGGAGGCCCGTGGCCATGGCCCAGAGGGAGTTCCGCCAGCTCTACCCGAGGCCGGGCTGGGTGGAGCACGATCCCCTGGAGATCTGGGAAAGCCAGCTTGGGGTGGCCCAGGAGGCCTTGCGCCAGGCTGGGGTGGAGGCCAGGGAGGTGGTGGCCCTGGGCCTCACCAACCAGCGGGAAACCACCCTCGTGTTTGAAAAGGGTACGGGGAAGCCCCTTCATAACGCCATCGTCTGGCAGGACCGGCGCACGGCTTCCTTGTGCCAGGAGCTCAAGGCCCAGGGCTTGGAGCCCCTCTTCCGGGAGCGCACCGGGCTTCTTCTGGACCCCTACTTCTCCGGCACCAAACTGGCCTGGCTGTTGGCGAACGTGCCCGGCCTTAGGGAGCGGGCGGGGAGGGGAGAGGCCCTTTTCGGCACCGTGGACACCTGGCTCCTCTACCGCCTCACGGGGGGCAGGGTGCACGCCACGGATCCCTCCAACGCCAGCCGCACCCTTCTTTTTAACCTGCATACCCTTTCCTGGGACGAGGAGCTTTTGGAGGTTTTCCGCGTACCCCGGGCCATGCTTCCCGAGGTGCGCCCTTCGGATGGGGACTTCGGGGAAACCCTGCCGGAGCTTTTCGGCAGGGCCATCCCCATCCGCGGGGTCCTGGGGGACCAGCAGGCAGCCCTTTTCGGACAGGCGGCCTTGGAGAGAGGGGAGGGGAAGTGCACCTACGGGACCGGGGCCTTCCTGCTCCTGAACACGGGAGAGCGGCCCGTCCCTTCCCCCAAGGGCCTCCTCAGCACCGTGGCCTGGAGCGTGAGGGGCAAGGTCAGCTACGCCCTGGAGGGAAGCGTCTTCATGGCGGGGGCGGTGGTGGGGTGGCTTCAGGGCCTGGGCCTGATCCGGGAGAGCGCCGAGGTGGAGGCCCTGGCCCGGGAGGTGGCGGATAGCGGGGGCGTGTACCTGGTTCCCGCCTTCACCGGCCTGGGGGCCCCCTACTGGGACCCCTACGCCCGGGGGGCCATTTTGGGCCTCACCCGGGGCACCACCAAGGCCCACCTGGCCCGGGCGGCCTTGGAGGGGGTGGCCTTCCAGATGGTGGACGTGGTGCGGACCATGGAGGAGGCCGGCACCCCTCTAAAGGAGCTTCGGGTGGATGGGGGCATGGCCCAGAACGCCCTCTTTTTGCAGATCCAAGCGGATCTCCTGGGGGTTCCGGTCCTGAGGCCTAAGGTCACGGAAACCACCGCCTTGGGGGCGGCCCTGATGGCCGGGGTGGGGGCAGGGGCCATGGGGCTTGGGGAGGTCAAGGCGGCCTGGACCTTGCAGGCTCGCTTTGACTCCCGGATGCCGGAGGCAAGGCGGCAGGCCCTCCATCAGGGCTGGCGGCGGGCGGTGGAGCGCACCTTGGCCTGGGCCGAGGGAGAGGAGGAGGCATGACCCCAAGCCGGGAGGAGCTTTGGGAAGGGCTCACTAAACCCCTGGACCTCCTCATCCTAGGGGGCGGGGCCACGGGGGCGGGGGTGTTGTGGGAGGCTACCCTCAGGGGTTTAAAGGCCGCCTTGGTGGAGGCGGGGGACTTCGGCATGGGCACCAGTAGCCGCTCCACCAAGCTCCTCCACGGGGGGGTGCGCTACCTGGAGCTGGCCCTTAAAGAGCGGGATCCCCGGCAGCTTCGCCTGGTGCGGGACGCCCTCCGGGAGAGGAGGGTGGTGATGGAGCTCGCCCCCCACTTGGCCAGGCCCTTAACCCTCCTCACCCCCCTCTTCCGCCCCCTGGAGATCCCCTACTACGGGCTTGGCCTCAAGCTCTACGACCTGCTGGCGGGGGGAAGGCGCCTTTCCCTGAGCCGTTACGTCCCTTCCCAGGAAGTGAAGGCCCTCGTCCCCGGCCTCCCTCCCACCTTGGGGGGCATCCTCTACCAGGATGGCCAGTTCGCCGACTACCGCTTAAACCTAGCCCTCATCCTCTCTGCCCTGAGCCGGGGGGCAGTGGCCCTCAACTACGCCGAGGCCACGGGCTTCCTGGTACGGGAGGGAAGGGTGAAAGGTGCGGTGGTCAAGGACCGCCTCACCGGGAAGGAGGTGGAGGTCTGGGCCCAGGCGGTGGTGAACGCCACGGGGCCCCAGGCGGACCGGGTGCGCGGGCTTTTGGACCCAGAACTTCCTCCCCTCCTCACCCCTTCCAGCGGGGCCCACCTGGTCCTGGACTACCCCTTACAGGTAGGCCTCCTCCTGCCTAAAACCCGGGATGGCCGGGTGCTCTTCCTCCTTCCCTGGCAGGGCCGGGCCCTTTTGGGCACCACCGACCTCCCCGCCGAGGCCACCGCCTGCCCCCTTCCCCGGGAGGAGGAGGTGGCCTACCTTTTGGAGGAGATCCGCCCCTACCTGGGGGACCTTTCCAGCCGGGTTTTGGCGGCCTGGGCGGGTCTCAGGCCCCTGGTGGGAAAGGGGGAGACCAAGAGGCTGGTGCGGGACCACCTCATCGTGGAGGAGAAGGGCCTTTACACCCTTACCGGGGGCAAGTGGACCACCTTCCGCCTCATGGCTTTGGACCTGGTGGAGCGCCTGGCCCGGGACCTGGGCCTTTCCCTGCCTCCTTCAGAAAGCCACCGCACCCCCCTCCTGGGGGCGGGGCCCAGGCCTCCCCTGCCCCTGCCGGAGGGGGTGGCCGAGCACCTCTACACCCACTACGGCACCCTGGCTCCCGAGGTGGCGGCCTTGGGGGATAGGCCCCTTCTCCCCGGGCTTCCGTACCTGGAGGGGGAGGTGGTGTGGGCGGTGAGGGAGGAGCTTGCGCAAAGGCCTTTGGATGTACTGGCCCGAAGGCTTGGCCTGGCCCTCTTGGACCAAAAGGCGGCGGAGAGGGCCCCGCCCCGGGTGGTGGAGCTCATGGCGCCCCTCTTGGGATGGGATGACGGAAGGAAACAGGCCCTCCTACTGGAGGCCAGGAGGGCCCTTCCTGCCCTTTGCTAGGCGCTTTCCTCCGAGGCCCTTTGCACCGCTTGGGCTTCCTTGAGGATGGCCCGCACCCGCTCCCCGGGGATGGTCTCCTCCCTAAGGAGTTCCTCGGCGATCTTGTGCATGGCGGGGGCGTGCTCCATGAGGACCTGGCGGGCCTTGGCGTAGGCTTCGTCCAGGATCTTGCGGATGTCTTGGTCGATGAGGCGGGCGGTTTCCTCGGAGTGGTCCTTCTTCTTGGCGATTTCCTCACCCAGGAAGATGGGGCCGGAGTCCGAACCCCAGGCGATGTTCTTGAAGTGCTCCCCCATACCCCAGTCCAGGACCATGCGTTTGGCGATCTGGGTGGCCCGCTTGAAGTCGTCCTGGGCTCCGGTGGTTACAGTGCCGGTGAAGAGCTCCTCCGCCACCCGGCCCGCCATGAGGACGGCCAGTTCGTCCATGAGGTGGTCCTTGGAAACCAAAACCCTTTCCTCGGGTTTGCTCCAGCGGGCGCCCAAGGCCATGCCCCGGGGGACGATGGAGACCTTCTCCGTCTTGTCGGCGTGGGGCAGGACCTCCCCCACCACGGCATGCCCCGCCTCGTGATAGGCCACGGCCCTTTTCTCCTCCTCGGAAAGCTTTAGGGCGGGCCGCTCGAGGCCCAGGACGATCTTGTCCAGGGCCTTCAGAAAGTGCTCCTTGCGGATTTTCTTGGCGCCATCCCGGGCCGCCAGCAGGGCTGCCTCGTTGACCAGGTTCTTCAGGTCGGCCCCGGAGAAGCCCGGGGTGAGGTGGGCCAGCTCCAGGGCGTCCACGTCCTCGGCGATGGGTTTACCCCGCATGTGCACCAGGAGGATATCCCGGCGCTCCTCCAGGGTGGGTAGGCCCACCACTACCTGGCGGTCAAAGCGCCCGGGGCGCAGCAGGGCAGGGTCCAGGATGTCCGGGCGGTTGGTGGCGGCCAGGACGATCACCGAGGTGTCCTTTTCAAAGCCGTCCATCTCGGAAAGGATCTGGTTCAGGGTCTGCTCCCGCTCGTCATGGCCACCCCCGATGCCTGCCCCCCGTTTGCGGCCGATGGAGTCCAGCTCGTCGATGAAGATGATGCTGGGAGCGTTCCGTCGGGCGTCCTCAAAGAGGCTTCGCACCCGGCTTGCCCCCACGCCCACGAACATCTCCATGAACTCGCTGGCGGAGACGGAGAAGAAGGGGACACCTGCTTCCCCCGCCACCGCCCGGGCCAGAAGGGTCTTGCCGGTTCCGGGAGGGCCCACCAGGAGAACTCCTTTGGGGATTTCCGCGCCCAGCTCCAGGTACTTCTTGGGGTTCTTGAGGAAGTCCACCACCTCCATGAGTTCCCGCTTGGCTTCCTCGTGGCCGGCCACGTCCTTGAAGGTGGTGCCCACCTGCTTTTCCTTCCCGTAAAGCTTGGCCCGGCTCTGCCCGAACTGCATCACCTGCCCGGCCCCGCCCTGGGCCCGCATGAAGAAGAAATAGAAGAAAAGGATGAGGAGCAGGGTAGGGCCGAGGTAGAGGAGGAACTGGGGCCACAGGGAGGGAGGTTTGGTGACGATCCTCACCCCGTTTTCCTCCAGGAAGCGGAGAAGCTCGGGGTCGGTCACCTGGGCCGGGGGCAGGGGCACGGCGAAGCGCCTGGCCACCTGGCTTCCCCCCTGCGGGGTGGGGAAGCGCTCGGGTTCCTTCAAGGTGCCCAGGATGCGAGTTTCCTCCAGGGTCACCTCGGCCACCTTGCCTTCCCGTACCAGCTTGCGGAACTCCGTGTAGGGAAGGGTGGGGGCTGGGGGGCCCGTGAAGGCGGTATAGGCCAGATAGCCTAGAAGGAGCAAGAAAACTAGGGTGAAGGGGTTGATCCGCTGCGGCAAGGTCTACCTCCCTGGTCCTATGGTAGCGCCTTTGCGGTGAGAGGACTGAGGGGTGTGGTATCCTCTAGCGGCGATGAAGGGGGTCCTCGAGGCCCTGCACCAAGGGGATTACGATACCGCCATTGAACGCCTTACCCGGAAGGCCCTGTTCGGCTCCAAGGGGGAGGCCCGGGAGGCCCTTTTGCTCCTGGCGGAGGTGCACAGCCTCTACGGGGAGGAGGGGCTGGAGAAGGCCCACTGGGCCTTGGAGGAGGCCTATGAGCTTGGGGGGCTGGAGTACGACCCCCTGTACCGGGCCCTTCTGGGGGAGCTTCTGGCCCTCGAGGGCCGGGGGGAAAGGGAGGTGCTGGCCCTGTTCCTTCCCACGGAGGACCCCCGGGCCCGCTACCATCAGGCCCAGGCCCTTTTCTACCTGGGCCGGTTTGAGGAGGTTCTGAGGACGCTCAAGGAGGGGCTTCCCGCCTTTTTGGCCTGGCGGGCGGAGGGGCTTAAGGGAAGGGCCTTGGAAAGGCTCGGCCGTTACCGGGAGGCCGCTTTGGCCTACGAGAGGGGGGCGGAGCTGGCCTTGGGGCTGGAGCGCTACTGGCTCCTTTTGGATGCTGCCGCCATGTGGCTGGAGGCGGGGGAGGGGGAAAGGGCCCTTCTGGCCCTCGAGGAGGCCTCGGGAGCCGTGGGGGAGGAGCCCGTGGAGGACGCCGCCACCCGCCACTACCTCCTGGCCCGGTCCCATCTTCTCCTGGATAACCCCAACCGGGCCCTGGAGGAGGTGCGGGAGGCCTTAAGGCTCGAGGAGGAAAGCGGCCATCGGGCCTACGGTACCCCCCTTCTGGAAGGGCAGATCCTTTGGCGCCTGGGCCGTTACGCCGAGGGTATGGCCGCCTACCGGGAGGCCCTGGCCAGGGCTGAGGGGGTGGAGAAGGGATACGTTCTCCACGAGATGGCGGTGGCGGCCTTGGACCAGGGGGCCTACCTGGAGGCGGAGGAGTACCTGGAGGCCCTTTTGCGGGAAGAGGGCTACCCCTACCGGGCCCAGGCCCTGGCGGACCTGGCTGAGGCTTTGTACCGGCAGGGGCGGTACCAGGAGGCGGAGGAAATGGCCCATAGAGCCATGCGCCAGGGTGCGGAGGCCGCCGGGGAGCTGATTCTGGGCCACATCGCCTACGATCTCATGCACCTGGAGGAGGCCTTGGCTCATTACCGGAAGGCAGCGGAGCTTGCGGAGGAGGGAAGCCGGGAGTGGGTGGGGGCCCAGGAGATGGTGGTGGACACTCTGGTCCAGCTGGGCTACCGCTCTCCTGAGGAGATCCTGGCCCGTGCGGAGGCGGTGCTGCCCCATGTCCATCCCGCCGATGAATGGCGCCAGGCCTTGCTCTCCTACCGGGAGCGGGCGGAGGCCATCCTGCGGGAGGGGAGGCGGCCCAACTAGGTTCCGCTCCGCCTTAAGGGGGCCAGGGCCTTAAGCACCTCCTGGGCCTTTAAGGGTTTGGGAAGATGCAAAACCCTGAGGGGACGGAAGAGAAGCCCCGGGGGGGTTTCGCTCACCACGTACAGGGAGGCCAGCTTGCCCTCGGGGTGGGCCCGGAGTTTTCGGGCCATTTCTAAGGTCCTTTCCCCCTGGAGGATGATGGCCTTGGGCCTTTCCTTGAGAAGGCGCAGGGCCATCTTCAGGTCCAGGGGAAGCTGCACCCGGTAGCGGTGGGCCTCCAGGAGGTAGAGGAGAAGCCGCCGCACCACCCCGCTTTCCGCCAGCACCAGGACCAGGGGGTCTTCCAGGAGGAGGGTGGAAGGGCGGATCAGCCCCCGGCTTTTCAGCTCAGAGAGGATGTGGTAAACCTGCTCTTCCGGAAGGCCGGATAGCAGGGCCACGCTTCTCGCCCGGCGCACCCCGTCCAAGAGTTCCAACACCGTCCAGGCCTCGGGGGTGAGGGGGTGGCGGGTGGGGTCCTCCACCAGGTGGAAGACCTCGTCGGGGTCCACCTGGCCCTGGCGCCACTCGTCCAGGCGCCGGGCGGCTTCCAGAAGGGTGGCCTTGGTTTCCAGGGTTTCCGGCAAGGCCACCTGGCTTCCCTCCTCGAGGGGCTCGGCCAGGATCTCCCCTTCCTTCTCCCCCAGCAGGGTGGCCAGGGCCTCCAGGACCTGGGCCTCGAGGGCCTCCCTTAGCTCCTCTTCCCCGATGAGGCCCAGCTCCAGGGCCAGGGCCCCCAAGGGAGTGCCAGGGTTTTCCCACCCCTGGCGCTCCACCAACTCCTGAACTTCCTCCAGGGAAAGGTGGCCAAGGCGCACCAGGTACTCCCCCAGGTGGGGTCCCGGCTCGGTGCGGGCGTAGAGGATGCGCCCCTTTAGGAGATGGACCCGGCCGTAAAGGCGCCCCCGGAAGGTCACCACGGCGCTTTTGCGGTGGTCGGCCAGGACCCTCAGGAGTTCCGCCAGGTCCAGTTCTTCCAGGGTGGCCCGTACCATGGCCTAGAGAAGGGGTTCCACGGGAGGGGGATAGCCCAGGTGGCGGTAGGCCCGTTCCGTGGCCACCCGGCCCCGGGGGGTGCGCTTCAGGAGGCCCTGCTGGATGAGGTAAGGTTCGTGGACTTCTTCCAGGGTACCTGGATCCTCGGAGACGGCGGTGGCCAGGGTCTGCAGGCCCACCGGGCCGCCTCCGAAGCGGAGGATCAGGGTTTCCAGGATCTCCCGGTCCCGTTTCTCCAGGCCCAGCTCATCCAGGCCCAAGGCGTTTAGGGCTTCCAGGGTCCTTTCCTGGGTGATGGTTTCCTCCCCTGCCACCTGGGCAAAGTCCCGCACCCGCCGGAAAAGCCGTTTGGCCACGCGCATGGTGCCCCGGCTTCTTTTGGCGATCTCCAGGGCGGCCTCCTCGGTAATGGCCACCCCTAGAAGCCTCGCATCCCGCCTGACCCCTTCGGCCAGCTCCTCCAGGGAGTAGTACTCCAGGTGCTCCACGATGCCGAAGCGGCTCCGCAAGGGGGCGGTGATGAGGCCCGGGCGGGTGGTGGCCCCGATCAGGGTGAAGCGGGGAAGCTCCAGGCGGATGGTGCGGGCCGCCGGCCCCTGGCCGATGACGATGTCCATCTTGAAGTCCTCCATGGCCGGGTAGAGGTGCTCCTCCGCCTGGCGGCTTAGCCGGTGGATCTCGTCGATGAAGAGGATGTCCCCTTCCTCCAGGGAGTTGGCCAGGATGGCGGCCAGATCGCCGGGTTTCTCTATGGCGGGCCCCGAGGTGACGCGCAGGTTCACCCCAAGCTCGTAAGCGATCACGTGGGCCAGGGTGGTCTTGCCCAGGCCCGGGGGCCCGAAGAGGAGGAGGTGCTCTAGGGGCTCCCCCCGGGCCTTGGCCGCCTCGAGGTACACCCTCAGCTTCTTTTTCAACCTCTCCTGGCCGATGTACTCGTCCAGGGTCCTGGGCCTTAGGGCGAGGTCCGGGTGCACTTCCACGCCCTTTCATGATAGCCTTATTCCCATGCGCCGGACGGTTAAGGAGTTCCGTCACGCCAAGGGCCAAAGGCTGGTGTACCTCACCGCCTACGACTACCCCACGGCCCGCCTAGCTGAGCGGGCTGGGGTGGACGCCATCCTGGTGGGGGATTCCCTGGGCATGGTGGTCCTGGGGTATCCCTCCACGGTCCCCGTCACCCTGGAAGAGATGCTCCACCACACCAAGGCGGCCCGGCGGGGGGCCCCGGACACCTTTTTGGTGGCGGACCTTCCCTATCTTTCCTATGCCACCCTGGATCGGGCCCTTTTCGCCGCGGAACGGCTTCTGAAGGAAGGTGGGGCGGATGCGGTGAAGCTGGAGGGTGGGGAGGAGGTGGCGGAGATCGTCTTCGGGCTCAGCCGGGCGGGGGTGCCGGTCCTGGGCCACGTGGGCCTCACCCCCCAGACGGCGAGCCAGCTTGGGGGCTACAGGCTGCAGGGGAGGCACCCCGAGGAGGCCGAGCGCATCCTAAAAGGGGCCATGGCCCTCGAGGAGGCGGGGGCTTACGGGGTGGTGCTGGAGATGGTGCCCAAGGGGCTGGCCAAGGAGATTACGGAGAGGCTATCCATCCACACCGTGGGCATCGGGGCCGGCTCCCACACGGACGCCCAGATTCTGGTCTTCCACGACGCGGTGGGGCTTTACGGGGAGTTCAAGCCCCGGTTCGTGAAGCGGTACCTGGAAGGGGGGAAGCTCTTCCACGAGGCCCTCTCCCAGTACGTGCGGGAGGTGCGGGAGGGGGTTTTCCCAGGGGAGGAACACAGCTTTTGATGCCCCCCCACCCTGGGGGTCCCGGTAAACCACCCCTAGGGATGGATGCCGATGCCTGGGCTTGACGCATTTGTTGAAAATGGATTACCGTTATTGTGTGTTGGCCCTCGAGGTCCAGGACCTATCCGTGCGCTTCGGGGAGTTCCAGGCCCTGGAAGGGGTGAGCCTGGCGGTGCCGGAAGGGGCCTTCGTGGCCATCGTGGGCCCCAACGGGGCAGGGAAGAGCACCCTCTTGAAGGCCATCCTGGGCCTTGTTCCCTTCCGGGGCAAGATCCGGGTTTTGGGGCGTTCCTTGAGGGAAACCGATCCCCTGTGGTTCGGCTACGTGCCCCAGATCAAGACCTTTGACCGCTCCTTCCCGGCGCTTTCCCTGGAACTGGTGGTGACGGGTCTCAGGCGGCGCTGGCCCTTCCGCCTCTCCTCTCGGGAGAAGGAGGAGGCTCTTGCCGCCTTAAGCCGGGTGGGGGCGGAGGCGCTGGCCTTCCGCCCCTTGGGCCGGCTTTCCGGGGGGCAGCTCCAACGGGTCTACCTGGCCCGGGCCCTCATTCGCCGGCCGAGGATCCTCCTATTGGATGAGCCCGCCACCGGGGTAGACCGGGTGGGGGAGGTGGACCTCTACCGGTACCTGGAGGCCTACCAGGAGGAATCAGGGGCCACGGTCCTCATGATCACCCACGACTGGGAAGCGGCCCACCACGCCAGCCACGTGCTGGTTCTCAACCGCCGGGTGGTGGGGTTTGGGCCACCGGAGCGGGCCCTCACCGAGGAGTGCCTGCGCCAGGCCTTTGGACACCTGGGCCATGCCCACGGGCTGTATCTGGGGGGTGGGCATGCTTGACGCCCTGGGTTATCCCTTTTTCCAGAGGGCCCTACTCGCAGGGCTTTTGGTGAGCCTTCTTTCCGGATTGCTCTCCCCCTTCGTGGTGCAAAGGCGGCTTTCCTTCCTGGGGGACGGCCTGGCCCACGCCGCCTTCGCCGGGGTGGCCTTGGGGCTTTTCCTAAGGGGGGAGCCCCTTTGGTTTGCCCTGCCCTTCACCTTTTTGGTGGCCATGGCCATCACTCTGGTGAAGGAGAAGACCGAGCTTTCCGAGGACACCGCCATCGGGGTCTTCTTCGCCCTCTCCGTGGCCCTGGGGGCGGTTTTCCTCTCCAAGGCCCGGGGGTACGTGGGGGACGCCATGGGCTACCTCTTCGGCTCCCTCTTGGCGGTGAGCCCTGGCGACCTTTGGGCCATGGGTCTTCTCCTCCTCTTTGCCCTCTTCCTCCTTCCCCTTTGGGGGCCTTTGGCCTACGCCACCTTGGACCGGGAACTGGCCCTTTCCGACCGGGTGCCCGTGGTCCTTCACGACTACCTCCTTTCCGGCTTCCTTGCCGTGAGCCTGGTGCTGGCGGTGAAGGTGGTGGGGATCATCCTGGTGGCGGCCTTTTTGGTGATCCCCGGGGCGGCGGCCAGGCTCCTGAGCCGCACCTTTGCCGGGCTCACCCTTCTTTCCCTCCTCCTGGCGATCCTTTCCACGGTCTTAGGCCTTTTCCTCTCCTTCCTCCTGGACTGGCCCAGCGGGGCCAGCATCGTGCTTCTGCAGGCGGTCTTGTTTGGCCTGGCCTTCGTGAAAACCGTATTTTCGGTGAGGAAATAATGCCTTTGCGCTATACTGGGGGCATGTGGGTGTCCACGAAGGCCCAGTACGGCCTCAGGGCCCTGGTGGAGATTGGCCTCAAGGCCCCGGAGGCGGTGCCCCTTAAGGAGGTGGCGGAGGCCCAGGGCATCAGCCAGCACTATCTGGAGCAGATCGCGGCCCAGCTTAGGCGCTCCGGGTTCATCCGCTCCGTGCGGGGGGCCGGGGGGGGCTACCGCCTGGCCCGTCCCCCCGAGAGGGTGACGGCCCTCGAGGTGGTGGAGGCCCTCGAGGGCAGCCTGGCCCCGGTTTCCTGCATCGAGGACCCGGAGTCCTGCGCCAAGGTGGGGCAGTGCTCCACCGAGCTCCTCTGGAAGCGGGTGGATCTGGCCATGCGCCAGGTCCTGGGGAGCACCACCTTGAAGGACCTCATCGAGGAGCGGAAGCTCATCGAGGCCAAGCGCTTGATCCAGCTCCAGCCCGCAGGCTAGGCAAGGGGTCTTAGGAAGGGCTGCCAGGGCTTATCCCTGGCAAAGGGAATGGAGGGCAAGGAGGAAACCTTGGCTTTGGTCTATCTGGACTACGCGGCCACCACGCCCCTGGACCCCGAGGTCCAGCAGGCCATGCGCGAGGTGGAGGGAATCTTCGGCAACCCGAGCAGCATCCACCGCTTTGGCCAGGAAGCCAGAAGGGTGCTGGAGGGAGCCCGGGAGCGGATCGCAAGCCTCCTGGGGGTGCGTCCCAGGGAGGTGGTCTTTACCGGTTCGGGTTCCGAGGCGGATGCCCTGGCCCTGTTGGGGGTGGCCTTGGCCAAGGGGAAGGGGCATGTGGTGAGCACGGAAGTGGAGCACTCCGCGGTCCTGGGGGCCTTGCGGCTCCTTGAGCGCCTGGGTTTTGCCGTCACCCGCCTCAAGCCCGACCGCTTGGGCCTGGTTTACCCGGAGCAGGTGGAGGAGGCCCTGAGGCCCGACACCATCCTGGTGAGCGTCATGGCCGCCAACAACGAGCTCGGCACCCTCTACCCCATCCGGGAGATGGCCGAGATCGCCCACGCCCACGGGGCCCTTTTCCACACGGATGCCGTCCAAGCCATCGGCCAGGTGCCCTTCCGGACCGATGAGGTGGGGGCGGACCTGGTTTCCCTAAGCGCCCACAAGTTCTATGGGCCCAAGGGGATCGGGGCCCTTTTGGTGCGCCACGGTGTGGATCTTTTTCCTTTGGTACCGGGGAAGCAGGAGGGAGGCCGGCGGGGAGGGACCCAAAGCCCCGTTTTAGCCCACGGGATGGCGGTGGCCTTGGAGAAGGCCCTGAGGCTTTTGCCCGAGGAATCCTCCCGGCTTCTTGCCTCAAGAAAGCGCCTCGAGGCGGGCTTGCTTTCCGTGGAAGGGGTGGAGCTCAACGGTCATCCCGAGCGCCGCCTGCCCAAGCTGGTCAACGTGACGGTGAAGGGCGCGGATGGGGAGGCCTTGCTTCTCGCCATGGACCTCATGGGGGTGGCGGTTTCCTCGGGCTCGGCCTGTTCGGCGGGGAGCCTCGAGCCCTCCCATGTCCTCCTGGCCATCGGACGCTCCCCGAGGGAGGCCCGGGCCTCCTTGCGCTTCTCCCTGGGACGCTACACCACGGAGGCCGAGGTGGACCGGGCGGTGGAGGTCTTCAGGGAGGCGGTGGCCCGGGCGCGGGCCTAAAGCTAGGGCTGCCTTTTGGTAAACTCCTCGCGGAGTTCCCGCCTGAGGATCTTCCCCACGCTGGTTTTGGGCAGGCTGTCCCGGAACTCGATGATGCGGGGCACCTTATAGGCGGCCAGGTTTTCCCGGCAGAAGGCCTCGAGGTCCTTTTCTGTGACCTTCCCCTTGTACTCCTCCTTGAGGACGATGAAGGCGGCCACGGTTTCCCCGCGGTAGGGGTCGGGGACGCCCACCACGGCGGCTTCCTGAACGGCGGGGTGGGCGTAGAGGACCTCTTCCACCTCGCGGGGGTAGATGTTGTAGCCCCCGGCGATGATCATGTCCTTTTTGCGGTCCACGATGTAGAAGTAGCCATCTTCGTCCATCTTGGCCATGTCGCCGGTGTAGAGCCAGCCATCCTTGAGGGCCTTTTGGGTTTCCTCGGGGCGGTTCCAGTAGCCCTTCATGATGTTGGGGCCTTTGACGACGAGTTCGCCCACCTCTCCGATGGGGACTTCCTGACCCTCCTCGTCCACCACCTTGGCGTCCACGCTGGGCAGGGGCATACCGATGGAGCCCTTTTTGATCTCCCCCTGGACAGGGTTGGAGTGGGTCACGGGGCTTGCCTCGGAGAGGCCGTAGCCCTCGAGGAGCCGGGCCCCGGTGATCTCCTCAAAGCGCTTGGCCACTTCCACCGGCAGGGGAGCGGCTCCGGAGAGGCAGATGCGGATGCTCTTTACGTTCCGTTTCTCGATTCCCGGGAAGTTGTTGAAGGCCACGTAGAGGGTGGGCACCCCGGGGAAGTGGGTGACCTGGTGCTTTTCAATGGCCTCCACGATGGCATGGATCTCCGGCCTGGGCAGGAGGACGATCTTGTAACCGGAGTAGATGCCGTAGTTCATGGCCACGGTCATGCCGTAGACGTGGAAGAAGGGAAGGGCTCCCAGCATCACCCCCTTCCCCCGCAGGTCCTTGGAGGTGGAATCCCAGGCGTCGATCTGCAGGACGTTGGCCACCAGGTTCCGGTGGGTGAGCATGGCGCCCTTGGAGATGCCTGTGGTGCCCCCTGTGTACTGCAAAAGGGCCAGGTCCTCAGGATCAGCGGGATGGGGGGTGGCGGGGGGATGCTTCAGGAGGTCCAGGAAGGCGTGGAATCCTTCCCGTTTGGGAAAGCCCAGGGGTAGCTTGTCCCGCTTCGCCTTTAAGGGGTAAAGGAGGTTTTTGGGGAAGGGGAGGAAGTCCTTGATCCCCGTGACCACGGTGCGCTTCACTGGGGTTTCCCCCTCCACCTCCAGGAAGCGGGGCAGGAGGTGGTCCAGGATGACCAGGATTTCCGCCCCCGAGTCCTTTAGCTGGTGCCTTAGCTCCCTGGGGGTGTAAAGGGGGTTCACGTTGACCCCCACCCCTCCCGCTAGAAGGGTGCCGTAGAAGGCGATGACGAACTGGGGGGTGTTGGGGAGCATGATGGCCACCCGGTCGCCAGGCTTCACCCCTAGGGCCTTAAGCCCCTCGGCGAAGCGCCGGGATTTCTCCCATAGCTCCGCATAGGTAAGGGTTTTCCCCAGGAACTCTAAGGCGATGTGGTGCGAGTAACGCTGGGCAGCGTCTTCCAGGAATCGCCACAGGGGGATGGGGGGTACCTCCACCTCGTGCGGCACACCGGGGTCATAGTGGGCGAGCCAAGGCTTGGCGCTGACTTGGTCCATACCTTACCTCCTTCGCCCCGAGCTTATCAAAAAGTTTATACCGCGTTCAAGACCATGGGCCGGTGTAGCATGGATAAGGAGGTTTCCTATGCGCTTCCGCGACCGCAGGCACGCTGGGGCTCTTCTGGTGGAAGCCCTGAAGCCCTTGGGTCTAGAACGCCCTGTGGTTTTGGGCATCCCTCGAGGCGGGGTGGTGGTGGCGGACGAGGTGGCCAAAGGCCTTGGGGGGGAACTGGATGTGGTTCTGGTGCGCAAGATCGGGGCTCCGGGAAACCCCGAGTTCGCCTTAGGGGCGGTGGGGGAGAAGGGGGGTATGGTCCTCAAGCCTTACGCCTTCCAGTACGCCGACCAAAGCTACCTGGAGCGGGAGGCGGCCCGGCAGAAGGACGTGATCCGCAAGCGGGCCGAGCGCTACCGGAAGGTGAGGCCAAAGGTGCCCCTTGCGGGCCGGGATGTGGTGCTGGTGGACGATGGCATTGCCACAGGCTCCACCATGGAGGCGGCCTTGGCCGTGGTCCTCTCGGAAAAACCCCGGCGGGTGGTGGTGGCGGTGCCCGTGGCCAGCCCGGAGGCGGTGGAGAGGCTGAAGGATCAAGCCGAGGTGGTGGTGCTCTCCACCCCACCGGACTTCGCCGCCGTGGGGGCTTACTACATGGACTTCGGTGAGGTCACCGACGAGGAAGTGGAGGGCCTTTTGCTACAATGGTCGGCATGAAGCCCGTGGTCAAGCAGGGGGCCAGCGTGGAGGCCCGTCCCGTGGAGCGGGGGGAGAAGGCCTTTATCCAGGTGCTCATCGGCCCTGAGGATGGAGCCCCTCACTTCATCACCCGTAAGTTCACTATCCTGCCGGGGGGAAGGATTCCCAAGCACAAGCACCCCAGCATCGAGCACGAGCAGTACGTGCTCTCTGGGCGCATGAAGATCTACCTGGGCGACGAGGTGAGGGAGGTGGCGGCTGGGCAGGCGGTTTACATCCCCCCGGACACGCCCCATGCCTATGTGAACGAGGGGGATGAGCCGGTGGAGTTCCTCTGCGTCATCCCCAAGACCAACGCCTACGCCACCGAGTGGCTGGAGGATTAGAGAAAAGAGGGGGTGTGGGGGAGCTATAATCCCCCGGTTTCCAAGATAGCCCTCAAGATACGCTACCGCGTGACACAGGCTGACCAAACCGGGGATACATGGGTCAGCGGTCACGCGGTCACGCGCAGCGTACCTTGCAGCGTACCTTGCAGCTACATGCGACCGAAGGGAGCTTAGCTCCCAGACTTGACCGATATGCGGCCTTGGGGTAAAGAGGGGGCATGACCCTACGCGAGGCCTTGTCCCAAGTCCCCGACCCCAGGGCCCGCAACCGGCGGTATCCCTTGTGGGGCTTGTTGGCCCTCATCTTGGTGGCCTTTCTCGCCCGCGTGGACTCCCTGCGCGGCGTGGAACGTTTCGCCCGGGCCAACCCTCACCTCTTGCCCCACCTGGGCCTGCGCAAGGCCCCAGGCCACACCGCCATCACCCTTCTCCTTCACCGCCTGGATCCTGAAAAGCTCCAAGCGGCCCTCCTCCAGGTCTTCCCCGAGGTGGACCTGGGAGGGGTTCTGGTGGTGGACGGGAAGCACCTCCGGGGAAGCGGCAAGGGGAAGAGCCCCCAGGTCAGGCTCGTGGAGGTCCTGGCCCTGCACCTCAAGACCACCCTGGCCCAGGCCCGGGTGGAAGGGAGGGAGGACCAAGCGCTTCTGGAGCTCCTGGACCGCCTGGGGGCGGAGGGGCTCAAGGGGAAGGTGGTGGTGGGGGACGCGGGGTACCTGTACCCGGAGGTGGCGGGGAAGGTGGTGGAAAAAGGGGGGCATACCTCTTCGTTCTGAAGGCCAACCAGGGGGAACTGCTGGAGTGGGCTCTGGAGGTATTCAAGGGGATGGAGGAAAGGCGGCTTCCCGGGGAGACGGAGTCAGCTTGGGAGGTGGTGCGGGACGGGGAGGTGTGGACCTACCGGGTCTGGGCTTCCCC
>NZ_KB905732.1:0-33865 GCF_000381045.1 Thermus scotoductus DSM 8553 | reverse complement strand
GGAGTTTTACCCATCGGACTACCCGATGGAACCCCCTACTCCAAGTTTCAAGGTCCACGGGGAACTTTGTCCCCAAGAACATTGTACCAAATCCGTGTCCACCTGTGGTGGACGTGGGGGAGTCCAATGTATCCCCGGTTTGGTCAGCCTGTGTCACGCGTTAGCGTATCTTGAGGGCTATCTTGGAAACCGGGGGATTATAGCTCCCCCACGCCCCCTCTTTTCTCTAAGGGAAAACGGCTCCTGGGGTCCAGGGCCAGCTTAAGCTTGCGGAAAAAGGCCTCGGGCGGGTGGGGGAAGAGGGCATCCTCGGCGCCCTTTAGGACCAGGTGGGGAATCCCTGCCTGCCTAAGGGATGCCAGTCCCTTGGCCTCCATCCCGGCGTAGAGGAGTTCCCCTCCCGCCAGGTACCGCCTGGGCCCTAGGAGCAGGTTTTCCAGCTTGGGCACCCAGGCGGGGGTGGAGGGAACCTTGACCCAGATGGGGGCCTCCTCCAGGAAGCGGAGGTTCCGCACCCCTTCCCAGTGGGTTTCGTCCTCCGCCAGCACCTCGCCTTCCTTTTGCAGGATTTCCTGTAGTCGTTTTAGTCTTTTCCCCAGGCTTTCGGGGAACCCCCCTAGCCGAATCTCCAGGGTGGCCGGGGGAATGAGGTCCAGGGCCAGAAGATCCAGGGGAAGCACCCGGAGGCGTTCCATGGCGGCAAGGGCCTCCGCTAGGCTCCCATAGGTGAGCCGCAGGGTTTGGGTGGCCCTGGGGGAGGGGAAGACCTTGAAGGAAAGCTCCACCATGACCCCGAAGGCTCCCAGGGAACCCACCATGAGGCGGTGGAAAGGGAAGCCGGCGGCGTTTTTCACCACCTTGCCTCCGCCCCGCACCACCCTTCCTTCCCCGTCCACGAAGCGCACGCCCAGGATGAAGTCCCTCAGGCCCCCAAACCGTTCCCGCATGGGGCCGGAAAGCCCGGCTGCCACCGTGCCCCCAAGGGTGGCCCCCTGTTCCACCAGGGGTGGATGGAAGGGCAGGTACTGGCCGTGGGCCCGTAGGGTTTCCTCTATCTCCTTAAGGGGTGTGCCGGCATAGGCGGTGAAGACAAACTCCTCTGGGGCATACTCCAGGATGCCCCTGAGGCCCGAAAGATCCAGGAGGGTCTCCCCGTCCTTGGGGGTGGAGAGGGCTGGCTTGCTCCCACCCCCCTTGGGGCGCAGGCGGGGATAGGTGCGCACAGCTTCCTGTGCTTCTTCCAGAGAGTTGGCACGGACCTCAGGCATACACCTCTCCTAGATGCGGGCCTTGCCCGTGGCCGGGTAGCACCTTGCCCCGGTTGGCGAGGCCTTGGGGGTCCAGGGCCTCCTTGACCCGTTCCATGGCCAGGAGGTCTTCCGGGGCGAACATTTCGGGCATATAGCCCTTCTTCTCCACCCCGATGCCGTGCTCCCCGGTCAAGGACCCTCCCAGGCGCACGCAAAGCTTGAGGATTTCTCCCGCCAGCTCCTCGGCCCGCTCCAGCTCCCCGGGTTTTTTGCCGTCGTAGAGGACCAGGGGGTGAAGGTTTCCGTCCCCGGCGTGGAAGACGTTGGCCACCCTAAGGCCGTATTCCTGGGAAAGCCTTCCGATCTCCTTCAGGGCTTCCCCCAGGCGGCTTCGGGGCACTACCCCATCCTGGACGATGTAATCAGGGGAAAGCCTTCCCACGGCGCTGAAGGCAGCCTTGCGCCCCTTCCAGATGGCCTGGCGTTCCGCCTCGCTTTGGGCGACGCGCACCTCCAAGGCCCCGCTTTCTTTAATCACCTGGGCCAGGAGTTTGGCTTCCTCCTCCACCTCCTCCTTGGGGCCTTCCAGCTCCACGATGAGGAGGGCCTCCACCCGGGGATAGCCGGCCTTCACCGCTGCCTCGGCGGCCTCTATGCTCAAGCGGTCCATGATCTCCATGGCCCCGGGGAGGAGCCCGCTTCGGATCACCTGGCTCACGGCGTTGCCGGCGGCCTCGAGGCTCCTGTAGGCGGCCAGCAGGGTGTGGTAGGCCTCGGGCTTGGGAAGAAGCCTCAGGGTGATCTCCAGGGCTACTCCCAAAAGCCCCTCGGTGCCCACGAAAAAGCCGTGGAGGTCGGGACCTACGCTCTCCAGGCCTTCCCCGCCCAGGCGCACCACCTCCCCTTCAGGGGTGACCACCTCGAGGGCCAGCACGTGGCCCGCCGTCATCCCGTACTTCAGGCAGTGGGCGCCGCCGGAGTTGAAGGCCACGTTCCCGCCAATGGTGGAGATGGGCTGGCTGGAGGGATCGGGGGCGTAATAGAGGCCAAAAGGAGCTGCCTGCCGGGAAACCTCCAGGTTCACCACCCCGGGTTCCACCACCGCGATCCGGGCCTTGGGGTCCAGGCGTAGGATGCGGTTCATGCGGTTGAGGGCGATGACCAGGCCCCCCTCCACGGGCAAGGAACCTCCCGAGAGGCTGGTGCCGCTTCCCCGGGCCAGGAAGGGCACCCCGTACCGGCGGCAGAGGCGCACCGCTTCCACCACCTCCTCCTTCCGCTCGGGAAGCACCACAGCCAGGGGACGCTTGCGGTAGGCGGTGAGGGCGTCGGACTCGTAAGGGGCAAGCTCTGCCTCCTTGGTCAGCAGCCTCCCCGGGGGAAAGAGGGCCCTAAGCTCTTCCAGGAACCCCATTGCCACCTCCTATCCCACTTTACCGGAAGGGGTGGGTGGCCTGCCCCACCCCTTCCTAGCCCGGACCTGTGTGGTCTTAGTCCAGGTAATCGTAGGCCACCAGGGTCAGGAACTCGATGAAATCCTCCGAGAGGACCAGCTTGTCCAGGATCTCCTCGGCCTCCTTGTAGCGGCCAACCTCCCGTCCTCCCAGCTTGGCGAGCTCCTCTTCCTTGATCTTTTGGTAAAGCTCAGGGGTGACCGGGCGGCCGTCCTCCAAGGTGGCCTGCCGGTGCACCCATTGCCAGAGCTGCGCCCTGCTGATCTCGGCGGTGGCGGCATCCTCCATGAGGTTGAAGATGGCGGCGGCCCCGTTGCCGAGAAGCCACTGGTTCAGGTACTGGAGGGCCACGGAGATGTTGTTGCGAAGGCCTGCTTCCGTCACCTTGCCTCCCGGGACCTCAAAGTTCAGGAGGTCCTCCGCCTTTACCTGGACGTCTTCCCGCTTCACGTGCTTCTGGTGGGGCTTGTCGCCCAGGTAGCGGTCAAAGACCTCCATGGCCACCGGTACCAGGTCGGGGTGGGCCACCCAGGTGCCGTCAAATCCCTGGGAGGCTTCCCGCTCCTTGTCAGCCCGCACCTGCTGGAAGGCCCTTTCGTTCACCTCGGGGTCCTTGCGGCTGGGGATGAAGGCGGCCATGCCCCCGATGGCGTGGGCCCCGTGAATATGGCAGGACTTCACCAGAAGCTCGGTGTAGGCCTTCATGAAGGGCACGGTCATGGTGACCTGGGCCCGGTCGGGGAAGATGGGGGCGGTGGTGGCGAACTTCTTGATGCAGCTGAAGATGTAGTCCCAGCGGCCGGCGTTGAGGCCAGCGGCGTGCTCCTTAAGCTCGTAGAGGATCTCCTCCATCTCCAAGGCCGCCAGGATGGTTTCGATGAGCACCGTGGCCCGGATGGTGCCCCGGGGGATGCCCAGGTAGTCCTGGGCGAAGTTGAAGACCTGGTTCCAAAGCCGGGCCTCCAGGTGGCTTTCCATCTTGGGCAGGTAGAAGTAGGGGCCGCTTCCCCGCCTTAGGAGCTCGTGGGCGTTGTGGAAGAAGTAAAGGCCAAAGTCAAAGAGGCTTGCGGAAATGGGCTCCCCGTCCACCCGCACGTGCTTTTCCACCAGGTGCCAGCCTCGAGGCCGGACCACCAGGGTGGCCACCTTCTCCTTGAGCTTGTACTCCTTGCCCTCGGGGCTTACAAAGTCAATCTGGCGGCGCACGGCGTCATAGAGGTTCTTTTGCCCTTGGATGACGTTGTCCCAGGTGGGAGAGAGGGCGTCTTCAAAATCCGCCATGAAGACCTTGGCCCCGGAGTTCAGGGCGTTGATGATCATCTTGCGGTCCACAGGGCCGGTGATCTCCACCCGGCGGTCCAAAAGGTCGGGTGGAGCCTCCGCCACCTGCCAGGACCCGCCCCGCACGAAGGCGGTTTCCTCGGGAAAGTCCGGTTTTTCCCCGGCCTTGTACCTTTCCCAGAGGGTTTTCCTGCGCTCCAGAAGCGCCTTGCGCACGGGGTTGAACTCCCGGTGCAGGGCCACCACGAACCCCAGGGCCTCTTCCGTGAGCACCTCTCCTAAGAGGGGATGGTCTTTGAGGATTTCCACGCCCTTCATGGTGGTTTGAGCCTAAGGGAAGGGCTGGGGATTTGTCAAGAAACAAAATGGTTTTTTGTTACTTGAAAAACAACCCAGCGGGTGCTAGCCTGAGGCCCATGCCACGACCCAGGAGGAAAGGAGCCGAGGAGGTGAAGACCTTGGAGCGGGGCCTGAGCGTGCTTCAGGCCCTGGCGGAGCTTAAGGAGGCCGGGCTTTCCCCCCTGGCAGAGCGGACGGGGCTTACCAAGAGCACCCTTTACCGTCTCCTCCAGACCCTGGTCCGCCATGGCTTCGTGGAGGAGGAAAGGGGCGTTTACCGGGTGGGGCCCAAGGCCTTTGCCGTGGGCCAGGTTTATCCCAGGCAGAACCTGCTTCTTGCGGCGCATCCGGAGATGGAGGCCCTGGCGGCGGAAACGGGGGAGAGCGTGAACCTGGCGGTGCTGGCGGGAAGGGAGGCCCTTTACCTGGACCAGGCGGAGGGGGCCAGATTGGTCCGGCTCTTCACCGCTCCCGGAAGCCGGGCTCCCCTGCACGCCACGGGGGTGGGGAAGGTGCTTCTCGCCTTCCGGGGCATCCCCGAGGGGCTTTCCCTCACCCCGTACACTCCTTACACCCTCACCCGCCTCGAGGACCTGAAGCGGGAGCTGGAAACCGTGCGTCGGAAGGGCTACGCCCTGGACAACGAGGAGAGGGAACTGGGGGTGCGCTGTGTGGCCGCTCCCGTCTTCGGCCCCGGGGGGGAGGTGGTGGCCGCCCTGTCCCTCTCCGCCCCCGCCAGCCGCCTCTCCCTGGAGGAGGCTCGCCTTCTGGCTCCCCGGGTAGTGGGGGCGGCCAGGAGAGCTTCCTTGCGCCTGGGTTTTGTGCCTCCTTTATAATGGAAAAGGTTAGGAGGCTTTAGCGGGAGGAGCTAAAGGCCATGGACAAGGACCGTCCCGTGTACGTGATCTCGGTGGCGGCGGAGCTGTTGGAGATGCACCCGCAGACCCTGAGGCTTTACGAGCGGAAGGGTTTGATCAAGCCGAAGCGGTCGGGTGGGAAGACCCGGCTTTACTCGGAGCGGGACATTGAGAAGCTTAGGGAGATCCGCCGCCTGACGCAGGAGCTTGGGGTGAACCTGGCGGGGGTGGAGGAGATCATGCGGCTTCGCTCGGAGCTGGAGGCCCTGCAGGCCCGCTTTGAGGCCGAGGTGGCCCGGCTTAAGGAGGAGATCGGGGCCCGCTTTGCGGAGCTGGAACGCCCGGCCCTTCCTCCCCCCGGGGAAACCGCCAAGCCCTCCCCCAAGGACCGTCCCGTGTACGTGATCTCGGTGGCGGCGGAGCTGTTGGAGATGCACCCGCAGACCCTGAGGCTTTACGAGCGGAAGGGTTTGATCAAGCCGAAGCGGTCGGGTGGGAAGACCCGGCTTTACTCGGAGCGGGACATTGAGAAGCTTAGGGAGATCCGCCGCCTGACGCAGGAGCTTGGGGTGAACCTGGCGGGGGTGGAGGAGATCATGCGGCTTCGCTCGGAGCTGGAGGCCCTGCAGGCCCGCTTTGAGGCCGAGGTGGCCCGGCTGAAGCTCCTTCTCTTGGAAGAGGGCAAGACCCTTCCCGAAGGGAGTAGCATGGGGGCGTGAGTGCGCTAGAGCCCCTTTTGGAGTTCTTGTCCATCCCCTCCGTATCCACCGACCCGGCCCACAAGGAAGACGTTCGCAAGGCGGCCCTCTGGCTTGCGAAGAGGCTCAGGGAGCGGGGTTTCCGCACGGAGCTTCACGAGACCCCGCTACACCCCATCCTCTACGCGGAGCGCCTCCTAGATCCCAAGGCCCCCACGGTCCTGGTCTACGGGCACTACGACGTCCAGCCCCCGGATCCCTTGGAGCTTTGGGAAAGCCCCCCCTTCGTGCCCACGGTGCGGGAGGGAAGGGTCTACGCCCGGGGAGCCTCCGACGACAAGGGGCAGCTTTGGGCGCATGTGGCGGCCCTCGAGGACCTGCCCGCCCGGGTGAACGTGAAGTTCCTGGTGGAGGGAGAAGAGGAGATCGGAAGCCCGAGCCTTCTGCCCTTCGTGCGGGAGCACCGGGAGAAGCTTAGGGCCGACGTGGTCCTCATCTCCGATGGAGCCATGTTCGCCCCCCTCACCCCCACCCTCACCTATGGCCTAAGGGGCCTGGCCTATTTGGAGGTGCGCCTGAAGGGGGCCCGGCGGGACCTCCACTCCGGAAGCTTCGGTGGCGTGGCTCCGAACCCCATCCAGGCCATGGGGTGGATCCTCTCCAAGCTAAAGGACGAGAAAACCGGGAGGATCCTGGTTCCCGGCCTTTACGACCGGGTGCGGCCGGTTTCGGAGGAGGAGAAAAGGCTCTGGCCCCCCTTGGATGAGGAGGCCTTGAGGCGGGAGCTCGGGGTGGAGGTGCTGCCCGGGGAGGAGGGCTATAGCCCCCTGGAGAGGCTTTGGACCCGGCCCACCCTGGACCCGAACGGCATCTGGGGAGGGTACCAGGGGGAGGGCTCCAAGACGGTGATCCCCGCCGAGGCGGGCTTCAAGGTTTCCTTGCGCCTGGTGCCGGACCAGGACCCCGAGGAGGTGGCCAGCCAGGTGGAGGCCTACCTGCGGGAGATCTGCCCACCCGGCTACACCATGGAGATCCTCCGCCTCCACGGAGGCAGGCCGGTCCTTACCGATCCCTTCAGCCCTCCCATGCGCCTCATGGCCAAGGCCCTGGAGGAGGTCTGGGGCAGGCCCCCCGTGTACACCCGTGAGGGAGGGACCATCCCGGTGGTGGCGGAGCTCCAGGATGCCCTTCGTGCGCCCGTGGTCCTTCTGGGTCTGGGGCTTCCCGACGACAACCTCCACGCTCCCAACGAGAAGTTTGACCTGATTAACCTGGAGAAGGGCATCGCTACCCTGAGGCGCTTCTACGAGCTTTTGGCCCAAGGGGGCTAGGCGGGAAGGGAGGCTGGCCTTAGCCTGCCCCTGTTCCGGGGATGGCCCGCTTGGTGAGCCCTGGGGGAGCTGTTTTGAAGATGAGGGCCTCCCCCACCCGGCCCGTGAGGATGGGGACCACGGCGCTTTTGGCCACCTGGGCACAGAAGGGCACATCGGCCTCGAGGCCCACCCCCTTCAGGGCGGTGGCGGCGGCGGAGAGGGAGAGGGCCTCCAGGGGGTCCTGGTAGTTCC
Source organism: Thermus scotoductus DSM 8553 (assembly GCF_000381045.1). GTDB lineage: Bacteria > Deinococcota > Deinococci > Deinococcales > Thermaceae > Thermus > Thermus scotoductus. Next base: position 26,421 of record NZ_KB905732.1, on the reverse strand, counting down.
GCTTCACCGCCAAAGCGATCCTGGCCCCATCCTCGGGCTCCACCTCCCCCAGGAGGCCCAAGTACTCCGCCAGGACCCCGGCGGTGTAGAGGTCGTCCAGGCCCACCCGCCCCTCCTTGCCGGCGGCCAGAATGGCCACCTCCTCCGTGGCCAGCTCCCGGGCCAGGCGGGCTGCGGCGTGGGCGTTGAAGAGGGAGGCCAGGAGCACGTGCTTGGCGGTCCTGGCGGCCACGTGGGCGGCCTTGGTGCCGTTGGTGGTGCTCATCACCACGGTCTTGCCGCCCACGGGGGCCTCGAGGGCCTCCCGGGGGGAGTTCCCCAGGTCAAACCCCGGGGGCTTTAACCCCCCCACCTCCCCCGCCAGGAGGACGTCGGCATCCTTGAAGGCCCGGGCGGCCTCGAGGCTTGGGACCCAGTACAGGGCCTCTGCCCCCGCCTCCAGGAAGGCGACGGCCGTGGTGGTGGAGCGGATCACGTCCACCACCAACACCACATCGGGGTAGACCAGCTCCTCCGCAGGGAGGACATCCACCTTCAAGCGCATGGAAGGCCCTCCGACTCGGTTTCTTCAAACCAGGCCAAAGGCCACCTCCTCCAAAAGCCCGGGGTCCACCACCTCCACCACCCCTGAAAAAAGGCGGAGGACGCCTTGGTCTTTGAGCTCGTGGAGGACCCGGGTGGTGGTTTCCCGGCTCACCCCGGCCAGGGCCGCCAGGTCCTGGTGGCGGAGCTGGAAGTGGGGCCCGTGCCCTTGGCGAAGAAGCTTTAAAAGGGCGTAGGCCACGCGGCTTCTTGCCTCCTCAAAAGCCAGAAGATCCAGCTCCAGGTTGAGTTCCCGCAGGCGGTGGGCCAGGATGCGGGCCAGGTTGTGGGCGAAGAGGGGCAGGCGGCGGATGAGCCCGAGGTAGGCTTCCCGGTAGAGGGCGAGAAGCAGGGTTTCCTCCTCCGCCAGGGCGCTGGCGCTACGTTCGCCGCCGTCCAGAAGGCTCATCTCCCCGAAGACCTCCCCGGGCCCCAGGAACCCCAGGATCTTCTCCTGGCCCCCCAGGTGGGTGCGGTAGAGGCGCACCCGGCCCTCCTCCACCAGGTAAAGGACCTGGCCCAGATCCCCCTGGTGGAAGATGGCTTTGCCCTTGGGGTAGGTCAGGGGATGGAAGTAGGAGCGGGCCAGACGGGTTTCGTCCGGGCCCATATCCTGGAAGAGAGGGGATGCCGGCATCGGCCTTACTCTAACCGAGGCTTCATCTTTTGCCTAGAGGATGAGAGGGTGAACCCGGTCTTGGAGGCCATAGACCTGGGATTCTCCTACGGGAACGGCTATCTTTTCCGGGGGGTTTCCTTAAGGCTCTGCCCCGGGGAGGCCCTGACCATCCTGGGGCCCTCGGGAAGCGGTAAGACCACCCTCCTCCACCTCCTGGCGGGCCTTCTTTCCTTGCAGGAGGGCGAGGTGTACTGGGAGGGAACCCCCATCCGGGGCCTGCCCGAGGGGGTTTTGGCCAGGAGGCGGCTTCGCTTTATGGGTCTTGTGTTCCAGCACCACTTTCTTTTCCCCGAACTCACCGCCTTGGAAAACGTCCTGGCCCCCGGCTACCTGGCAGGCCGGGTGGACCGGGCCCTTGCCCTTGGGCTCCTTGCCCGGCTGGGCCTTGGGGAAAGGGCGGACTTCCTGCCCCAGAGGCTTTCGGGTGGGGAGCGGCAGCGGGTGGCGGTGGCCCGGGCCCTGTACCTTCGCCCCAGGCTTCTTTTGGCCGATGAGCCCACGGCTAGCCTGGACCGCACCCAGGCCAAGGAGGTGCTCAGGCTCATGCGGGAGTTGGCCAGGGAGGTGGGGGCGGCCCTTCTTTTCTCCACTCACGACGAGGCCTTGGTGGAAGGGCTTCCCACCTTACGGCTTTAAAATGGGGCGGTATGAGCCCCATCCACGTGCGGGGAAACAGGGGAGATGTGGCAGAAAGGGTGCTCCTGCCCGGGGATCCGGGCCGGGCGGAGTGGATTGCCCAAACCTTTCTAGAGGAACCCCGGCTTTACACTTCCCACCGGGGCCTTCTGGGCTTCACCGGCCGGTACCGGGGGGTGCCGGTTTCCGTGCAGACCACGGGCATGGGGGCCCCTTCGGCCAGCATCGTGGCGGAGGAGCTGGTGAGCTTGGGGGCCAGGGTGCTTCTCCGGGTGGGCACCTGTGGGGCGGTGGACGAGGGCCTCTCCCCCGGGGACCTGGTGATCGCCCAGGGGGCGGTGCCCCTGGACGGGGCCACCCGGCAGTATCTGGAAGGCCGTCCCTATGCTCCCGTGCCCGACGCCGAGCTCTTCCGTGCCCTCTGGAAGCAGGCGGAGCAAAGAGGCTACCCCCACCATGTGGGCCTGGTGGCCACCGAGGATGCCTTCTACGCCACCACCCCCGAGGGAGCGAAGGCCTGGGCCCAGTTTGGCCTGCTGGCCTTTGAGATGGAGGCCAGCGCCCTCTTCCTCCTGGGTAAGATGCGCAAAGCGCGGGCGGGGGCCATCCTCACGGTTTCCAACCGCATCGGTGACCCGGAGCTGGCTCCCCCTGAGGTCTTGCAAGAAGGCGTAAGGCGTATGGTGGAGGTGGCCCTCGAGGCCCTTTTGGAGGTGTAGCATGGCCCACGAGCACGAACACGAGCACGAGTTCATCCTGGAGATCCCCGAGTTTGAGCACCTCTCCTACGAGGTGGAGGAGGGCATCGCCCTGGTTACCTTAAGGCGTCCTGAGGCCTTAAACGCCCTTTCCCAGGACCTCCTCAGGGAGCTTGCCGAGGTGGCCGAGGTCATCCATCAGGATCCCGAGGTTCGGGTGGCCATCTTCACCGGGGAGGGGAAGGCCTTCGCCGCTGGGGCGGACCTCAAGGAGATCGCCGCCCTGAAGGATCCCTTCATGGCCCGGGAGTACGCCCTTTTGGGGCAGCAGGTCTTCGCCGAGATCGCCGCCTTGCCCCTTCCCACCATAGCCGCCATCAACGGGTATGCCCTGGGGGGAGGGCTGGAGCTGGCCCTGGCCTGCGACCTGAGGGTGGCCTCCAGGGAGGCCAAGCTGGGCCTGCCCGAGGTGGGGCTGGGCTTGATCCCGGGCTTTGGCGGCACCCAAAGGCTTCCCCGCCTCATCGGGCGGGGTCGGGCCTTGGACCTCATCTTCACCGGGCGGCATGTGTCCGCCGAAGAGGCCTTAAGCCTGGGTCTGGTGAACCGGGTGGGGGAGGATGCCCTGGAGGAGGCCAAGAAGCTGGCCCAGAAGATCATGAAAAATGCGCCCATTGCCCTGGCCCTGGCCAAGGAAAGCGTGGTGCGGGGCGAGGGGCTGGACCTGGCGGAGGCCCTGGAGATCGAGGCCGACCTTTTCGGCTATGCCTCCGCCACCGAGGACATGAAGGAGGGGGTGCGGGCCTTCCTGGAAAAGCGGGCGCCCAACTTCAAGGGAGAGTAAGGGTAAGCCCTTTCCCTTGGGGAGGGGCTTTGGCTTCACCCTCTGGCTTCTTTTGGGCGCATGAGGGTGTTGGGTAGGTATGGCCATTCGCAGTGTGGTGTAATGTGGAGTTGCCCATGACGGAAGAGCGCATCGTCCACGTAGCCAGCCCCAAGGCCAGGCTATACGCCGAGGCCGACCAGTCCATCCGCGAGCGCTTAAAGGCCTTTCCCAAGGCCCTTAAGGCCTACGAGCTCCTCATCCAAGACCCCGAGGCCAGGGCTGGGTGGAACATGGCCAACTACATCACCATGCGCAAGCTGGGCTACAACGACCACGGCCGGGTCCACGCCCTCCTCACGGGGGCGGCCAGCGTGGCCATCCTTTCGTTGCTGGCCGAGGCAGGGGTGCGCCTGGACACGGTGGAGTCGGGGGCCGGGGAGCTGGAGGATGCCTACGTGGTGGTCCTCCTTGCCACCATGCTCCACGACCTGGGCAACCAGGTGCACCGGGACCATCACGAGGCCTTTGGTGTCACCCTGTCCCTGCCCATCCTGAACCGGATCCTGGAGAAGATCTACCCCGACCCCGAGCAACGCACGGCCCTGAGGGCCCTCATCCTTCACGGCATCTATAGCCATGACCTCTCCCCTGAGCCCTTAACCATTGAGGCAGGGGTCACCGCCGTGGCCGACGGCACCGACATCACCAAGGGCCGGGGGCGGAAGGCCTTCGCCTTGGGGAGCATCGACATCCACTCCATCAGCGCCCTGGCGGTGGACGAGGTGCGTATCCTCAAAGGGGAGAAGGTGCCCGTGGAGATCCAGGTGACCATGAACAACTCCGCTGGCATCTTCCAGGTGGAGGAAACCCTCACCAAGAAGGTGCTCCGTAGCCCCTTAAGGCCCTACGTGAGCGTGGTGGCCATGACCGAGGGGAACGGGGGCCAGGACCAGCGCATCGTCCACCGGGTGCGCCTTCACGAGAGCGAGGACCGCTTCGTGCTGGACTGAGGCTTCCGACCCGGTCAGCCCTGGGGCTAGCGTTTGGCCGCCATCTCCTTGGTCAGCTCGCGCTTGAGGATTTTCCCCACGCTGGTTTTGGGCAGGCTGTCCCGGAACTCGATGATGCGGGGAACCTTGTAGGCGGCGAGGTTTTGCCGGCAGAAGGTTTCGATGTCCTTTTCCGTGACCTTGCCCCTGTAGGCTTCCTTGAGGACGATGAAGGCGGCCACGGTTTCCCCGCGGTAGGGGTCGGGTACGCCCACCACGGCGGCTTCCTGGACGGCTTCGTGCTGGTAGAGGATCTCTTCCACCTCGCGGGGGTAAATGTTGTAGCCGCCGGCGATGATCATGTCCTTTTTGCGGTCCACGATGTAGAAGTAGCCATCCTGGTCCATTCGGGCCATATCCCCGGTGAAGAGCCAGCCGTCCTGGAGGGCCTTTTGGGTTTCCTCGGGGCGGTTCCAGTAGCCCTTCATGATGTTGGGGCCTTTGACGACGAGTTCGCCCACCTCTCCGATGGGGACTTCCTGACCCTCCTCGTCCACCACCTTGGCCTCTACCCCGGGGAAGGGTAGACCCACGCTCCCCAGCTTGCGGACGCCATGGAGGGGGTTGCAGTGGGTCACGGGGCTTGCCTCGGTGAGGCCGTAGCCCTCCACCAGCTTGGCCCCCGTGAGCTGTTCAAAGCGATCGGCCACCTCCAGGGGCAAGGGAGCGGAGCCCGAGATGCAGGCCCGTATGCTCCTTAGGTTCCGTTTCTCGATTCCCGGGAAGTTGTTGAAGGCCACGTAGAGGGTGGGCACCCCGGGGAAAAGGGTCACCCGGTGCTTCTCTATGGCCTCCACGATGGGCTTGATCTCCGGCCGGGGCAGAAGAACCAGCTTGGCCGCTCCCAAGAGGGCCAGGTTCATGGCCACGGTCATGCCGTAGACGTGGAAGAAGGGGATGGCCCCCAGCACCACCTCCTCTCCCTCCTGGAAATCGGGGATCCAGGAGCGGACCTGGAGGGCGTTGCTGGAGAGATTCCGGTGGGTGAGCATGGCCCCCTTGGCCACACCCGTGGTCCCTCCCGTGTACTGCAAAAGGGCGAGGTCGTCCAGGTCTAAAGGGACGGGCTGGGGATTACCCGGCTTGAGGAAGGCACGCCAGGGGGTGCCCTCGAGGCTCCTCGGGGCTTGGCCTTTCCGCTTGAGCATCAAGGGGTAGAGGAGATTCTTGGGGAAGGGCAGGTAGTCCTGAATGCCTGTGCGCACCAGGACCTCCACCGGGGCCTCTGCCTTCACCTCCTGGTAGCGGGGAAGAAGAAGGTCCAGGATGACCAGGACCCTGGCCCCCGAGTCCCTGAGCTGGTGCCCGAGTTCCCGGGGGGTGTACATGGGGTTGGTGTTCACCGCCACGCCCCCCGCCAAAAGGGTGCCGTAGAAGGCGATGACGAACTGGGGGGAGTTAGGGAGCATGATGGCCACCCGGTCCCCGGGTTTCAGGCCGGCCTCCTGAAGGCCTTTGGCGAAGGCCTCCACCTGCTGCCACAGGTTTCGGTAGCTAAGACTTCGCCCCAGGAATTCCAGGGCCTCCTTGTGGGGATAGCGGCGGGCGTTTTCCCTTAGAAGGTCGGTGAGCAGCCAGGGCCTGGGGGCCTCCTTGGGGACCCCGGGATCGTAGTGAGTGTACCAGGGATGCATGGCACCTCCTTGAACTGGGTCAAAGTTTACCTCCACCTGCGGCTTAGGGCAAGGGCTCTAAGCCCGGAAGTACCGGTAGGGGGGGCCTTCCCGCTTTACGTGCCCCTCGAGGCGCAGGTACTCCAGGTGGGCCAGGGTTTCCGCAAAGGCGAAGCGCCTGCCGGGAGCGTCCAGCTCCTGGGGGAAAAGCCTTAGGGAAAGCTCCCAGGCGGTCATGGGGGCTTGAAGAAAGCCGAGCAGGGCCTCCAGGCGCTCCTGGTGGTGGGCGATGAGCTCTTGGGCCCGCTTCTTCACCTCGAGGATGGGGCCGAAATGCCCCGCATACGCCACCTTGGCTGGAAGCTCCATAAGGCGCTCTAAGGACGCCAGAAAGTCCTTTAGGGGGTTCTCCCGGGTGTAGGCCCAAAGGCCCACGTTGGGGGATACCCGTTCCAAGAGGGCGTCCCCTACCAGGAGGATTCCTTCCTCCTCCAGATAGAAGGCCACGTGCCCATCGGCGTGGCCGGGGGTCCAGATGACCCGGAGCTTCTTGCCGGCCACCTCCAGCACCTCCCCGTCCTTCAGGGGCGTGGGGTTTTGGGGAGGATGGGCCCGCTCCCGGGTTTTGGCCATGGTTTCCCGGATGCCCATAAGGGCTTCCTCCGGGGTGCCGTGGTCCAGGAAAAGCCGCCAGCTGGCCTCCTCAAAGGCTTCGGGTTGAAGCCAGAAGAGGTGGCCCCGCCCTACCTCCTCCTCGTGCAGCCATACCCGGGCCCCAAGCCCTTCAAAAAAGCCCGCCAGGCCGTAGTGGTCCGGGTGGTGGTGGGTGAGGAGGATGGTCTTGATGTCGGTAAAGCAAAGGCCGAGCTCCGCCAGGCTGAGCTCCAGGGTTCCCCGGGCGGTCTTGGTACCCAAGGCGGTGTCCAGGAGGGCCACCTCCCCGTTGCCCCTAAAAAGGTAGAGGTTTACCGTCTTCAAGGGGTAGGGGATGGGCACGGGAAGGAGGTAAAGACCGGGAAGAAGCTCCTTCATAGGAGGACCTGCAGGAGGAGAAGGGCGGCCAGGAAAGGATCCTTTTCCGGGAGGTGCCAGGAGAAGAGGTAGCCTCCCTCGCCATCCGCCCGGACCTCCCTTCCTCCCAGGGCTTGTCTAAGTTTTTCCAGGGCTTCCTCCTGGGAAACCAGCTCCCCGCCGGGCAGGACCACGGTAAGGCGGTCCGCATCCCCATCCAGGGCAAAGCCCACCGCCGGGGGTTCCACCGCCTTCATGAGGACGAGGAGGGTGGGGAGGTTTTCCGGCTTGGGGTCGGGGTCCACCCCGTAGAAGAGGGGGTGGGGAAGGGGGTGGAGTTCCCTAAGTTCCGCCTCGAGGCCCAGGAGCTTGAAGACCCCGGGCAGCACCCCTCCCCCTGCTCCTCCCAGGGTGTCCAGGTAAACCATCCCCTTTTTTCCCTGGGCTCCCTGGCCGGCGTTTTGGGCCAGGTGCTCCAGGTAGGCCTTCTTCCGGTCCAGGACCTGGAAGCTTCCCCGCTTCTGCGGGGCCTCCTGGGGAAGGGCCATCCCTTCCGGGGAAAGGGGTTTCCCGGGGCCCAGGCGGAGCTTCACCCCCTGGAAGCGGGCGGGCTTGCGGCTGGCGGTGAGGTAAAACCCGGCCGCTTCCAGTTCCTTTAGGGCAAAGCCGAAAAGGGGCAAAGGGGAAGGGCCTTTCAGGAGGAAGGTTTCCAGGCCCATTCCCCCCAGGATCCCCGCCGCTTCCTCCGCCATTTCCTTGGCCAGGAAGCGGGTATCGTGGGCCACCACTACCCGGGTTATCCCTTCCGCCCTAACCCTTTCCCCAAACCCGGCGGCCAGCCGGGCCACCTGGGCGAAGGTGAAGTCCTTGGCGATCTCTCCCAAAAAGCCATCCTGCGTGGGGTAGAGCTCCATGCCTTAGAGTCTACCCCGTGGTAGACTCGGCCCGTGGAGGCTTCCCGTAGGGAACAGCTTGAGGCTTCAAGGGGGCTTTTTGCGGATGGGGAAGCTGCGTTACGTGGCGAGTCCCTTGCGGAAGCCCTTCTTTCCTCCCTGAACGAAGCCCAGCGCCAGGCGGTCTTGCACTTTGAGGGACCGGCCCTGGTGGTGGCGGGGGCGGGAAGCGGCAAGACCCGCACCGTGGTCCACCGGGTGGCCTACCTCATCGCCAAGAGGGGCGTCTTCCCCTCGGAGATCCTGGCGGTCACCTTCACCAACAAGGCCGCCCTCGAGATGCGGGAGCGCCTTAAGCGCATGGTGAAGGGGGCAGGGGAGCTTTGGGTTGCCACCTTCCACTCCGCCGCCTTGCGCATCCTTAGGGTTTACGGGGAAAGGGTGGGGCTTAGGCCAGGCTTTGTGGTTTACGACGAGGACGACCAGGCCGCCCTTATCAGGGAGGTGCTGAAGGAGCTTGGGCTTTCCGCACGCCCCGGGCCCATCAAGGGCCTTTTGGACCGGGCCAAGAACCGGGGGGAAGCCCCTGAGTCCCTCCTTCCTGAGCTTCCCGAGTACTACGCCGGGTTAAGCCGGGGCAAGCTTTTGGACGTGGTGAAGCGCTACGAGGAAGCCCTTAGGGCCCAGGGGGCCTTGGACTTTGGGGACATCCTCCTTTATGCCCTGCGCCTCCTGGAGGAGGACCCTGAGGTCTTGAAGCGGGTCAGGAGGCGGGCCCGCTTCATCCACGTGGACGAGTACCAGGACACCAATCCCGTGCAGTACCGTTTCACCCGGCTCCTGGCGGGGGAGGAGGCCAACCTCATGGCCGTGGGGGACCCGGACCAGGGCATCTACTCCTTCCGCGCCGCCGACATCAAGAACATCCTGGAGTTCACCCGGGACTTCCCCGGGGCCAAAGTGTACCGCCTCGAGGAGAACTACCGCTCCACCGAGGCCATCCTGCGTTTCGCCAACGCCCTCATCGTAAATAATGCCCTGCGCCTGGAGAAGACCTTGAGGCCCGTGAAGCCCGGGGGGGAGCCTGTGCGCCTCTACCGGGCCCGGGATGCCCGGGACGAGGCCCGCTTCGTGGCCGAAGAGATCCTGCGGCTGGGGCCTCCCTTCGACCGGGTGGCGGTCCTCTACCGCACCAACGCCCAAAGCCGCCTCCTGGAGCAGGCCCTGGCCTCCCGGGGGGTTCCAGCCCGGGTGGTGGGGGGGGTGGGGTTCTTTGAACGGGCGGAGGTGAAGGACCTTCTGGCCTACGCCCGCCTGAGCCTGAACCCCCTGGATGGGGTGAGCCTGAAGCGGGTGCTGAACACCCCTCCCCGGGGCATCGGCCCCGCTACGGTGGAGAAGGTGGAGGCCCTCGCCAGGGAGAAGGGGCTTCCCCTCTTCGAGGCCCTCAGGGTGGCGGCAGAGGTTCTGCCCCGCCCTGCTCCCTTGCGCCACTTCCTGGCCCTGATGGAGGAGCTCCAGGAACTGGCCTTTGGGCCGGCGGAGGGATTTTTCCGCCACCTCCTCGAGGCCACCGACTACCCCGCCTACCTGAAGGAGGCCTACCCCGAGGACTACGAGGACCGCCTGGAGAACGTGGAGGAGCTCCTGAGGGCCGCCAAGGAGGCGGAGGGGCTCATGGAGTTCCTGGACAAGGTGGCCCTTACCGCCCGGGCGGAGGAGCCGGGGGAGCCCGCGGGCAAGGTGGCCCTCATGACCCTGCACAACGCCAAGGGGCTGGAGTTTCCCGTGGTCTTCGTGGTGGGGGTGGAGGAAGGGCTTTTGCCCCACCGCTCCTCCCTGAGCACCCTGGAGGGCCTCGAGGAGGAGCGCCGCCTCTTCTACGTGGGGGTGACCCGGGCCCAGGAAAGGCTTTGCCTCTCCTATGCGGAGGAAAGGGAGGTTTACGGGCGCACCGAAGCCACCCGGCCAAGCCGTTTCCTGGAGGAGGTGGAAGAGGGGCTCTACCAGGAGTACGATCCCTACCGGACGCCCACCAAGGCTCCTCCAGCCCACCGGCCCAAGCCCGGGGCCTTCAAGGGTGGGGAACGGGTGGTCCACCCCCGCTTTGGCCAAGGTACGGTGGTGGCGGCCATGGGGGACGAGGTGACGGTGCAATTTGAAGGGGTTGGTTTGAAGAGGCTTTCCTTGAAGTACGCAGACCTCAGGCGCTTGGGGTGAAGGCATGCGGCCCGAGTACCACAAGGCCCGTCCCCTGGCTTTTCTCTACAAGGTCCCTTCCCCCCTCTTTGACCGGCTGGTGGCCGAGGTGGCCACGGCCAGGCTTCCCCTTTTCCCCTATCCCGTGGAGGCCCAGGATCCCTTTGCCCTCTTCCCCTGCCTGGCCCCTTTGGGCCTGGCCGGGGCGGTGCTGGCGGAGGCCCTGCCGCCTCCCAAGGACCTGGCCCCAAGCCTTTCCCTGGAGGCGGAGGCCCTGGAGGCAGGGCTTTTGGACCTGGTGGTCCCCCGGGTGGGGGGGCTGATGGGGCAGTACACGGAAGGGGTGGCCCTGGAGCGGTTCCTTTCCACCCACTTCCCCGGGGCCAAGGGGCTTTGGCTCGGTCCTTTAAGGCCTTCTTTGGCTCCTTTCCTGAGGCCTTTGGCCCAGGTTTCCGTGGTGGCGAAAAGCTTCGCCGAGGGGGATAGCTTTTTGGCCCGCCTGCCGGAGCGGGCCCGGGGGCACGTGGCCTTGAGGCCGGAGGAGGCCAGGGCCCTGTCCCTCAAGACGGACCTGATCCTCTACGCGGGTGGGCGGCTTAGCCTGGATCTTCTCCACCCCTTCCACGCCCTGGTGGCTTTTTCCCCCCTGGACCGGGGGGTCTGGGAGAGGGTGCAGATAGTTCACCCCCCGGAGGACCTTCTGGGCTTTAGGGTAAGGGCGGTCCTCGAGGGGCTCGGCTACCCCCTTTGACGGGCCTCTCGGGCCAAAAGCCCCATGCTGAGGGCGATGAGGAGGAAGGCGATCAGGGCCTGCAAGGGGATGGGGAACTGGGGAATGTACTCCACGGAGCAGGGCACCGGGGGCTTGCAGGCCAGGGTGAAGAGGTCGGGGAAGTTTTGCTGCAAGAGGTGCAGGCTGCTGAAGCTACCCCCGATGAGGGAAAGGGCGAGGCTATAGGGCCATACCGAGAAGTCCTGCCGCCAAAGGGCTATGCCCAGTAGGACCGCTTGGGGATACATGAAGATCCGCTGGTACCAGCATAGTTCGCAGGGCAGGAAAAGCCGCACCTCGGAATAGTAGAGGCTTCCCAAGGTGGCCACCAGGGCCACCACCCAGGCGAAGGCGAGTACGACGGGTGCAAGCGGAGCGCGGTTCATGGGGAGAGCATACCGTCTGCCCACCCTGGTGCCTAGGAGAGAGCCCTATTTCTAGGTGGCACCTTCTTGCAAATAGGCGGGCTTGGGGAAGGAGATTTTAACCGGCTGCCGGAAGGTGGCGTGGCTTAGGATTAGCTCGCCCTTTTGCAGGCGAGAGATGTTGGCCTTAATGGCGGGGTCCAGGAACCGGTAAACGGAGGAGGAAAGCTCGGCGGAGCCGCTTCGCCCGAGGACCAAAGTGGCGGAGTTGCCCGCTACCCGTTCGTGCACCGCACTCATGAACTGCTCTGCTCCAAACAGGACCACCCCCAAGGACCGGCCCCGTTCGGCGATGTCCAGGACCTGTTCCAGGATGGGCGATTCCTTCTCCCGTGCAGGAGCGTACTTGTTAAGCTCGTCTACGAAGATGATGACCTTTTCCGGCAAGTCTTCGCGCTCGCTACCTTCCTCCGCATAGAGGTTGTAGATGGTGCGCAGGATATCGCCAAAGACCAGGGTCTGCTCGTCGTCCGCTAGGCGAGCGATGTCCACCACAATGGTTTCCCCACCCCGGATCTTAGCGATTTCCTCGCTTAGGTTTTTGACGTGCCTTGGGCGCTGAGGAATGAAGATTCCTGTTTGACGGGTCTGGACGATGCGGCGGAGTAGCCGCCTAAACCGGGCCACCGATTGGGCACGCACGTCCCCTACCGGCTGGGCTTGCCCATCCTTGACAAGGGGCTCGCCGTTGAGCAGGGTTTGCCAGTCTTGCACGCCCTTCCACTTTCCCGACGGTCCCCATTGCCCCGTTCTGGGGTCGGAAAGGCCTTGGGTGATCTCCCCGATGAGGGCGCCCACGGTGTCCCAGGGGTCGGGGATGTTGGAGAGGAGGAGATCCAGCTTGTTGTAGGTATCCTGCAAGGAGTAAGCGTACAGGAACCAGTTGCGTTCGGGAAGGCGGAAGCTGTTGGGCCGGCCTGTGGTGGGGGTGTCTTTACCGTAGGGAAGAAGGTAGCGTACGTTGCTGAAGGGCTTGGGGATAAGGCCCAGTCTTTCCCAAAGCTCATGCTGTTCCGGCTCCAGGCCCTTGGGGGGCGGCTGGTCGATGGAAAGAAGGTCGCCGTGCTTGACGTTAAGGATGATGACCCCTATGCGGTCTCGGTTTTCCACCTTTTGCAGGATGGACTGGATGAGGAAGATGGCGTAGGAGGTTTTTGTGGCCAGGCCCGAGATGCCGCTTATGTTCACGTGCGCGCCCTCAGGCCCTAGGATATAGCGGCTATCTAGATAGACTACCGCCTGGGTGCCGTTGGACATCCTGATCAGTCCGGCGGGAACCCGGTAACGCTCCGGCACCTGGTCTATGCCCAGGGCAACATGGATCCCGCTCTCGTCAGCAAAGCGCACGGGCCGGTCGTTCATCACCGGCATGTAGATGTCCTGGTCGTTGGAAAGCACGGCCACCCGGGCAATAGTGGTGCCCTGGCGGAGAGTATTGGGTTCGGTGGACACCTGGCCGAAGTCGTTGGAGATGTAGTTGGAGAGGTGGCTTGGGGCATCGGTGGTGTGTTCCAAGGTAGTTACGATGCCAAAGGTGCGGCTTTTTTCGCCTCCGGGAGCCACCTGCTCGGCTTCCACGATGTCGAAGGGGTTGACGATCACCTCCGGTGCCAGCCAGAAGTGGAACTCGTCGGAGGAGTTAGGCTGGTTGGTGGTGGCCGAGGAGAGGCCTATTACCGGGCGTTCGATGGGTTCAGGCATAGCTCACCTCCATTTCAGAAACTGTTGCACTACTTCCCGGGACACCAGGCTTTCCTTGATGGCCCGCTCGGCTAGAAAGATAGGATACAGATGGGCATGCCACCGACGGTCTTGACCGTGGGGGGTAACGCTCCTTTCCGCCACCAGGGCACGGGATAACAGGTCAATCAACTCCGAGGGTACCGGCTCCTGGGAGGGGTTGACCAGCTCAGCCTTAACCACCCCCATAAGGGGGTAGTCCATTTGGGTTTGCTCCCGCAACCGGACGTACCAGAAGACCAGTTTGCCCTGCCGGGCGCTATAGGCGGCGGTGCGGTGATAGGGTTCCAGTTCAGCAAGGAGTTTGTAGATGGAGCGGCGCTCGCTCCGGGGCCCTCGTCCAAAGATGAACTGAGGATCCTTACGGAAGTTTTTGGCCACACCCAGCACGGGTTGTATTCCGTCTTTCTGGCTTAAGTCGTTGAGGGTGGGTTGAAACTGAAGGGAACCGTCTACTACCAGCCAACGGTCCATCGCTAGTCGGGGTAGAACTTCCCTGATGAGCTCGGCTTCTAAGTTGTGCATCTCAAATCGCACCTTACCCGCTGCCTTATTGCGAAGGTCAAAGTCGGAAAGCACACGAGACACGATGTCCCGTTCTTCCAAATCCACAAGCCTTATACCTGCCGTCTTGGCGGCGTTTTTCAATGTATCCCACAGCTCAGGAGAGAGACGCTTTCTACCCGCAAGGAGGAGGTTCCGTATCTCTAAAACTTCCCGCCGCACCGAGCCATTATCCTCGCGGCGAAGCACACAGGCCCCGATTTGGGCAAAGTGAACGGGGGTTTCCCGCTCGAGTTCGAGGAGAGTGCCCAGGAAGTAGGAACGGAAGGAGCCATCCAAAAAGTAACGGAAAAGGTGCCTGTCGTGTCGGGTTAGGGGTTGGGTGGGGCGGTAGAGGGGAGGGCGGGTTCCATCCTGGCTTTTCTCAAAGATGGTGTCGAAGACGCGCTCCTCCTCGCTGAGAGCCTGGTCCTCTCGCTCCTCAAAGTCGGGGCGCTCCAAATCCTCTACTGCCCCACCCACGGCGGATAGCACTTCCGCTTCACGGGCTAGGGTTGCCAGGATTTCCCGAAGGCTCTTTAGGGGCTTCATACCTCCTCTATCACTGCGTGTTTCCGAGTTCGCGGAGGCTTTCCTGTATCTCCTTTAGTTCCTCCGGCGTCAGCCCCCAGAGCTTGGCGGCTTCTTTGTCAATATCTGCCTCCAGCTCAGCCACCTTCTGCACGTTTCCCGTTTTGGCTGCCTCGTGCGCTTCTTCTGATAACTCCGAAAGCCGCCGATGCACTGGGTCCGACGAGTCGTAGCGCGGGATGCGGATGTGCTTAATGACATCCATGGTGACATGTTTGTAACCGTGCATTGCGTACGTCAAGCGAATGGGGGACGAGTCGAGACACGCGCAAAGGAAATGCGCTGGTGCTGGTTCTTTGAAGGATGCCAAGTACACTGTTTGATCAGGCACAATGACTTTGCCGTCAAGGGTTGAGGTTACGGCAGCAACAAGGTGAGGAGCAACTTGGCCGCGCCACACCACCTTCCACGGGGCGAAGGTGTAGTTGCCGATGTCCATGACGCCGTAAAACTCTGTCTCACGCTTGGAGAGGATTTGCTTAAAGCCACTCCGATTACGTAGTACCTCTTCAAACCGCTTGAGGTAGCTGTAAGTCTTGGGGTAATCCGCTTGTAACTTCGCTTCAGGATAGGCGCGGGTTGGGTTAGTTGGGTCTTGCGGCACGATAATCCACGCCGAGGGTTCCGCCCGCCAGCGCTGGACGTCCCGCCCGCGCAGGAGGGGGTAAAGCAAATCAGGCTCAATCAGCTCGGTCACCTCGTCCACCTTGACCTTGGCACCTTCGGTCAGGTTGCGTATCACCCAAAGCCCATCGGGGCGCTTCAGCACCGGTTCGACCCAGTAGACGGCGTTTGCCCAGGTGCAAACTCCAGCGTGGGCTTCATAATCGGAACGGCCCATGATTTTGCGCGCAGCCTTGAGTGCCTTCGGGCGGGCGGTGAGCCAGGGGGAGGTGGGGTCGTTCGGGTCCACGGGCTCGGCCTGGAACTGGAGCCGGCGGGTGGCGGCTTGTACTTCATCGAGGGTGCTTTCGTAGGTGAAGCGGGCGCCTTTCTTTTTGCGCCAGACCGTGTAGGGTACGGGATAAGTCGTTGGCTTGCCTTTCTCTAACACCATCACCGCCGTGCGGTTGGAGGCACCCTCGAAGGGGTTGAGGTTCACCATGTCATCCACGTGCAGGACACGAAGGGGGATTTCCTTGCCGTTTTTGCCAGGGATGCTGAACCGTCGGAACCCGGCTCCGGCACCCGCCGTTTTCAGGAGTGACTGGGTGATAACAAAACCCAACTTGCCGCTGCTTTTGAGTAGCTTGTCAGCCGTTACGTAGGTCATCAGGGCAGAGATGTCCACTTTGACTGCTCCTAGGCGGGGTCGCCCACCTTTGAAGGAGCCAGCTATCCGGTAACGGAGCCAAAGGTCCTTGATGCTTTCCCTATATTCGTCAGGCAGGTGTTCCCAGTTAATCCAAGGCGGGTTGCCCATGACGTAGTCAAACTGTCCCACGGTGAGGGGAGCGAAGTTGTTCTTGAGAAGCCGCGCCCAGAGCCCGTTGAGGCCTCTCCTGTGGAGATCCAGAAGTTTTTCATAAAGGTCTTTGGTCAACCCACGGGCGTGGGCATCCCATCCGTTGTCCTCGAGGGCCAGTTCCCTTCGTGTTCTCTCCAGGAAGGCCTTTGCATCCAGCTCGGAGCGTATACTGTCTTCCAAAATCTCACAAAAGCGATCGAAGCGTTTTGGGGTAGCGACCAGCACCCCCGGCACCTGAAACTCCCCCACAGCGGTGGGGAAGAGGTAGATACCCTGGTTGAAAAGGTCCTGCCCCTCGGCAGGCGTGCGAACGGAGTCGGCCAGGTAAATAGGGATGGTGATATCCCCTTGGCGGTACTGAAGGAGATCGGCAATGGCCAGGAGATAGTTCACCCGGGCTGTGAGGACAGCTAGAGGGTTCAGATCGAAACCCACCACATTTTTTAGAATTGCCTCTAAAAGGTCCCTCTCCGGAACCATAAGCAACCGCCCGAGCTCCAGCATCCTTCCGATGACAAGGACCAAGAAGGTACCGGATCCGCATGCGGGGTCTAAAAACCGGGTCCCAAGGAGCTTCTGGCGCAACTTTTCGTCATTGGGCGAGGGGGTTCCGGCGAAGAAGGTATTGTCCAGCTGCACCAGGAGGCGCCAAGCCAGCCAGTCTGGGGTGTAGTACTCCCCCAGGTTGTGGCGGATTTCCCGGGGCAAGAGGTAGTGGTAAAGCTTTTTGAAAAGGTCCCGGGTTTCCTCGGGGAAGAGGGAGAGGGTGGTGGGGTCGTACTCATCTAGGCGTTCGATGAGGTCACGGAGGGCACGCTCCACCTCGCTGCTCCAGGCGTGAAGGTACCAGGCGAAGAAATCCCCCTCCAGAAGGTTGAGGATGCCGTACTGCCGGAATATGCCTCCCGACTCCATCTCCCCAAGCCTCTTCTGCAGGGTTTCCCCGTCTGCAGCAGCAAGGGCAGAGAACACCGGGGCTCCCAGCCTAACCCCCATGTGGCGGGAAAGGGCCAGCCAGGCGAGCAGCTTGGCCAATAGGGCGAAGTACGTGTGGAGGACGAAGAAGAAACGCTCGGCTTCTTCTGGGGTTTGGATGTTGAGACCTGCTTTGCGCACCCATTTTTTAAGCGGTTCCAACTTGCGCCCGCCAAAGGTTTCGGAGTAGTCTATGGCCTCGCTGAAGAAGATGCGCCATTGCTCAAAGAGCTGGCGGACCAGACCCTCTTCCGCCAGGGCCTTTTCCAAAGCTTGGTAAAGCCCACGGAGGATGGTTTGGGTGCGCAATTGCTCTATGCTGAAGTCCCGGTTGAGGTTTTCCGAGGTCAGGGCAATCCCCGAAGCCAAGCCCGCAAGCCAGGTGAGGAAGCGCTTGAGCGAGTGGGGATTGGCCTCCACGGGAGGTTCCTCCACCCACCTTTCCCCCATGTGCCGGACGAAGATCAAATAGCGCCCGTCAAACGCCACACCTGCTAGGCGTTCCTTGGCATGCCGCTCCCTCTGGGCGATGCCGGACAGGTAATCCTTAACCTGTTGCACCGCATGCCGTGTGGCGGCGTCTGGCTTGGGCTTGAGGACACCGGGGCGCTCGTACTCGATGACCAAGCGATTAAAGATGGCATCGGCCCGTCCCTGTGCTAAGGTGTACTCTGCTCGGGCTAGGGGCTCGAGGCCCATTTCCCGTAAAAACTCCTCCAATAGAGGCTCTACCGCTCTTCGGAACTCAGCCTCGTTGGGGTTCTGCGCTATGGTTTTCTGAAGAACTTGGTGAAGCCTGTCAGCGTAGTGGGCAACAACTTCTTCCCTGGAAGGGCTCATTTGCCACTATTCTAATCCCGACCTTGGCACCGGGCAAGCCAGCGCCTGAAGACCCGTTAATTACCCCTCCAGGAGGGCTTCCACAAAGGCCTCGGCGTCGAAGGGCTGGAGGTCGTCAGGGCCTTCCCCTACGCCGATGAACTTGATGGGCACCTTGAGGGTGCGCACGATGGGGATGAGGACCCCCCCCTTGGCGGTGCCGTCCAGCTTGGTGACGATGACCCCGGTGAGCCCCACCGCCTCGTGGAAGCGCTTGGCCTGCTCCAGGCCGTTTTGCCCGGTGACGGCATCCAGTACCAGCCAGACCTCCTTGGGCTCCTCGGGGTCGGCCTTGGCGATGGCCCGCTTCACCTTCTTGAGTTCCTCCATGAGGTTGTGCTTGGTGTGGAGGCGGCCCGCGGTGTCCACCAGGAGGAGGTCGTAGCCCCTGGCTTTCCGGGCGCTTGCCGCATCAAAGGCCAAAGCGGCGGGGTCGGCTCCTTCCGGCCCCTGGATGACGGGGATGCCAAGCCGCTTGCCCCACTCGGAAAGCTGGGCTCCCCCGGCGGCCCGGAAGGTGTCCCCGGCGCAGAACATGACCTTCCTGCCCAGGTTTTGGTAGTAGCGGCCCAGCTTGGCGATGGTGGTGGTCTTGCCCACCCCGTTCACCCCCACCACCAGGACCACGTGGCCCTGGGGTTCTATGGGCTTGGGGTTTTGCGGGCGGAAGCCAAGCTTCCTCAAGGTGGCCCGGCGCTCGTCCGGCTCCAGCATCTGGACAAGTTTCTCCTTAACGGCCTCCTTCAGGTCCTTCCGCCCCGAGGCCCTTACCTCGGCCAGGAGCTCCTCGGTGGCCTCGAGGCCCACGTCGGCGGCAAGGAGGGCCATTTCCAGCTCCTCCAGGACCTCCTCCGGGCTTCCGCCCCAGGGGATGGCCTTGAGGAGGGTTTCCCGCGTCTTGGCGAGGCCGGCTTTCAATCGGTCAAAGAAGCCCATCGTTTCCCTATTTTGCAAGCCCCCGCACCCCGCCTTAGGGCCTTTAGCGGAAACTTACCCCCAGGGTGAAGTGCCAGACCTTGGGGAAGTTGGCGAAGCCGTACACGTAGGTGGCCTCGGCAAAAAGCCCCGTGTAGGGGTCCAGAAGGCCCTCCAGCCCCCCGGTGAAGCTCACCCCGGCGGTGAGGCTTGGCCCCACCACGGCGCTGAGCCCCCCGCCGAAGTAGGGGAGGAGGCCCTTCAGGCTGGGGTCGTACTGGCCCAGGTCGGGTTTGAAGAGGAGGGCTCCCTCCAGGGCCACACCCGGGGCTGCCGGGGCCAGCATGGCGGAAAGCCGGCCCGAGAGGTTCTGCCGCAGGCGGTTTTCCAGCCCCGCCCCGAAGGTGAGCCCAAGGCTTTCCCCATAGCCAAACCGCATCTGAATGGCGCTCTGGGCGCTGGCCATTCCCAAAACGAGAAGGAGAGTAAGGAGAACCCGCCTCATGGCTCCAGTATACCCTGGCTTGTGGGGTGTTTCACGAAGTTCCTCCCGCCAGGGCCCGGGCCAGCCGGGCGAGGACCCGCTCCTTGCCGAGAAGGGCCATGATCTCGAAAAGCCCCGGGGTTTCCAGGCTTCCCGTGAGGGCGGCCCGTAAGGGCTGGGCCACCTGGCCGAGTTTAAGGCCCCGCTCCTGGGCGAAGCCCCGGAGGAGGGCGTCCAGGGCAGCCTCGCTCCAGTCCTCCTGGGCCCGGAGGAGGGGCTCCACCTCGCGAAGCACAGGAAGGCCTTCCCTCATCTTCTCCAGGGCCTTTTCCGTGAAAGGGTAGTCCTCGCTGAACAGGTAAGGGGCCTTTTCCGGAAGCTCCTTGAGGGTGTCAAACCGGGGGCGCATGAGCTCCACCGCCCGCCTCAGGTAGGCCTCGCTGGGCCAGGAAAGCCCGGCCGCCTGCAAAAAGGGCTTCGCCCGCTCCGCCACCTCCTCGAGGGGGAGGACCTCGCGGATGTACTTGCCATTGAGCCAGCGGAGCTTCTCCAGGTCGAAGACCGGGCCTCCCAGGGACACCCGCTCCCAGGTGAAGGCCTCGATGAGCTCCTCGAGGGTGAAGATCTCCCGCCCGTCGGGCATGGAGAAGCCCATGAGGGCCAGGTAGTTCCGTAAGGCCTCGGGCAAAAAGCCTTCAGCCCGGTACCATTCCAAGGAGGTGTGGCTTTTTCGCTTGCTGATCTTGGTCTTGTCGGGGTTTCTAAGGAGGGGCATGTGGTAGAACTTGGGCACCTCCCAGCCAAAAGCCCGGTAAAGGAGGACGTGGATGGGGGTAGAAACCAGCCACTCCTCGGCCCGGATCACGTCCGTCACCCCCATGAGGTGGTCGTCCACCACGTTGGCCAGGTGGTAGGTGGGGTAGCCGTCGGACTTGAGGAGGACCACGTCGGGGATCTCCTGGTTGTCGTAGACCACCAGCCCCCGAAGCTCGTCCTTCACCTCCGTGGTACCGGGCCTGGGCACTTTTAAGCGGATCACGTGGGGCTCGCCCCTTCGGGCCCGCTCCTCCGCTTCCTCGGGAGGGATGTTGCGGGCGCGGCCGTCGTACCCTCCCTTTTCCTTCCGGATCCTTTCCAGCTCCTCCGGGGTTTCAAAAGCCCGGTAGGCGAAGCCCCGCCTGAGGAGTTCCTCGGCGTGCTTTCGGTAGAGGGGAAGCCTCTCGGACTGGCGGTAAGGGGCGTGGGGCCCGCCGATATCCGGCCCCTCGTCGTAGGAGATGCCGAGCCACTTCAAGGCGGCCAGGATGCGCTCCTCCGCCCCGGGTACGTAGCGGGTGCGGTCGGTATCCTCTATGCGCACCAGGAAACGCCCCCCGTTTTTCCTGGCCCAGACGTAGTTGAAGAGGGCAATGTACGCCGTTCCCACGTGGGGGTCCCCCGTGGGGCTTGGGGCGATGCGGGTCACCACCATACCTCGCCCATTATCTCACCCGGGGCTAAAGGTTGGGGCTTACCCTGGGAGGTAATGGACGGGGAGCTTCTGGCCCAGGGTTTGCGCAAACGCTATGGCCCCAAGGAGGTGGTGCGGGGGGTGGACCTGAGCCTCAAGCGCGGGGAGATCGTGGCCCTCTTCGGCCCCAACGGGGCGGGGAAGACCACCACCTTCTACATGCTGGTGGGCTTCATAAAGCCCACGGCGGGGCGGATCTTTCTCAAGGGGCAGGAGATCGGCCGCCTGCCCATGTACCGGAGGGCCCGCCTGGGCCTGGGGTATCTTCCCCAGGAACCTTCTGCCTTTCGGCGGATGACCGTTTTGGAAAATCTCCTGGCCGTCTTGGAGTTCCAGCCCCTTTCCCGGGAGGAGCGCCTGGAGAAGGCCAAGGCCCTTTTGGAGGAACTAGCCATCTACCACCTCAAGGACCAGATGGCCTACGCCCTTTCCGGGGGGGAAAGGAGGCGGCTGGAGATGGCGCGGGCCCTGTGCACCGACCCCGATTTCATCCTTCTGGACGAGCCCTTCACCGGGGTGGACCCCAAGAACGTGAAGGAGATCCAAAAGGTCATCGCCGAGCTCCGGGAGAGGCGGGGGGTGGGGGTTTTCATCACCGACCATGCGGTGCGGGAAACCCTGGCCATCACCGACCGGGTCTACGTGATGTATGACGGCCAGATCCTCTTCCACGGGGATCCCGACACCTTTGCCCGGGACCAGGGGGTAAGGCGGCACTACCTGGGAGAGGACTACGAGCTTTAAACCATGACCTTCTGGGCCCTCCTCATCCTGATCCTCCTCCTGGCCGCCTTGGTGGCCTATCTGGGGGATAGGGTGGCCAAGTGGGCGGGGAAGCGGCACTACCGCCTTTTTGGCCTCAGGCCCAGGCAGACGGCCACCCTGGTGGCGGTCCTCGCCGGGGTGGGGATCGCCCTTCTCAGCTACCTGGGGTTCCTCCTGGTGTTCCGGGAGGCCAGGGAGGTGATCCTCGAGGCCCAGGCCATCCGGGCTGAGCGGGACCAGCTTAGGAGGGAGCGGCAGGTTCTCCTGGAGGCCAAGACGGCCATGGAGGCCGAGGCCAGCAGGACCCTGGCGGAACTCAATGTCCTGCGGGAGGAGCGAAAGGATCTTTCCCGGGCCCTGGAGCAGGCCAACCAGGTGAGGAAACGCCTGGAGGAAGAGGCCAAGGCCCTGGCCTCCCAGGTGCAGGCCCTGGGAAGGGAGCGGGCTACCCTCGAGGCGGAGCGGCAGGTTTTGGCCCGGCTTCTTGTGGAAAGGAACCAGGAGCTGGCCTGGAAGACGGCGGAACTGGCGGAGAAGAGCGAGGAGCTTAAGGCCCTGGAGAAGCGCCTTGCCACCCTCCAGGAGGCGGTAAAGCGGGCGGAGGCGGAAAGGGCCCGGTTTGCCGAGGAAAGAAAGCGCCTGCAGGAGGATGTGCTTAGGGCCCTTTCCCGCCTGGAGGAAACCCGGCGGGAGCGCCAGGTCCTTGCCCAGGAGGTGGAGGCCTTGAAGGCCAGCCTCGCCAGGGCCCGGGAGGAGCTTCTAAAGACGGAGGAAAGGGTGAGGAATCTCCTGGTGCAGGCGGAGGTGCTTCAGGGGGAGCGGGGCCAGCTGGCCCAAAGCCTGGTCCGGCTCAGCCAGGGCCTCTACCTGGGGGAGGTGCGCCTTTTGGCGGAGGAGGGGCGGGAAACCCTGGCGCGGGTGGCCGAGCGCCGGGCCCTTTTGCAGGGTTTCCGGGGGGTGGAGCTTTTGGACGCTCCCCAGGGCCCGGGGCTGGCGGTGCTGGAGGGGGCGGGGTACCAAGAGGGGAGGCTTTTGGTGCGGGTGCGCCTTTATCCCGAGCGCAAGGCCTTTGCCGCCGGGGAGGTCTTGGCCGCCCGCACCTTCCGGCTATCCACCCCGGCCCGGGATCAGGAGGCCCTGGAGGCCCTGGGGGAGGCCGTAAGGAAAAGGCTTTTGGAGGCGGGCTTCCCCCCGGAGTACGCCACCTTTCCCTCCCCTGAGGAGCTGGCCCGGGGGCTTGGCCTCCTCCAGGGGAAACGGGGAGTGGTGCGGGTGGGGGTGGTGGCGTCCAAGGACCTATGGACCACGGAAAGGCCCCTTCTCTCCTTTCGCCTCCTGGGAGGGCCTCCGGGCCCGGAGGTACCGGTCCCGACCCGCTAGGTCCTGTAGCACCTCCACGTCTTCCCATCCCTTGGCTTTAAGCTCTTCCGCCAGGAGTTGGACGTTCTCCGGGGCGAGCTCCAGGAGGAGAAATCCGCCGGGTCTGAGGGCCTCAAAGGCCTCCTCCGCCAGGGGACGGGCCACATCCAACCCTTCCCTTCCCGCATAGAGGGCCTGGGGGTTTTCAAAGGCCAGCTCCTTCGGAGCCTGGGACCGGTAGGCCTCGGGGAGGTAGGGGGGGTTGGAAACGACCAGGTCCAGATCCTTCACCCCGCCGGTGAGGGGAGCCTGAAGAAAGGTTACCTCTAGCCCCAGCCTGCGGGCGTTCTCCCGGGCCAAGGCCACGGCCTTGGGGTCGGTATCCGTGGCCCACACCTGGGCTTCCGGGAGATGTGTTTTTAGGGCCAGGGCGATGGCTCCCGTGCCCGTGCCCACGTCCAGAATACGGGGAGCTTCGGGCAGGGGAAGCCCTAGGGCGAGCTCCACCAGGCCCTCCGTCTCGGGCCTGGGGATGAGGATGCCCTCTTGCACCTTTAGGGGGAGGCCGAAGAACTCCACCTCCCCCAGCAGGTACTGTAGGGGATAACCCCCAAGGCGCTTTTCCAGGAGGGCCAGGGCCCTGGCTTCGGTCCCTGGGGGCGGGGTCCGGGATAGGCCAAGGAGGAGGTCCTTACGGGAAAGGCCCGAGGCCAAGGCCAGGAGGTCCCAGGCCTCCTTTTCCGGGAGCCCTTTAGCCTTAAGCCTCCTCTCCAGTTCCCGAAGGAGCCTGACCACGGGGGTAGACCACCACGTGCCTTTCCTCCCCTTCCCCCTGGCTTTCCGTGGTCACCTGGGGGTGGTTTTTTAGGAGCATGTGCACGATCCGCCTTTCCGAGGGGCGCATGGGGGGAAGGTGCAGGGGCTCCTGGGTCATGGCCACGGTGAGGGCGGCATCCTCGGCGATCTTGCGGATCTTGTCCTCCTGCCGCTTGCGGTAACCGGCGGCATCCAGGATCACCCGGTAGGCGCTGCCGAAGTGCTTGGCCAGCACCACCCCGGCCAGGTACTCCACGGCCTTTAAGGTGCGCCCCTCCTTGCCGATGAACCGCCCCAGGTCCCCACCCTTGACCTCCGCCTTGAGGAGGTTCCCCTCCTGGCGGATCTCCACGTAGTGGGCGGGGTCCAGGCGCAGCAAAAGGCCCACCAGGAAGCTCTCCAGCACCTCTTTGGGCCCTTTTTGCGTGGGGCTGGCTTTCCCCGCCTCTTTTAACTCCATCCCCACCGGGGCCTCTTCCAGCACCCCCAGGTCGGAGAGGAGGTCGTCGATGCTCTTTTTCTTCTCGTCCATGCCCTCAGTTTACGCCGCTAAGGGCTTGAGGCTTTTGTTGATCAGCCACTGCTGCACCAGGCCGATGAGGTTGGAGAGCACCCAGTAGAGGGTCACCCCTGCGGGGAACTGCAGGACCAGGAAGATGAAGATCAGGTTCATGAAGAGGCTTTGCCGGATGAGGTCCTTGTTCCCGTGGGCGGAAAGCCAGGTGGAGAGGAAGGTGGAGGCCACGTAGAGGGCGGGGAGGATGTAGAAGGGGTCGGGGAGGGCCAGGTCGGGGATCCAGAGGAGGCCCTGGCCGAACTCGTAGTTGGCGATCACCTTCCAAAGGATAAAGAGGATGGGCATCTGGATGAAGAGGGGGAGGCAGCCTGCGGCGGGGTTCACCTTGTGCTCCTGGTAGAGCTTCATGGTGGCCTCCGCCCGCTTGTTGGGGTCGTCCTTGTACTTCTCGTTGATCTTTTGGATCAGGGGCTGGAGGCGTTGTATCTCCGCCATGCTCTTGAACTGCTGGTGCATGAGGGGCCAAAGGAGGAGGCGCACCACCAGGGTCAGGAAGAGGATGGCCAGGCCCCAGCTACCCGTGTAGCGGAAGGCCACCTCCATGAGCCAGAGAAGCCCCAGGGAAAGCTGCCCCCAGATGTTGGGGGAAAAGAGGCCGGGAAGGGAGAGAAGGCCCTCCACGTGGAAGCGCACCAGCTCGTTCTGGCCCCCGTAGACCTTGAGGGTCTCCCCGGGAGTCAGGGTAAGGGTGGCCTCCTTGCCCACCAGCTTCCCCGAAAAGGGCCTTTGGGCGAAGGCCACCAGGGCATAGCCCGCCTTGGGCTTGGTCTGCCAGGCCAGGTAAACCAGCTGGCCCTCCCCGCTCGGGGTGGGTTCCGTTTGCCCTTGTAGGAGCACCTTGGGGCTTCCCTGGGCGGAAAGCCTCAGGGTGAGGGGGAAGTCGGCCGTCACCTGGACGGTGTACCGCCCCTTTTCGATGCGGTAGGTGAGGGTGCCCTCTTGGCCCTGGAAACGGGCCAGAAGGCGGCCATCCTCCACCTGGTACTCCGCTTTCTCCGGGGTGAAGCCCACCGGGGCCACCACGGGGCCGTTGCCGCTCAGGTTGGGGGCGCGGGTGTAGTCGTTGAAGGCCGTGCCCTTGTAGGTCTTCACGTACCAGCCCACCACCTGGCCCTTCTGGTCAAAGGCCAGGTCCATGAGGTTGGTGACGGCAATCTTCTCCGGCACCCCGTCCCCGTTCACGTCCTGGTCCTTGAACCCCGCCTCGAGGGCCAAAGCCGGCAGGGCCAGGAGGAAGAGGGTAGCCCAAAGCCTTCTCATCGTGCCTCCTTGTGGGTTTTAAGGGTTTTCCGGGGCGGGAAGACCAAGGGCACCGGGTCCAGCCCCCCGGGGTGCAGGGGATGGCATTTAAGGATGCGTCTTACCGCCAGGTAGCTACCCCAGAAGGCCCCATGGCGCTCCAGGGCCTCGAGGGCATAGGCCGAACAGGTGGGATGGAAGCGGCAGGTCCTGGGTTTGAGGGGAGAGATGAACCTGCGGTATGCCTTGACCAGAAGGATCAGTACGCCGCGCACGCCGCCTATTGTACCAGCCCACTCTTCTTGAGGGCGCGGATGAGGTCTTGGAAGAGCTCGGCGTAGGTGGCCTCCCGGGCCTCGGGGCTGGCGATGACCAGGAGGTGGGCCTTGGGGAGGTGGAGGCGGCGGAGGATCTCCCTTAGGCGGCGCTTGATGCGGTTGCGCACCACCGCCTTGCCCACCTTCTTGGACACCACGATGCCAACCCTAAGCTCGGGGGCAGGAAGCCACTTGACGCTTAAAAAACGGCCCCGCCCCGCGCGTCCTTGGCGGAGCCTTTGGAATGCCCGGTCGCCCTTTAGGGAAAGGAGTTTACCCCCCGCTGCAGGGGGGGGTTGGCTCAGGCGTTCACCCTGGGGGTGAGGCGCCAGCGGCCCTTCTGCCTTCTCCGCTTCAATACCTTCCTGCCGCCTGGGGTCCTCATGCGGGCCCGGAAGCCGTGGGTCTTGGCCCGCTTCCTCCGGTTGGGTTGCCAGGTCCTTTTCATCCATTTCCCTCCCTGGGGCCTTGGCCCCCAATACCTTAAAGAGTGTAGCATAAGAAGGGCTATACAGGGTCTAACGGTTTTTTACACCCTGGCAAGAGAGCGTTGACATCCGTTTTGCCTTCCCCTTATACTTCCCCCCAAACGGCTGTTAGGGAGGAGGTCCTGATACCGGTTGCCAAAGTTGTGGTCTGTTATTGACGTCTATCCTCTTCTGTGTTAAGGTAAAGGCGGAGAGATAGGGGTGAAGCTGTCCCATTGGGCCAGAAAGCACGGGATTCCCTACCGCACCGCCTGGAAGTGGTTCAAGCAAGGGATTCTGCCTGCCAGGGCCATCCAGCTACCCACGGGCACCATCCTGGTTCTTGAGGAAGAGGAAGAGGTTAGGCTCCCCCAGGATGCTGCGGCCATCTAC
>NZ_KB905731.1 GCF_000381045.1 Thermus scotoductus DSM 8553 | reverse complement strand
GGGGGACCGGGGATTCCGTTGGGTCCAAGGCGTCAAGACCCCGCCCTACCGGGTTCGTGGGGGGAAGGTGGTGGAGACGGGGTGGAGAGGTTGGATGGGGAGGGTCAGGAACTGGATTGAGGTCCGGTTCAGCGTGATGGTGCGGTCTTTGGGCCTTCATCGGATAGAGGCTCGGTCCTACTGGGGCCTGGTAGCCCGAATAAACCTCATTCTGCTGGTTCACAACCTCATTCGGAGTCGGGTCTTGCTCAGGATGGCCGGGGTGGAGCTATGAGGTAGCACACGAAGGCATGTGTCTGTCCGGGTTCAGGGAGTCCACGGGCCTGGTGCGCCGTGTGAGATGGCTACCTTTGTAGCCCTCCCTGAGCGGCTAGGCTAAGGGCATGGCCAACCGCCTAAGGGGTTCTAGAAGCCCTTACCTCCTCCAGCATGCGGAAGACCCCGTGGACTGGTACCCCTTTGGGGAGGAAGCCTTTAGCGCGGCTTTGCAGGAGGATAAACCCATATTCCTCTCCGTGGGGTACAGCGCCTGCCACTGGTGCCACGTGATGCACCGGGAGTCCTTCAAAGACCCCGAGGTGGCGGGGATCCTCAACCGGTACTTCATCCCGGTGAAGGTGGACCGGGAGGAGCGGCCCGATGTGGACGCCGCCTATATGCAAGCCCTCATCAGCCTCACCGGCCAGGGGGGCTGGCCCATGAGCCTCTTCCTCACCCCGGAGGGGAAGCCCTTCTTTGGGGGAACGTATTTCCCCAAGGAAGACCGCAGAAGTCTTCCCTCTTTTAGACGGGTCCTCCTGGCGGTAGCCCAGGCCTGGCGGGAGGAACGGGAGGCCATCACCAGGGAGGCGGAACGCCTTTCCCGAGCCCTTTGGCGAAGCCTTACTCCTGCTCCCGGACCCGTGCCTCAGGATGTGGAAGAGAAAGCTTTGTCGTTTCTTGCCCGCTCCTTTGACCCAGAGTGGGGTGGGTTTCTCCCCGCACCCAAGTTTCCTCAGGGCAACCTACTCCTTTATCTCCTTTCCTTAGCCTGGCGGGGCAAGGAGGAGGCCCGCGGGATCCTCCACAAGACCCTAAGGGCCATGGCCCTGGGTGGGGTCTACGACCAGGTGGGTGGAGGGTTCCACCGTTACGCCGTGGACCGCTTCTGGTACCTCCCCCACTTTGAAAAGATGCTTTACGACAACGCCCTCCTGGCCCGGGTCTACCTGGGGGCTTACCGGGTCTTCGCCGACCCCCTTTTTCTCAGGGTGGCCCGGGAAACCCTGGACTGGCTTCTTTCCATGCAAAGCCCTGGCCAAGGAGGGTTTTACACGGCTTTGGATGCGGAAAGCGAGGGGGAGGAAGGACGTTACTACACCTGGACTCCGGACGAGCTGCGGGCGGCCCTGGGGGAGGATTACCCCCTGGCCCACCGTTATTTTGCCCTGGGGAAAGCCCCGCCCGTGGAGGGAGGTAACTCTCCCAGGTACGTGCTTACTGCCTGGGGTGAGGAAGAGGTAAAGAGGGAGCTGGGGGAGGGCTTTGCAGCCTGGCGGGAAGGCCTCCGGGCTAGGCTTCTTGCCTTAAGGCGACGTCGCACGCCCCCCAACTTGGACGACAAGGTCTTAGCCGACTGGTCTGCCTTGGCGGTGCGGGCCCTGGCCGAGGCGGGCAGGCTTTTAAGGGACGACCGCTACTTGATGGCGGCCCGGCGCGGGGCCCACTTCCTGGTGGAAACCATGGGCAAGGACGGCCTTGTGCGCCACGTGTGGCGGGCCGGGGCCCTGGGGGAAGAGGCTTTCTTGCAAGACCAAAGCTTCACCGCCTTGGCCTTACTGGAGCTTTACACCGCCACCGGCGAGTGGCCCTATCTGGAGAAGGCAAGGTCGTTGGCGGAGGCAGCCTGGGAGGTCTTTCGAGGGGAGGGTTTTGAAGGACCAAGCACCCCTCCGGCCCAGAAGGCCCTTCCCCTTCCCGCCAAGGAGGTGGAGGAAACCACCCTTCCCTCTGACAAAAGCGCCCTGGCCGAGGCCTTCTGGCGCTTGCAGGCGGCCTTTGGCGGGGACTACCGCAGGCGGGCCGAGTTGCTTTTGGAGGAAGGGGCCCTGTGGCTTGAGCGCCATCCCCACGCCCTTCCTGGCTTGCTCCTGGTTCACCGCCTCCTCAAGGAAGGAACGGAGCTTGCCCTCCCCACGCCCTCCCCGATTCTGGAGTCGGTACGGGAGCTTTACCTACCCCTTACCCAGTTGGTGGTGGGGCCAGCGGATGCCCTTCCGGGCCTTCTAGGGCGGGAGCCCGGAAGAGCCTACCTGTGCCGGGAGGGAGCCTGCCGGTTACCGGTTGAAGAGGTGAATAGCCTGGTGGAGGAGGTACGGGCGGTCTACGGTGGGTAGCCCTCCTTGTTTGTCCGATCTTTCACGATTAAACTCCCTTGTGCCTTTCCTCTCCCCAACAACATTGACTTTCCCTCTTAGTTCCCCTACACTGTTACCGAACGGTCGGTAAGGAGGTCCCATGCCCGAAGCCTGGATTGTGGAAGCCCTCAGAACCCCCATCGGCAAGCACGGGGGAGCCCTGGCCAGTGTGCGCCCCGACGATCTCCTGGCCCTCGCCCTCTCCGCCCTCATGGAACGAAGCGGGGTCCCCAAGGAGGAGGTGGAGGACGTCTACGCCGGCTGCGCCAACCAAGCCGGAGAAGACAACCGCAACGTGGCCCGCATGGCCCTCCTCCTGGCGGGTTTCCCCGTGGAAGTGGCGGGGTGCACGGTCAACCGCCTCTGCGGATCTGGTCTGGAGGCAGTGGCCCAGGCGGTGCGGGCCATCTGGGCAGGGGAAGGCCAGGTCTACATCGGGAGCGGGGTGGAGTCCATGTCCCGGGCTCCCTTTGTGGTACCCAAGGCGGAAAGGCCCTTCCCCACCGGCAATCAGGTGATGTACGACACCACCCTGGGCTGGCGCCTGATTAACCCCAAAATGCAGGCCCTTTACGGCACGGAAAGCATGGGGGAAACCGCCGAAAACCTGGCAGAAATGTACCAGATCCCCCGGGAAGAACAGGACCGCTTCGCCCTCCTCTCCCACCAAAAGGCCATCCGCGCCTGGGACGAGGGGCGCTTCGCCAAGGAGGTGGTCCCCGTGCCCGTGAAGCGGGGGAAGGAGGAAGTCCGGGTGGAGGTGGATGAGGGGCCAAGGAGGGATACCTCCCTGGAGAAACTGGCCCAGCTCAGGCCCGTGTTCCGGGAAGGGGGCACGGTGACCGCAGGAAACTCCAGCCCCCTGAACGATGGGGCCGCCGCGGTCCTCCTGGTCTCCGATGCCTACGCCAAGGCCCACGGCCTCAACCCCCTGGCCCGGGTGCGGAGCATCGCCGTGGCCGGGGTTCCCCCCAGGATCATGGGCATCGGGCCAGTGCCTGCCACCAAGAAGGCCTTGGAACGGGCAGGGCTTACCCTGAAGGACATCGGCCTGATTGAACTCAATGAAGCCTTCGCCGCCCAGAGCCTCGCCGTGCTCAGGGAGTGGGGCCTGGACATGGAGGACCCCCGTCTGAATCCCAACGGCGGGGCCATTGCCATCGGCCACCCCCTGGGAGCCTCCGGAGCCCGCATCCTCGCCACCCTGCTCCACGAAATGCAGCGCAGAAAAGTTCAGTTCGGTCTGGCTACCATGTGCATCGGTGTGGGTCAGGGAATCGCTATGGTGGTGGAGGCAGTCTAGGGGATTTCCTCCTCCCACGGGACTTTCTGTGTTATGTGCCTATTGTCACGATGTAATCCGCTTGTGAAGGATAGCTCCACCCCCGGCCACACCTGCCCCAGCAACCACAAATCCTCCGGCGCCACCCGAGCGGGCTTGGCATAACCACCCAGGCTCCCCTTATCCGCCAAGAGGACCAAAGGCCGGCCTGAGGGAGGAACCTGGATGCCCCCGAGGGGCGTGGCCTCGGAAAGCCCCTCCCCTCCGGGAACCTCCGGGCCCGAAAGCTCCAAGCCCATCCGGTCAGCCCGCACCACGCGAAACGGCGCAGACAAGAGAGTGCGGAAGGCCTCCTCCGTAAACTGGGATCCAGGAAGCAGGCGAATGCGGAAAGATTCCGGCAAGGGCCTCTGGCGGAAGGCGAGGCCTGGCCGCACTGCCCTTTCCTCCTTAAGCCCCAGTACATCCCCTGCCCGCAAGGGACGGCCGATCCTCCCCCTTAGGTCCGGGGAAACGGACCCCAGGAAGGATCGGGCCTCGAGGCCCCCGGCCACCGCCAGGTAGATCCTCACCCCCCGGCCCCGGGGCCGGAAGGAGAGGGTTTTACCCCTGGGCCAGAAAAAGCTCTGGCCCGGCGGGATCTCTTCCACCTCCAGGAGGGCGGTAAGCCCATACCCCGCCACCGCCGCCACCAGATCCCTAAGAGCGGTGAGGACCGGGCCCCGGTAGGCCACCTCCAAAAGGGGTGCGCCCGGGGGATTCCCCACCAGGCGGTTGGCCAGGGAGGCGGAGTAGGGATCCAAGGGCCCGGAACGGGCCAAGCCCAGGTGGCCCGCCAGGAACCGTCCCCCATCCACCACCAGATCCATAAGCCCCGGCTCCTCCACCCGCAGGGCGGGAATCCGGGGCTCCTCGGGAAGTAGGGCCAAGGGGCTGGGCTCCGGGGGAGTGGAACCCTCGGCTTCCCGGAAGCGCACCCGGTCCCCAGGCCTGAGGAGAAAGGGTTCCTCCCGATGGGGATCGTAAACGGCCACCAAGGCAGTACCCAGCAGGTGCCAGCCCCCGGGGGAAGGCAGGGGGTAGATGCCCGTTTGCGGCCCGGCCATGGCCAGGCTATGGGCAGGGACTCGAGGCCTTGGATGGGGCCGCCTTGGGAGGCGCAAGGCCTCCGCCACAGGAGCCAGGAAGGGAAAGCCGGGAGTGAAGCCCAGGGCATAGACCCGGTACAGGGGGGCCTGGTGTAGGCGCCTGACGGCCTCCAAAGAAAGCCCGGTGCGGTGGGCCACCTCCGGCAGATCCTCTCCGTCGTAGCGCACGGGGATCTCCACATACTTCCCCTCTTCTTCCGGCGAAAAAGAGGCTAGGCGGCGGAGAAACCTTAGGAGCCGGGCTCTGGAAAGCCTCCTGGAGTCGTACTCCAGGTAGAGGGTGCCGTAAGCAGGAATGGCGTCCCAAAGCCCTTCCGGGGGAGCCTTAAGGAGAGCCCTAGCCAAGGCCTGGGCCCGGCGGTTGGCCTCCTCGGAAAGCCCTTCCCCAAGAACCAGGTAAAAGCCCTCCACCCCTCCACTCTACCTTGACGCTCCCTAGCCTCCAGGTTTAGCGAGGCCCTCATCACCCCTATCTGGGAGGGCCCCGCCAACATCCAGGCCCTGGACATGCTGGAAGCCATGGCCAAGAAGCAGGCCCACGAGCCCCTTTTGGACATGCTCCGCCAACATCCCGAGGCCCTGAAGTATGCGGAAAAGGCGTTGGCCAGGCTTACAGAAGAAGGTACCTGGTATGCCAAGGAAGCGTTGCGGGTCCTGGCGGATGCCGTGGCGGTCTATGCGCTGGAGAAGGTGGCCCAGGATCCCTTCCCCGAGCTTTCCCACCTTTACGCTCGGCGCTTCCTGGAGGGAGAGGCCCTTCCCCTTAGCGCCCAAGCACCTGGGCTTTACGACCCTTGGTGGAGCCTCTCGTAAAGGGAAGCAAGGTCCTCGGGGCGGAAGCGGGCGGTGTAGCCCTTGGGAGGCAGGGGCTCCTCGTAAAAGAAAGCCGGAAGGCGGTCCTCCTCGTGGGTGAAGCCCGCCAGGTGGTTGAAGCGGTGCTCCAGGTGCAAAACCCTTTCTCCAAGCTCCTTCCAAAAAGGAGGGGTGAGGTGGGTGCCCAAGGCAGCGTTTACGCTTTCCACAATGAACTCCACCTGCTTGTTGGTCACGCTTCCCCCGAAGACGCAAAGGCCCAGGGCGTCGTTGGCGGCGGCGTTTACCTGGGCCTGGTAACTGGCCTCGAGGATCTCCTCCACGGGCATGGCCCGGGTTTCCAGCCGGGGGGCGTTCCCCGCGGTGTGGTCCGCTCCCTGGGCGGTGATCATCATGGTGATCCCCGTGGCCTCCACCACCCTGGGATCGTAGGCGCTGATGGCCTGGCGCTTGATGACGGGAACCCGCTTAAGCCCAAGCGCCTCCCCCACCCGGGCCGTGCCTTGGGCCAGGAAGCGGGCCTCCTCACTTGGGGTGTAGAGGGCCTTGAGCCTGGCCTCCATGAAGGCATAGTCCCCGAAGTCCGCCTCTCCCTTTTCCATGAAAAGGGCCAAGGTGGCCCCGGTTTCTATGGTGTCCACCCCCAGGTCGTTGGCCAGGCGATTGAGGCGGGCGAGCTGGTCCGGATCGGTGAGGCCACAGTTGGTGCCCATAAGGCCGATGGTCTCGTACTCCAGGGGGGAGACCACCTCCTCTCCCTTTTCGTCCACGATGACGTTGGAGCACTGGATCACGCATCCAGGCATGCAGGCGTGGGTGTGTTTCCCTCCCCGGGCCTTGTTAAGGGGAGCAATGTACTGGCCGCCCATGCGGAACTCCTCCGGGGAGGCCAGCTGGCCCTGGCGAAAGTTCCTCACGGGAAGCCCCCCGAAGGCATTCTGGAAGTCCGCCATTCCCATGGTGCCGATGGCGTTATAGAACTTCATGACCAAGGGGTCCTGGCGAAGAAGCTCCGCGTACCGGCGGATGAATTCGGTGACCTTGGGCTTATCCCAGACCTCCGCCTTCCCCGGCACCTCCACCACGATGGCCTTGACCCGCTTGCTGCCCATCACCGCCCCCACGCCCCCCCGGGCCGCCAGGCGGGAAGGCCTGCCGTCGATGTCCGAAAAGGCGATGCCGGAAAGAAGGCCCAGATACTCCCCCACCGGCCCCAGAAGGGCGAAGGCGATCTTCCTGCCGTAGGCGGCAAAGAGCTTGGCCGCCGCCTCAAAGTTCCCGAGGCCGAGAAGGTCCTTAGCCGGGTCAAAGAAGACCTGGCCCTCCCGGGTGATGCGGAGGACCACCCAGTCGGAGCTTGCCCCCTCGAGGACCAGGTGGGAAAGCTTCATCTGGCCCAGGGCGTAACCGAAGGTGCCGCCCCCGTTGGCCTCCTTGATCCCCAGAGTGAGGGGGCTTCGCGTGCCCACGCTGGTGCGGTTGGCGTTGGAAAACCCCGTGCCCGCCAGGGCACCCACGGCGAACACCAGGGGGTTCTCCGGGGAAAGGGGATCCATGCGGTAGGCTTCCCGCTCCAGAAGAAGCCGCCCCGTGCGGTAGCGGCCGCCATAGGCCACCTCCTCGGGGGAAACCCCTTCCCACCGAACCTGCTTCCTCCCCAGATCAACCCCCAAGGACCGCCACATGGTTCTGATTCTACCCCTCCCCCCGCCGCACCTCCAGGCTCCGGAGCCGGTTCACCGCCGCTCCCAGCTCCAGAGGACGCACCTCCGCCACCTCAGGGGCCTCTTCCAGGGAAAAAAGATCCTCTATCCCTCCCGGCACCGCCTCCACCAGCTTCCGCAAGGGTGTCTTGCCGTCCGCCTGCCGCCAAAGCCGCTGGAACCATGCCCCCAAAGCCCGCACCTGGGCGTTTTCAAAGAGGTCCAGGGCGGATAGGTCCACCACCTCCTCCCCGTAGACCAGCTCCCTGAGGCCCCGACCCTTTACCCGGGCCTTCCTGCCCCGCCTGGGATCAAAGCTTTCGGGCAAGGGAGCCCGGGAAGCCACGGCAAGGGGATACCGGGACTCGCCAAAAGCCCGCCCCGTGGGGTGGGCTTGGGCGATGGCCTTGGCCTCCAGGGTGGCCTCCCTCGGCCGGTACTCCTCCAGTAGCAAGACCGTGTCCGCCAGGTCCAGGTAGTCCCCCACCCCGCCCACCACCAGGATCAGGCTGATCCCCCTGGCCTTAAAGTCCTGAACCCGGTCCAGAAGAGGGGTGAGGGTTTCCCGCTGCACCAGGGCCTGCATGCGGGCATCCCGCACCAGGAGGTTGGTGGCGGAGGTATCCTCGTCCAGGAGAAGCACCCGGGCACCCAGCTCCAGGGCCTCCAGGATGGCGGCCGCCAGGCTGGTGGACCCCGAGGCATCCTCCGTGGAGAAGAAAGAGGTGTCCTGGCCCAGGGGAAGGTCGTGCACGAAGGGCCTTAGGTCCACGCCCTTCACGCTTCGGCCATCCTCGGACTGGACCCTCTGGGCCAGGGCATGGGCCACCACCCACTCTCGCCCATCCCCGGGAATATGGGGATAGACCCCGTGAATCAAGGCCTCGAGGAGGGTGGTTTTCCCATGGAAGCCTCCGCCGGTGATGAGGGTGACGCCCTGAGGAAGACCCATCCCAACGACCTCGCCCTTGTGGGGTACGCGAAAGGAAACCCGCAAGGAAGGGGGGCTTTGGAAGGGAACCGCCCCCCTTAAGGGCTTCTGGCTTACCCCGCTTTCCCGGGGAAGGATGGCCCCATCCCCGACGAAGGCCACCAGGCCCCTTTGGGGAAGGCTCTCCTGAATGTAGGCGAAGTCCTCCACCTGCTGGACCTGGGACACCAGGGCCCTCCCATCCAGTTCCCACAGAAATCCCCGAAGGTGCTCCCCCAGGGCCCGGAAAAGCCTCTCCGCCTCCTTACCCAAAATCCTTCGGCCCGAGGCAGGAAGCCCCACCCGGAAGCGCAGGTAAAGCGCCTCCTGGCCAAGATGGGCCCCAGCCCGCCGCAACACCTTGGGGCTTTCCACCTCCACAAAGACCCTCCCCGAGTGCCCGCTCCCTCCGTAAAAGGGCAGGTGGCGGAACCGGGCCTTGAGGGCCCTGAGGAGGAAGTCCTCTACCGCCACCTTACCCGTAGGGTGGCGGTAGACCCGAAGTTTCTCCAGGGCCCTAGCCGGATAGCGCACCTCCACAACGCTTGGGGTGGCGAAGGGATCCCCCTGCACGTGGACAAAGCGCAGGTCAAACCCCTCACCCCTCCAGGTTCCCTTTAGATCCTTGTAAAAAGGGTAAGGCCTCCCCTCGAGGGAGGCCAGGAAAGTAAAAAGCTCCTCCAGCCGCCGCACCCTTCCAGGTTAGCCCAAAGCCTCCACCTCCACCTGCCTGAGGGCGCGGGAAAGGCGTTCCACACCTTCCAAGAACTCCTCCTCCTTTATGGTGAGGGGTGGAGCCACCACCAGGATGTTGTGCTTGGCCAGGAGGTAAACCCCCTCCTGCCACAAGGCCTTTTGCAGGGCCTGCATGGCAGGGCTAAAGGGAGCGTGCCAGGGGGAAAGGGGTTCCTTGGTGCCCCGGTCCCGAACCAGCTCCAAGGCGTAAAAGGCCCCAAGCCCCCGGACATCCCCCACCACGGGATGCCGGTCCTTTAGGGCCTTCAGGCTTTCCTGGAAGAAACCCTCCATGGCCAAAACCCGCTCGAAGAGGCCTTCCTCCCGGTAGGCTTCAAGGGAGGCCAGCCCCGCCGCCACCGCCAAGGGATGCCCGGCGTAGGTGTGACCTGTGGGCAAGGGGTTCTCGTCAAAGTAGCGGGCCAGGGTCTCCCGCACGAGCACCCCTCCTAAGGGCACGTAGGCGGAGGTGACCCCCTTGGCGAAGGTGATGAGGTCCGGGACCACGCCAAACCGCAGGGCGGCAAAGGCTGCCCCCAGGCGCCCGAAGCCGGTCATCACCTCGTCAAAGACCAGAAGGATGCCATGCCGGTCGCAAAGAGCCCGTACCCCCTCGAGGTACCCTTCCGGGTAGACGATGACGCCATTGGAGCCCACCACAGGCTCTAAGAAGATGGCCGCCACCCGCTTGGGATCCTCGTGGAGGAGAACCCTCTCCAGGTGGTCCAGAGCCCGGGCGGTTTCCTCCTTGGGGTCTTCCGTGTAAAAGGGGCTCCGGTAGGGATAGGGGGCGAAGAAGTGGACCACCCCGGGGGCATTGCCCGGCTCGGAGGGCCAGCGGCGGTTTTCCCCCGTAAGGCTGGCGGAGGCGTGGGTGGCCCCGTGGAAGGACCGGTAGGCGGCAA
Source organism: Thermus scotoductus DSM 8553 (assembly GCF_000381045.1). Taxonomy (GTDB): domain Bacteria; phylum Deinococcota; class Deinococci; order Deinococcales; family Thermaceae; genus Thermus; species Thermus scotoductus. The sequence continues at coordinate 113,016 of NZ_KB905731.1, read as the reverse complement.
GGACCTTGAAGCGGCCGGTGAGGTGGCGCACGAACTTCAGGGCGTCCTCGTTGGCCTCGGTTCCCGAGGGGGTGAAAAAGACCCTGGCTCCTTCGGGCCAGGGGGAGAGGTCAGACAAGGCCTTGGCGAGAAGGGCCCGCTTATCGTGGAAAAGGCTAGGGGCTGCATAGGCCAAGATGGCCGCCTGCTCGGCAATGGCCCGCACCAGCCTAGGGTGGCCATGGCCCAGGTTCAAGGCCACCAGGCCGCTGGAAAGGTCCAGGTAGTGCCGCCCCTCCTCGTCGTACAGCCAGACCCCCTCACCCCGCACCACCAAGGGGGGGTTAAGGGGAGCCTGGGCCACCCAGGGGGTTAGGACGTGCTTCTTGTGGAGGGCTTTTAGGCTCATTTCCCCCTGAGTATACCGTGCCCCTTCATAAGCCCGTGGGCGGCCCAGGGAGGCTTGCGGCTATACCGATAATGGTTTATCATTACCTCATGCCACGGCTAGCCCTGTTGCTCCTCCTCCTTTCCCAAGCCTGGGCCCAGGTGCAGGTGGCGGCCACCACCCCCCTCCTGGCCGACCTGGTGTCCCAGGTGGGGGGGAACCGGGTCAAGGTAGAAAGCGTGGTCCCCCCAGGGGCCGACCCACACACCTTTGAACCCACCCCCAGCACCGCCAAAAACCTGGCCCGAAGCCGCCTTCTCTTCGCCAATGGCCTGGGCTTCGAGCCCTTCTTGCCCAAGCTGCAACGCCTCCTCCCCCAAGGCGCCCGGGTGGTGAAGCTGGCGGAAGGGCAACCCGGCCTCATCTGCCAGGAGGAGCACCAAGAGGAAAACCCGGAAGAACGAGAGCACGCCCACGGCCCCTGCAACCCCCACCTGTGGCTGGACCCCACCTACGCCCTGCGTTATGCCGAGCACATCGCCCAGGAACTCTCCCAGCTGGACCCCAAAGGAAAGGCCATCTACCAGGCCAACCTAAAGCGCTTTAAGGCGGAGGTGGAAAGGCGCGATAAGGCCTTCCAAGCCTGCAACCTAAAGGGCCTCAAGGTGGTCACCCAGCACGATGCCTTCGCCTATTTTGCCCGCCGGTACGGCCTGCGGGTGGTGGGTAGCCTCACCGCCTCGGGGGTGCAGGAGGCGGGAACCCGGACCTTCCTCACGCTCCTGGAGCGAGCGCGCCGGGAGGGGGTAAAGCTGGTCCTGGCCGAACCCCAGTTCCAGGGAACCGCCCTCAAGGCCCTGGCTGAGGCCCTGGGAGCCCGCATCGTCGTCCTCTATACCGACACCCTGGACCGAAGGGTGCCCAGCTACCTGGCCCTTTTGGACCACAACCTCAAAGCCCTATGCCCATAATGGAGGCATGGGGTTTAAAGAAGTCTTCGGCACCCTGCCCGAGGCCAGCGCCCAGGCCCCGGGGCGGGTGAATCTCTTGGGGGAGCACACCGACTATCAGGAGGGTTACGTCCTTCCCACCCCCCTCCCCTACTTCACCCAGGTGGAGGCCGCCAAAGGGGAGGGCCGGGTAGAGGCCTACAGCGAGGCGCTCAGGGAGCTCAGGGCCCGGCCTTTGGAAAGCCCGGCCCAGGGGGACTTTCTGGACTACCTCCTGGGGGTGGTCTGGGCCCTGAGGGAGGCGGGGTACGGGGTTCCCGGGGCTCGCTTTTACGTGCGGAGCAGGGTCCCCATAGGGGCAGGGCTTTCCAGCTCGGCGGCCCTCGAGGTGGCGGCGCTAAAGGCCCTGCGCCTCCTCTACCACCTGCCCCTTTCCGACAAGGAAATCGCCCTTCTGGGCCAGAAGGCGGAGGTGGAGTACGTGGGGGTGCGCTGCGGCATCATGGACCAGATGGCCGCCAGCCTGGGCGAGGTGGGCAAGGCCCTTTTCCTGGACACCCGGACCCTGGAACACGAGAACCTACCCCTTCCTCCAAGGAGCCGGGTGGCCGTCCTAGACCTGGGCTTAAAGCGGCGCCTGGCCAGCGCCGGGTACAACGAAAGGCGCAAGGAAGCGGAGGAGGCAGCCAGGCGGCTTGGGGTGCGAAGCCTTAGGGACATCGGGGACCTTTGCCTGGTGGAGAGCCTTCCCTCCCCCTTGGACAAAAGGGCACGGCACATCGTGGGGGAGAACCTCCGGGTGCTAAGGGGGGTAGAAGCCCTACGAAGAGGGGATGCCCGGGCCTTCGGCGAACTCATGGTGCAAAGCCATCGCTCCCTCTCCCAAGACTATGGGGTAAGCCTCCCGGAACTGGACACCCTGGTGGAAGAAGCCTTGAGGGCCGGAGCCTACGGAGCCAAGCTCACGGGGGCGGGGTTCGGCGGGGCGGTGGTGGCCCTGGTGCCCGAAGACCGCATGGAAGGTTTCCAAAACCACCTCCTCTCCCGTTTTCCCCATCTCCGCCTCCTTTGACCCGCCTAGCCCCCTCGGCCAGGTAAGCTAAGGGCATGGAAAAGCCAAGCCTCCTCCCCCTCCTGGATGCCCGCCTTCCCCTAAGCGAGGAGAAGGGAGTTTCGCCTTCCCTTCGCCCTAGGGTATGGGAACCGGCTCCTCCCTCCCGAACCCATCCTGGAACTTGACCAGTATGAAGCGCTGGGAGGGTTGGTGTTCTTGCGGAGGGTCCTGAAAAACCTCCTGGCCCCGGAGGCCATCCTCGAGGCCGTGGAGGAGGCTGGGCTCCTGGGCCGGGGAGGAGCCGCCTTTCCCGCCCACATCAAAATGCGGGCCGTGGCCCGGGGGGAGTCCCCCAGGTATCTGGTGGTGAACGCCGACGAATCGGAACCGGGCAACTTCAAGCTTCAATACCCCTTCGGGAAGGGCCCGGTTCATTCCCGTGCACTTCACCCCGCCCGCGGAAACCCCCTCCGAGGAATACCCCCTCACCCTCTCCGCGGGCCGGGTGCTTTACCGCTGGCACGGGGGCACCCTAAGCCGCAACAGCCAGCTCAAGGAAGCCTATCCGGAGCTCAAGGTGGAAGTAAACCCCAAGGATGCCCAAAGGCTGGGCATCGGGGACGGGGAGATCATCCAGGTGGTGAGCCGCCGGGGCCGGATCCGGGCCAAGGCTTGGGCCACAGACCGTACCCCAGAGGGGGTGGTCTACGCCCCCTTCCACTTCAGAGAGGCCCCCGCCAACCGCCTCACCACGGACGCCCTGGATCCCTTCAGCCGCATCCCCGAGTACAAGGTGAGCGCGGTGCGGCTAGAGAAGCTGGACTAAACCCCCGGGGGCCCCTGGCGTACGCCAGGGGGGTATTAGACCGTGGGGAAGGCGAAGCTCTCATAGCCCAGCTCGGCCACGGAGAACCAGCGGTACTGTTCGTTGCGGAAGGCCCAGTAAGCGGAATACACCTTGCGGTAGGTGGCGTCCTTGGCCGCCTGTTCCTCGTACAAGGCCCGGGCTTCCTCGAGGGCCTTCTTCATGATCTCCCCAGGCCAGCGGCGCAGGCGCACCCCCGCCTTGAGAAGGCGGTTCAGGGCCGGAGGGTTCTGGGCATCGCACTTGGCCATCATGGTGAGGTTGACCTCCGCCGCCGCCACCTGGAAAGCCTCCTGGAACTCCTTGGGAAGCCTCTGCCACTCTCTTTGGGAAACCAGGAAGGAAAGCTGGGCGCTGGGTTCCCAGAAGGAGGGGTAGTAGTAGAAGCGGGCCACCTTATAAAAGCCCAGCTTCTCGTCGTCGTAGGGGCCGGAGAACTCGGTGGCGTCGATGGTGCCCCGCTCCAGGGCCGGGTAGATATCCCCGGCGGCCAGGGTCTGGGGCACCACCCCAAGCCGCCCCATCACCAGGCCTCCGAGGCCGGGGATCCGCATCCTGAGCCCTTTTAGGTCAGCCAGGGTCCGGATCTCGCGGCGGAACCAGCCGCCCATTTGGGCCCCGGTGTTTCCCCCAGGGAACTGCATCACCCCGAAGTCGGCATAGACCGCGCGCAGGAGGTCCAAACCACCCCCATACCGCATCCAGGCGTTGTGCTGCCGGTAGGTCATGCCAAAGGGCACGCCGCCGTCAAAGGCCAGGGTGGGGTTCTTCCCCACATAGAAGGGGCCATAGGTGTGGCCCGCCTCCACCGCGCCCTGCTGGACTGCATCCAGCACCTGCCCCCCCGGTACGATCTCCCCCGCCTGGTAAACCCGGATCTGGAAGCGGTTGCCGGTGAGTTCCGCCACCCGCTTGGCCAAATCCTCGGCACCGCCATAGAGGGTATCCAGGCTCCGGGGATAGCTGGACACCAGCCGCCAGCGCACCTGCGGAGCGGCCTGGGCAAAGGCCCTGTAGGAAAGGCTTGCCGCCAAACCCACCCCTACCCCTTTGAGAAACTGCCTCCGCCTCATATCTTCCTCCTTTTCGCGTATAAGTATACACCAGCCCGCCCCAGGCTATTCAGGCCGTCCGAAGGCCCATTACCCTTCTTCCCGGGCCAACAGCCGGTCCACCTGGGCCAACAGGGTCTGGGTTTCAAAGGGCTTGCCCAGGAAGGCTTGGGCCCCCGCCTCGAGGGCCTCCCGCCGGCTTTTCTCGGAAACGCTGGCGGAAAGGGCCAGAATGGGCGTGGAAAGGCCCAAGGCCCGCATCCTCTGGATCACCTCGAGGCGGGGGAAGAAGCCAGGGGCAGGCGGATGTGGCTGATGCCCTCCGTCCAGTACACGTCTTTTCCCCGCACCGTGAGGTAGCCCTCCAGGTAATCCTTGCCCTCCTCCCCCTTCACCAGGGCCACGGTCACCCGGAAGAAACCGAAGCGCTCCGAAAGAGCCTGGGCCAGGGTTTCCAGCACGGCAGCGGGCTCCAGGGCCTTGACCACCTCCCGGGCCAAGGCGCTCACGTGGGATAGGGCCTCCGCGTGACGGGAAAGCTCCGCCAAAGCCCGGTTTCGCTCCGACAGGAGCTCTCCGTTTTTCAAAGCCAGGGCCGTGAGCTGGGCCAGAAGGGGCAGAAGAGGCCTCAGGGTCTGGGGAACTCCCTCCAGGCTCAACACCCCCTTGGGCGAAAAGTAAGCGCAGCTAGGACAGACCAGGAAGCGGGTCTCCCGAGTGGCCCGGGGGCGGACCGTGCAGCGGGCCTCGGGATCGGCCCAGCAGTACGAGGCCTCCTCCCCCACCACCGGCAAAAGCCATTCCTCTCCCCGCCGCACGGGACCTTCGGCGAAAAAGGCCTCCTGCACATGCCCTTTTGCGTATAGGGGGAGGGCGATGGCGGAAACCGTGTAGTGGCGGCCCCGGCCCGAGGCCACCTCCCCCACCAGCTCCCGGGTTTCCCGGTGGTAGAGGAAGAGGGCTGCCCGCTCCACTCCTTCGTCCGTGGCCACCTCGAGGAGGTTCCGGAGTATTTGCACAGGCTCCAGGTCTTTCAATAAGGCTCGCTGAAAACGTCCAAGGATCTCCAATTGGCCCGAGGTTCTCATCTGCCTTCAATGGTAGCATTGAGGCGGGGTTGCAAGGGGGTGGGCAAAATCTTAGACTGGGTCAAAGAGTGGGCCCTAGGCCCCACCCCTGGCAGGCCGCCAAGGAGGAGGTTATGCCCATAGACTTCAGCCTCACCGAGGAACAACGGCAGCTCCAGGCCCTGGCCCGGCGCTTCGCCAAGGAGGTCATCCTCCCCGTGGCCCAGGAATACGACGAGAAGGAAGAGGTGCCTTGGCCGGTCATAGAAAAGCTCCACGAGGTGGGCCTCCTGAACGCCATCATCCCCGAGGAGTACGGGGGGATGGGCCTCAAGATGCTGGACGAGGTCATCGTGGGGGAAGAACTGGCCTACGCCTGCATGGGCATCTATACCATCCCCATGGCCAGCGATTTGGGGATCACTCCCGTGCTTCTAGCCGGCAATGAGGAACAAAAGCGCCGCTTCCTCAAGCCCCTTACCGAGAAACCCGCCCTGGCCGCCTTCGCCCTCAGCGAGCCGGGAAACGGCTCGGATGCCGCCGCCCTCAAGACCCGGGCGGTGCGCCAGGGGGATTACTACATCCTTAACGGCACCAAGATGTGGATCTCCAACGGGGGCGAGGCCGAGTGGGTGGTGGTCTTCGCCACCTTGAACCCCGAGCTACGCCACAAGGGGGTGGTGGCCCTGGTGGTGGAAAAGGGCACCCCGGGCTTCAGCGCCGTGAAGATCCACGGGAAGATGGGGCAAAGGGCCTCGGGAACCTACGAGCTGGTGTTTGAGGAGGTCAAGGTACCCGTGCAAAACCGCCTGGGGGAGGAAGGAGAAGGGTTCAAGATCGCCATGAACACCCTCAACAAAACCCGCATCCCCGTGGCGGCGGGAAGCGTGGGGGTGGCGCGAAGGGCCCTGGACGAGGCCAAAAAGTACGCCAAGGAACGGGAAGCCTTCGGCCAGCCCATCGCGAGCTTCCAGGCCATCCAGTTCAAGCTGGCGGACATGATGATCGGCATAGAAACCGCCCGCATGTACACCTACTACGCCGCCTGGCTCGCCGATCAGGGCCTGCCCCATGCCCACGCCAGCGCCATCGCCAAGGCCTATGCCTCGGAAATCGCCTTTGAAGCCGCCAACCAGGCCATCCAGATCCACGGGGGCTACGGGTACGTGCGGGAGTTCCCGGTGGAGAAGCTCTTGAGGGACGTGAAGCTCAACCAGATCTACGAGGGCACCAACGAGATCCAAAGGCTCATCATCGCCAGGCATCTCCTGGCGGAATAGGAGGTAAGGGATGAAGTTCGTGGCGGTCATCAGGCAGGTACCGGACGGGGAAAGCAGGCTGAGGATCCAGGGGGATCGGGTGGATCTTTCCGGGGCCACCCTGATCCTGGACCAGATGGACGAGTACGGGGTGGAGGAAGCCCTTCGCCTAAAGGAGAAGCACGGGGGCGAGGCCATCGTGGTGGGCTTCGGCCCCGAGCGCACCGAGGAAGCCATCCGCACCGCCTTGGCCATGGGGATGGACCGGGGCATCCACGTGGTTTACGAGGGGTATGCCGATCCCGTGACCGTGGCCGAGGCCCTGGCCCCCATCCTGAAGGAGGAATCCCCTACCCTCATCCTCACGGGCGGGCAACAGGCGGACTGGGATAGCCAGGCCCTGGGCGGGGCTCTGGCGGAAGCCCTGGGCGTGCCGGTGGTGGCCTGGACCACGGCCCTCGAGCTGGAAGGGGAAACCGCCAGGGCCAAGCACGACCTGGACGAGGGCGCGGAGTGGGTACGGGTGCGGCTTCCTGCGGTCTTCACCACGCAACAAGGCCTGAACGAACCCCGCTACCCCACCCTGCCCGGCATCATGAAGGCCAAGAAGAAGGAGATCCGCAAGGTGCAGGTGAGCCTGAGCCCCAAGGTGGAACTCCTTTCCGAGGAAATCCAGGAAAAGGCCCGCCTGGGCAAGGTCCTGGACGGCAAGGACCCCGCCCAGGCCGCCGAGGAACTGGTGCGGCTTCTGCACGAGGAAGCCAAGGTGATCTAGGAGGCGGAGATGATCCTGGTGGTTCTGGACCACGACGGCAACAGGCTGAGGAAGGGGAGCCTCGAGGCCCTCACCCGGGCCCGGGCCCTGGCCGAGGCCCTGGGCACCCAGGTGGCTGGGGTCCTTTTGAGCGAGGGGCAGGCACCCGTGGAGGAGGCCCGAGGCCACGTGGCCACCCTGTTCGTGGCCGAGCTCGGCCCCTACACCCCCGAGAAGTGGGCCGCCGGGGTGCTGGCGGCCGCCAAGGACGGGGTCAAGGCCATCGTCGCCCCCTCCTCCCGGCAGAGCCGGACCTACCTGGGGCGGGTGGCCTACGCCCTGAAGGCCGGCCTCCTGGAGGACACCCTGGAGTCCTGGGCCGAGGGGGGGATGGTCTATGCCACCCGCTATGCCTACCTGAACCGGGTGACTCAGAAGGTGCGGGCCGCGCTTCCCGTGGTCCTCACGGTGAAGCCCAACACCACTCCCCTGGCGGAACCCCTGGAACAGGCGGGCCAGGTGGTGGCGCTTCCCATCCCTCCGGTTCCCACCGTGGAGGTGCTGGAGAGGGTGCAGGAGGAGAAAAAGGGCGTCTCCCTCACCGAGGCAAATGTGGTGGTCACGGGAGGCCGGGGCATGGGTGGCCCCGAGGCCTTCAAGCAGGTGGAGGAGCTTGCCGCCCTTCTGGGCGGGGCTGTGGGAGCCACCCGGGCGGTGGTGGATGCCGGCTGGCGTCCCTATAGCGAACAGGTGGGCCAGACGGGGAAGACCGTGCAACCTTCCCTGTACATTGCCCTGGGAGTTTCCGGGGCGGTCCAGCACCTGGCGGGGATGAACAAGAGCAAGTACATCGTGGCGGTAAACAAGGACCCCGAGGCCCCCATCTTCAAGCACGCCGACTACGGCATCGTGGGGGATGTGCACCAGGTGCTTCCCGCCTTGATCCAGGCGGTCAAGAAGCTTAAGGACTAGCTACGGCGGGTAGCAAAGGGCGGGCAGGGAAATCCCTGCCCGCCCGGAGCTTTAGTCCATCCCTACTCCTTCTTGGGCGGAGCTCCTTCGTTCTCCATACGGGAGGCCTCGTGGTTCTCCTGCCCCGATGATCCCTGCCCCTCGGCCCCTTCCTTGCCCCGGTTGCCGCGAAGAAGCTGCAACAGGAAGAAAAGGAGCACCGCCGCCACCACCACGCCCACCGCATAGGGCCAGGCGGGGGCGCTTGGGGCCTTTGGCACCTCGGGGAGGGAAAGAGGTGGGGACGGTACCTTAAAGACTTCCTCCTCCACCTTCCCCACGCGCTCTCCCAGGGCCTTAAGAACCTGCTCCTGAGCCTGAAGGCGGGTTTCCAAGGCGGTGACCTGGCCCTCGAGGGCCCGGAGGCGGGCATAGCCCTGGTAGCCAGCCCATACCACAAGAAGTGCCACCACCAGCAACAGGACCAGGCTTAACCAGCGCTTCATTCCACTCACCTCCTCTGCCGGGCCCCCTTACCGTGAAAGCAAACCCGGCTTCTTAGTATATCATGCGGCCAGTATGGCCGATAACGCCAAGCTTATCCTGGATGAGCTACTGGCTGAGTTGGAGGAAAGGCGGAAAAGAATCCTTCTCGGCGGGGGAGAGGAACGCATCCGCAAGCAGCACCAGCAGGGGAAACTCACCGCCCGGGAGCGAATAGACTACCTTTTGGACCCAGGAAGCTTCGTGGAACTCATGCCCTTCGCCGAGCACCTGGAAACCGGCCTCATGGAGGGGGTTGAGGCTCCGGCGGACGGGGTGGTGACCGGCTACGGCACCATCGGGGGCCGGCTGGTCTTCGTCTTCAGCCAGGACTTCACCGTCCTGGGCGGCTCCTTAGGCAAGATGCATGGGCGCAAGATCGCAAGCCTCATGGACCTGGCGGCCAAGGTGGGGGCTCCCATCATCGGCCTTAACGACTCCGCCGGGGCCCGCATCCAGGAGGGGGTGGATAGCCTCTCCGGGTACGGGGAGGTCTTCTACCGCAACGCCATCTACTCCGGGGTGGTGCCCCAGATCTCCGCCATCCTGGGGCCCTGCGCCGGAGGAGCGGTCTACAGCCCCGCCATGACCGACTTCATCCTCATGAGCCGGGGGACCAGCTACATGTTCATCACCGGCCCCGAGGTGATCAAGAGCGTGACCCGGGAGGAGGTGAGCTTTGAGGAGCTGGGCGGGGCGGACGTGCACATGGAGAAAAGCGGGGTGGCCCACCTCGAGGGCCAAAACGACCAGGAGGTCCTGGACCTCATCAAGAAGCTTCTCACGTACCTGCCCCAAAACAGCCGGGAAAAGCCCCCGGTGGTGGAACCCAAGGACGATCCCCTCCGCCCCACCCCGGAGATCCTGGACATCGTCCATCCCGATGCCAAAAGGCCTTACAACATGCACCAGGTGATCAGGACCCTCCTGGACGACGGGGAATTTTTGGAAATCCAGCCCGGCTTCGCCAGGAACATCATCGTGGGCTTGGGCCGGCTGGGCGGTTACCCCGTGGGGGTGGTGGCCAACAACCCCCGCTTCATGGCCGGGGCCTTGGACATCAATGCTTCCGACAAGGCCGCCCGTTTCATCCGCACCATGGATGCCTTCAACATCCCCATCCTCACCCTGGTGGATGTCACCGGGTTCCTGCCCGGGGTGGCCCAGGAGCATGGGGGCATCATCCGCCACGGGGCCAAGATGCTTTTCGCCTACGCCGAGGCCACGGTGCCCAAGATCACCCTCATCGCCCGCAAGGCCTACGGCGGGGCCTACCTGGCCATGAACTCCAAGGACATGGGGGCGGACGTGGTCCTGGCCTGGCCCACGGCGGCGGTGGCGGTGATGGGGGCCGAGGGGGCCGCCAACATCATCTACCGGCGGGAAATCCAGTCCTCCCCCAACCCCGAGGAAACCCGCCGCCGCAAGATCGAGGAGTACCGCCGGGCCTTTGACAACCCCTGGGTGGCCGCCGGCCGAGGTTACATTGACGATGTCATAGACCCCACCCACACCCGCCGCATCCTCTACCAGCACCTGAGGATGCTCTGGGACAAGAAAGAGGAACGCCCCTTCAAGAAGCACGACAACATACCCCTTTAGGGTGCATGGCCTAAAATGGGACTAGACCATGGTCTGGGTCTGGCTTGACCCGCCCAATAACCCCCGCCCTAGGGCGGGGGTTATGCTTATAAGCCGATGGATCTTTTCTCGTGGGATGCCTTTAAACAGGAACTCACCGCCTGCACCCGCTGCCCACGGCTGGTGGCCCACCGGGAAGAGGTGGGGCGGAAAAAGCGCCGCGCCTTTCAGGATTGGACCTACTGGGCCAGGCCCGTCCCCGGTTTCGGGGACCCCCAGGCACGCCTGGTTCTCTTCGGCCTGGCCCCCGGGGCCCATGGTTCCAACCGCACGGGCCGGCCCTTCACCGGGGATGCCTCCGGAGCCTTCCTCTACCCCCTCCTCTACCAGGCGGGCCTCTCCAGCAATCCGGAAAGCGAGCCCCACGACGACCTAAGGCTCTACGGAACCTACCTCACCGCCGCCGTGCGGTGCGCTCCCCCGGAGAACAAGCCCACCCGGGAAGAACTCCTGGCCTGTAGCGCCTGGACCCGGGTGGAGCTTGGGCTCCTTCGGGAGGCCAGGGTCTACCTGGCCTTGGGCCGCATCGCCCTCGAGGCCCTTCTGGACCACTTCGGCATGAAGAAGTCCGCCCATCCCTTTTTCCACGGGGCCCACTACCTCCTGCCGGATGGCCGCCACCTCCTGGCCAGCTACCACGTTTCCCGACAGAACACCCAGACGGGCAGGCTCACCCGGGAGATGTTCCTGGAAATCCTGCTAAAGGCTAAAGGCCTCGCCGGCCTTTAAGCCAGGCGGTAAGCTGCGGGTAGGAGAGCACGTTGAGCACGCGCTCGGGCCCTATCCAGGCCCTCTGCGCTGTGCCCACCGCAAGCTCCATGAAGCGCAGGTGCTCCACCTGGTGGGCATCGGTGGAAAGGCTGATCCATAGGCCCATCCCGTAGGCCATGCGGGCCAGATCATCCGGGAGGTCCATGCGGTCGTAATACCCATCGATCTCCACCGCCACGCCCCGTTCCATGGCCTTTTTAAACACCGCCTCCCAATCCACCTCAACGGGCGCCCGCCTCCCGATGAGCCGGGCCGTGGGGTGGGCCAGCACGTGCACGAAGGGGTTTTCCAGGGCGCGCAGGATCCTTTTGGTCTGCTCGGCCTTGGAAAGCTTAAAGCTTGAGTGGATGGAGATGAGCACCAGGTCCAGCTCCCGCAAAACCCAGTCCGGGTAGTCCAGGGAGCCATCGGGCCGGATGTCCACCTCGGCCCCCGCCAGCAGGTAGGGAGGACCATGGGTTTCGTTGAAGCGGCGGATGGCCTCTATCCGCTTCAGAGCCTCCTCTGGGGAAGGGCCTCCCGCCACCCGCACCGCCGGGGAGTGGTCGGTGACCCCCAGGTACTCATAACCGAGGGACTTGGCCGCCTGCCAGAGCTCCTCGAGGCTATTCTGCCCGTCGGAGTACGTGGAGTGGACCTGCAAGTCTCCCCTCACCTGGGAAAGCTCGAGAAGCCTGGGAAGCCTTCCCTCCAAGGCTGCCTCGATCTCCCCGTGATCCTCCCGCAAGGCAGGGGGAATGAAGGGTAGCCCCAGGGCCTCGTACACCCCTTCCTCCGTCTCCCCTGCCAGGCGCTGTCCGCCCCTAAAAACCCCGTACTCAGAAAGCTTCAAACCCTTTTCCTGGGCCAGGCTCCGAAGCCGGATGGAGTGCTCCTTGCTCCCCGTGAGGTACTGGAGCCCGGAGCCCCAACTCTCGGGCGGCACCACCCTCAGGTCCACCTGGAGGCCGTTTTTCAAAAACACCGTGGCCCGCTCCTTCCCCTTGGCGTACACCTCCTTCACCTGGGGAAGCTTCACGAACGCTCTCACCACCTCCTCGCTTCTTTCGCTGGCCACCAGGTAGTCCAGGTCCCCCACCGTGTCCTTGTACCGCCGGGCGGACCCGCAAAGCTCCGCCCTCTCCACCCCGGGCAGCTCCCGGATGGCAGCGAGGAGGTTCCTCGCCAAGGAAAGCACCGCCCCCAAGGGCCTTCGCTTGCCCGCCACCTGCACCAGGGCCAAGCCCTCCCGGATGCGCTCCGCCTTCTTCTGGCCAAAGCCCTTCAGGCGAAGGAGATCGCCCCTATCCAGGGCTTCCCTTAGTTTTTCCAGGGAGTCGATGCCTAGCTCGTCGTAGAGCTGCCGGGCGGTCTTGGGCCCCACCCCGGGCACCTCCATCACCGCCAAGACGCCCCTGGGCACGCGGGAAGCAAGCTCCCCGTGTTTTTTCACCTTCCCCGTGGCCAGAAACTCCAGGATCTTCTCCGCAAGGTCGGGGCCGATTCCAGGAAGTTCCAAAAGGGCCTCCTTCCCTCCCTTGGCCACCTCCTCAATGGGGGTATCCAGGTCGTACAGGGTGCGAGCCGCCTGGTAGTAGGCCCGGACCCTAAAGGGGTTGTCCCCCAAAAACTCGCTCATGAGCCCGATCTCCTCAAAGAGGCGGGCCAGCTCCTGGTTCCTCATGCCCTCACTATACGGGTATACTGGGCCTGCCCATGCCCCCACCGGACCGGTTCCGCAAGGCGGTGTTGGAGATGCTAAAACAGGAGGGCCGGCCCCTTCACTATACCGAGGTGGGCCGCCGCCTGAAGGAAGCAGGGCTCTGGGCCGAGGTGAAGGAGCCGGAAAAGATCGCCAAGATCCGGCTTTCCGCCTTGGCCCGCTGGTCCAGAAGCCCGGTGGTGGCCCTGGGAAAGGGGTTTTACGCCCTCAGGGAAGAAGGCGATGCGAGCCCAGAACCTTGAGGTAGTTGGCCCTTTCCAGGGCAGCGGGTTCCGCCACCTTAAGGTAGCTCATCACCCCCCGCATCTCCTCCACGCTTGCGTACTCCCTTTCCTCCATAAAGGCCTTGAGCTCCTCCAGCACGGTGCGGAAGTGCCCGGGCCCCTTTTCCAGGACGGCCGAGGTCATCATCACCACCTGGGGCAGGCGCAGGTAGTAGGGGTTGATGGCCTCCCGGTTTTGGAAGTAATGGTCGGGGTTTTGCGCGGTACCGCGGATCACCGGGGCCTCGGGGGTCAGGGCACGCCGCCGATAGGCCTCGAGGGCCCCGAAGGGAAAGAGGGCCTTAAGCTCCCGGTCGGAAAGGGGCACGATCTTCTGCACCTCGTGGGAGGTGCGGAAGCCATCCATGGCGTGGAGCACGGGGAGGCTGGCCATTAAGGCCACTATATGGGCCATGGCCGCCATATCCTGGGCCGCCTGGACGGAGTCTGACACCAGTATGGCCCAGCCGGTGGGCCTTACCGCATAGAGGTCCTGGTGGTCCCCGAAGATGGACAGGGCATGGGTGGCCAAAGCCCGGGCCGCCACATGGATGACCCCGGGCAGGGCTTGGCCGGCGATCTTGTACATGTCGGGGATCATGAGAAGAAGCCCCTGGCTGGCGGTGAAGGTGGTGGCGAGGACGCCTTCCTGCAAGGCCCCGTGCAGGGCCCCCGCCGCCCCGCCCTCGGACTGCATCTCCACCACCTTGGGTACAAGCCCCAATAGGTTGGGCTCCCCCTTGGCCGCCCACTCGTCGGAAAGCTCGGCCATGGGGCTTGAGGGCGTGATGGGGTAAATGGCCACCACCTCGCTCAGGCGGTAGGCCACCCGAGCCACCGCCTCGTTGCCGTCCACGGTGATGGGGCGCATAGGATTCACCTCTCCTCCACCATAGTGGGCCCGGTGGGTGAGAAATGTCCCCCCTTGGCGGTGCGGGGTGTAGGCTAAGGGCATGGCAGCGTGGCGCTACCCCTTGGCCTTGCTCCTGGTGGGGATAGCTTTCGCCTGGGAGGCTTACCGGCCACTTTTCCTTCTGCTGGCCGCCCTCGTCCTCCTCTTGGGCCGGCCCAAAACCTGCCCCCGGCCTTGACGAAAGTCCTTCCAGAGGGAAGACTTGAGGGCGTGGGCACGCTTCAGGAGAATCTAGAAAAGCTGGCCGCACTGGCCATCCGGGTGGGGCTCAACCTGCAACCGGGGCAGGAAATCATCGCCACCGCCCCCATCGAGGCCGTGGACTTCGTCCGCCTCCTGGCGGAAAAAGCCTACGGGCAGGGGGCAAGCCTCTTTACCGTGATCTACGGGGATAACCAGCTTTCCCGTAAGCGCCTCTCCCTGGCCCCAGAGGAGGGGCTGGACAGGGCTCCCGCTTGGCTTTACGAGGGCATGGCCAAGGCTTTTCGCGAAGGCGCTGCCCGGCTTGCGGTTTCCGGGAATGACCCCAAGGCCTTAGAAGGCCTTCCCCCGGAGCGCATCGGACGGGCCCAGCAGGCCCAGAGCCGAGCCTACAAGCCAGCCCTCGAGGCCATCACCGAGTTCGTCACCAACTGGACCATCGTCCCCTTCGCCCACCCCGGCTGGGCCAAGGCGGTCTTCCCCGGGCTTCCGGTGGAAGAGGCGGTGGACCGGCTTTGGCAAGCCATCTTCCAGGCTACCCGGGTGGATACCCCGGATCCCGTGGCCGCCTGGGAGGCCCATAACCGCAGCCTGCACCAGAAGGTGGCCTACCTCAACGAAAGGCGCTTTTCCGCCCTTCACTTCCAAGGCCCAGGGACCGACCTGGTGGTGGGCCTGGCGGAAGGCCACCTCTGGCAAGGAGGGGCCACGCCCACCAAGAAGGGACTGCTTTGCAACCCCAACCTGCCCACGGAGGAGGTCTTCACCGCCCCCCATCGGGAACGGGTGGAAGGGGTGGTTAGGGCAAGCCGCCCCCTGGCCCTTGCGGGCCAGCTGGTGGAGGGCATCTGGGCCCGGTTTGAGAAGGGGTATGCGGTGGAGGTGGGGGCAAAGAAGGGGGAGGAAGTCCTCCTTAAGGTCCTCTCCACCGACGAGGGAGCCCGCAGGCTGGGAGAGGTGGCCCTGGTACCCGCCGACAACCCCATCGCCCGAACGGGTTTGGTCTTCTACGACACCCTTTTTGACGAAAACGCCGCCAGCCACATCGCCTTTGGCCAGGCCTATGCGGAGAACCTGGAGGGCCGCCCTACGGGGGAGGAGTTCCGGAAGCGCGGGGCCAACGAAAGCCTGGTGCACATCGACTGGATGATCGGCTCTATGGAGATGCAGGTGGATGGGATTTTGCAGGATGGTACCCGCGTGCCCCTCATGCGCGAGGGGCTTTGGGTGATCTGAAAGCTGGGAGTTTCCTAGAGGATCCCGCCGTGGAAATCCCACTGGCGGGATCTAGGCTTCGGGTGGCGAGTTAGTGCACAGCTTCACGATACCACATACTTGTGCCTTTCTTCCCCCCTAGGCCCCTTCCAAGGCCTCCCGGAACCAAGCCACAAGATCCTCGGGATCCTCCAGCCCCACGGAAACCCGCACCAGCCCCGGGGTAACCCCCGCCTGAAGCCTCCCCTCCTCCGAAAGGCGGCTATGGGTGGTGGTCCAGGGATGCACCAGCAGGGTACGGGCATCCCCCAGGTTGGCGGCCTTGGGCAAGGGAATGGCCTTAAGGAAGCGGCTTGCCGCCTCCTCGCTTCCCAGGTCCAGGGTGAGCATGGGCCCGCCTGAGGCCAGGTACTTCCGGGCCATGGGGTAGGCCGGATCCTCGGGCAGGCCGGGGTAGCGAAGGGACTGGATCTTGGGATGGTCCACCAGGGCCTGGGCCAGGCGCAGGGCGGTTTCGCTCATGCGCCTAACCCTTAAGGCCACCGTTTCCAAGCCCTGGAACAGGAGGTAGGCGTTGAAGGGGGAAAGGGCCATACCCATAAGGGATAGCCCCAGGGTACGCACCCGCTCCGGATAACACCGAGGTCCCAAGGCTTCCCAGGGAACCTGGCCCCTGGCATCCTTCTCCAGGAACTGGGGATAGTTTTGCCAGATGCGGCTTTCCCTCACCACCACCGCCCCTCCCAGCACGGAACCGTGGCCGCTTGCCCATTTGGTGAGGCTTTCCACCACCACGTGGGCCCCCCACCTTAAGGGTTTGGCCAAGGCCCCAGCGGCCCCGAAGGTGTTGTCCACCACCAAGGCGATCCCCTTCTCCTCGGCCAAGGAGGCCAGGCCCTCGAGGTCCGGCACCACCAGGGCAGGGTTAGCCATGGTCTCCACGAAGATGGCCCGGGTCCTCTCCGTGAGGGCTTCCCGTACCCGGTCGGGCTCGGGCTCCACATAGCGCACCCTTATGCCCATGGGAGCCAGGACCTGCTGGAAAAGACCGATGGTCTGGCCGAAAAGCCCCTTGGCCGCCACCACCTCATCCCCCGGGCGCAGGAGGGAAAAAAGGGCGGCAAAGGTGGCCGCCTGGCCCGAGGCGAAGACCAAGGCCTCCATGCCCCCTTCCAGGGCCTTTAACCGCTCCTCCAGGGCCTTGCCGGTGGGGTCCTTCTGCCGGGCGTAGACGTAGCCCTCCCCACTGGCAAAGCGCTCTGCTCCTTCCTCCAGGGTCTTAAAGCCGTAGGCGGCCACCGCGTAGATGGGAAGACCCACCGCCCCGTGGGGGTCCTCCTCCGGAAGGCCTGAAAGCACAGCCAGGGTTTCGTACTTCATGCCCCTTAGTGTACCCCGCCCACAAGGGAAGGGACACCCTCAACTAGGCCCCGCCCTTTTCCAAAACCCGCTCGGCAAGGCGCTCCCCTGCTTCCAGGAGGGGGTGGAAAACCACGTCCACCCCCGCCCCCTTAAGGGGAGCGTCCTCCTCCTTGGCATAGCTCACCGCCCCCACCACGCCCCCAAACCCCTTGGCCCGCAAAGCCCGGGCGGCCCTAAGGCGGGCCTCGAGGTCCGGAAGCGCCAGAATCACCCCCTTTACCCCATTTAGCTCCAACCCCTCCCAAAGGGCTGGGTCCTCGGCATCCCCATAGAGCACCCGCCGGCCCTTGGCGGTGTGGTATTCCACCTTGGCGGGGTCGCTATCCAAGCCCAAGACTTTTTCCCCCTTCTCCTCCAAAAAGCGATAGGCCGCTGTCCCCGTCCGCCCCATGCCCACCACCAGCCACCTCGCCCCCAAGGCTCCCCGGGGCTCCTCGTCGGGGTGCAAGCCAGGCTTCTCCCACCTTTTAAGCCAAGACTTCCACCTTTCGTAAAGGAAGTGAGCCCTCTGGAGTAAAGGAGCTCCCAAAAGGAACGAGCCCCCCACGGCTAGGGCTACCGCCCCTACCCCCTGGGGCGTCATCTGCCCTAGCCCTTGGAGTACTCCCGCCACCACCAGGCCAAAATCCGAGTAGGTTCCCAACCCCACCCCCACCAAAAAGGCGCTACGGGCCCTGAACCCCTGCCGGACCAGGGGAAGGAAGAGAAAAACCGGCTTCAAGAGTAGAAGGAGCAGGAGAACCAACCCCGCAAGAACGCCGTCGGGGCCCACGGCCATTCCCGCCCAAATAAAAAAGGCCACCAAAAATATCTCCCTCAAGGCCCAAAGCCTTTCCGCCACCTCTCCCACCCCCGGGTAGCGGGACAACCCCAAGCCCATGAAAAGAGCCCCCAGGGCCTCTGGGGCCTGAAGAAACCGGGCCAGCTCCGCCCCCAAAAGGGCCAGCCCCACGCCCAAAAGGAGTTTGAGTTCCGCACTTTGTGCCAGGTGAAACAAGCGGGCCAGTAGCGGTCGCAACAAAGGAAGGGCCAAGACAGAGAAACCCAAAGGCCCGACCCCTTGGAACCCCACCAGGATAAGCAGGACTAGGGATACCACGTCCAGGAAGACCGAGATCCCCAAAGCCAGCTGCCCGTGCAAGGCGGCAAGCTCCCCCTTGTCCTGAAGCACCCGGGCTAGGAGCACGGTGCTGGGGTTGATAAGGGCCACAGCCAATACCAAGAGGGCCAAGGGGTTTTGCGCCAGCCCCAAGACGTAAAGGGCGGCCATGAAAACCGGAAGCAAAAGGAGCTGAAAAACGCCGGTAGCCCAAATCTCCCTGCGCACCAGGCGGTCTAGGCGCACGCCCAGGCCCACGGTGAAGAGCAAAAGGTAGACTCCCAGCTCCGCGAAGAAGCCTAAAAGCGGATCCCCGGCGAAGCCCACAAGCTTCAAAGCCGCCCCAATGCCCAGGTAACCCAAGAAGGCGGGCAGGCCTAGGCGCGCTACCAGCACACCAGCCAGATAGGCAAGAAGAATAATGCTTCCCATGGGGGCTACCTGTAAGGTTCAAACCCGTGCAGGCTTTAAGTCCCTAGTCCGCCCGGCCCTCAGCGCACCAAAAGCACAGGGCAGGGAGCTTCCGCCACCACCTTCTGGCTTTGGCTCCCCAGGAAGAGACTACCGATGGCCCCAAGGCCCCGGGTACCCATGACGATGAGGTCGGCCTTCTCCCCTATGGCCGCTTCCAGAATGGCCTCCGCTGGGCGCCCCTCGAGGAGAAGGGCGTCCTCCTTGGGAACCCCGGTGAGGGCCCGGGCCTCCTCGAGGACACTTTCCGCCAGCTCCAGGCGCCGCTTTAGCAAGGGCTCCCCCAGGTAGTCGGGGACAGGCTCATAGACATGAACCACCACCAGCCTGGCCCCATGGGCCTCGGCTTCCATCTTGGCTATCCTTGCCGCCCGCTTGGCATGGTCCGAACCGTCATAAGCCAGGAGGATGGTCTTGAACATGGCCTCAGCTTATCAGGCCTGGGCCCGTTTTTCCGAAGGAATTTCCACCTTACGTCCGCAACGGCAGGTATCCCCCTCGATCCGGAAAAGGGTGCCGTCCGCCTTGGGATACAGCCAAAGGGTGCCGCAGTCGGGGCAGCGCACCTCCGCCACCAGGGAGCGGATCTCCTCCGGGGAGAAGCGGTACACTTCCCCGCACCAGTGGCAGACCACCTCCGCTCCCCCGTCCTTCACGATCATGTCCTCCCGTTCCTCCGGGGTGAAGAAGACCAGGGCCTCGAGGGCCTTCTCCCGGTTGCAACGGCAGCGGAAGCGGGCGGGGATCTCGTTTAAAGGGTAGCCCAGGGCCTTGAGATCCGTCCATTCAAAACCCAAGCCAGCAAGAAGCCTCTCCACAGCGGCCTCCAAACCCTCCCGCAAGAGGGGCGTGATGCCGCTCAAACCCGCCAGGTTGGCCTCGAGGCGGGAAAGAACCTCCTCGGGAGTATCCGGCATCACCTGGATGGCCACACCCCCCGCCACCTCCACCTCCCCTTCCCCCTTGACCCGCACCCCTAAGAGGACGGCGGAGGGAATCTGCTCCGACTGCCAAAGGTAGTGGGCGAGGTCCTCGGCAATCTCCCCGGAAACCAGGGGCACCGTGCTGGTGTAAACCTCCCCATTCGGAAGGCTCCGGTCCACCCGCAACACCCCGGCCCCGAGGAGCTCCCCCACGTTGAGCTTCCCATCCTCCCGCAAGGGCACCTCCGCCCTCGGGTTTCGCACGTACCCCCGGACGTTTCCAGCCGCATCCGCCTCGGCCACGAGCCCGCCCAAGGGCCCCGTGCCCTCGATGCGCAGGGTTATCCGCTCCTTGGGCGTCTTTAGGAGGAGCTGCGCCAGCAGCAAGGCCCCGGTCATGGCCCGGCCTAAAGCGGCGGTGGCCGTGGGGGAAAGCCCGTGGCGGCGCCGGGCTTCCTCCACCACATCCCCTGTGTCTGCGGCCACCACCCTAAGCTGGCCACCCCCTGCCAAACCCCTCAGGATCCTGCCCATACCCCGCCATTATGCCATGGGCCTATAATCCCCCATATGGGTCTGCGCATCTACGACACCTTGCAAAGGAGCAAAGTGGATTTCACCCCCGCCACCCCGGGGCACGTGGGGATCTATGTCTGCGGCCCCACCGTATACTCCGACCCCCACCTGGGCCATGCCCGGGGACCCATTGTTTACGACGTGCTCCGCCGCTACCTGCTCCACCAAGGCTACCGGGTGCGCTTCGTCTCCAACATCACCGACGTGGGCCACCTTACCGACGACGCCGACCAGGGGGAGGATAAGATTGAGCGCCGGGCCAAGCTGGAAAGGCTCGAACCCATGGAGGTGGCGGAGAAGTACACCTGGAGCTACTTTGACGCCATCACCGCCCTAAACGTGCTCCGACCTTCCATCGCCCCTAGGGCCAGCGGTCATATCCCGGAGCAGATCGAGCTCACGGAAAGGCTCTTAAAGCTGGGTTTCGCCTACGAGCGAAAGGGTAGCGTCTACTTCCGGGTGCGGGCCTTTCCTGGGTACGGAAAGCTTTCGGGAAAACGCCTGGAGGAGCTTAGAGCCGGGGCCAGGGTGGAGGTGCGGGAGGAGAAGGAGGACCCCCTAGACTTCGCCCTTTGGAAAGCCGCCGAGCCCGGCCACATCATGCGCTGGAAAAGCCCCTGGGGGGAGGGGTACCCGGGCTGGCACATCGAGTGCACCGCTATGAGCCTCAAGTACCTGGGAGAAGGGTTTGACATCCACGCCGGGGGCATAGACCTCCAGTTTCCCCACCACGAGTGCGAGATCGCCCAGGCAGAGGCCGCGGGCTACCGCTTCGCCCGCCACTGGATGCACCACAACCATGTGCTTCTGGAAGGGGAAAAGATGGCCAAGAGCACGGGGAACCTGGTCCTCCTCCACGACCTCCTTAAGGCCCACGAGCCCATGGCCCTGCGCTTTTACCTCCTCCAAACCCACTACCGAAGCCCCATGGACTTCACCTGGGAGGGCCTCGAGGCAGCCAAGCGAGGCTATGCCCGCCTCCTCCAGGCCTACCGCGAGGTGCGAACCCGCCTGAATGCGGCTTACCCTGGCACCACCCCGGAGCTGGAAAGGGCCTTGGATGCCCTGGAAAAGGATTTCCTGGAGGCCATAGAGGACGACCTCAGCACCCCAGAGGCCCTGGCCGCCTTCTTCACCTTCCTCCCCGAGCTCAACAAGCTTCTCCCTGAGGCCAAGAGGGACACCCTAAGGCGAACCGCCCAGGTCTTCCACACTCTGGGGGAAGGCATCCTGGGCCTCTTCCCCGAAAGGGTGCTGGAGGAAAAGGTGTCCGGGCCCCTTTTGGAGGGGTTAGTCGCCCTTCTTCTGGAACTTAGGGAAGAAGCCCGGCGGGCCAAGGATTACGCCAAAAGCGACCTGATCCGGGAAAGGCTCAAATCCCTGGGCATCATCGTGGAGGACACCAAGGAAGGCCCCAAGTGGCGGATTGGCCTGGAGTAGCCTAACCAAAGCAGGTCCACGGGGTAGCGGAGGCAACCCAATAACAACCCCTGCCGGGGCCTGGCCCCGGCAGGGAAACGCCCAGGTTCAGTGGGGGATCGGGTAGCCCTCCGCCTCGAGGACCGCCCCCGCCACCTCCCGCCTCAAGGCCACCAGGTCCACGGGCTCATGCTTGGTGAGCCTCCGGGCTGCGGAGTACACCACCCGGGCCTCATCCCCTTCCACCAAGCGGGGCAGGACGGAAAGAGCCCAGGCCTGGGCCCGGTCCAGAGCTTGGAGCAGGTAGAGCCGGGCCATGGCAGGCGCAACCCCCCCAAGCCTCCTGGCCCTCAGGAGGGCGCTTTCGGCGGCGTAAGCATCGATCAGGATATCCGCCACCGCCCCAAGGACCTCCTGCTCCTCCTCCACCTTCTGCCCGTACTTCTGGGCCGCAAGGCCCGCCACCATGAGGGCGAGCTTCTTGAGCGCCGCCACCTGGTGGGCCTCGAGGTCCTCGGGCTCCTCAAAGCTCGGCTCCAGAAGCTCCTTCTGAAGCTTCATGGCCGCCTGGAAGAGGGGTAGCTGCCCCTTCAGGGCCCTTCTCAGGAGCATCCCGGGGATGAGGAGGCGGTTGATCTCGTTGGTGCCCTCAAAGATGCGGTTGATGCGAGCATCCCGGTAGGCCCTCTCGATGGGGTACTCCTGGGAGTAGCCGTAGCCCCCGTGGATCTGCACCCCTTCGTCCACCACGTAGTCCAGCACCTCGGAGCCCAGCACCTTGATGATGCTGGCCTCCACCGCATACTCCTCGATCCCCGCCATCACCGCTTCAGGCCCCTTCTTGCCCTGAAGGGCCTCGTCGATCAGGCCCACGGTGCGGTAGACGGCGCTTTCGGCGGCGTAGATGCGGCTCGCCATCTCCCCCAGCTTGTGCTGGATCAGGCCGAAGCTCCCGATGGGCCGGCCGAACTGGTGGCGCTCCTTGGCGTACTTGGCGGAAAGCTCCAGGGCCCGCTTGGCCCCGCCCACCGCCCCCGCCCCCAGCTTGTACCGGCCCACGTTGAGGACGTTGAAGGCGATCTTGTGCCCCTTGCCGATCTCCCCCAGGACGTTTTCCACGGGGACCTTCACATCCTCGAGGATCACCTGGCGGGTGCTGGAGGCCTTGATGCCCATCTTCTTCTCCTCGGGACCGAAGGAAAGCCCGGGAGTATCCCGCTCCACCAAGAAGGCGGTGAAGTGCTCCCCGTCCACCTTGGCGAAGACGGTGAAGAGGTTGGCAAAGCCCGCGTTGGAGATCCACTGCTTGACCCCGTTCAGGATGTAGTGCTTGCCGTCCGCCGAAAGGGTGGCCCGGGTCTTGGCCGCCAGGGCATCCGAGCCCGAGCCCGGCTCCGTGAGGCAGTAGGCGGCGATCCACTCCCCGCTGGCCAGCTTGGGAAGGTACTTGCGCTTCTGCTCCTCGGTGCCGAAGTAGACCAGGGGCAGGGTGCCGATGGAGGTGTGGGCCCCGTAGGTGACGGAAAACCCCCCGGTGCCCGCGAGCTCCTCAGCCACCACGGTGGAGACCACCTTAGGCAGGTCCAGCCCCCCGTACTCCTCGGGGATCTCAATGGCGAGAAGCCCGAGCTCCCCTGCCTTCCGCATGAGGGGCACGTTGAGCTCGAGCTCCCCGTGCTCCATCCGCTCCAAAAGGGGTAGCACCTCCCGTTCCGCGAAGGTGCGGGTGGTGCGGGCAATTTCCTTGACGCTCTCGTCAAAGTCCTCCGGGGTATAGATCGCTTCCGGGCTCTCCAGGATCCAGCCGCCGCCCTTCTGCCAAAGCTTTTTCTCCTCCGTCATGGCTCCCTCCTACGCTGGATACACCTCAAAAACCCCAGCGGCACCCATGCCGCCTCCAATGCACATGGTGACCAAACCATACCCTCCGCCCCGCTTGCCCAGCTCGGCGATGAGCTGGGCGGTGAGCTTGGCCCCCGTGGCCCCCAAAGGGTGTCCCAGGGCGATGGCCCCGCCGTTCACATTGGTCCTCTCCTCGGGCATTTCCAGGGTGCGCATCACCGCCAGTACCTGGGCGGCGAAGGCCTCGTTGAACTCGATGAGGCTGATCTGGTCCAGGCTCAGGCCTGCCCGCTTCAGGGCCTTGGGCACCGCCTTGATGGGGCCTATGCCCATGACATCCGGCTCCACCCCGGCCACGGCGAAGCTGATGAAGCGGGCCAAGGGTTTCAGGCCCAGGGCCTCCGCCTTCTCCCGGCTCATGACCACCACCGCCGCCGCCCCATCGGAGTAGGGGCTTGCGTTCCCCGCCGTCACGGTGCCGCCCTTTTTGAAAGCAGGCCGGAGCTTGGCCAAGGCCTCCAGGGAGGTCTCGGGCCTCACGGTCTCGTCCCGTTCAAACAGGGTTTCCTCCACCACCTTCTTGGTTCCCTGGTAGCGCACCTTGGGTACGCGGATGGGCACTACCTCGGTAAACCGACCCTCGGCCCAGGCCTGGGCCGCCCTCTGGTGGCTTCTCAGGGCCCAGCGGTCCTGGTCCTCCCGGCTGATGCCAAAGCGCTCCGCCACCCTCTCGGCGGTGAAGCCCATGCCGATATAGGTGGAGTACCCTTCCGGAGTCCACTCCGTGGGGGTGAGGTCGGGGTGGAGGCGGGTGTGGTAGCCCGACATGGGCACCTGGCTCATCATCTCCACCCCACCCGCCAGCACCGCATCCGCCATGCCGGTCATCACCGCCTGGGCAGCCATGGCGATGGTCTGGAGGCCGCTGGAGCAAAAGCGGTTGATGGTGGCTCCCGCCACTTCCACGGGAAAGCCCGCCCTTAAAAGGGCCAGGCGGGCGATGTTCAGCCCCTGGGCTGCCTCGGGCATGGCGCAACCCCAGAGGACATCCTCGAGCTCCTTCGGCTCCAGGCCCACCCGCTCCACCGCCTGCCGCATCACCTGGGCCGAGAGGTCCACGGGATGCAAGGTGGCCAAGGCTCCATCCTTCTTGCCCCGGGCCACGGGGCTCCGCACTGCGCTAACGATTACCGCTTCCCGCATGGTTCCACCTCTTTAGTTCCTAAGGGGCTTGCCCGTCTTCAAGGTGTAGGCGATCCGCTCCTGGGTCTTACGGGTGCCGAGGAGCTTCAAGAAGGCCTCGCGCTCCAGGTCCAGAAGGTCCCACTCGGAAACCTCCCGCACCGGGCCTTCCCCGCCGGAAAGGACGTAGGCGATCTCCAGGCCGATCCTCATGTCGTGATCCGTGATCTCCCCCGCCTCGCGGAAAGACCAGACAGCGTAGCGAAGGTTGCCCAAGGCCTCGCTTCCCAGGACCCGTATCCTCGGAGGCAGGGGCGGGCGGTAATCGGGGGCGAGTTCCAAAACCCGCCGCTTGGCGTCGGCGATGAGGAAGTCCCGGTTCATGCTGATCCGGTCCCGCTCCCTTAAGAAGCCCATCTTGCGGGCCTCGAGGGCACTGGTGGAGGTCTTGGCCAAGGCGATGAGGTTGAAGGCCCTCTTCACCCCCTCAAAGGGATCCGCCTCCTCGTAGGGCTCGAGCTCCTGAGTGAAGCGGAAAAGCATCTCCTTGGTGCCCCCCCCAGCGGGCAAAAGCCCCACGCCAGCCTCCACCAAGCCCATATAAAGCTCGGCGTGGGCCTGAACGCTATCGGCATGGAGGGCAAACTCCGCCCCACCTCCCAGGGTCAGGCCGAAGGGAGCCACCACCACCGGGAAGGGGCTATAGCGCAAGGACATGGAAGCCTTCTGGAACTGCCGCACCGCCAAGGCGAGCTCATCCCACTCGCCCTCCTGGGCCAAGGAGAGGATCAAGGCCAGGTTGGCCCCGGCGGAGAAGGCCCTTGGGTCCTCGTTGCCGATCACCAGGCCCAAGTACCCCTTTTCCTCCATGTACTCCAGGCTCTTCTGGAGCATGCGGATCACACCCTCCCCGATGGCGTTCATCTTGGTGCGGAACTCCAGAAGGGCCACCCCGTCCCCCAGGTCCAATAGCGCGGCCTCCTTGCCTTCCAGGAGGACCTTCCCCTCGGACTTAAGGGCCTTAAGGGAGACCACCCCTTCCCTCTTGGGCAGGGGATGGTAGGTGCCGTCAAAGCCCAGGTAGGTGCCGTTACGGTAAAAGCCCCCCTGGGCCTTCTTAAGAAGCTCGGGTTCCGAAAGGCCATGCTCAGCGAGAAGCTTCCTTAGGCCCTCGAGGCCCAGGGCATCCATGTTCTTAAAGGGCCCCTCCTCCCAGCCAAACCCCCACTCCAGGGCCTGGTCCACGGAAACCAGGTCGTAGGCGATCTCGGGAGCCTTCTCCAAGGTGTAGTGGGCGGTGCGGGCGAAAAGCTCCCTGAGGAAAGCCCCGTACTTGCCGGGAAGCTCCACCACCTTCGGAAGCCTTTCCGCCAGGGGCAGGTCCCGAAGGGCCTTAAGCTCCGGGAGGTCCACCTTGGCCCGGGGCACGTACTCCAGGGTGCGGTAATCCAGGGTGTAGATCTCCCCGTTTACCCGTTTGTAAAACCCCGCACCCGCCTTCTCCCCAAGCCGGCCTTCCGCCACCAGGCGCAGAACCCACTCCGGCAGGGCGAAGTCCTCCCCCGTGGCCTGGGAAAGCTCCTCCGTGACCAGCTTGAGCACATCCAACCCCGTGAGGTCGGCGGTGCGGAAGGTGGCGGAGTTGGGGCGGCCCAGTAGGGGCCCCGTGAGGGCATCCACCTCGTCGATGCTGAGGCCGTGCTTTTCCATAAGGCGCACCGCCTGCACCATGCCGTAAACCCCAAGCCGGTTGGCGATGAAGCCCGGGGAGTCCTTGGCCAGGACCGTGCCCTTGCCCAGGATGCGCTCGCCGAAGCGCCGGATTTCCCTTAAGACCTCTGGGTCGGTTTCAGGGGTGGGGATCAGCTCCAAGAGGTGCAGGTAGCGGGGCGGGTTGAAGAAGTGGGTGCCCAAAAAGCGGCGGCGAAAGGCCTCCGATCGGCCTTCCAAAAGCACCCGCATGGGGATTCCGCTGGTGTTGGAGCTGATGATGGCCGTGGGTTTTAGGATGGCCTCGAGTCGCTCGTAAAGGGCCCGCTTGGGCTCGGGCTTCTCGATGATGGCCTCCACCACCCAGTCGCAGTCCGCCAGCTTCCCCAGGTCGTCCTCAGTGTTGCCGATTTCCACATAGCGGGCCAGATCGGGGTCCATGAAGGCTGCGGGCTTGGCCTTCAAGGCCCTCTCCAGGCCCCTTTTGGCCAGCTCGTTCCGGTCTCTCTCGCCCGGGATGTCCAAAAGGACCACCGGGATCCCGGCGCTTACCACCAAAGCGGCAATCCCGCTCCCCATGGTTCCCGCGCCCACCACGCCTACCTTCTTGATCATGGCCACCTCCTTATACTGAGTCAAAGTTTACGGCAGCAAAGAGGGCTTGTCAAACCGGACGTTTGACACTCAAGCCTTCAACCCCCTCTAAAACAATCGGTTCCGCGTGGGTGCCAGGCTTAGCCTAAGCCTAAGCGGGGAACGAGTCCAGTACACCCTGACCCAGGCAGAACTGGTACTAAGGCTCAAGCTTTTCAACCTGATCCCAAACCCCTAGGCATCGGCAAACAAGTACAGGGCCTGGAGCAAAGCCTCGGGGTAGTCCCGGGGCTTTAAGCCCTTTTTCTCCAGGCGAAAGCCCGGGGGATACTGGGTAAGCTCGACCCGGAAGGGAAGTTGCCTCAAAGCCTTGGCGTCATAGTCCAGGGGCCAGCGGGGAAAGATGACCTGGAGGTGGGCAAGGTCCTCCGTGATGGAGACCACCCCCTTCCGCTCCGCCACCAGGCGGAGCCGGGCAAGGGCCAGGAAGTTTTCCGCCTCCTCGGGAAGGGGGCCATACCGGTCCTTGAGCTCCCTGGCGATGCGGGAAACCTCCGCCAGGCTCCGGGCCTCGGCCAGACGGCCGTAGTAGCGGCTACGGGCCTCGAGGCTCGGCACGTACTCCGCAGGAAGCCGGGCGGAAACTCCCAGGTCCAGGGTAACGTGCCTTCTCTCCTCCTTGGCCTCGCCCTTGAGCTTGCGAATGGCCTCCTCCAGAAGCTCGCTGTAGACCTCGAGGGATAGGGCCCGGATATGCCCGTGTTGCTCAGGGCCCAGGAGATTCCCCACGCCGCGGATTTCCATGTCCTTCTCCGCCAGGAGATGGCCGCTTCCCAGGTCGGAAAGATCAGCGATGGCGTTGAGGCGCTTTTCCGCCGCCTCGGTGAGCCGGGGAGGATGGAAGAGATAGGCGTAGGCCTCCTGCTCCCGCCGCCCCACCCGGCCCCGGAGCTGGTACAAGGTGGCGAGGCCCAGACGGTCAGCCCGCTCGATGAGGATGGTGTTGGCCTCGCCCACGTCCAGGCCCGACTCGATGATGGTGGTGGCCAGAAGGACATCGTAAGCTCCCTCGGCGAAGAGGAGCATGGTCTCCTCCACCAGGCCTTCGGGCATCTGGCCGTGGACCACCCCGATGCGGGCTTCGGGCACCAGGTTTTCCAGGTAGCGCCTCCTCGCCTCGATGGAGGCCACCCGGTCGTGCACATAAAACACCTTGCCTCCCCTTTCCAGCTCAAAAAGGATGGCCTCCCGAACCAGAAGGGGGTCAAAGGGAGCCAGGAAGGTGCGAATGGGCTTCCGGCCTGGCGGTGGGGTTTTGATGCTGGATAGGTCCTTCAGGCCCACCAGGGCGGAATAAAGGGTACGGGGGATGGGCGTGGCCGAGAGGTAAAGGGTATCCACTTCGGCCTTCAGCTCGCGGATCCGCTCCTTCTGCGCCACCCCGAAGCGGTGCTCCTCGTCCACAATCAAAAGCCCGAGATCCTTAAAACGCACGTCGGGCTGGAGAAGGCGGTGGGTGCCGATGACGATGTCCAGGGTGCCCTTTTCCAAGCCCTCCAGGATGGACTTCTCCTCCTTCTCGGGGGTAAAGCGGGAAAGCACCCCGATGCGCACGGGAAGCCCGGCAAACCGCTCCCGGAAGGTCTTGCCATGCTGCTCCGCCAAAAGGGTGGTGGGCACCAAAAAGGCCACCTGGGCCCCGTGCCCCACCACCCGGTGGGCAGCCCGGAGGGCAATCTCCGTCTTGCCAAAGCCCACGTCCCCGGAGATGAGCCGGTCCATGGGGAAAGGAGCCTCGAGGTCCCGCAGGACCTCCTCCAGGGCCTGTTTTTGGTCCGGGGTGAGCTCGTGGGGGAAGCCCCTCTCGATAAGGGGATCCCACTCCGGCAAGGGAGGAAAGGCCCGGCCCGGGGTAGCCTTCCGCTTGGCCTGAAGGATGAGAAGCCGTGCCGCCAGCTCCTCCACATCCTTCCTGGCCTTCTCCTTAAGCCGCTGCCACTCCCCTTTGCCCAGGGAAGAAAGTTCCGGAGGGTCATCTGTGGTGCCGGGATGGCGCCTGAGAAGGGGCAGCTGCTCCACCGGAAGGTAAAGCTTCCCCTCCCCCTTGTAGCGGAGGACCAGGTAGTCCCGCCTAACCCCCAGCACCTCCCGGGTTTCCAAGCCCAGGTACTGGCCCACGCCGTGGTCGGGGTGGATGAGGAAATCCCCAGGGGAGAGAGCCCCGGGGTCGGTAAGCCCCTCCCCCACCCGCAACCTGGCCCGCACCGCACCGGTGGCAAAGACCAAGGCCTCGGTGAGGAAAACCTCCTCCCCCACTCCGCCCCTCCCTCGAAGGCTCCCCTGAAAAGGGAAAGCTGGCCTCTGGGACCCGGAAACCGCTCGGGTACCTGGGGACGGAAGGGGGCAAGCCGCCTTTTCAGGTAGTCCAGGGTGCGCTCGTGGGCCACGAAGAGGCTAACCCGCCTCCCCTCCCCGAGCCAGCGGGCAAGGTCCTTTTCCAGGGATTTAAGGCTTCCCCTGTACGGGGGAAGGGGTCTCATCCCCAGGTCCAAGGGAGGAAGCTCCACCCCGCTCCCCAGGGCCACCACCTGACGCCCCCTTAAAAGGGACCAGACCTCCTTGGGGGCCAGGGCTGGGGTGTCCAGGTACACGGGGCCAGGAAAGTGGAGGAGTTTTCTGGAGGTAAAGGCTTCGGCCTTGCCCGGCTTGGGTAGAAGGATGTGCCGCTTGCGTTCCTCTCCCTCCACCAAAAGCCTCTCTAGCTCTTCCCCAAAGAACTCCAGCCGCACCCCGCCAAGCTCCAGCACCTCCCCCAGCACCCGGTAATCCTCATCCCGGGCGTACCCCATGCGCAGGAGGCGGTCCAGGAGCTCCCTTCGAGGATAGCTTCGGCCCACCTCCAAAACGAGCCGCCAGGCGGAGGGGTCCTCAGGAAAGGGAGCAAGGGCCTCCTCGTAACTCATCACGAAGAGGGCCCGCTCCTCCCAGGCCTCGAGGCCAGGGTTCACGTAAACCGGCACGCCAAAGGCTAGGAGGTCCCGGTAGCGCCTCAAGCGCTCCTCTGGGACCAGAAGGAGGGCCGGGGGCTTCTCCCGGGCAAAAATCAAGGCCGCCACCACCTGGGGCAGGGCCAGGCGGTGCCCGTAATACCGTTCCAGGGCGATCTCCATGGGCAAGAAGCATCCACCCCCTCTGACCCGGGAGCCGGAGGGGGCACCCTTGGCCTATTCTATCGAGTAAGCATGGATGGCTATGGCCCCAAGACCCACGTTGGCGGCGATGGTGGCTCCGCTTCGCGTGATGCGCCCCCTTTCCAGGCGCAAAGCGCCCTCCAAGCTCTTCTTTAAGCCTTCAATCCACTCGCTTTTGGCATCGGTGTGGGCAATGGTGATGCGGGCCGGTTTTCCTTGAAGCTCCTCGAGGACCAACCGGGCCAGGACCTCGGGCACCGCCCCTTCTCGGGCCACCTTCAGGAAGCGGATATGTCCCTTCTCAATGCGCAGGATGGGGCGAAGACCCAAAAGGTTCCCGATCACCTCCCCAAAGCGAGGCAGCCGCCCGTTTCGGGCCAGATGGGAAAGGTCGGCCACGCTGAAGTAAAGACTCGAGCGGCGAAGCCTCTCCATCTCTCGCACGATGGCCTCCTCCTCCGCTCCCTTCCTCAGCATCTCCACCGCCCTCAGCACCATGGCCCCAAGCCCAGCGGATACCATGCCCGAGTCCACCACCCGGATGCGGGTGGGAGCCACCTTCAAAGCTGCTTCCCGGGCCCTGTCCACGGTTTTGGAGAGCTCCCCGGAAACATGCAGGGAAAGAACGCGGTCATAAATCTGGAGGTAGCGCTCGTAAACCTCGGCAAAGTCCTCCACCCCTGGAGGCTCGGTCACGGGCTCGGCCCCTGCCCGTATGGCCTGATAGAGGGCATCCGGGGTAAGCTCCCGCCAGTCCTTGTACCTCCTGCCCCCCAGGTGGACGTAGATGGGCACCAGGCCCACCGCCTCCTCTTCTAGGAACCGCGGGGACAGGTCCGCTGCGGCATCCGTCACCAGACCCAGTTCCACGTACCCCATCTTATACCGGGTAAAAGAAGACCTCAGCTATAATGGCGACGGAGTTTAGCTCATGATCCTGGTCACCGGTTTCGAACCCTTTGGCGGTCTTAAACACAATCCCTCGGCCACCCTTCTAGAGCGATTACCCCAAGGGGTGGGTGACCATCCCCTCCACAAGGCCATCCTTCCCGTGGACTCCGCTGCACTTCCGGGGGTCCTGAGGAAGCTTCACGCACTGAAGCCTAAGGTGGTTCTCCATCTAGGCCTGGCGGAAGGAAGACCCCTCCTCAGCCTGGAGCGTCTGGCGATAAACCTCTTGGACTTCGAGCGCCCCGACAACCGGGGCATCCGATGGGAGGATACGCCGGTGGTACCTGGGGGACCCCTAGCCCTCGAGGCCCGCTTTCCCTTAAAAGAATCCCTCCGCCGACTTCGGGAAGCCGGGATACCCGCCAAACAAAGCCTCTCCGCAGGAAGCTATCTCTGTAACCAAGCCTTCTATTTGTCGCTTTTCCACCTGCCCCCCGAAGTTCCCGTAGGCTTCGTCCACCTTCCCCCTGATGAAACCCTTGCCCTGGAACGGGGTGGGGCCTACCTTCCCCTGGCGGAACAGGTAAGGGCAGTCACGCTTCTTCTGGACACCCTATTATGAGGATTCTCTTTCTTACCGACGCCAAGACCGTGGGGGGAAGCGAGATCTACCTCAAGGAGATGCTTCCCCGGCTTCGCCAGCTCGGCCTCGAGGCCGAGGCCGCCTTGCCCCTGGCAGAGGGCAACGCATGGATCCGCCAGGCTTTAGAAGCAAGGGGGGTACCTGTGCACGCCTACCGATCCTTCGAGGACCTCCCTTTGGGATATGACCGCGTGGTAGCCTCTGCCTGGTACCCCCAAAGCTACAAGAAGTTCTTCGCGAGATATACCCGCTTAACCCTCCTGATCCACGATCAGATCGAGATCTTTTATCCGCTCGGTCTCCGTTACGCATACCGATTGGGCTACCGCCTTCTCCAAGTTCCCAACCTAACCCGGGCCGAGGCCGTGATCACCGTCTCCCGCTGGGCAGCCCGGTGGTTGAAAGAAGTTCACGGGATTAGGAACGTCTATGCCGTTCCCAACGGGGTGGATACGGAACACTTCCGCCCCCCAGGACCCGGGGAAAAGGAAGCGCTCAGGAAACGCTATGGCCTCCAGAGGTTTTCCGTAATCGTACCCGCGCGAATGAGCCTGGAAAAGAACCATCTCGCTGTACTTCTCACCGCCAAGCTGTTACCTGAGGCCGATTTTTTGCTCGTGGGTACGGGAGAGCTAATGGGGCTTTGGCAAAAAACTGCCTGGTTCCTTAATCTAAAGAACGTGCACTTCCTCGGACGACGCACGGACATGCCAGAGCTGTACCGAGCGGTGGACGCCATGCTCCTCCCCACCCTAGGGGAGAACCAAAGCCTGGCCACCCTCGAGGCCATGGCTTCCGCTCTGCCCACGGTAAGCACACCTATCCCTGCACAACAAGAGCTGATCGTCAGCGGGCAAACAGGCCTGCTCACACCCCCGTGGCCCTCAGCTCTAGCCCGGGCCCTGCAAAATCTGCCCCTCCACCTTGGAAAGCAAGCGCGAGCCCACGTTCTTGCTCATCACACCCTGGAAAAAAGTGCGCACACCTTGGCCTCCGTTTTAGCGATATGCTGAGAGCTGCGTTCATAACCGATGCTCCTAGGATAGCTGGTAGCGAAATATGGCTTCTCGAAACGCTGCCAAAACTCCCGCAGCAAAGGATCAGCCCAGCCGTTTTTCTTCCTTCCTCGTCGGGGTTGGCTAGGCTTAAGGAACTTCTGGAAGCAAGGGGAGTCCCCACTCACACATACCCAAGCCATAACGCTCTCGTTCACCTCACTGAGAACTATGATGTCCGCATCCTCCAGGCGTGGTACCCAAAGACATATCTCCTTTTAAAGAAGCTTCCCTCTCCTAAGGCCGTGTTCCTACACGACCAGCTGGAATACCACTACCCGTTCGGAATTAAACGGCTATACCAACTCATCTACGGTGCCACCAAAGCATCTAAGCTTAAGGACGCCGATGCGGTGTTGGTAGGTACCCACTGGGCTGCCCATTATCTCCGCCGCCACTTTGGCCTAGAAACCCAAGTGGTGGCCGTGGGCGTAGACCCCGACCGTTTCCGCCCCCCCTCTCCAGAAGAGCGGCAAGCCCTTCGGTCCCTTTACCAATTCTCCCGCTTCACCCTTCTGACACCTGCCAGATTCACCCTGGAAAAGAATCACCTAGCCGTCCTTCTAACCGCGCGCCTCACGCCGGATGCCGATTTCGTCTTGGTGGGAGAAGGTTCCTGGTCCAAGGGCCTACGCTCCCTGGCCCGGGTTTTGAATTTGTCCAACGTAAGATTCCTGGGAAGAAGGGAAGACATCGCAGAGCTCTACCGAGCAGCGGACGCAGTGCTTTTCCCTACGCTTGCGGATAATCCAGGGCTGGTCATCTTGGAAGGTATGGCGTCCGGCTTACCCGTTATCACCAGTCCCTTCCCTCCTCAACAGGAAGTTATTTCACCCAGGGAAGGGTTGCTTGTGCCTCCCCATCCCAGGAACCTGAGCCAGGCTGTCCGCTGGCTGATGCAAAATCCCCAAAAAGCGCGTGAGCTGGGCGAAAAAGGCCGCCAGCGTATCCTTTCCGAAAGGAGCGTGGACGTTGGAGCGCTTATGTTGGCAGATGTGCTCCGCGCCCTATCCAAGGTCCCGTTGTAAAATCGTGGGCGCATGCGCCTCTACCGCGTAGGCCTCTTCACCGATGTCTACTTCCCCAACCCCAACGGGGTAACCACCAGCGTTTACCTCCTCCTTAGGGAGCTTAGGCGCATGGGGCACGAGGCCTGGGTGGTGGCACCCCACCATCCCGAGGCCCCTGAGCGCGAAGAAGGCGTGGTCCGGGTTCCTTCCGTGCCCTATCCCTTTTACGAGGGACAGCAGATTGCCCTGCCCTCCGCCCGCCACCTCCCCACGGAGTTTGAGGTCATTCATACCCACACCCCCCTAACCCTGGGCGTGTGGGGCCTCAGGATCGCGCGCAATAAAGAGCTCCCCCACGTATCCACCTTCCACACCCATTACGAAAAGTACGCCCACTACGTGCCAGGTCTCGCCGTCTTAGACAAATACACAGGAATCATTCCCAGGCTTGCCAAGGCTTTTTACAACCGGGTGGAGGTGGTCATCGCCCCCACCGAACCGGTAAAGCGGCTGGCAGAGGGCTACGGCATCCAAAGGCCCATACGGGTTATTCCCACGGGTATTGACAACCGTATCCTGGAAGAAGCACCCCTTCCCTCCCCCTCCCCCTGGCCCGAGGGAAAAAGGCGCCTCATCACCGTGGGCCGGCTGGGTAAGGAAAAGGCCTTTGACGTGGTCCTCAAGGCGGTGGCCGAGATGGCCCGGGAAGAGGATGTCTTCTTGGTTCACATAGGCGAGGGGCCGGAACTGGAAAACCTGAAGCGCTTGGCAGCCCACCTGGGCATACAGGACCGGGTGCGCTTCTTGGGCACGGTGCCCTACCGGTATATCGGTGGGTACTACCGGATGGCGGAGGTCTTTCTTTTTGCCAGCGAGACAGAAACCCAGGGGCTGGTGATCTGGGAGGCCCAGGCCATGGGGGTGCCGGTGGTGGCCGTGGGGGCAGAAGGGGTACTGGAGGGGGTAGTGGACGGCCAGACCGGGTACCTGGTGGCTCCAAAGGACTTCCAAGCCCTGGCAGCCAGGGCCTTGGAACTTCTGAAAGACGAGGAGAAGCGCCGACGCTTCAGCCTCGAGGCCCGAGCCTGGGCCATGGAACGCTCTGCGGAGCGGATCGCCGAAAAAATCGTGGCCGTATACGACGAAGCCAACGAGATCGTGCGGGTGGAACCCCGGAGGCTCATCTTTCCCTTCCCCCGTCTTCCCCGAAGTAGCCTCGAGGATCGCCCAAGAGATTTCTAACTTGCCGTACAAGAAACCTCCCCCAACCGCCCTTGAGCCTCCTCGGGGAGGTGAGGACCAAGGCCCTCGATGCGTAGCGCACTACTCCCACCTTTTTCAGCCTCCAACCCAACAACACATCCTCCTTGGCCTCCACCTCCGGGAAGCCCCCCACGCGAAGGGCGGCATCCCTCAGAACCATCATGTTGGCCCCGGCCACGTTGGGCCTTCCCATCCAGGCCATTAGGTGGAGAAACACCCGGTAACCCCATTCGGACACAAAGGCCGCCAGGGGCGGGACCCCGTAAAACCGCAGGGGTCCGTAAACCGCCACCGCCCCCTCCGCCCGTTCAGCCAGGTACTGAAGCCAGGTGGGCAAAGGTAGGGAATCGGCATCGGTCATGGCCACCCACTCCCCACGGGCGGCCAGAAGCCCCGCCTGGCGGGCGTAGGCTACCCCCTTCCGGGGGCAATACACCACCCGCACACCAAATCCCTCCGCCACCTCCCGGGTGCGGTCGGTGGAGGCATTGTCCACCACGATCACCTCAAAAGGCGGCAGCGTCTGCGCCAAAACCGCCTGCAAGGCTTTGGGCAAGAGTTCCTCTTCGTTGCGGGCGGGGATCACCACGCTGATGCGCACAGGTATACTTTAGCGTGTTTCGCTATCTGCCATGGGCCAGGGAAGGGCTTTTCGTATTCCTTCGCCTGGTCCTTGCCGTTGGCCTTATGGAGGGGGTGCGTAGCGGCTTCTTTGCCGGCCTTCTCCCCTTTTACGCTCCCGAGCACCTGGGGCTCGGCCCAGCGGCCTTCACTCTGGCCTTTACCTTTCACCAACTCTCGGAAAACCTCTCCAAAACCTTTGGCGGCCTCCTGGCGGAAAGGGTGGGGTTCGGGAAAACGGTAAGCCTGGCTGCCTTTGCCGGCTTCCTTACCCTCCTCCTCACCCCCATGGCCCACGCCGCTTGGCTCCTATGGGTCCTGGCCGTACTTTGGGGGCTTAGCATGTCCACCCTATACCCTGGACTCATGACCCTGGCCAGCCGCATCGCCGTGCCCGGGCGGGAGGCACGTGCCCTATCCTTTACCCTGACCCTGGTTATGCCCTGGGTGGGCATCGGCCTGGTGGGGGTGGGGCAGGTGGCCCAGAAAGAGCCGGAAGCCGCCCTCACTCTGCTCATGGTGGCCCAAGGCGTGGTCCTCCTCCTTGCCCTAAGCCTCTTCCCCTTCCGCATCCCCATTCCCAAAGCCGTGCGGGAACCATACCCCTATAAGCGGCTTCTATTCTTTCTGCCCGCCGCCTTTGGCCAGACCTTCGCCCCCGCCTTGGTTTCCCTCTTCATCCTTCGCCTTGCCAAGGAAGAACTGGCCCTAGAACCCATCGCCCTGGGGGGGCTTCTTTTGCTGGGGGGGGCCCTGGCCCTGGGCCTCCTCCCCTTGACCGGCAGACAGGTGGACCGCAAGGGCTACCGGTTCGCCCTGGTGGGCGGGCTTTTCCTCCTGGGGGTGGTAATGGTGTGGTTAGCCTTCACCCCAAGTTTCATGGAGCTAATCCTCCTTGTCCTCCTGGCCGGGGTGGGCTATAGCCTGTTTCTTCCCGGCTGGAATGGCTTTCTGGCCAAAAACCTGCCCCAGGAAAACCGGGCTGCCATCTGGGGCGGGCTGATGACCGTGGAGGGGCTAGGGATAGCCCTGGGACCAGCGGTGGGGGGATTGCTCTGGGAGGCCTTCGGGCTACGGGCCCCGCTCCTCACCGGAAGCGCCGTCTTCTTCCTGCTAAGCCTTTTCTATGCCGTTCTTTTCTGGAGGATGCGGTGGAACTGATTCTGGCCTTGATCCTTCTACTCTATGGGCTTTCCGACCTCCTCTTTCGCTTTCTGGGCCTCGGAGCCTATGCCCACGCCTCGAGGCGCACCCCCAAGGTGGCCCTGACCTTCGACGACGGCCCCTCGGAGAGGACGGAAGCCCTCTTGGAGCTTTTGCGCCAGCACGGGGTCACGGCCACCTTCTTCCTGACCGGGGAACGGGCCAAGGCCCGGCCGGACCTGGTGGAGGCCATCAAGCGCGAAGGCCACCAGGTGGAGGACCACGGGGAGTGGCACCAGGCCTGGAGGCTTTTCCTGCCCTGGGTGGAGTGGGAGCACATGCGCCGGAACCCCGGGCGCTACTACCGGCCTCCCCATGGACTCCACACCCCTTTTACCCGCCTCTTTGCCCGCCTCCTGGGCAAACGCATCGCCCTGTGGGACCTGGAAAGCAAGGACTGGCTGGACCTTCCTCCTGAGGCCCTGGCGGAAAGGCTTCTTTACTACCTGCGCCCAGGGTCCATCATCCTCCTCCACGACGGGCCGGAGCGCACCCTCAGGCTCCTGGAGCGGGCGCTTCCCGAGATGCTACGGCTGGGATACCAACCCGTCACCCTGGACGGCCTCGCCCCCTTACCCCTCACCCCGAGGCTCGCCCTTATCCGGGGGCTCCAGGGATTTGAGGAACGGTACAACGCCAAGCACCGGGTGGCCCGGGCGGGATACGGTCCCTTCGACCTCTTCCGGGTGGAGAAGAAGCCTTTTCCCGGACCCGATCTACCCGGGCTACCCCGGGGCACCCCCGCCTTGGAGCTCCATCTGGAAAGCCAGCGGAGCATGGAACTCTCCCCCCTCGAGGCCATCCGATACGTGCGAGAAAGCCTCAAGAAGGTGGCGGAACGGGTGGCTCAAGACCCCGAGGTGCGCTTGGTCTACGGCTACAGCTACCTGGCCCAGGGAGCCAGGCTCTTTGGCTTCCACACCCATCCCCTTCCCCCTTGGCCCCGTCTCGCGGCCACCTTGAGCAGCGCCTGGTTCCTTTGGCTGTACCGGGGGGAGCTGCCCAAACCCGACCGCTCCTGGGCCGAGCTGACCTACCTCAGCCGGGAGGAGGTTTTAAGGCGATTCCCACCGTCCACTCCCGCTTCCCCACCCCAGGCACCCGGTGAAGGGCAAACCCCGCCTCCTTGAGGGCCCGGCGGAAAACCCCTTGGGCGGAGTACGTGGCAAGCCTTCCCCCACGCCGCAAAGCCCGGTGAAGCCCCTTTAGAACAGGCAAGGACCAAGGCCCCGGATTCACCCGGGGGCTGAAGGGATCCAGGTAAACCGCCGTGGCCCAGTCCTGGGGAAGCTCCAAAGCCTCCACCTCCCCAAAGAGGATGCGAAGCTCGCCCCAAGGCCCAAGGAAGCAGGCATTAGGCCAGCCCTTAAGGATTTCCGCAAACACCTCTTCCGCCCTGGGAAGAGGGAGGCGCACCCGCGCGAGCACCTCCCGGGGCAGCGGCTCCCGTTCCACGGCCAAATAGCGGAGGTACACCCCCCGGCCCAGGGTGCTTTCCAGGGTCACGCGGAAGTTCACCAAAAGCCCTAGGCCCACCTCGAGGACCCTGGGAGCGGGATGGAGATGGGTGAGGGTCTTCTCCAGGTAAAGCCGCCTGGCCTGGAGCAAGGCTCCCTGCCGGGGATGGTAGGCCTCCCCGTACCGTGGGTGGAAGAGGGTGGGGGTTCCATCCTGGGTGAGGATGGGCTCCACTCCCGTAGAATAGCCCCCATGGAGCTCAGCCTTCTGGACAAGCTCTCGGGAACCCTGGCCAACGCCGCCACCGTGACCCTGGGCACAGGGCTTGGCCTTATGCTTCGGGGCCGGCTCCCCGAACGCATGGCCCGCATCATGGTCCAGGGGGTGGGGCTCACCACCCTTTTTATCGGATTCTCCATGGCCAGCGCCCTGGGAAAAGCCAGGGGTGGGGCCATAGACGGGGTGGTCCTGGGACTCATCGCCCTGGTGCTGGGAGGGCTTCTTGGGGAGTGGTGGCGGATTGAGGAAGCCCTCGAGGGAATAGGGGAGAAGATCAAGCGGGCGGTAAGGGGCGGGGGAAGCTTCACTGAGGGCTTCGTGGCCGCAAGCCTTCTCTTTTGCGTGGGCCCCATGACCCTTCTCGGCTCCATCCAAAACGGCCTGACCGGGGATCCCAGTATCCTTATTCTTAAGGCCACCCTGGACGGCCTTTCCGCCATCGCCCTCACCAGCTCTTTCGGCGTAGGCGTTGGGTTTAGCGTGCTGGTCATCCTCGGCTACCAAGGGGGTATCGCCCTTCTGGCCGGTACCCTGAGCCAGGTTCTCCCCGACCCCGCCCAGGATCCCCGGGTCCTCTTAGTGACCGGGGTAGGAGGGCTTATGGTCCTGGGGGTGGGGATCAACCTCCTGGGCCTCACCAAGGTGCGGGTGGGCTCCTTTCTTCCCGCCCTCCTCCTAGCCCCCTTGGTCTGGGCTTTGGCCAACCGGCTTTCGTAGGGCTTCCCGAGGGTAAAATGCGGGGCATGGAGCTATCCCCGGAGCTTCTGCGCAAGCTGGAAAGCCTTGCCAAAATCCGGCTTTCCCCCGAGGAGGAAGCCTTGCTGCTAACGGACCTCAAGCGGATCCTGGAGTTCGTGGACGCCCTTCCCCAGGTGGGGGAAGCCTGGGAGGAGGACGCCCAAGGCCACCTCAGGGAGGATGAGCCCCTTCCTTCCCTTTCCCAGGAAGAGGCCCTAAAA
Source organism: Thermus scotoductus DSM 8553 (assembly GCF_000381045.1). Classification (GTDB taxonomy): domain Bacteria; phylum Deinococcota; class Deinococci; order Deinococcales; family Thermaceae; genus Thermus; species Thermus scotoductus. The sequence continues at coordinate 73,637 of NZ_KB905731.1, read as the reverse complement.
ATAGCCCCCGAGGCTGAAGAGGGGTTTTTCCAGGTGCCCAAGGTGCTGGAGTAGCCATGGTGGACCTCAAGCATCTCCGCCGCAACCCCGAGGTCTATCGGGAAGCCATCCGCCTAAAGGGGGTGGCCCTGGATCTGGATGCCCTTCTGGCCCTGGACGCCGAGGTACAGGGCTTAAAGACCCGGCTCCAGGAGCTACAGACCGAGCGCAACCGCATCGCCAAGGAGGTCCCCAAGGCACCCCCTGAGGCGAGGCCCGACCTGGTGGCCCGGGGCAAGGCCCTGGCGGAGGAGGCCAAGAGGGTGGAGGAAGCCCTGCGGGAGAAGGAAGCCCAGCTCTGGGAACTTCTCCTTAAGGTGCCCCTTCCCCCCTGGCCAGGGGCTCCAGTAGGACCTGACGACTCCGCCAACGTGGAGATCAAGCGGGTGGGAACCCCACCAGAGTTTTCCTTCCCTCCCCTGGACCACGTGAGCCTCCTGGAGAAAAACGGTTGGTGGGAACCCAGGATCAGCCAGGTTTCGGGAAGCCGCACCTATGCCTTGAGGGGGGACTTGGCCCTCTATGAGCTGGCCCTGATCCGCTTTGCCATGGACTTCATGGTGCGAAAGGGCTACACTCCCTTGACCCTTCCCTCCTACGCCAGGGAGAAGGCCTTTATCGGCACCGGGCACTTCCCGGCCGCCAGGGATCAGGTCTGGCCCATCGCCGGCACGGACCTCTACCTCACGGGCACCGCCGAGGTGGTCTTAAACGCCCTTCATAGCGGGGAGATTTTGCAGCAGGAAGAGCTTCCCAAGCGGTACGCCGGCTACGCTCCCGCCTTCCGCTCGGAAGCGGGCAGCTTCGGCAAGGACGTGCGGGGCCTCATGCGGGTGCACCAGTTCCACAAGGTGGAGCAGTACGTGCTCACCGAGGCAAGCCTCGAGGCCTCGGACCAAGCCTTCCAGGAGCTTTTGCAAAACGCCGAGGAGATCCTCGGCCTCCTGGAGCTTCCCTACCGCCTGCTGGAGGTCTCCACAGGGGACATGGGCCCGGGGAAGTGGCGGCAGGTGGACCTGGAGGTCTGGGTCCCCTCGGAGGGGCGGTACCGGGAAACCCACTCCTGCTCGGCCCTTCTGGACTGGCAGGCCCGGAGGGCGGACCTCCGCTATCGGGACAAGGGAGGCAGGGTGCAGTACGCCTACACCCTGAACAACACGGCCTTGGCCACCCCCAGGATCCTGGTGATGCTTTTGGAAAACCATCAGCTTCCCGATGGACGGGTGAGGGTACCCGAGGCCCTTATCCCCTACCTGGGCAAGGAGGTGCTGGAGCCATGCGTCTAGAAGCTGCAGAGCTTAGGATCCTGGAGCTACCCCTGAAGTTCCGGTTTGAGACCAGCTTCGGGGTGCAGACCAAGCGAACCATCCTCCTCCTGAGGCTTTTCGGAGAGGGCCTCGAGGGTCTAGGGGAAGGGGTGATGGAGAAGCTTCCCCTCTACCGGGAGGAGACCGTGGCCAGCGCCCGCTACCTCCTGGAGGAGGTCTTCCTGCCCCAGGTTCTGGGAAAGGACTTTCCCAACCCTGAGGCCCTAAGCCAGGCCCTCGCCCCTTTCCGGGGAAACCCCATGGCCAAGGCGGTCCTGGAGATGGCCTTCTGGGACCTCTTTGCCAAGGGTTTGGGAAAACCCCTTTGGCAGGTCCTGGGCGGGGTACGGCAGGCGGTGGAGGTAGGCGTCTCCCTGGGCATCCAGCCCACAGTGGCGGACACCCTGAAGGCTGTGGAAAAGCACCTTTCCGAGGGGTACCGGCGCATCAAGCTCAAGATCAAGCCGGGCTGGGACTACGAGGTGCTGAAAGCCGTGCGCCAGGCCTTCCCGGAAGCCACCCTAACCGCCGACGCCAACAGCGCCTACCGCCTCTCCGACTTTCCCCGGCTGAAACGGCTGGACGAGCTCTTCCTGGATTACATCGAGCAACCCCTGGGCTACGATGACCTCCTGGACCACGCCCGGCTTCAACGGGAGATCGCCACCCCCATCTGCCTGGACGAAAGCCTCACCTCCGCGGAAAAGGCGAGAAAGGCCATGGAGCTCATGTCAGGAAAGGTGTTCAACATCAAGCCGGCCCGGCTTGGGGGCCATGGGGAAAGCCTCAAGGTCCACGCCCTGGCCCAAAGCGCTGGGATTCCCCTTTGGATGGGAGGAATGCTGGAGGCTGGGGTGGGCCGGGCCCACAACCTCCACCTGGCCACCCTGCCCGCCTTCACCAAGCCCGGGGACGTGAGCTCGGCCAGCCGCTACTGGGAGGAGGACATCGTGGAGGAGGCCCTCGAGGCGGAGGAGGGCCTTATGCCCGTGCCCGAGGGTCCAGGTATCGGCGTGCACCTGAAGCTTCCCTTGGTGGAGCGGATCACCCTATGGCAGAGGTACATGTCCGCGAGCTAAAGGGCCCTGAGGAGATGGAGGCCGTGGTGGAGCTCCAGCGGGAGGTCTGGGGCCGTGCGGAAAGCGATCTGGTGCCAAGGGGCCTTCTCATTGCGGTTCAGGATGAAGGGGGCCTGGTGGCGGGAGCCTTCGTGGAAGGGCGGATGGTGGGCTTCGTCTTTGGCTTCCCCACCCAAGACCCCACCCTGCAGCACTCCCACATGCTGGGGGTTCTGGAAGCCTACCGGGGCACGGGGGCCGCGCTTTGGCTAAAGCGCTTCCAGCGGGACTGGTGCCTGGCCCGGGGGATAAAGAAGGTGGTCTGGACCTTCGACCCCTTACGGGGGGTAAACGCCAACTTCAACCTGAGGAAGCTTGGGGCCACCGCCAAAACCTACCTTCCCGACCACTACGGCCCCATGACGGGCATCAACGCCGGGGCCCCCTCGGACCGGCTTCTGGCGGAGTGGGAGCTCCTTTCGGAAAGGGTCTACGCCCGCATCTACACCCCGCCGCCTGAACCCCTGCTGGAGGGGTTGCCCCAGACCAACCGGGTGGAGGCGGAAAAGCCCGTGGAGGCCTTCTTGGACCTCGAGGGCCCCCGTCTCCTTTTCCAAATCCCCGAGGACTGGGGAAGGATCCTGCGGGAAGACCCAGCCCTGGCGCTGGCGTGGCGGGAACATAGCCGCCTGGTCCTAGGCCACTACTTCGCCCAGGGCTACCGGGCCGTGGACTTCGCCCGAAACCCCAACCGCTATGTTCTGGCTAAGGACTGAGCTCTGGACCGCCGAGGTGGTCTACACGGGTTTCGGCACCCCCATGCTCCGGGGGGCCATAGCGGTCCAGGGACCCACCGTGGTGGGCCAGGGAAGCCTGGAGGAGCTTCGGGCGCGCTTCCCCCAGGCGGAAGTGGTCCCCAAGGGAAAGGCCCTCTTCCCACCCCCCGTGAACGCCCACACCCACCTGGATCTTTCCCTACACCCCCTTTACCGGGGTCCCTTTTCCGGCTTCATCCCCCATGTGGTGGCCCATAGGGAAAAGCGGGGCCTCGAGGCGGCAAAGCAGGGCCTGGAGGAACTCCTGCGCTCCGGGGCAGGGGCCTTCGCCGACGTGGTGTTCAAGGATGAGGTCATGGAGTTCCTGCTTCGGGAAAGCCCCCTGCCGGGGGTGGCCTTCTACGAGGTCTTCGCCCCGGATCCCGAGGACGCCGAGGAAGTGTTCCAGCAGGTCCAGGCTAAGGTCAAGGCCTGGCGGCGCCTGGAAGGACGGGTGAGGGTGGGGCTTTCCCCCCATGCCCCCTACTCGGTGAGCGCACCGCTGTTGCGGCGGCTCGCCCAGTACGCCAGGGCCGAGGGCCTTCCCCTCATGATCCACGCAGGGGAAAGCCAGGAAGAAGCAGCCTTCCTGCAAAAAGGAGAGGGGTTTTTAACCCAGATCCACGGACGCTTCAGCCGAACCCCCTTTGAACCCCCGGGCCTAACCCCTATCCGCTACCTTCAGGCCCTTGGCGCCTTGGGCCCCAACACCCTTTTGGTCCACGGGGTGCAGGTGGACGAGGAAGAGGTGAGGATGCTAGCGGATTCCGGCACCAAGGTCATCCTCTGCCCCCGGTCCAACGCTTACCTGCAGGTGGGGGAGGCTCCCATCCACCTCTACGCCCGCCATGGGGTGGAGCTGGCCCTGGGCACGGACTCCCGGGCCAGCAGCCCAGACCTGGACGTGAAAAACGAGGCCCTTTTCCTCTGGGAGAAGGTGGATCCCCGGGTTCTCATTCGGGCCCTGACCCGGGGAGGGTACCGGGCCCTGAGCCTTCCCACCCCCCGCCTGACCCGGGGAAGCCCCGCCAGTCTGGTACACTCCCTCTGATGCGCCCCTTGGGCCGCGGCCCCCAGCTCGGCTTCCCCTCCCTCTGGGACCAGGAGGTCCGGCATACGGGACCTCTCATCCTCTATAGCGCCTTCACCGGAGCCTTGGCCGGGCTCCTCCTGGCCTTTCTGAACGCCTTGCTTAGAGCCTTGACCGAGGCCTTGGGCCTTTTCTTCGGGTACCTGGCCCCCGAACCCCCCGGGGAAGGAGGCCTGGCCCAGGTCTTCACCGGACCATCCCTCTGGCCCCTTGCCTTCCTCCTGCCCCTCCTCTTCGCCCTCACCAGCTTCCTGGGAACCGGCCAGGGGCTTGCCGCCTTTCTTCTCCAGGCCCGGGAGGACCGGCCAAGCCCCCCCTCCTCCCACCTGCGGGCCGTGTTGGGAGGGATACTCCAGCTTTCCCTCTACTCCCCCATGGGGCGCGAGGGTCCCTTTGGGGTGCTGGGGCTTTGGCTGGGCCGGGGGCTGGACCGGCGCTTTCCTCGACTGGGTGGGGGGCTGGCCTTTGCCGGGCTTGCCGCCGGGCTTGGAGCCAGCCTCCATGCCCCGGTGGCCGGGGCCCTGCTGGCCACGGAAATCCTCTACCGGAGTCTCCTCCTCGAGGCCCGGGCCCTTACCCCAGCCTTGATCGGGGCCTTGGCGGGTTTTGCCGTCTACGGGGCCTTCTACGGCTACACTCCCCTTCTACCCTTCCAGGCCCAGGTGGATATGGGTGCCCTCCCCGCCGGCGCCCTGGTAGGGCTGGTGGCCGCTGCCCTGGCCACCCTTTGGGTGGAAGGTTCGCGCTTTCTGGAAGGCCGCATCCGCCCTCTTCCCTACCCCTGGCGCCATGCCCTCCTGGGCCTGGCCTTGGCCCTGGCCCTCCTCATTCTGCCCGAAGCCTTGGGGAGTGGCCTGGGCTGGGTAGCCGTGGCCACCACTCCCCTTCTGCCCCCCCTAGCCGTGCTGTCCCTCCTTTTCGCCAAGCTCCTCCTTCTCCTCCTGGCCAGCGGGATAAGGGCCTACGGGGGCCCCTACACCCCTGCCCTGGTCCTGGGAGGGCTCTTGGGAGCTTTCCTGGCCCATCTGCCGGGCCCGCTGGCCCTTCCTCCTGAAACCCTGGCCCTGGCCGGGGGTGTGGCGGTGCTGGCGGGGGTAGCCCGCGCTCCCTTCGCGGCCACCGTTCTGGCAGCGGAGTGGGGCGGGTACGCCACCTTGCCCCTGGTCCTTCCCGCAGTGCTCTTAGCCTACGTGCTCACCCCTGCCTACAATCCTGCGGAAGGCGTTAGGGAAGAGCAGGCCACGCCGGAGGGGAGTCCGTCTGAAACGCCTCCGCAAAGGGAACCCCCGTCTCCCGACCCCGAAGCCGCCGCTGAGCCCGAAAATCCTCGAGGGTAACCGGCCAGCCATAGAACTCCTGGTAGAAGCGGAACACCGCCTCCGCCACCTCCTGGGTGGTGGAAATGTCCACGTACACATAGGGCCGGCTAATATCCCGCCTCGGGTAGTGGTAAAGGCGCACCGGCTTCCGGTGCGCCTCCCCCACGAGTTTGGGTATGCGGCAAAACTTTAAGGCGGAAAGGACCGCCTGATGGGTGGCCCGGTGGTCAGGGTGGACGTCCAGGGGATCCCAGGTGATCACGGCATCCGGCCGAAACTCGGCCATCAACCGAGCCAAGGCCAGGGCTTCCTCCCTGCCCCCGGTGAGAAAGGTATCGCGAAAGGGTAGAAAACGGTACTCGGCCCCGATCAACCGGGCCACATGGGCCCCGTGCCCCTCCCGTATCTCGGCCACCCCGTCCTCTTCCAGCTCCCCGAACTGGCTCGCCAACTCCCCCTTGGTCATCCAGACCAAAAGCACCCGGTCCCCCCGCCGGGCGTGGAGGGCCAGGGTGCCTGAAGCCCCGATCTCGTCATCGGGATGGGCGAACACCGCCATCAGATTCACAACTCCCAGTCTACCCGTCTTGTGCCAACGGCCTAAACCCCTTAGCATGGAGCCCAACTATGGTCCGGGGCATCAGGGGTGCCATCACCGTGGAGGAGGATACGCCGGAGGCCATCCATCAAGCCACGCGGGAGCTTCTCCTTAAGATGCTGGAGGCAAACGGCATCCAAAGCCACGAGGAGCTGGCAGCCATCATCTTCACGGTTACGGAGGACCTACATTCGGCCTTTCCCGCCGAGGCCGCCCGCCAGATAGGCATGCACCGGGTTCCCCTGCTGTCCGCCCGGGAGGTGCCGGTGCCGGGAAGCCTGCCCCGGGTGATCCGGGTCCTGGCTCTTTGGAACACCGACACCCCCCAGGACCGGGTGCGCCACGTGTACCTAAGGGAGGCGGTGCGGCTTAGGCCCGATCTGGAAAGCGCCCAATGAGCCTTGACACCCTGGCCCCTTGGGCGTACCCTAAAAAGGGAGGTGCAGGATGAAAAAGGCATATCTGGCTTGGGGGATAGCGGCGCTTCTCAGCCTAGGAGTGGCCCAGCAGGCGGGGGGCCTCACCCTGGAAAGGGTGGAGGCCCTGCGGCAGGAAGCCCGGAAGGCCTACCCCGTAGGATTCGTGGACCTCGCGCCCTGGAAGCGGGCCTTGGAGGCCGCGGAGGCCCTGGCGAAGCAAAACCCCAACGACCTCCGGGCCCTCCGTCTTTTGGCCGAGATCTACACCGAGACCCAGTGGGCCATCCGCGCCTGGGAGGCCTGGATGAACTATCGGGAAAAGGGGGGCACCTGGGACGAGGCCGCCAGGCAGGCGGCGGCCAAGGTGGCCCGGACCCTGGCCTTCTACGCCAACCAGCGCGGGGACCGGGCCGAGGCCGAGCGCTGGGCAGCCCAGGCCCAGGCGGTGGAGACGGGCCAGTAGGCCTAGGGCAGACGGAAGAGGAGGACCCGACCTTCCCCCCCACTTGTGGCCAAGGTGGGGGTTTGGGGGTGGAAATCCAGCCCGTACACCGGACCGGTATGCCCCACGTAAACCCGCTCCAAAAGGCCCGCCTCGAGGTCGTAGAGGCGCACCTCCCGGTCCTGCCCTCCGGAGGCTAGGTAACGGCCGTCCGGACTGAAGGCCAGGCTCAAGGTCAGGTCCTTGTGGGCGTAGAGGAGCCGGGGTTCAGGCCCGCCCGGGGCCAGGAGGTCCAAAAGCCTCACCCCCCCGTCCGCCGAAGCCACGGCGAGGTAGCGGCCGTCGGGGCGGAAGGCCAGGGCGTAGACCGGCCCTCCCGGGACCCGGATCTCCCCCCGCTTCCCTGGGAGGGTGAGGTCCCACACCTCCACCCGGCCCACGGAAAGCCCCAAGCCGAGAACCCTCCCCCCGGGGCTTTGGGCTGCGGAGAAGAGGTAAGGGCTTAAGGAGCGAGTGGCCAGGACCTTTCCCGTGGCAGGGTCAAACAGGGTGAGGTTTCCGCGGAGCTGGAGGCCGAAGAGGCGGCCCCTTGAGTCAAAGCCCACCTTGAGGAAAGCCGGCCCCTTGCCCAAAGCCCGGAGGAAACGGCCCTGGGCATCGTAAAGGCGCAGCGTCCCATCCCCCGAGGCCGAGGCGAGGTAGCGGCCGTCGGGGCTGAAGGCCAGGTCGCGCACGTAGGAGGCGTGCCCCTTGAGGTCCAGGGGGGGGCGACCCGGGGGGAGGAAGCGGACCTGCCCGGCCTCATCCCCCAGGGCCAAGACCCCCTGGGGACCGTAGGCCAAGGCGTAGACCAAGCCCTTTCCTCCCTTAAGGGCTTCCCCCTGGGGGTCATAGCGCAGGAGTTCGGCGGTGAAGGCCCCCAGGCCCCCTTCCCCCACCTCCACCCGGGCCTCGTAGGCCAGGTAGGTCCCCCCAGGCTCCTCGAGGCGCAGGCGGAGAAGGTGGCGGCCCGGGGCGGCCTGGACCTCGAGGGGGCAGGTCCCCAAGAGGCTACTGTCCCAGAAGACCTGGGCGGGCCTGGCCTCTCCCCGGAAGCGGCAGTCCAGCTGAAAGGCCGGGGCGAGGGTCTGGGCCAGGGCCGGGAGGAGGAGGGGCAAGAGGCCAAGCGCCCTCATCCCAACACCTCCCCCCAGGGGGTGGGCGCCTTGGGGCGCACATAGCCCGTGTCCATCTGGGCAAGCTGCAAGAGGCCGGAGTACTCCTCGTTCACCGCATGCCAGTAGGTGTACTCCTCTATGACCCAAATCCCGGATTCCCGGGCCCCGTTGCCGCTGGCCTTTACCCCACCGAAGGGCAGGTGGGCCTCGGCGCCCACGGTGGTGTTGTTGATGCTGGTCATGCCCGCCCGGATGCCCACCTTGAAGAGGTAGGCCCAGTGGCGGTGGTTGGTGTAAATGGCGCTGGATAGGCCGTAGGGTGTAGCGTTGGCCACCTCGATGGCCTCCTCGATGCCGTCCACCTTAACCAGGTTGATGGTGGGGCCGAAGATCTCCTCGGCGAACTGGCGCATGTCGGGCCTGGCCTCCCAGACCGTGGGCCAGCCGTAAAGACCCGCCTCGGGGTCGCCCTGGAAGCGGGGGTAGGGGTTTTGCCGGGTGATCCGCCCCTTGCCAAAGAGCAAGGTAGCCCCATCCTCCTGCCCCCAGGTGTAGTGTTCCAGCCAGCGCTGGAACAGGCGCTCGTTGATGAAGGGGCCGTAGGTGACCTCGAGGTGGAGAAGAGGGTTTCCCACCACCGTGGCCTCGGTCCTTTCCAGGAAGCGCTTCTTGAACTCCTCGTAGATGGGGGCATCCACCAGGATGTTCCCCGCCGAGGTGCACCGCTGCCCCCCGGTGGCAAAGGCGCTCCACCAGGCCCCTTCCACCGCCAAATCCAGATCGGCATCCCGCATCACCACCAGGGGGTTCTTTCCCCCAAGCTCCAAGGTGGGCCGGATCAGGTTCCGCCCCGCCACCTCCCCGATCCAGCGCCCCACCTTGGTGCTGCCGGTGAAGGCGAACTTGTTGAGGACACCCTCGTCCATGAGTTCCACCAGCCACTGGCCCGTGGAGTCCTTGCCCCCGCCGAAGACCACGTTGATAACCCCAGGGGGCAGGCCAGCTTCCTCAAAGAGCTTGACGAAGATGTAGGAGAGGGTGGGGGAGTCGTCGGAAGGCTTCCACACCACGGTATTCCCGGTGAGCACCGCCGGAATCAGCTTCCAGCTGGGCACGGCGATGGGGAAGTTCCCGGCAGTGATCATCCCCACCACCCCCAAAGGCCTGCGGAAGGTGAAGAGCTCCTTGTCCCGCATCTCGCTGGGGACCGTCTGGCCGTAAAGCCTCCGGCCCTCGGAGGCAAAGAATATGGCGGTGTCTATGGCCTCCTGGACATCTCCCCCCGCCTCCTTGAAGGTCTTCCCCACCTCCCTGACCATCAGCCGGGTCAGGGTGGGCTTCTCCCGTTCCAGGATCTTGGCCAGGTTAAAGAGCACCTGCCCCCGCACAGGCGCAGGGGTCTGGCTCCACTCCTTGAAGGCCTCCCGCGCCTTTAGGGCGGCTTTCCTCAGGGTTTCCTTGGTGCCCTCGGGAAAACGGGCCACCAGGTCCTCGAGGTCCGAGGGATTCCGCCTCTCCAGAACCCTCCCTTCAAAGACCTCCTCCCCCCCGATGAGGTGACCGAACTCCAGGGTGTTCCCGTACTTGCTGGAAAAAGCCCTCATGACAACCTCCAAGGGGATTTTACCCCTGGCCGAACTTGGCCTTGAGGGCCCTTAGGGTGGCCGGGGGCACCAGCCTGGACACATCCCCCCCGTAGCGGGCGATCTCCTTGACCATGGTGCTGGACACAAAGGAGTACCGGGTGGCGGCCAGGATGAAGAGGGTTTCCAAGCCCGGCAAAAGCTGGCGGTTCAGGTGGGCCATCTGGAGCTCGTACTCGTAGTCGGAAACCGCCCTCAGGCCCTTGACGATGGCCTGGGCCCCCACCTGCCTCACGAAATCCACCAGAAGGCCGGAAAAGGTGCGGGCCTCCACGTTGGGCAGGTGGGCGGTGGCCTCCCGCACGATGTTGAGCCGCTCCTCGGCGGTAAAGAGGTACTGCCCCCGCTTGTTGGGGTTTTCCAGCACCGCCACCGTAACCCGGTCAAAGAGGCGGCTTGCCCGCTGGATCACGTCCAAATGGCCGTTGGTAAGGGGATCAAAGCTTCCGGGATAGACCACGTGCATCTAAGCCTCCACCAGGGTGAGGGCGTTTTCCCCGTAAACCCGCCGCTCCCCGAAGGGCAGGTGCAGGTCCTTAGGGTGCTGCAGGATGTAAAGGCCCCCCTTCTCCACCAGGCCGCTTTCCAGGAGGGCCTGGAAGGCCTGGACCAGGTCCAGGGGATAGGGCGGGGCCATGAAGGCCACCGTGTAGCGTTCGCCCCGGGCCTTGGCCTCCGGCAGGAAGACCTCCACGGGAAGGGGAACGATCCGGGCCCGAAGCCCCGTGCGGCGGAGGTTTTCCTTAAGGAGGGCCACCGCTTCCTGGTCCTTCTCCACCAGGGTGGCCTCAAAGCCCTCGCTGGCCGCCTCGAGGCCCACCGCCCCGCTCCCCGCATAGAGGTCCAGGAACCGACCCCGCTTGGGGTAGCGCAGGCGCAGGTAGTCAAAAAGAGCCTTCCGCAGGCGCACGGGGGAGGGCCTGGCCGAAGCCGGCACCTTCAAGGGCACCCCCTTGGCCTTGCCGCCCAGGATCCTCACCACGCTTCCTAGCTTAAAGCTCCAGGACCAGGCGGCAAAGCCTGTCCACCCCGCTGGAAACCTCTTCCAGGGTGATGAGGAGGTCCAGGTGGGCCAAGGTGGTGGCCCGGCTTTCCGCGCGGCCACTCTCCAAACGGCTCAGGTGGGCCCGGCGCAGGCGATCCAGAAAGGCCGCCACCTCCCTTTCCTCGGACAAAACCCCCTCCGCCAGGGCCTTATCCCCCGTGGCCAAGGCGGCCGCCATGCGCTCGAGGCGGCCCAGCACCAACCTTCCCGCCTCCAAAAGGTCCTCCTTGCCTTCCGGGCTAAAGGTCAGGCCCTGGGCCCAAAGCTTCTCCGCCTGGCGCACCACCCTTCGCACCAGATCCCCCAGGTGCTCAAGCTCGCTTGCGGCCACGAAAAACCGCACCGCCCGTTCCTCCTGGGTGCGGGTGGAAAGCTCGGCGGTATAGAGGACCACCTCCCGGGTAAGCCGGTCCACCTTGTCCTCTAAAGCCTCCAGCTCCGCCTCGCCCCCTTCCTCCTGGGCCAGGACGCGCACCGCCCGCGCCAGCATGTTCCGCACGGCATCCGCCACCCGGCCAAGCTCCCGCTGCACCAGGGCGTAGGCCAGGCTAGGGGTTTCCAAAGCCTCCAGGGAAAGGTACTTGGGGCTAACGGTGCGGCGGGGAAAGAGACCTTCGGTAAGGCGCAGGTAACGCCCCTGGAGGGGAAGAAAGGCTATGGCGTAGGCTAGGTGGCTTAAGAGGTGGAGCCCCACCACCCCCACGCTCCCAAGCGGCCCAAGCAGAACCAAAAAAGGCAGGGAAAAGAGAAAGCGATGCCCCAAAAGGACCACCCCCAAGGCCCATCCCTCCCGCCTGCCCCCCAAGGCCGCCAGAAAAAGGGCCCCCGAAACCCCCACCCCCGCCCCCAGGGTCAAGGCCATGCTCCCCTCCTGTCCCAAAAAGGGCATAAGGGCAAGGGCCAAGGCCGCTACCCCGTTGGCGGTTCCCAGGAAAAAGGCCAGGACGATCCCCACCAGGTACAGGGCCCATGGACCTGGATTAAGCAGGCTCAAAAGGGGCGCAAAAGCCTTGGCCCCCTGGCCCATCTCCAAAAAGCCCAGGAAAAGAAGGCCCAAGCCCAAAAGAACCAACCCGCCGCTTCGGCTTCCCCGGAAGAGGAAAAGAGGGAGGCCCAAAGCCAGCAGGACCTCGGCCACCTCCCTTTGCGCCAGGGCCACCACCCCCACCCAGGCGCCGGCCCCAGCGGTGGCAGCCAGGGAAAGGAGGGCGGCCTGCCCCAGGGAGAAGATCCCCCCTTCCAAAAGCCCCAGGGCCAGGAGGGAAAGGCCGGTGCCGCTACCCGAAAGAAGCCCCAGGAGAAGACCGGAAAGCAGAAGGCTCCCCGGCCTGGAAAAGGCCCGGGCCAACAGGTACCTCTTTCCCTTGACCGAGGAAAGCCCTTCCCCGATCAGGTGCAACCCCAAAAGCAAAAGGGCAAGGCCCGCCAGAAAGCCCACGGGAGGAGTATACGAAAAGCCGGCCCGAGGGCCGGCCTTCTGGTCGGGGAGACTGGATTTGAACCAGCGACCCCCTCGTCCCGAACGAGGTGCGCTACCGGGCTGCGCTACTCCCCGTAGCGGAATTCAGTATAGAGGAGGAGGGCCAAAAGGTCAAAGGGTGTTGACGGCCAAGCCCCAAACCCCTACACTGACCCTTAACCGCGCCGGGGCGCGGCGAAAACCAGCCCGTTCTCTTATCCAGAGCGGTGGAGGGTACGGCCCTGTGAAACCGCGGCAACCTCCCATCCCTTCCGTTTCATGGCCGGATGCGGGTGGGGCTGGTGCCAAGGCCGGCCCGGGTGGGGGAAACGCCCGGGGACGATAAGAGAGGGGGGTAAGCGCCACGCCCAACCCCTTCTAGGCGAGAGAACGGTGCCCTTGCACTTCCCGCCAGAAGGGGCCTTCTTATTGGCCCCTTCCCAAGCGCCCCAGGCGGGTTCTTGGAAAGGAGGCCAAGGATGCGCTTTGAAACCTTGCAGCTCCATGCCGGCTACGAGCCCGAGCCCACCACCTTAAGCCGCCAGGTGCCCATCTACCCCACCACCAGCTACCTTTTCCAGAGTCCCGAGCACGCCGCCAACCTCTTCGCCTTGAAGGAGTTCGGGAACATCTATAGCCGCATCATGAACCCCACGGTGGAGGTGCTGGAACGGCGTCTGGCGGCCCTCGAGGGGGGCAAGGCTGCGCTGGCCACCTCTTCGGGCCACGCCGCCCAGTTCCTGGCCCTCACCACCCTGGCCCAGGCGGGGGACAACATCGTTTCCACTCCGAACCTGTACGGGGGCACCTTCAACCAGTTCAAGGTAACCCTGAAGCGGCTTGGAATAGAGGTGCGCTTCACCTCCAGGGAAGAGCGCCCCGAGGAGTTCTTAGCCCTCACCGACGGGAAAACCCGGGCCTGGTGGGTGGAGTCCATCGGCAACCCCGCCCTGAACATCCCGGACCTCGAGGCCCTGGCCCAAGCCGCCCGGGAAGTGGGGGTAGCCCTTTTCGTGGACAACACCTTCGGCATGGGGGGCTACCTCCTTAGGCCCCTGGAATGGGGAGCGGCGGTGGTAACCCATTCCCTCACCAAGTGGGTGGGAGGGCACGGGGCGGTGATCGCCGGGGGCATAGTGGACGGGGGGAACTTCCCCTGGGACAACGGCCGCTACCCCCTCCTCACCGAGCCCCAGCCCGGGTACCACGGCCTCAGGTTGGTGGAGGCCTTTGGGGACCTGGCCTTCATCGTGAAGGCCCGGGTGGATGGGCTTCGGGACCAGGGACAGGCCCTGGGGCCCTTTGAGGCCTGGGTGGTGCTTCTCGGCATGGAAACCCTTTCCCTACGGGCGGAGCGCCACGTGGAAAACACCCTCCACCTGGCCCACTGGCTTGCGGAGCAACCCCAGGTGGCCTGGGTGAACTACCCGGGCCTCCCCCAGCATCCCCACCACGCCCGCGCCCAGAAGTACTTCCGGGGGAAACCGGGAGCTGTCCTCACCTTTGGCCTGAAGGGAGGGTACGAGGCCGCCAAGCGCTTCATCTCCCGCCTTAAGCTCATCTCCCACCTGGCCAACGTGGGGGATACCCGTACCCTGGCCATCCACCCCGCCTCCACCACCCACTCCCAGCTCTCCCCGGAGGAGCAGGCCCTGGCGGGGGTTTTGCCGGAGATGGTGCGCTTGAGCGTGGGCCTCGAGCATGTGGACGACTTGAAAGCGGAGCTTAGGGAGGCCCTGGCATGAGCGAGATCGCCCTGGAAACCTGGGGGGAGCACGAGGCCCTCCTCCTCAAGCCTCCCCGCTCCCCCCTTTCCATCCCCCCTCCCAGGCCCCGCACCGCCGTGCTCTTCCCCAGGCGGGAAGGGTTTTACACCGAGCTTGGGGGCTTCCTGCCCGAGGTGCGCCTCCGGTTTGAAACCTACGGCCGGCTTTCCCGGCTTAGGGACAACGCGGTCTTGGTCTTCCACGCCCTCACGGGAAGCGCCCACCTGGCAGGCACCTACGACGAGGCCACCTTCCAAAGCCTCTCCCCCCTGGAGAAGGCCTTCGGCCCCCAAGGGTGGTGGGATTCCCTGGTGGGCCCCGGGCGGATCCTGGACCCTGCTCTCTACTACGTGATCTCCGCCAACCACCTGGGAAGCTGCTATGGCTCCACCGGACCTCTCACCCTAGACCCCCGCACGGGAAGGCCCTACGCCAAGGAGTTTCCTCCCCTTACCATCCGCGACCTGGCCCGGGCCCAGGCAAGGCTTTTGGACCACCTGGGGGTGGAGAAGGCCATCGTGATCGGGGGAAGCTTGGGCGGCATGGTGGCCCTGGAGTTCGCCCTCATGTACCCGGAAAGGGTGAAGAAACTGGTGGTCCTGGCCGCTCCCGCAAGGCATGGCCCCTGGGCCCGGGCCTTCAACCATCTAAGCCGCCAGGCCATCCTCCTAGACCCTGAGTACCATGCCGGTCATCCTGCCCCCAAGGGCATGGCCCTGGCCCGGGGCATCGCCATGATGAGCTACCGGGCACCCAAGGGCTTTGAAACCCGCTGGGGCCAGGAGCCCGAAAAGGGGGAAACCTACCTGGACTACCAGGGGGAGAAGTTCCTTAAGCGCTTCCATGCGGAAAGCTACCTGGTTCTCTCCCGGGCTATGGATACCCACGATGTGGGCCGGGGAAGGGGTGGGGTGGAGGAAACCCTGAAGCGGCTAAAAAACCTGCCCTCCCTCTTCGTGGGCATAGACACCGACCTCCTCTACCCCGCCGAGGAGGTGCGGCAGGTGGCCCGCTTAAGCGGAGGAAGGTACCGGGAGATCCGTAGCCCCCACGGCCACGACGCCTTCCTGATCGAAACCGACCAGGTGGAGGCCATCCTGGATTCCTTCCTGCCCTGAGGGGCCCGGCTACTTCCCCACGCAGAAATTCTGGAAAACCCGGGCCACCACCTCCTCGGAAACCTCCTTCCTGCCCCTCAAGGAAGCCAGGGCCTTGAGGGCCTCCTCGAGGGCCAATCCCATAAGGTCCTCCGGGAGGTTTTTCGCCTCCAAAAGCCTCTCCCTGGCCTGATGAAGGGCCTCGATCTGCCGCTCGCTCAGGAGGTACTCCCCTCCCCCCCTGCCCAAAAACGCCTCCCGGATGGCCTCCTTAAGCTGGCCTAATCCCTCCCCCGTCACGCTGGACACCGGGATAAACTCCGCATCCTCCCAAAGGGGAGGTAGGTCCGCCTTGGTGGCCACCTTCAAGGTCCTTGGGGGTAAGGGAGGAAGGGAAGGCCTGGGAGCCGAGCGGTCGGCCACGTAGAGCACGAGATCGGCTTCCTCAGCAATTCTTAAAGCTCTTTCCACCCCTGCCCGCTCCAGGGGATCCAAGGTGTCCCGAATGCCCGCTGTGTCCACCGCCACCAGGGGGATGCCGAAGAGCTCCAAAGGCGCTTCCAGGTAGTCCCGGGTGGTGCCGGGGATGGGGGAAACCAAGGCCCGCTCGTAGCCCAGAAGGGCGTTTAGAAGCGAGCTTTTGCCCGCATTGGGAGCTCCGATCAAGGCCAGGCGGGCCCCCCGTTGGGCCAGGCGGGAGGACCTTGCCTGGGCAAGGAGGGCCTCCACCTCCTCCAGCACCTCCCCAATCCCTCGTCTAGCCTCGAGGGGCTCCACCCCCTCCTCGGGATAGTCCAGAAGGGCCTGGATGTGGGCAAGAAGGGAAAGAAGCCTATCCTCCAAGGCGGCGATTTTCCGGGAGAAGCTCCCCTCGAGGCTCCTCAAAGCCTGGCGGCGGGCCAGGTCCCCTTCCGCCTCCACCAGGGCCAAGACCGCCTCCGCCTGCGCCAGGTCCAGCTTCCCGTTCATGTAGGCCCGGAAGGTGAACTCCCCAGGACCAGCCAGCCGGGCTCCCGCCTTCACCAGGGCCTCCAGGACCCTCCTCAGCACCGCCATCGAACCATGGGTGTGGAACTCGCAGGCATCCTCCCCCGTGTAGGACCTGGGGGCTCGGAAGACCAAAAGCAGGGCTTGGTCCAACACCTCCCCGGTTTCCGGGTCCACCACCTCCCCCAGGGTAAAGCGCCCCCCTTTCAGCTTCCTGGGGTCCTTTCCCCGCCACACCCGGCTTGCCACCTCCAGGGCTCCCTCCCCGGAAAGCCGCACCACCCCGATGGCCCCCTTGCCCAAGGGAGTGGCGATGGCGCAGATGGGGTCCTTCAGGGTCATGGGCTAGAGGGCTTTCTCCAGGGCCTCGAGGGTAAGGGCCACATCCTCCTCCTTATGCGCCACGGACAGAAAGGCCGCCTCAAAGTTGGAGGGCGGCCAGTACACCCCCCGGTCCAACAGGCCGTGGAAGAAGCGCTTGAAGAGCTCCGTATCCGTGCGCCTGGCCTCCTGGAAGGTGGCCACGGGCCCTTCGGTGAAGAAAACCGTGATCATGGAGCCCAGGCGGTTTACCGTGTGGGGAAGACCCTTTTGGGAAAGCACCTCCTTGAGCCCTGCCTCCAGCCTGGCCCCCAGGGTTTCCAGGTACCCGTAGTAGCCGGGATTCCTCTCCAGGATCTCCAGGGTAGCCAGGCCCGCGGCCATGGCCAGGGGATTCCCCGAAAGGGTTCCCGCCTGGTAGACGGGTCCCAAGGGGGCCACCTCTTCCATGATCTCCCGCCTGCCCCCGTAGGCGGCGGCGGGAAGGCCGCCTCCCAGGATTTTGCCCAGGGTGATGAGATCGGGCTTAAGCCCAAGCCGCTCCGTGGCCCCACCGAAGGCCAGGCGAAAGCCCGTCATCACCTCGTCGGCGATGAGGAGGATTCCGTACTCCCGGGCCTGGTGCAAGGCCTTGAGGAACTCCTCCGTGGGGATAAGGACCCCGGCGTTGCCCACCACCGGCTCAAAGATGATGGCGGCGATCTCCTCACCCCGTGCCCTAAGAAGCTCCCTAAGCCCCTCGGGATCGTTGTACTCCAGGACCAGGGTAAGGCTGGCGTACTCCTCGGGCACCCCGGCGCTGCTGGGCACGCCCAAGGTGAGGGCTCCACTTCCCGCCTCCACCAAAAGGCCATCCGCATGCCCGTGGTAGTTGCCCCGGAACTTGACGACATACTTTCTCCCTGTATATCCCCTGGCCAGGCGCAAGGCGCTCATGGTGGCCTCGGTCCCCGAGTTCACGAAACGCACCAGCTCCACCTGGGGAAAGGCCCGCTTCACCGCCTTGGCCAGCTCGGCCTCGAGGGGATGGGGAGCCCCGAAGGTCAGGCCCTGCTCCGCCACCTCCTTCACCCTCCTGACCACCTCCGGGTGGGCGTGGCCCAGAATCAAGGGCCCCCAGCTCAGCACGTAGTCCACGTACCGGTTCCCATCGGCGTCCCACACGTAGGCTCCCTCCCCCCGCACCAGGAAGGGAGGGGTACCCCCCACCGCCTTGAAGGCCCTAACAGGGCTGGAAACCCCGCCCGGGATGTGGGCTTGCGCCTCGGAAAAAAGCCGCTCGGAAATGGGCCTCTCCATACCCTTCACTTTACGCCAGTGGAAAGCCGTGGCCAAACCCCCCGGCCATGTAACCAAAGGATGCCCAGCCCCTGAACCTACGTGGTAAGGTTCCTTATGAGCATGCGGGGCAAAGATGGCCTTTTCGGGGTCGAAAAGGCCCATACTCCTAGGCTCCTCGTCTACATAGACGGCAGCTGCCCTCTCTGCACCAGAGCAGGGCACTTAATCCTGCGCCTGGACCTTCTTGGCCTCTGCCAGGTTACCTCGTACCGCAAAGACTCAGGCTTCGAAGGCTTCGGCCTCACATCCCAAGCCCTAGATCGAGAAATCCACGTGGTATGGCAAGCAGGGGAGAAACATGAGGTTGCCCGAGGCTTCGACGCCCTCGTCTTGCTGGCCAAATTCCTTCCTCCCCTCTGGCCTTTCCTGCCTGCGCTTGCCCTCCTCAAGTTAACCGGCCTCGGGCCTAAGGTGTACCGCTGGCTTGCGGAAAACCGAACACTTATCCCAGACATAGGATGTAAGGGTGGAGCGTGCACCCCAAAGGACACGCGGTTTCCCCTCGAATAAGGGCACTACCCCCCTGGCTCGTCGACTCCCCAGCCGCGCCCAAGCCTCTTGAACTGGACCGCCCTAGTAGGTGAGCACCCGCCTTAAGGCCGCCAGCACCCGGCGAGCGTTGGGGCGATAGTGGTGCTCGATGGCGCTGAAGGGAGGATAGGGGGCATCGTAACCCGCCACCCGCACCACAGGAGCCTGGAGGTGGTCGATAGCCCCCTCGGCGATCCGGGCGGCGATCTCGGCCCCAAACCCCCCGGTGCGCATGGCCTCGTAGACCACGATGGCCCGGCCCGTCTCCTTTACGGCGCCAAGGAGCGTGTCCTCATCCAGGGGGACCAGGGTCTCCAGGTCCACCACCATGACCTCCACCCCTTCTTTGGCGGCCACCTCCGCCGCCTCCAGCATCACCTCCACCATGCCCCCGTAGCCGATCAGGGTGGCGGCCTTTCCTTCCCGCAGAATGCGGGCCTTTCCCAGGGGCAGGGTGTAGTAGCCCTCGGGCACCGCGGCCCGGGCTCCCCGGTAAAGCTTGATGGCCTCCAGGAAGAAGACGGGGTCCTCGTCCTCTATGGCGGCGAGGAGGAGGCCTTTGGCCCTTTCAGGGCTCGAGGGAATCACCACCTTAACCCCAGGGGCATGCGCCAGAAGGGCTTCAGGGGAGTCCGCATGCTGTTCGGGAGTGTGCACCCCTCCCCCATAAGGAGCCCGCACCACCACAGGGAGACCCACCCGCCCCCGGGAACGATGGCGCCAGCGGCCCAGGTGGGAAAGGATCTGGTCCAGGGCTGGGTAGAGAAAACCAGCGAACTGGATCTCCGCCACAGGTTGCATCCCTCCCATGGCGAGGCCAATGGCCAGGCCCAGGATGCCGCTTTCCGCCAGGGGGGTATCGAACACCCGGCCCTCGCCGTATTTGGCCTGGAGGCCCTCCGTAACCCGGAACACCCCCCCAAGCCGTCCCACGTCCTCCCCGAAGACCAAAACCCGCTCGTCCCCAGCCAAGGCCAGGTCCAGGGCCTCGTTGATGGCCTGGACCAGGTTCAGCACCCTGGCCTTTTCCGCTACCATAGCTCCTCCACGTGCTTCCCTTGCCTCAAGGCCTCCCAGGCCCGCTTCTGGTCAGGACCCATTTCCTTGTAAACGTGCTCCACAATCATCTCAGGGCTGGGCTCGGGAGCCTGGTCGGCCAAGGCCAGCTCCCGAGCAAACTCCTCCTCCAGCTCCCTCAAAAGAACCTCCTCCGCATCCCCATCCCAAAGCCCCGCCGCCTCCAGGGCCTTGCGGAGGCGCAGGATGGGATCCTTGGAGCGCCAGGCTTCCTCCTCCTCCCGGGTGCGGTAGCGGCTCGGGTCGTCGGAGGTGGTGTGGGGGGCCAGGCGGTAGGTGAGGGCCTCGAGGAGGGTGGGGCCCTCCCCCTTCCGTGCCCGTTCCACCGCCTTCCTGGCCTCCAGGTAAACGGCCACGGCGTCGTTGCCGTCCACCACCACCCCGGGAATCCCATACCCCTCCGCCCTCCTGGCGATGAAGTCCACCCGCATCTGCCGGCTCCGGGGCACGCTGATGGCGTAGCCGTTGTTCTGCACCAGGAAGAGGACCGGGGCATCAAAAACCGCGGCAAAGTTAAGCCCCTCGTGGAAATCCCCTTCGCTGGTCCCGCCATCCCCGATGGAGGTGGCCACCACCCAGTCCTCCCCCCGGTACCGGCCCGCCAGGGCCAGACCCACCGCCTGGGGAATCTGGGTGGCGATGGGGATATAGGGATTCACCGCCCGTACCTCCTCGGGAAAGCGCCAGCCTGCGGGGTGGGCCCGCCAGTAAAGGATCAGGACGTGGATGGGAAGCCCCCGGGCCAGGAGCAGGGCGGACTCCCGGTAGCTGGGCACCACCCAGTCCCTCTCCCCCAAGGCCAGGGCCACCCCCACCTGGGCCGCCTCCTGGCCCATAAAGGGGGCATAGACCCCAAGCCGCCCCTGGCGCTGAAGGGTCAAGGCCTTCTCGTCGAAAAACCGGGCCCGGCGCATGGCCCGGTAGAGGGCAAGGGCTTCCCCCTCCTTAAGGGGAAGCTCTCCCCTATCCAGGTACTGGACCACCTTGGGTTTCACGCAGGGGAGTTTACCACGGCGGCCAGGCGGTCCAGGGCCAGGGAGATCTCCTCCTCGCTCTTGCAGAAGGCAAAGCGGAAAAGCCCAGGAGGAGGGTCTTCCCGGTAGAAGGCGCTGGCGGGAATCAAGGCCACCCTGGCTGCTTCCACCAGCTGGAAGGCATCAAAGCCGGGAAGCTCGGCCATGAGGAAGTAGGTACCCTCAGGCTCGTAAGCCTTGAGGCCCATGGACCTGAGCCCGGAAAGGAGCAGGTCCCGCCTCTTCCGGTAGCCTTCCCGCAGGGCCTCGTAAAACCCCTCTTTCCGGGCCAGCCTCAAGGCCTCCGCCACCCCCGCCTGCAGGGGGCTTGGAGCGGAGAAGCTGGTCCACTGGCGCATCCCCGCCAGGGCGGGCATGAACTCCTTGGGCCCCACGATCCAGCCCACCCGGTAACCCGTGGCCTCGAGGCGCTTGCCGGCACTCCCCACGGTGAAGGTGCGCTCCGGGGCAAAGTCCCGCAGGCGCCTGGGCCTTTCCCCGTAGTAGAGCTCGTCGTAAACCTCGTCGGAGACCAGGAAAAGGTCGTACCTCCGGGCCAGCTCGGCCACGGCCCGAAGCTCCTCCTCGCCGAACACCAGGCCCGTGGGGTTCATGGGGGCGTTGAGGAGGAGGGCCCGGGTGCGCGGGGTGATGGCCTCTTCCAGGGCCTTTAGGTCCAGGCGGAAGCCCTCCTGGGTAAGCCCAAGGCGCACCAGCCGCACCCCGGCCCCGGCCAGGAAAGCGTCGGGCAGGTACACGTCAAAGAAGGGCTCCAGGACCACCACCTCCTCCCCCGGCCCCACCAAGCTCTGGAGGAGGACATAGAGGGCCTCCGTGGCCCCTGAGGTCACCACCACCGCCTCCGGCTCCACCCCGAACTCCTCGGCTAGGGCCTCCCGCAAGGGGGGAAACCCGGCGGGGGGAGCGTACTGGTCGTAGCGGCCCAGGGCCCGCCGCACCGCCTCGAGGAGGAAGGCAGGCGGTGGGTTGGAGGGAAAGCCCTGGCCCAGGTTTACCGCCCCAAGGCGCTGGGCGAGCTGGCTCATCCTGGGGAAGATGCTCTCCTTGGCCACCTCGGTGCGGGGGTGGAGGCGCATGGGGATAGGGTAGCGCAAAGTTATGCGCTGGGGGAAGGGCGGGCCTCCCCGAAGAGGTGGAGGAAGAGGGCCTCGAGGCTCGGCGTCCCCCGGGAGACCTCCAACACTTCCACGGGGAGGGTTCCCAAGACCTCCCGCAGCGCCTCCCACGGCCCCAGGAAGAAGAGGACCTCGGGGCCTTCCGCACTCCAGCCGGGGCCCAGGGCCTTGAGGAGAGCCTCCGCCTTGGGCTCGGCGAGGCGCACCCGGTACCCCTCCCCGGCCCAGTCCCGGAGGAGGGCCCGGGTGGGGCCCTGCCGCCGCACCTCCCCCCGGTGGAGGAAGGCCACCCGGTCGCTCACCCGCTCCACCACCTCGAGGTCGTGGGAGGTGAGGAGGATACCCCAGCCCTCCTTCTTAAGCTCCAGGAGGATCCCCTCAAACTCCCTCCGGCTCACGGGGTCCAGGCCCAGGGTAGGCTCGTCCAGGAGGAGGAAGCGGGGCTTGAGGGCCAGGGCCAGGGCCAAGGCCGCCTTCTGCTGCATGCCCCGGGAGAGGGAGGCGAGGGGGGCGTGGAGGCGGTCCTTTAGGCCGAAGCGCTCCAGCCAGGCCTCAAACCGGGGGCGGACTTCCTTTGGGGGAAGCCCCCGGATGCCCCCGAAGTAGAGGGCGTTCACCAGGAGGCTCAGGTTGACGTAGAGGTTGCGGCTTCCCTCCAGGAGGACGCCGAACTCGTGGCCCTGGGGCCTGCGCCGCGCCCCGCCCTCTTCCAGGACCACCTCTCCCGCGTCGGGGAGGAGGAGGCCGAGGACGACCTTGATGAGGGTGGTCTTGCCCGCCCCGTTGGGGCCCAAAAGGCCCAGGATCTCCCCGGCCCCAAGCTCCAGGCTCACCCCCTTGAGGGCCTCCAGCTTGCCGAAGCGCTTGTGGACGTTCTGCACCAAAAGCCGCATCAGTACCTCCCTAATAGGCCCCTCCGCCGCACCGCCGCGTAGACCCAGGCCATGGCGAAAAGCCCCGCCCCGAGAAAGAGGAGGGCCTGCACGAAGGCGAGGAGGAGAAGCCCGGGGAACGCCCCCTCCCCGGTGAGGGCGAGCTTCAGGAGCTGCGTCCCTGGGGCAAAGGGGAGGGGGGTCATCCAGGGAGCGAAGCGAACCAGGGAGAAGAAGTAGGGCAGGAAAAGGAACTGGACGATGGTGAAGAAGCCCTCCACCCGCTTGAAGTGAAGGGCGAGGGCCCCCATGCCCAGAGCGAAGCCTAGGGCGGCGAGGTAGAGAAGCAAAAGGCTCAAAGGCCACCAGGGGGCGGGGGCGAGCCGCACCCCGAGGAGAAGGGCGAGGGGAAGGAGGACAAGAGCGCTTGTGGTGATGCCCTGAAGTCCCCGTACGAGGGCGCGCAGGAGGAGCTGTCGGAGAAGCCCTCCCCGGGCCAGGCCCAGATGCTCCAGGGTGCCTAAGGCGGCCTCGGACTGGACGGAATAGGCGATGGACTGAAAGGTGCCCACCACCAGGTTGAAGGCGGCGAAGACCAGGAGGAGGGGGCCCAGGTCCAGACCTAGGCTCGCCAGCCCCTCGGGGGTCAGGTTCTCCAGGCCGAGGACCATGGAGTAGAAGAAGAGGACGGAGGCCAAAAGCCCCGCCAGGGTGTCAAACCAGTAGCGCCTGGTCAGGTTCCACTCCAGGAGAAACTCGCTCCAGAGTTGCCAGCAGAGCATCACACCTCCTAGAACCTCCCCAATATACCCCGCCTGCGCACCAGGCGGTACATGTAGGCCATGGCCCAAAGCCCCATGGCGAAGAGGAGGAGCCCTTGAAAGAGGGCCAGGCCCAACAGGCCCCAAGGCGCCTCCGCCCCTGAGAGGCTAAGCCGCAGGAGGTGCACCCCGGGGGCGAAGGGCAGGTGGGCCATCCAGGGCTCAAACCGGACCAGATAAAAGAAGTAGGGCAGGAAGAGGAACTGGACGATGGTGAAAAACTCGTCCACCTGCTTGAAGTACAAGGCAGTGGCCCCCATGAGGAGGCCGAAGCCCAAGGCGGCCAGGAAAAGGGGCAAGAACCCCAAAGGCCAGCGGGCCAGGGGGCCTAGGGTCACGCCGAAGGCCAAGGCCAAGGGTAGGAGGACCAAAAGGCTCCAGAGAACCCCGAATAGGCTTTGCACCAGGGCCCGAAGGAGGAGCTGGCGCAGGAGGCCTCCCCGGGCCAGGGCCATGTGTTCCAGGGTCCCCAGTTGCGCCTCGCCCTGGACCGTGTAGGCGATGGACTGGAAGGTGAACAAGGTGAGGTTGAAGGCCGTGAAGACCAGAAGCAGGGGGCCTGGGTCCAAGAAGCGGGCCTCCTCGGGGGTAAGCCGGCTAAAGCCCAAAAGGATTGCGTAGAAGTAGAGGAGGCTCCCCCCCAGGTTTGCCAGCGTGTTGAACCAGTAACGCCGGGTTCGGGCCCAAGAGAGCAGGAACTCGCTCCAAAGCGGCCAGAGCATGCAGACCTCGCTAAAGATGTGGACCCTGGGATAGCCTCTGGACGACATCCCAGGCCAGGGTGGGCTCACCGCCAAACCAGGTGACGAAGAACTTGCTGAGGCGGGGGGCTTTTTGAGCGAAGACCTCCAGGAGCTTGGCCTGAACCGCTTCGGTCATGCGGCTCACCCGGTGCCGCTGGAAGCAGTAGTCGCAGCCGAAGTTGCAGTCTATGGTGGGACAGATCGTTAGGCTCCAGGCCTCCGTGGTGTAGCGCTGCCGCAGGTGGAGGGTCTTAAGGTAGGCCAGCTCGTCAAAGTTCTCGGGAACGACGAAGCGGCCTTCCACGAGCCCCTGGTCTACAGGGTTCTTGGGGTCCAAGGGCTCCCCCTTGACCAGGGCCGTGTAGCGCGCCCATCCTTCTGAATCCAAGACGGCCAGGCCACCGGAGAGGGAGTTGAAGGCGAGCTTCTCGCCCGTGAGCAGGGTGTGGAAGTGGTTGAAGCGGCTCGGCTTATAGGCTGCCCCTCCCCGGGCTGGTGCCTGGGCGGGTTCATGGAGGTTCACCACGAGTAGCTGCAACATCCCGTCTTGCATGCCCTTTCACCCCTCTCGGCCATCCTCAGGCTGGCCTTAAGGTAGCAAGGGGATGGTAACGCTCGCGTAACTCAGAAGACTCTCATAAAGACCCCAGGGCGTTACGCGGAGGTTACGTAAGCCTGGGTAGCCTTTAAACATGCAGTTCCTGTGGCTTCTCCTCGCCCTCCTCGGGGGCTCTGGGGTCCTTCCCCAGTGCCTCGCCCCCCACTGCCCGCCCCCGGGGCTTGGGCTCTAAGCGCCACTTCGGCTTTGCAACATGGGATGCCCAAGCCGGGGCTGTGGGAATACCTTTTGGGGCCCCCACCGCGGCCAAAGCTGCGGTGGGGTACCTTAGAGGCCCCACTCCCTCCTGAGCCTTTCCACCCGGGCCTGGGCGATGGGAAGGCGGGGGTCTTGGGAGGGTAGCCTCTCCAGGAGGGCCTCCCAGACCCCCAGGTCCTCCCCCAGGCGCTCGGCCAGGAGGAAGAGGCTTTCCACCTCGCCCTGGGCCAAGACCGCCCGCCTCAGGGCCTCTTCCAGCTCCGCCCTCAGGGCCTCCACCCCCGGGGCCTGGCTCTGGGGGAGGAGGGGGCCCCGGTAGCGGGCAAGGGCCCCGCTCAGGTCTCCTTGACGCAGGGCCCCCCATACTTCCAAGAAGTCCGCCTGTAGGGCCTGGGCCAGGCGGTAGGGCCGGCTTTTCACGGCAAGCCCCCGTTGCCTCAGGCGGAGCACCTCCATGCGGAGGGCGGGCCCGTTGGCCTCCCCGTAGAGGGCCAGGGCCAGCTCCTCCCCCCTCCACCCCTCCTTCCGGGCGAGGAGGAGGACGAGGAGCTCCGCCTGGCGCAGGGGGAGGGGCTTGCCCCCAAGCCTTGGCTCTCCCAGGGCCTGGAAGTGGGCCGAGGGGCTTGCGGCCCAGAGGAGCTCCTGCCCCCTCCGGGAGAGCTCTCCCAGGAGGGGGTGGGGCCTTCCCAGGAAGAGGAGGCCCCGCATGGCCTCCTCCGCCACCTCCTCCAGGAGGAGGGGCAGGGTCTTGGCCACCCCTTCCTCGTCCTCCCGGTAGAGCCCTTCGGCCAAGGCGAGGAGGGCCTGGGTGAGGGGCTCCTTGGCCCAGGGCCTCGCCGCCAGGAGGAAGGGGAGGACCTCCTTCCCCAGGAGGCGCACCCCGGCGGGGGCGAGGTAGGGAAGGGCGGGAAGAGGGGCCTCGCCCAGGGCCTTCCGCAGGTAGGCCCTCCCCGAGGCCTCCTCCCCCTGGAGGAAGCGCAGGTGGGCCATGAGGAAGCGGGCGTAGAGCCCCGTGCCCCCCTCCAGGGCCAGGAGTTCCACCTGCCGGAGGAGGTCGGGGAGGGGAGGGTCCTCCTCGGCGAGGAGGGCGAGCCAGGCCCACT
Source organism: Thermus scotoductus DSM 8553 (assembly GCF_000381045.1). GTDB lineage: Bacteria > Deinococcota > Deinococci > Deinococcales > Thermaceae > Thermus > Thermus scotoductus. The sequence continues at coordinate 47,621 of NZ_KB905731.1, read as the reverse complement.
CCAGGAGGGCGAAGGGGCCAAAGCCCCGGGCAAGGGCAAAAGCGGCGTAGCCCAGGGCCTCCCTGAGGCGGCCAAGCCCCCTTAGGGCGCGGGCCAGGGCGAAGGCGAGGCGGGCCTCGGCCTTGGGGTCTCCCTGGAAGCGGTGGAGGGCCTCCTCCAGGGCCAGGGCCCCCGCCTTTGGAGGGAGGGCCAGGCCCAGGTGGTAGAGGGTGAGGGGGGTCTGGGCCCTTCGGGCGGCCTCCAGGGCCAGGGCGCGGTAGGCCCGAAGGTTCCCCTTACGGGCCTCTACGAAGCCTAGAAGGGCCAGGCGCTCGGCCTCCGGGAGGCCTTCTTGGGAAGTTTGGAGGAGGGCTTCCGCCTCCCGGTCCCGCCCTTCCTCCAGGAGGCGGAGGGCGGGGGCCAGGGGGCTTGCCGGGAAATCCAGGGCCATGGAGCCATTTTAGAGAAAGGAAGGGGTGTGGGGGAGCTATAATCCCCCGGTTTGCAAGATACGGGCTCTGCCCGTGACCAAACCGGGGATACATGGACTCCCCCACGTGCCCCTTTGGGGCACACAGCATGGTGGGCGGTCATTTTGTGGTATCATGTGTAAGTGCCGGAAGAGCGCACTACACGTCACAGCCATTACAACCTGAACTACCATCTGGTATTCACCCCCAAGTACCGCAGACATGCCTTCTTTGGCGAAGTGCGCGAACGGCTGATGCAGGTGTTGCGGGAGACGTGCTTGATGAGGGACTGGGTAGTGCTGGGAATGGAGGTCATGCCCGACCACGTGCATCTGTTCCTCTCCGTGCCGCCCAAGTGGGCCCCCTCGGACGTGGCGAAGATTCTGAAAGGCGTATCGGCTCGGCGCATCCTGCAAGAGTTCCCAAAGCTACGGCGGGGCAGGGGCGGCGGTCATTTATGGACGCCCTCCTTCTATGTGGGCAGCGCCGGGAACATCTCGGCTCAGGCCATCCAGCGCTACATCGAGTCCCAGCGCAAATACCAGGACGACGATGCTTAAAGCTTTCAAGTACCGCCTCTATCCGACCCAGCCCCAACTGCGGGACTTGGACCGGACGCTGATGCTGTGCCGCAGCCTGTACAACGCGGCCTTGCAGGAGCGTAGAGATGCCTACAAGAAGGCCGGGAGGACTGTCGGCTTCTACGAACAGAAGAGGTATCTGCCCGAGATACGCACCGAGCTGCCGGAGTACAAGGGCGTCCACTCCCAGGTCTTGCAGAACGTCATCGAGCGGGTGGACAGAGCCTTTCAGGGCTTCTTCCGGCGGGTCAAGGCGGGACAGAAAGCGGGCTACCCCCGCTTCAAGGGGAAGGGGCGCTACGACAGCTTCACCTTCCCCCAGGCGGGCACCACCGGGGTCAAACTCCAGGGGGGCGGGAAGCGGGTGCTCCTCTACGGCATCGGCTCGGTGAAGGTCAAGCTGCACCGCCCCTTGGAAGGCAGGCTCAAGACCGCCACGGTCAAACGAGAGGGAGAGCATTGGTACATCGTGTTTACCTGTGAGGTGGAGCCCAGACCCCTTCCCCCCAATGACCAGGCCATCGGGATCGACCTGGGCACCAACCCCCACTTCCTCGTCACCTCGGAGGGGGAGAGGGTCGAGGCCCCTCGGTACTTCCAAAAGGCGCAAGCCAAACTCGCCGCCGCCCAGCGCAGCCTTGCCCGTAAGAAGCGGGGCAGCAATCGCCGCAAGCAGGCCAGAAAGCGGGTTGCCAAACTGCACCGGAAAATTGCCAACCAGCGCAGGGACTTCCACCACAAGCTGGCCCGAAAACTCGTCAACCACTATGGAACCATCGCCCATGAAGACCTGAATATCCTCGGCTTGGCCCGCTCCCGCACCGCTAAGGGGGTGCTGGATGCAGGCTGGGCGCAGTTTCTTGCAATCCTCGCCTACAAAGCGGAGGAGGCTGGTAGGCGGGTCATTGGGGTAGACCCCAAACATACAAGCCAGGACTGTCCAGTGTGCGGTCATCGGGAAAAGAGGCCCCTGTGGGTCAGGGAGTACACCTGCCCCCAGTGTGGAACACTTCTCCATCGGGACGTGGCCGCAGCGCGAAACATCCTGGCTAGGGCTCGGACGGAGCCTGCGGGGACATGGGCGGCGTGGGCCGTCCCATGAGAACCGCGAAGCCTCGGACTTCAGTCCGAGGAGTCGTCACACGTGTGAGGGCCTGGGCTTCCGCCCCTGCGGCTCTGACCCTCGAGGTCCGCTGACGACACCTACCATATAAGGTGTACAGTGAAGACATGGAGAAGACGACCCTCTACCTCCCCCCTGAGCTTCACCGCGCCCTAAAGGAGGCCGCGCGGCGGGAGGGCAAAAGCCAGGCAGAGCTCATCCGGGAGGCCTTGGCCGCTTACCTTACCCAGCGCCAAAGACCCGCCTTTCGTTCCCTAGGCGTGGGCGAGGACGAGGAGCTCTCCGGGCGCGCCTCCGAGGGGTGGCTGGAAAGGGTCTGGTCCGAGCGATGATCACTCTGGACACCTCCGCCCTCTTCGCCCTCCTGAACCGGAAGGACCCGGACCACGGCCGCGTTAAGGCGCTCCTTCTTTCTGATCCAGGTCCCTACCTGGTGCCCATGGGCATCCTCGCCGAGATCGCCTACCTCGCGGAAAGGCGCCTGGGCCTTGGGGCCCTCGAGGCCTTCCTCCAAGACCTCGAGGCCGGGGCTTTCTCCCTGGAATGCGGGGAAGAAGACCTGCCCCGGGTCAGGGCGCTCGTGGCCCGGTACCGGGACCTGCCCTTGGGCTTTGCCGACGCCGCGGTCGTCGCCGTAGCCGAGCGGAACGGGGGCCTGGTCCTAAGCTTGGACCGGCACCTTCACGTGGTGGCGCAGGAGGGGACCATCCGGGTACTCCCCTAACCCGCGATCCGGAGGAGGGCGAGGAAGCTTTCAAGCTCCAGGCTCGCCCCGCCCACGAGCCCCCCGTCCACGTTGGGCATGGAGAGGAGGTCGGCGAAGTTCTTGGGGTTCACGCTCCCCCCATAGAGGATGCGCACCCGCTGGGCAAACCCCGGGCCGTACCGCTCCGCCAGGGCCTGGCGGATGGCCTGGTGCATGGCCTCGGCGTCCTGTGGGGTGGCGTTCCGCCCGGTGCCGATGGCCCAGACCGGCTCGTAGGCAATCACCAAGGCCTCAGGACCCGGGGGGTTCAGGCCCTCGAGGCTTCCCCTTAGCTGGGCCAGGGTATAGGGCACCGCCTCTCCCCTTTCCCTCACCTCCAAGGGTTCCCCCACGCAAAGGATGGGGGTAACCCCCTCCTCCAAAAGCCTTTTCGCCTTCTCCGCCACCAGGGTATCCGTCTCGTGGTGGTAGCGCCGCCTCTCCGAGTGCCCCACGATGGTGTAGCGGCACCCGAGATCGGAAAGCATCCGGGCGGAAACCTCCCCCGTATAGGCGCCTTCCCGGTGGGGGGAGACATCCTGGGCCCCGTAGGCCACCTGGGCACCGGAAAGCACCTCCCTGGCCACGGGAAGCATGGGAAAGGCAGGCAGCACCGCCACCTCGGACTCTAAAGGAGGCAGAAGCCTCCTGAGCTCGGCAAGCCAGACCCTAGCCTCCGAGGGCACCTTGTGCATCTTCCAGTTTCCTGCCACCAAAACCCTGCGCATGCCGCTATCCTACAGGAAAACCCCGCCCCAGGGGGCGGGGCCGGATTAGGTCTTCCTACTCCAGGACCTCAATCCCCGGGAGGGTGCCTTTCTCCAGGTACTCGAGGCTCGCCCCCCCTCCGGTGGACACGTGGCTGAAGCGCTCCTTGAGGCCCAAGCGGTTCACCGCCGCCACGGAGTCGCCCCCTCCCACCACGGTGAAGGCTCCTTCCAAGGCCGCCACCGCCCGGCCCACCGCCAGGGTACCCTGGTCGAAGGGCGGCACCTCAAAGACCCCCATGGGCCCGTTCCAGAAGACTGTTCTCGCCCCCTTCAAGGCCTCGGCGAAGGCCACCTGGGTCTTGGGCCCGATGTCCAAGCCCATATAGGGCACGGGAATGGCGTCCGCAGGGAAGGTGCGGGTTTCCACCCCAGCCTCGATCCGCTCGGCCGCCACCACATCCACGGGCAGGTGCACCCTTACTCCCAAGGATTCCGCCCGCCGAAGCAGGTCCTTGGCCAGATCCAGCCGGTCCTCCTCCACCAGGCTCTTTCCCACCTCGCCCCCAAGGGCCTTGATGAAGGTGAAGGCCATGGCGCCGCCGATGAGAAGGCGGTCTATGCGGGGAAGGAGGTTTTCTATGACCCCGATCTTGTCGGAAACCTTGGCCCCCCCGATGACCACCGCATAGGGCTTCTCCGGATCCCTAAGAAGGCGGGAGAGGGCCTTCACCTCCTTCTCCATGAGGAACCCCGCAAAGGAAGGGAGGAGCCTGGCCACCCCCACCACGCTGGCATGGGCCCGGTGGGCGCTGCCAAAGGCATCCAGAACAAAGGCCTCCCCCAGCCGGGCGTAGCGGGCGGCAAGATCGGGATCGTTCTTCTCCTCCCCTGGCTCGAAGCGCACGTTTTCCAGGAGAGCCACCTCCCCCGGGGCCAGGGCCTCAACCGCCTGGTGCGCCTGGTCGGAACCGGGGCTATGGGGCACGAAGCGGACGCCGGAAAGGTAGCGGCCCAAAGCCTCCGCCACCGGGGCCAGGGAGTACTTGGGGTCCACCCCCTTGGGCCGGCCCAGGTGGGAAAGGAGGACCAGGGAAGCCCCCTGGTCCAACAGGTGGCGCAGGGTGGGGAGGCTCTCCAGGATGCGGGTTTCGTCCTGAACCTTCCCCTCCTTGATGGGGACGTTATAGTCCACCCGCACCAGGATGCGCTTGCCCCGGGCATCCAGGTCCTTCAGGGTCCGCATTCACGCCCCTCTCTTCAGCACCAGTTCCACCAGGTCCGCCACCCGGTTGGAGTAGCCCCACTCGTTGTCGTACCAGGCGAAGACCTTGACCAGGTTGCCCAAGGCCTTGGTGAGCTTCCCGTCCACGATGGAGGAGTGGGGGTCCATGACGATGTCCTGGAGGACGATCTCGTCCTCGGTGTAGGCCAGGATGCCCTTCAAGGGCCCCTCGGCCGCCGCCTTAAGGGCAGCGTTCACTTCTTCAGCAGTCACCTCCCGCTTGAGAAGGGCGGTGATGTCGGAGATGCTCCCCGTGGCCGTGGGCACCCTCAAAGCACTTCCGTCGAAACGGCCCTTCAGGGAAGGAAGCACCAAGGCCGTGGCCTTGGCGGCCCCGGTGGTGGTGGGGATGATGTTGATGGCCGCCGCCCTCGCCCGGCGCAGGTCCTTGTGAGGCAGGTCCAGGACTCGCTGGTCGTTGGTGTAGGAGTGCACGGTGGTCATGAGGGACTTCTCCACCCCAAAGGCTTCTTCCAACACCTTCATCACCGGGGCCAGGGAGTTGGTGGTGCAGGAGGCGTTGGAGATGATGTGGTGCCGGGCGGGGTCGTACTGCTCATGGTTCACCCCCATAACGATGGTGATGTCCTCCCCCTTGGCCGGGGCGGTGATGATCACCTTCTTGGCTCCCGCCTCGAGGTGGGCCTTGGCCTTGTCGGCATCGGTGAAGACCCCGGTGGACTCTATCACCACGTCCACCCCCAGGCTCCCCCAGGGGAGCTCCTTGGGATCCTTTATAGCCGTGGCCCGGATGGCCTTGCCGTCCACGTAAATGTTCTCGTCATCGTAACCCACCTCGCCGGGGAAGCGGTGGTAAATGGAATCGTACTTGAGCAGGTGGGCCAGGGTCTTGTTGTCCGTCAGGTCATTGATAAGGGCCACCTCCACGCCCCGCCCATGGAGAATACGGAAAACCTGGCGACCGATTCTGCCGAATCCGTTGATGCCTACCTTCATAGCCTACCTCCTAGCGTGGCTCCTGCCCCCCTTGGTGTACCGGCGGGGTAAAGAGCCATGGCTTCAGTATAGCGGCTCTTCCATAAGTGAACAACCGCACTTGGCTTAAGCGAACTTTCCCCTTGACCCGTCAACCCGAAAAGCGTATTTTCGTTGACGACCACCCCGCGTGGTCCGGGAGGTACGAACGATGAAAACCGAGGTTCTCCCCTATCCACCCCTGGTTAAAACCCTCTGGCCCCACCGCACCCTGGCCCGGGACCTGGCCCTGATCCTGGCGGGTAGCCTCCTGGTGGCCCTGGCCGCCCGGATCAGCATTCCTTTGCCCTTCACCCCCGTGCCCATCACCGGCCAGACCCTGGCGATCCTCCTGGTGGGAGCAGCGTTGGGAAGCCGCCTTGGCTTCCTGTCCCTCTTGGCCTACCTGGCGGAAGGAGCCATGGGCCTACCCGTCTTTGCTGGGGGTACAGGGGGCTTGGCCAAGATTCTCGGCCCCACCGGGGGCTTCCTCCTGGCCTTCCCCCTGGCCGCAGGCTTGGTGGGGCTACTGGTGGAGCGGTTCGGCCTGGACCGGAGCTTCCTGGGAACCCTTTTGGCCATGCTGGCGGGCAACGCCCTGCTCTACCTGGTGGGGCTTCCCTGGCTTGCCGCCTGGCTCATGGGGGCAGGCAAGTTTGCGGGCACCGGCGCCCTTTTGGCCATGGGGCTTTTCCCCTTCATCCCCGGGGACCTGGTGAAAGCGGTGGTGGCGGCCTTGGTCCTGCCCTCCGCCTGGAAGGTCCTGGGAAGGCGCTAGCGTGCGGCTGGCCCTAGCCCACCTTGGAAGGCAGGAGAGCCTACCCAGGCTTTTAAAGATCCTCGTCCCCCTGGTGCACCAGGCCCGGGAGGAGGGGGCCTTGGCCCTCCTCCTCCCCGAGCTGGTCCTGGGGAGGCAAGGGGAAGAAGACCTTTCCCAAGCCCTCGAGGCCCTGGCCGGGGAAAGCCGCATGAGGGTGGTGGCGGGCTACCTGGCCCAAGGCCCAAGGAACCGGCTTGGCGTCTTCCCCCAGGGCCCCTTCTACGACAAGGTGCATCCCTTTCTGGCCCTGGGGGAGGAAGGGGACGAGGGCGTTGAGCCCGGGGAAGGCCCCGTGGTGTGGGAGTTCCAGGGACGCAGGTTTGGGCTTGCCCTCTGCTACGACCTGGACTTTCCCGAGCTTTTCCGTAGCTACGCCCTCATGGGGGTGGAGGCGTTTCTGGTGGGCTCCGCCTGGCCCGGAGAATACGGGGAGCTCCTCTTGGTCCTGGCCCGGGCCCGAGCCGCAGAGAACCAGGCCTATTTGCTCCTGGCCAACCGGGCGGACACGGGAAGCCCCTCCTTCGCCGTGGCCCCGGACGGGCACCTTTTGGGGCTTAAGGATGAGGAGGGGCTTCTGCTTTTTGACCTGGACTTTGCCTTCCTGGAGGCGTACCGCACCCGGTATCCCATCCTCCGCCACCGGCGGCCAGAAGCCTACCGCCTCTGATAGCCGGGGCCCCCACCCTGGCGAAAGCCAGGGTGGGGTGGTATAAGATGGCCTCCGTGCTGGAGAACCGCCGGGCACGGCACGACTACGAGATCCTGGAAACCTACGAGGCGGGGATCGTCCTGAAGGGAACCGAGGTCAAGTCCCTCCGCGCCGGTAAGGTGGATTTCACGGGCAGCTTTGCCAAGTTTGAAAACGGCGAGCTTTACCTGGAAAACCTTTACATCGCCCCCTATGAAAAGGGATCCTACACCAACGTGGACCCCAGGAGAAAGCGCAAGCTTCTCCTTCACCGCCACGAGCTCAACCGGTTAAGGGGCAGGGTGGAACAGAAGGGCCTCACCCTGGTGCCTCTGAAGATCTACTTCAATGAACGGGGCTACGCCAAGGTGCTCCTGGGCCTTGGCCGGGGCAAGAAGGCGTACGAGAAGAAGGCCGACGACAAACGGCAGGCGGTCCGGCGTGCCCTGGAGGAGCTATGAGGCCCTGGGGAATCCTCCTCTTGCTTCTTCCGGCCTTGGCCCAGGCACCCAAACCCCTCACGGTGGGGAGGGAGGTGGGCCAGGCCATCTACCCCGGAGGCCGGGGGTTGGCCTATGGGGAAGCCCGCCTGGTGGCCCGCGGGCTGGGTCTTTCCCTCTGGCAGGGGCAGGACCAACTGGCCTTGGGCCTGGGAAGCCGCTACAAGGTTTTCCCCCTGGTGGAAAACGAGGCCCAGGCCGCCGCCCGGGGGGCCGGCTGGAAACGGGGGCAGGAGGTCTTCGTACCCTTGCGGCCGTTAAGCGAGGCCTTGGGCCTGGAATACCGGGCCCAGGAGGGCATCCTTCTCCAACTGCCCTGGGCCAAGCTTTTGGGGGTGGAGCGGAGGCCGCTCCAGATCCTCCTTCGCTTCTCCCGGGAGGTGAACGCCCTGGTGGAGGGCAATAGCGTCCTCTTCCTCCTGGCCCAGGGAGAAGGAGCGGGCCTCAGCCAGGAAGCCCGGGGACTTCGCCTCACCCTGGAAACCCCACCCACTAGGCTTTACTACCCCGGAGGAGGCCAGGTGATCCTGGAGTGGAGCCCCCCAGCCAGACCCAGGCCCACGGTCCTCCTGGACCCCGGCCACGGGGGGAAGGACCCGGGCATCTCGGCAGGGGGGCTTTTGGAGAAGGACCTCACCCTCGACCTAGCCAGGCGGGTGGCCGCCCGCCTGCCCAACGCCCGGGTCTCCCGGCAAGGGGATGAAACCGTGCCCCTCGAGGCCCGCTTGAGCCTGGCCCAGGCAGCCTCGGTGGTGGTTTCCCTCCATGTCACCCAGGGCAGTGCGGTGAACCTCTACCTGCCCAAGGCCCGCTCCACCCCCTTAGCCCAAAACGCCGAAGCCCTCCTGGCCTCAGCCCCGGCAGAGCAAGCCACCTTGCTAAAGGTCTACGCCGGCGACCCACGGCGCCTGGCCGAGGCCCTGGAAAAGGCTTTTTCCGCCCTGGGCATCGTGCTGGCCCGGGCGGAGGGTCCTTACGCCCTCACCGACATTCCCGGGGCGGGAGTTGTCCTGGAGGTGGGAGTGGAACGGTTGAAGACCCCTGAGGCCCGCAACCAGGTGGCGGAGGCCATCGCCCAGGCCATCCGCACCTATCTGGAGTAGCCATGCGCCGACTCTTGACCTTCTGGAACCTCCTTGGCCTCGTCCTCTTCACCTTGGGAGCCTTGGTCTACTGGCAAAGCCAGGGATGGCGGGCTTCATCCGCCCTGCCCTTGCCCTCGGAGGAAGCCTCGGCCGCAAGCAGCCTGCCCGTGCTCCTCTACCTACCCAACCCGCCCCAGGGCCTCCTGAAGGAAACCCGTACCCTCGAGCTGGCCCCCGGGGATACCCCGGAAAACAAGGTCCTGGCCGCCTGGGCCGAGGCCCTTCAAGCCCCCAAGCCCCGGGCCCTCTACCGGTTGGGCGAGCTTTTCGTGGTGGATCTTCCCGCCGACTTTGCCCTGGGTCTGGATACCAGCCAGGAAGCCCTGCGCCTCTACAGCCTGGCCTATACCCTCCTTTCCACCTTCCCCCAGGCCCAGGAGGTGCGCTTCCTGGTGGAGGGAGAACCCAAGCCGGGCCTAGCCCATCTGGATCTAAGCCAGCCTTTCCGCCTGCCATGAGGGATACCTGGCGCATCGACCGCCTCGTCCTCCAGGGGTTCAAGTCCTTTGCGGAGCGCACCGCCTTGGACTTCCCGGACCCCATCACCGGGATCATCGGGCCCAATGGCTCCGGCAAGAGCAACCTGGTGGAGGCCTTGCGCTTCGTGACCGGAGCCCGCGCCCATGAGCTACGCGGGCAGGAACTGGGCACCTTTCTCTTCCATGGGGGCGAGGGCCGCCCGCCCCAGGCCATGGCGGAGGTCCGCCTGGAGCTTTCTCGGGGAAGGGAAAGGCTTACCGTGGAACGGCGCATCGAAGGGGACCGCTCCCTCTTTCGGGTGAACGGTCGCCCCTTAAGCGCCAAGGCCCTGGCCCTCCACCTTGCGGGCACGGGCCTCGGCCGAGGAGGGTACGCCATCGTGGGCCAGGGGGAGGTGGCCGCCCTCCTGGAAGCCCCCGAGGAAGTCCTGCTGGCCCACCTCGAGGAGGCCGCCGGGCTGAGGCCGGTGGCGGAAGCCGCCCGGGTGGCGGAGAAGGAGCTGCAAGAGGCAAGCCGCCTTCTGGAAGAACGCGAGCGGGAACTCCAGGAGCTTAAGGCCCAGGCAGAACGGCTTAGAGGGGAAGCAAAGCGGGCCAGGCAGGCCCAGGCCCTGGACCTCGAGGCCCTGGCCCTCAAGGTAAGCCTCCTGGAAGCCCGCATGGAGGAAGCCCAGGCCGAGATGGCGAGGGCCGAGGAGCGGCTTAAGGCCCTGGCCAGGGAGGAGGAAACCCTAGAGAGGGAGCGCCAAGCCCTGGAGCAAAGGCGCCTGGCCCTGGCCCGCGAAGAGGAATCCCTGCGCCAGGAGCTGGAAGCGGTGCGCCTGCGCCTAAAGGAGCGGGAGGGCTTCGAGCGGGAGCTTAAGGAACTCGCCCGGTTGCAAAGGGCCCTGGACCGTCCCCCACCTGAAGACCCTGGCCCCCCAATACCCCCTCCCCCCCGGCCCCTCGAGGATCTTCGCACCCAGCTTAGGCATTTGAAAGCGGAAGAAGCCCGCCTGCTGGCCGCCAAAAAGCGCCACGAGGAAGCCTTCCGCCGGTACCTGACGGAAACCGCCCGCTACGAGGAACGCCTGAAGGCCTACCAGGAAGCCCTGGCGGAACGCACCCGCTTGGAGGAGGAGCTTGCCCAAAGGCTTGAGGAACTTCGGGACCTCGAGGGGAAAATGGCCGAACGGAAGCGGTTGGAAACCCGCCTCGCCGAACTGCGCGCCCAGGCCCAGGGAGCCCTCAGGGAGGCCGAGCGGCTCAGGCGGCTTCTGGAGGCTGGCAGCGACCTGCACGAGGGACCCCGAAAGGTGCGGAAGCTTCCTGGGGTGCTGGGGGTGGTGGCGGACCTGGTGCAGCCCGAAGCGGGGCTGGAGCTGGCCCTGGAGGTGGCCCTGGGCCCCCGGCTCCAATGGGTCCTCACCCAGGACGAGGAGGCCGCCAAGGCCGCCATCGCCCTCCTGAAACGGGAAGGGGGCCGGGCCACCTTCCTGCCCCTAACCCTTCTGTCCCCGCCACCTCCTCCCTCTCCCCCTCCCGTGCCCGGCCTCCTGGGACCTGCCTTCCGCCTGGCCCGGCTCCGGCAGTCGGGCCTGCCCGAGGAGAAAATCCTCCTGGCCCTCTTGGGGGATACCCTGATCTTCGCCGACCTGGATGCAGCCCTGGCGTACCGAAGGGCTTCGGGCCGGGAAAGGGTGGTCACCCTAGAAGGCGAGGTGCTGGAGCGCCTGGGAGCCCTATCCGGTGGGCGCCTAAAGGGAGGTGGGGAAACCCTCCTCTTAAGGCGGCGCCTGGGGGACCTGGAAACCGAGCAGGAGCAGCTCGCCAGGGAGATCAAAGCCCTGGAGGAAGCCCTGGCCTCCCTTCTTCCCCATCGCCGACTGGAGGAAGCCCGGGCCCAGGTGGGAGCCCTGCAAGCCAGGCTTCGCTCCCCCCTACCCCCGCCTCCCCAACCCCCCACACCGCCTCAGGAAACCTGGGAGGAGGCCCGGCTTCTGGCCCTGGAGAAGGAAAGAGAGGAGCTGGAAGGAATCCTGGCCCAGGCGGAGGCCCACGAGCGCTGGCGCCTCCTCTCCCAGGCCCGGGAGGCTTGGGCGGCATCCCAGGAGGAAGTGCGCCGCACCCAGGCCAGGATGGAGGAACTGAAGGCCAAACTCGCCGCCACCCAGCCCCTTCTGGCCAAGGCCCAGGAACTAGAGGAACGCCTTAAGGCCGTGCGGGCGGAAAGGACAAACCTTGAGGACCAGCAAACCCGGGCCCTCACCCGGGCCAACAGCCTCTTGAGCGAGCGGGAAAACCTCCGCCTGCTCCTGGCCCGCAGGGAAGCCCTCCTGGAGGAACTGGGCCGGGAGAGGGCCTCCTTCCCCCCGCTAGACCGCCTACCCGGCACCCCCAGGGCCCTCCAGGCCAGGCTGGCCCAGGTGGAGCGGGAACGGGCAGCCTTGGGACCCGTAAACGCCCTGGCGGAAAGGGAGCTAATGGAGTTGGAAGCCCGCCTCGAGGCCCAGGCCAAAGAGGTGCAGGAGGCCACGGAAGCCCTCCTTCGCCTCGAGGCCGAGGCCAAGGCTGTGGAAAAAGCCTACGGGGAGAGGCTGAAGGAAAGCTACCAGGTTTTCCAAAATGCCTTTCAAAAATACGCCCTAGCCCTCCTCGGGGCCCGGGCCGAGGTGAAGCGGGAAGGGCAGGGGCTAAAGCTGGTGGTGATTCCGGCGGGAAAGCGCACCCAGGACCTCCGCCTCCTCTCCCTGGGGGAAAAGACCCTGGGAGCCCTCGCCTTCCTCTTCTCCCTGGGTGAACTCCAGGGTGGCCTTCCCTTGGCCGTGCTGGATGAGGTGGACGCCGCCCTTGACGAGGCCAACCTCGTCCGCTTCACCCGCTTCCTCAACTCAGGCAAGCAGTTCATCCTGGTCACCCATCAGAAGCGCACCATGGAAGCCTGCCACGCCCTCTATGGGGTCACCGCCCAAGGGGGCGTGAGCCGGGTGTTCTCCATCCGCAAGGAGGCTAGCCATGACCCTAAATGAGTACCAGCAGGAGGCCCAGAAAACCGCCCTTTACCCCGAAGCCTACCGGCTTCTTTACCCCACCCTGGGCCTGGCGGGGGAAGCTGGGGAACTGGCCAACAAGGTAAAGAAAATCCTCCGGGACCATGGAGGAAACCTCAGCCAGGCCGCCCGGGAGGATCTGGTGGCAGAGCTCGGGGATGTGCTTTGGTATGTGGCCCAGCTGGCCACCGACCTGGGGGTGGGCCTGGAGGAGGTGGCTCAAGGCAACCTGGCCAAGCTTCGCTCCCGCCTGGAACGGGGGAAACTGAGGGGCTCGGGGGATAATCGCTAGCGCAAGGGCGCCGACCCCTGCGCGAAGAAAGGGAAGACCTCAATCCCCCGGGGTAGGGTCCCCGGGGGATTGGCCTTCAGGCCTAGTCAAAGAGGTCGAAGATTTCCAAGAAGCCCTTTTTCTTGCGGTAGGGCTTCCCCTCCTTTCGGAAGTACGCCTCCCGCTCCTCCTCGTAGGCCCGGTCCACCTCCTTGGCCTCCGCCAGGAGTTTTTCCAGCTCCCCCCTATCCAGCCACACCCCCCCGCACTGGGGGCAGACGTCGATGAGGACCCCCCGCCTTTCCACCTCCTTCATGCCCACCTGGCAGCTTGGGCAAAGGAGAAGGGGCATCTACTCCTCCCTCCGGCCCATGAGGAGGCTGGCGTAGTAGAGGATGGTGGCCAAGGAGCTGGCCAAGGCAGCCACGTAGGTGAGGGCTGCCCAGGTGAGCACCTTTTGGGCAGGGGCCATCTCCTCTCGGGAGAGGAAGCCCATACGCCGCAGGAACTCCAGGGCCCGCCTGGAGGCGTCGAACTCCACGGGGAGGGTCACCAGCTGGAATAGGGCCACCGCCAGGTAGAGGTAAAGCCCAAGCTTAGCCAAACCAATGGCCCCCAGCATCAACCCGCCCACCACCAGGATCGGGCCCAGGTTAGTGCCCAGGCTGGCCGCTGGCCACAGGCTGGCCCGCACCCGAAGCCAGGTGTAGCCATGGGCATCCTGGACCGCATGCCCCACCTCGTGGGCGGCCACCGCCAGGGCCGCCAGGCTGGGCGAGGCGTAGTTGGGCTCGGAAAGCCGCACCGCCTTGGCGTGAGGATCGTAGTGGTCCGTGAGGGCCCCGGGCACCGGCTCCACCCGGACGTGGGTGAGGCCATGGGCATCCAGGATGGCCCGGGCCACCTCAGCCCCCGTAAGCCCCCGGCTGTTGGCCACCCGGCTGAATCGGGCGAAGGTAGCCTGAAGACCGCCTTGAATCACCAGGCTGGCCACGAAGACCAACCCCATGAGCAAGAGCGCCAGTATGTCCATTCCCGTCCACCTCCTTCCGAGGAGTAGCAAAAACCGAGGCCACCCATACAGGTGGTCTCGCCATGCGCCCTCAGGCGCCCCAGCCGACCGGGGATTGCTCCCGTACTGACGACCGGCTGGCCCCACAAGGGGCGGCTACTCCCCGCAGTTCCCGTTATACCAGACTCGGCCCTTTCTGGCAAGGAGCGGGGCGGGAATGTGCACGGACCCTCTTTACTCTCACTCGCTCAAGGGTATCCTGTGGGTGGGAGGTGAGGTATGGGCTACGCGCATCCCGAGGTTCTGGTGAGCACGGACTGGGTCCAGGAGCACCTGGAGGATCCCAAGGTGAGGATCCTCGAGGTGGACGAGGACATCCTGCTTTACGAAACCGGCCACATTCCCGGGGCACAGAAGGTGGACTGGCAACGGGATTTCTGGGATCCAGTGGTGCGGGACTTTGTGGACGAGGAGGGGTTTGCCAACCTCATGGAAAGGCTTGGGATCTCCAACGACACCACCGTGGTCCTTTACGGGGACAAGAACAACTGGTGGGCCGCCTACGCCTTCTGGTTCTTCAAATATAACGGCCACCAGGACGTGCGCCTCATGAACGGGGGGCGGCAAAAGTGGGTGGAGGAAGGCCGTCCCCTTTCCACCGAGGTTCCCACCTACCCCAAGGGGAGCTACCGGGTACCCTACCGGGACGAGTCCATCCGCGCCTACCGGGATGAGGTCCTCAAGCACATCCTCAAGGTTAAGGAGGGCAGGGGTGCCCTGGTGGACGTGCGGAGCCCCGAGGAGTACCGGGGGGAGCTCACCCACATGCCCAACTACCCTCAGGAGGGCGCCCTGCGGGCCGGCCACATCCCCGGGGCCAAAAACATCCCCTGGGCCAAGGCGGTGAACCCGGACGGCACCTTCAAGTCCGCGGAGGAGCTAAGGGCCCTCTACGAGCCCCTGGACATTACCCCGGACAAGGACGTGGTGGTCTACTGCCGCATCGCCGAGCGCTCCAGCCACTCCTGGTTTGTCCTCAAGTACCTCCTCGGCTATCCCCACGTGAAGAACTACGACGGCTCCTGGACGGAGTGGGGCAACCTGGTGGGGGTTCCGGTAGCCAAAGGGGAGGAATAGCTCAATCCTCGGAAGCCTCCCCCAGGGCCTGGGCGGCCAGCCGACGCCCCGTGGGGGTGTCCGCCAACCCCCCCAGGCCTGTTTCCTTGAGCTCCAAGGGCAGAAGGCGGCCGATGCCCGCCATGGCCAGGATCACCTCGTCGGGGGGGATCACGCTCCTTATCCCCGCTAAGGCCATGGAGGCGGCGCTCACCGCATGCACCGCATAAAAACCATTGCGCATCACGCAGGGCACCTCCACAAACCCCCCCACGGGATCGCAAACCAGGCCCAGGGTGTTCTGCAGGGCCAAGGCCGCCGCATGGGCAGAGGCCTCCGCACTCCCCCCGAGAAGCTCGGTAACGGCGGCTGCCGCCATGGCCGCCGAGGAGCCGATTTCCGCCTGGCACCCCCCGCTGGCCCCGGCGATGTAGATCTGGCGGTTGATGATCTTGGCCACCCCGGCGGCCAGGACCATGGGCATGAGGAGGTCCTCATCGGGGATGCCCAGGTGATCCGCCACTCCCAGCAAGGCCCCGGGAAGCGTCCCAGCGCTACCCGCCGTGGGAGCCGCCACAATCCGACCCATGCGGGCATTTTCCTCGTTGACCGCCATGGCGTAGGCCTGGACCCGCTTTAGAAGCGGATCCCGCAAGGGATCCGGGGCTTCCCACAAGGTCTTGGCATTCTTCCCCACCATTCCCGCCACGCTGGGGGCATCCGAGGCGAGACCCCTCCGGATGGAATCCCGCATGATGCCAAGGCGCTCCCGAAGCTTATCCAGGATGGTCTCGGGAGCCAGCCCGGTTTCCTCCACCTCCTCGCGGAGCAGGGCCTCCGACGCCCGGCCAGGAAGGGCGGCAAGGTCGTTCAGGGTCAAGGGCATAGCTTAAGTATAGGCTTTGGCCTCGTTTTTACACCGCAGGCCTATGCTAAGAGCCAGGATGGGCAACCCTGGATCCCGCCTCCGCGTGCTGATCGCCGACGACCACCCCCTCTTCCGCCTGGGGCTTAGGGCGGGCCTCGAGGGGGAAGGGCTCGTGGTGGTGGCCGAGGCCCAGGATGGAAAGGAGGCCTTGGAAAAGACCCTGGCCCTGAACCCGGAGGCAGTCCTCCTGGACCTGAGGATGCCCGTATTGGATGGGCTAGAGTGCACCCGAATGCTCCGGAAGAAGGGGTATTCCGGTCTCGTCGCCCTCCTCACCACCTACCAGGAGCCCGCCCTGGTGCGGGAAGCGTTTTTGGCCGGGGCTGACGCCTACTTTTCCAAGGAGCTCTCCGCTCCCGAGCTCAAAAGGCGCCTTCTCCGCGTGGCCCAGGGGGAGGAAAAACTGAAGCCCCCCGACCTGCCCAGCCTCACCTCGAGGGAGGAGGAAGTCCTCCGCCTCCTGGCCCAGGGGCTTTCCGTGAAGGAGATGGCCAAGGCCCTGGGCCTTTCCCCGGACACGGTGAAGGACCACCTGGAAAGCCTCTACGGCAAGCTTCTGGCCCGAAACCGGGTGGAAGCCCTGGAAAAGGCAAGGTCCCTGGGATTCCTGGCGAAGAAATAAGGAAGGGCAGGCAAGCCCACCCTTCCCATAGCCCCCGGTTTACTCGGCGGAGGGTTCCCCTTCGGAAGCCGCCTCTGTAGCGCCCTGGGCAGCTTCCGCCTCCTCCTTGGCCACCCGGGCCCTTTCCTGGTCCTGGCCGATGCGCTTGCGGTCGGCGCGGAGCTTGCGGCGGATCTCCCTTTCGGAAAGCTCGCGGATGAAGTAGAGCTTGGCCCGCCGGGCCCGGCCCCGCTGGACGATCTCGATCTTCTCGATGAGGGGGGAGTTCAGGGGGAAGATGCGCTCCACCCCCACGCCGTAGCTCACCTTACGCACGGTGAAGCTGGTGTTGTACCCGTTCCGCTTGATCTTGATGACGATGCCCTCAAAGTTCTGCACCCGGGTGCGGTTGCCTTCCTTTACCCGGTAGGCCACCCGCACGGTGTCGCCGGGCCGGAACTCCGGGAGATCGGTGCGGGTATACTTGGCCTCCACTACCTTAAGCAGCGCTCCTCGGTTCATGTTCTCCTCCCTCCCAGAGGAACCCCGAGGGGTTCATGGGCAACAGACCTAAGTCTAGCCCTCGCGGTCCATTTCCGCAAGCCAGGCCACCTCGAGGGGCCCAAGCCTGGCCTCCCGCACCAGCTCTGGCCTCACGGAAAGGGTCTTCCTCAGGGCTTCCTGCCTGCGCCAGCGGTCCACCTCCGGGTGGTTTCCCGAAAGGAGAACCTCCGGCACCCGAAGCCCGCGGAACTCCGGGGGACGGGTGTAGTGGGGGTGGTCCAGGAGCCCGCGGACAAAGGAATCCCTCCGGTGGCTTTCCGGATCCCCGATCACCCCCGGAATAAGCCGGGCAGTGGCCTCCAGCACCGCCAAGGCCGCCACCTCCCCCCCCATGAGCACGTAGTCCCCGATGGAAAGGGAGCGGGTCACAAAGGCCTCCACCCGGGCGTCAAACCCCTCGTAGCGCCCGGAAAGAAGGACCAGGTGATCCCTTTGGGCCAGCTCCTCCGCCACCCGCTGGGTGAAGGGTTCCCCCGCCGGGGAAAGGAGGATCACCTCATCCGCAGGCAAAACGGCCTCCAAGGCCGCCACCGCCACATCCGGGCGGATCACCATTCCCGCCCCGCCGCCATAGGGAGTGTCGTCCACGGTGCGGTGCCGCCCCAGGCCATAGGCCCTGAGGTCCACCACCTCCACCTGGATGAGACCCCGCTCCTGGGCCTTCTTCAGGAGGGATTCCGAAAGCCAGGGGCGTATGAGACCGGGGAAAAGGGTGAGGATAGTGTAGCGCATTCAGTCAAAGAGGCCGGGGATGGGCTCCACGTGGATGCCCTCCTCCTCCACCCGCACGTAGGGCGCCTGCAGGGGTACCAGGCGTTCCGTCTGGTCGCGAAGCCTTTCCCCCACGCCCTTGATCACCAGGACATCCTGGGCTCCTGCGTCCAGGATGTCCACCACCTCCCCCATCTTCAAGCCCCCCACGTAAACGGGTAGGCCAATCAGGGCAAAGTAATAGTACCGGCCCTCCTCGAGGGGGGGAAGTTCCTCCACCTCGGCATACACCCGGAGGCCCACCAATGGCTCGGCCAGCTCCCGGCTGGAAACCCCCGCCAGGTGAACCACCAGGTCATCCCCCACCTGGTAGAGATCCTCCACCGCCCGCCAGCCATGCCCTTCCACGTAGACCCGCTCCAGGTGAGCCACCACCGGCTCACCCCGGAACTTCAGACCCCCGCGTAGGGCATAGGGGGCACCGAACCGACCGATTTCCACCAGGCGCATCCCTAATCCATTATGCCAAAGCCCCGCGGGCCTAGCGCACCTCCACCCCCACCTTGCGCTTGGCGTAGGCCCTTACCAGGGTGCGGATGGACTCAATGACCCGGCCCTGCTTGCCGATGAGCCGACCCTTATCCTCAGGGGCCACCTCCACCACGTAAAGGGGACCTTCCCGGGTACGCCTTTCCTGCACCCGAACCCGCTCCGGCTGGTCCACCACGCTCTTGGCCAAATACTCCACCAAGTCCTTCATGGCCTCATGTTAAGGCAAAGGCGCCGGGTGGGTACACCCACCGGCGCCCTCAGGGGCCTTAACCCCTAGCCTTCCTTCCGAAAAACCCCCGCCTGCCGGAGAAGCCTCCGGGCGGTGTCCGTGGGCTGGGCCCCTACGGAAAGCCAATACTTGGCCCGCTCCACGTCCACCTTCAGCCACTCGGGAGTGGTCTTGCGGGGATCGTAGTACCCGATCTTTTCGATGTAGGCGCCGTCGCGCTTCCTACGGCTATCGGTGACCACGATGCGGTAGTGAGGGTTGTGCTTGGAGCCGAAACGAGAAAGCCGGATCTTTACCATTCTTTCCTACCTCCTGAACATTCCCATGAGTCCCCGGCCCTTGTTCTTCTCCAGGGACTTCATTAGGGCCTTGGTCTCCTCAAAGGCCTTGATGAAGCGGTTGATCTCCTGCACGCTGGTGCCGCTTCCCCTGGCGATGCGCTTGCGGCGGGAGGCGTTTAGGATGCGGGGGTCCTTGCGCTCCTCGGGGGTCATGGAAAGAACGATGGCCTCCAGGCGCTTGATGGCCTTATCGTCCACCTGGACCCCGGCGGGCAAGGCCTTACCCACCCCGGGAAGCATGGCGAGGATCTCCGAGAAGGAGCCCAGGCGCTTCAAGTTCTGCATCTGCTTGAGGAAGTCCTCCAGGGTGAGCTCCTTGGCGGACTTGGGGGTTTCGGCCTCGAGGCCCGCAGCCCGAACCTTCTCCGCCAGGGTGGCCACATCCCCCATGCCCAGGATCCGGCTCGCCAGCCGGTCAGGGTAGAAGGGTTCCAGGCCCTCGGGGCGCTCGGAAACCCCGGCGAAGTAGATGGGCTTCCCCGTCACGTGCCGGGCGGAGAGGGCCGCCCCACCCCGGGCATCCCCATCCAGCTTGGTGAGGATGAGCCCCGTGACCCCCACCCGTTCGTCGAAGGCCTTGGCCACCGAAAGGGCCTCCTGGCCGGTCATGGCATCCAGGACCAGAAGCACCTCGTCGGGGTTCATGGCCTTCTTGAGTCGGGCCAGCTCCGCCATCAAGGGCTCGTCGATCTGCAGGCGCCCGGCGGTGTCCACCAGGATGAGGTCGCGAACCTCCTGCCTGGCCCTCTCCTCCACCCTACGGCGGATGGACTCGGGGCTCTCCCCATCCTGCACCTCCAGGACCGGGACCCCGATCTTTTCCCCCAGGATGCGAAGCTGCTCCCGGGCTGCCGGGCGCTGGGTGTCGGCGGCCACCAGGAGGGGCCTCCTTCCCTTCCCCTTGTAGAAAAGGGCCAGCTTGGCCGCGGTGGTGGTTTTGCCGGAGCCCTGGAGGCCCACCAGGAACCACAGGTTCTGGTTCTTCAGGGTGGGGAAGCGGGGTTCCCCGCCCAAGGCCTCCTTGAGGGCCTCGTAGACCGTGGCCAGCACCACCTCGGCCGGGGTCAGGCTTTCCAGGACCTTCTGGCCCAGGGCCTTCTCCCGGACGCTTTCCACAAAGGCCCTCGCCACCTCCAGGTTCACATCGGCGTCCATCAGGGCCCGACGGATCTCCCTGAGGGTGGCCTTCAGGTCCTCCTCGGTGATACGGCCCCGTCCCCTTAAGCGGTCTATGGCCTCCTGCAGTCTTCCTGCCAGCTTCGCAAACATGAGCCTCCCGGCCGCCAGGCCGGGCTTTAGAATAGGCCAGACCCCTTGAGCGTGTCAACCTCAATTTTTCCCACATTTCTAGTGGGCACGGTTGACGGCCCCGACCGGGAACCCTAGGCTAAGGAAGGTATGCTAGGGGCTTTGCCCTCGAGTCCTAGGCCCTGAAGGCCGCCCAGCAGGCGGCCTTCAGGAGAAAGGAGGCCGCCTGTGGAGATGACCCTTTCCCCTCTGCGCCAAGCCCTGCAAGAAGGCGACACCCTCAAGCTTCGCAAGCTCCTGGAGGAAACCCATCCCCAGGACCTCTTGGCCGTGTGGGATGACCTCGAGGGGGAACACCGCTACGTGGTCCTCACCCTCCTTCCCAAGGAACGGGCTGCGGAGGTTTTCGCCAACCTCCCCGCGGAGGAGCAGGCGGAATATCTGAAAACCCTCCCCCCCTGGCGGGTGCGGGAGCTCTTAGAGGAGCTCTCCCTGGACGACTTGGCCGACGCCCTCCAGGCGGTGGAGGAGGAGGACCCCGATCTAGTCCACCGCCTCAAGGAGGCCCTGGATCCCGAAACCCGGGCTGAGGTGGAAGAGCTGACCCAGTACGAGGAGGATGAGGCAGGCGGCCTCATGACCCCCGAGTACGTGGCGGTGCGGGAGGGCATGACCGTGGAGGAGGTCATCCGCTTCCTGCGCCGGGCCGCCCCTGATGCGGAAACCATCTACTACATTTACGTGGTGGACGAGGCGGGCCGCCTCAAGGGCGTCTTGTCCTTAAGAGACCTCATCGTGGCTGACCCGAAGACCAAGGTGGCGGAGATCATGAACCCCAAGGTGGTCTTCGCCCGCACGGACACCGACCAGGAAGAGGTAGCCCGCCTCATGGCCGACTACGACTTCACCGTCTTGCCCGTGGTGGACGAGGACGGGGTGCTGGTGGGCATCGTCACGGTGGACGACGTGCTGGACGTTTTAGAAGAGGAGGCCACCGAGGACATCCACCGCATGGCGGCGGTGGACGTGCCGGACTTGGTGTACAGCCAAGCCTCCCCCATCGCCCTCTGGATGGCCCGGGTGCGCTGGCTGGTGATCCTCATCCTCACGGGCATGGTGACCAGTTCCATCCTCCAGGGGTTTGAAAACCTCCTGGAGGCCGCCACCGCCTTGGCCTTCTATGTCCCCGTACTCCTGGGCACGGGGGGCAATACCGGCAACCAGTCCGCCACCCTCATCATCCGGGCCCTGGCCACCCGGGACCTGGACCTCAGGGACTGGCGCCGGGTCCTGACCAAGGAAGCCCTGGTGGGAAGCCTGCTCGGCCTCACCTTGGCTGCCCTCCTCGTGGGCAAGGTTTTCCTGGACGGGCATGCCGCCTTGGCCCCGGTGGTAGCCTTGGCCCTTTTCCTCCTGGTGCTCTTCGCCAACCTGGTGGGGGCCATGCTCCCCGTGGTGTTGAGGCGGCTTGGCGTGGATCCTGCCCTGGTTTCCAACCCCCTGGTGGCCACCCTTTCCGATATCTCGGGCCTCCTCATCTACCTCTCGGTGGCCCGACTTCTGCTGGAGTTGGGATGAATCGGCTCCGCATGGTGGTGGAGTGGAGCAAAGGAAGCTCCTTCCGCTATGCCTGGAAGGATGGGAACCTCGCCCTGGTGGCCGTGGACCAACCGGCGCCGGTGAACTATGGTCTCATCCCTGGCCTCATCAACCCCGCCGACGGGGAAGAGGTGGATGCGGTTTTCCTGGGTCCTCCCCTTCCCCCAGGAACCCAGGTGGAGGGGGAAGTGGTGGGCATAATGTGGCTGGCGGATGGGGACCACAAGATCCTCCTCGAGGCCCAGGGGCAAGGGCCAAGCCCAAGGGAAGCCCAAGAACTCCTCGCCTGGTTCCACCCAAGCCGCAAGCCCCTTCTCCTCGGCCCACAGGAGGCCAGGGACTGGCTGAAGGCGTTGCTCAGAGGATAAGCATAGCGTCCCCCAAAGAGTAAAACCGGTAGCGCTCCGCCACCGCAAGCCGGTACGCTTCCATGGTCTTTTCGTAGCCCAAAAAGGCGGCCACCAGCATGAGCAGGGTAGAACGAGGCAGGTGGAAGTTGGTGAAAAGAGCGTCTATGACCTGGAAGGCGTAGGGCGGACGGATGAAAAGCCGGGTCTCCCCTATCCCCGGCACCACCCCAATCCCTTTCTGGAAGGCGCTTTCCAGGGCTCGGACCACGGTGGTGCCCACCGCCACCACCCTCCGGCCCTCCTTCTTGGCCCGGTTGATGGCTTCTGCGGTTTCCTCAGGGATTTCGTAGGGCTCAGGGTGCATCTCGTGCTTCTCGGGATCCCCCTTCACCGGGCGGAAGGTGCCGGGGCCCACGTGCAGGGTTAGGAAGCAGAGCTCCACCCCCATGCCCCTCAGGCGGGCCAAAAGCTCCAGGGTAAAGTGGAGCCCGGCAGTGGGGGCGGCCACGGAGCCCGGACGCCTGGCGTACACGGTCTGGTAGCGTTCCGGAGGGATTTTGGCCTTGATATAAGGGGGCAGGGGTACCTCCCCTACTTCCTCCAGGTGGGCCATCAGGTCCCCCTGGAAGCGAAGGAGCCGCACCCCATCCTCCTCCACCCCCACCACCTCCGCCTCGAGGTCCGGAACCACGCGGAGGTCCCGGGGAGACAGAAAGCGGAGCCTGGTGCCGAGCTTGGCCTTGCGGCCGGGCCCCACCAGGGCTTCCCAAAGCCCCGGAGCCCGCTCCCGCACCAAGAGCACCTCCACCCTTCCCCCCGTGGGCCTTTGGGCCAAGAGGCGGGCGGGGATCACCTTGCTCTCGTTAAAAACCAACACATCTCCCGGGCGAAGGTATTCGGGAAGGTCCCTGACCTGGCGGTGCTCGGCACGAAAGGGCCCTTCCCGATGGACCACCAGCATCCGGGCCCTATCCCGGGGCTCTACCCCCTCCTGGGCGATGAGTTCTTCGGGCAGAAAGTAGTCGTAGGCCTCGAGGCTCATCGCTCGGTGTTCCTAGGCTCCATGAAGGCATTCGGGATATCGGGAAGGTGCACGAAGCGGTCCACAGCATCGATGAGCTTCTGGGCGGTGGTCTCCCGAAAGGCGATCACCTCCACCCGGATGCCCCGTTCCATGAGGACCTCGAGGATCTCCACAAAGTCCCCATCCCCGCTTCCCAGGACCACCACGTCCAGGTAAGGCATAAGCCTCACCATGTCCGCGGCGATACCCATGTCCCAGTTCCCCTCGTAGATGGGCTTGCCACCCTCACCCAGCTCCTTCACCGTGAGGTACATGCGCCGTACCCGGTAGCCGATGGTGGAAAGCTTGTAGATGAAAGGCCAGGCGGAGGTATCCCCTTCCTTTTCCACCACGTAGGCCGTAGCCCGCACCAACCGTCTGCCCCCCACGGCGAAGCGCAGGAGACTCTCAAAGTTCACGTTGCGCTCGTAGTAATCCCGGGCAGAATGGTAGAGGTTCTGGGTGTCCACAAAGACGCCCACCCGCTGGTCGGGATACTGGCCAAGCTCCATCGGCTTCTATCTTACCCCGCGTTCCTAAGGCCTGCCGCCACCCCCAGGATGGAGAGGAGAAGGGCTTTTTTCAAGGCTTCATCCCCCCGTCCCCCGGGGCTGCGGTAGCGGCGGAGGAGCTCCACCTGCACGAAGTTGATGGGGTCCACGTAGGGATTGCGCAAGGCGATCTGTCTTTCCAGGGTCCTTTGATTGTGGAGGAGGGGAGCCTGAAAGATACCCTCCAGGAGGGACACGGTCTTCTGATACTCCTGGGCGATGCTGTGGAAGAGGGGGTGTAGTTTTTCCGGCACCAAGCGCAGGTACAGGGCCGCTACCCCAAGGTCCGCCTTGGCCAAGGCCATGGCAGCGCTCTCTAAGGTGGAGGCGAAAAAAGGCCACTCTCGGTACATCCGCCTGAGAAGGTCCAGGGGCAAGGCCTCCAAGGCCGTAAGCCCGTACCAACCGGGCAAAAGCAAGCGCACCTGGGTCCAGGCCATCACCCAGGGGATGGCCCTGAGGTCGCGGATCTCCCGCACCCGGCCGTGGCGGTACACAGGACGGCTGGCGATGGGGAGTTCCCCAATCTCCCGAATGGGGGTGAAGGCCTCGAAAAAGGGGAAGAAGCCCTCCTGGGCCAAGAGGGCCCGGTAGCGGCGCATGCTTTCCTCCCCCGCCTGCCATAGGGCCTCGCGCCACTCAGGTCTAGGCTCCACCCCCTCGCCCAAGGCCGCCTGGGCGAAGTGAAAGAGGAGTTGCTCCAGGTGGCGCACAGCCAGCTCAGGATGGCTGTAGCGGTCCGCCAGAGCCTCCCCTTGCTCCGTGAGGCGGATGCGGTGCCCCACGCTCCTGGGAGGCAGGCTGGCAATGGCCCGGCCCGCAGGCCCCCCGCCCCGGGCGGTGGAGGTGCCCCGGCCGTGAAAGAAGTAGACCGGTAGACCAAACCCCTCCCCCACCTTGGCCAGAGCCTCCTGGGCCTCGTAAAGGGCCAGGTTGGCAGCCAGAAAGCCGGCATCCTTGTTGGAGTCGGAGTAGCCGATCATCACCTCCACTCCGCCCCGGCCCCGGGCATGGACCAGAAAGACGGGGTTTTGCAGGAGACGGGCCAGCACTTCCGGAGCCCGGCGGAGGTCTTCAAGGGTCTCGAATAGGGGCACCACGTCAAAGGGTAGAGCTGCCCCCGGCCGGTAAAGCCCCACCTCCCGCGCCAAGAGAAACACCACCAGGATGTCAGCAGGATGGTGGGTCATGGACACCACATGGGCTCCCTTGTCCTGCCAGGCCCGCAGGGCCCCTAACGCCACCCGCAGGGCCTCTCCCTGGGGCTCATGGCCCACGGGCAGGAGGGGACGGGCGCTCCTCAGCTCCTCGGTGAGGAGGGCCTCCTGAGCCTCGGGGGGCAAGGAAAGGAAATCGGGGTGGACCCCCCCAACCCTGAGGAGTTCCGCCGCTGCCTCCAGGAGTTTCCCGGACTCCTCCCTCAGGTCCAAGGGCGCAAGCTCCAAGCCGAAGGCGAAAAGGCGGGCCTCGAGGGGACGGAGGAAGGAGGCTGCCACCTGTTCCAGGCCCACGGAAACCAGGCCCTCCTCCGCCACCCTCAGGGCTCGCAAAAGCTCCTCCGTGCTCACCTCACCCTTCTCCAGGCGGGTATAAAGCCTGGCGAAGAACCGCCGGTAGGGCTCCCCGGGGAAGCGCTCCGTCCCCTCTCCTCCCTCCCGCACCCCCCTGGGCACGGGAATCCTGGTCTCGGAAAGGGAAAGGTCCCGCACCAGGTTTTCCAGCTCCAGCAAGAACCGCTCCCGGGCCACCTGGCGGGCATACCGCGCAGCAAAGGCGGTTACCTCAGGGGTGACGAAAGGGTTGCCATCCCGGTCCCCCCCGATCCAGCTCCTGAAGCGTACCGGGCTCTTCAGACGGGGACGTTTGCCATACACCTTCTCCAAGGCGGCCTCGAGGCCCTCCACCACCTGGGGCACCGCCCGCCAGAGGGTGGTGGGCAGGTAGTAAAGCCCTCCCTTGATCTCGTCCTCCACCGTGGGCCTGGCCTTGCGCACCTCCTCGGTGGCGTAGAGCAGGGCCACCCTGGCCGCCAAGCGGGAACGGTCTTGGGCCTCCAGCTCTTCTTGTAGTTTTTCCAGATGGTGCCTTAGGGTCCGCCTGCGGGTTTCGGTGGGATGGGCAGTAAAGGTGAGCCATAGCTCCAGGCGGTTCAGATGGGCTTCCACTTCCTCCAGGGAGAGCCCCCTTTCCTTCAAAGCCTTGGCCAGGGCCAAGAAGCCCTCGGGCCTCGGGTTTTCCAGGGTTTCCGCCTGGGCCCTAAGGCGGTTCACCCGCACCCGGTGCCTTTCCTCCGCCAGGTTCACCAGGTGGAAGTAATGGGTAAAGGCCCGCACCAAGGCCTCGGCCTCCTCGAGGGAAAGCCCCTCCACCCGCTTCAAAAGGGTGGCCCTCGCTCCTTCGTCCCCCTGTCGTCGGGCCTTGGATAGGAGGCGCACCTCCTCCACAAAGGCGAAAAAACGCTCCCCCGAAATCGCCCGGATGGCCTCGCCCAGAAGGCGGCCTAAAAGGTCCACCTCTGCCCGCAATAGGTCAAAGGTATCCTCCTTCGCAGGCTTCACGGCTCCTCCCACACGTAAGGGCCTATGGAAACCCCTTTGCCGCCCTCCAAAACCAGCTCGGTGGCGTGGAAACGCGCCCTTCCCTGGGCAGCCCGAAAAGGCTGGGGCCTGCCCGTAAGGAAGCGGGCCAGGAAGGTCTCCACCTCCCCGCCGATGATGGATGCATACGTGCCGGTCATGCCCACGTCGGTCTGGTACAGGGTGCCCTTCGGCAGGCGCATGGCATCCAGGGTGGGCACGTGGGTGTGGGTGCCCAGCACGGCCGTGACCCGCCCATCCAGGTAGTGGGCCAGGGCCATCTTCTCGCTGCTGGCCTCGGCATGCACCTCCACCAGGATGTAATCCGCCTTCTCCTGGGCTAAAAGGGCATCCAGGGTGCGGAAAGGATCGTCCAGGGGATCCATGAAGATCCGGCCCATCACCTGCACGAAAAGAAGGCTCTCCCCACCTGCGCTAAGCCGCCACCACCCCCGCCCTGGGGTGCCAGGAGGGTAGTTGAGGGCCCGCACCACGGGTTCCCGTTCCAAGAGCTCGTAGACCTCCTTGTGATCCCAAGCGTGGTTTCCCAGGGACACCAAGTCCACCCCCGCCTCGCGTAGGAGGCGGTAGGAACGCCGGTCCAGACCCTTACCCCGGGCGGCGTTCTCCCCGTTGGCTATGACCAGGTCGTACTGGTCCCGGATGTCCGGCAGGTGGAGGCTCACCGCCCTCAGGCCGGGCTCAGCCATTACGTCGCCGATGAAGAGGACCCGCATGGGGGCATTATACGCACCCATGCGGGTCCTTTCAGGTTCAGCCTACCTTGATGTACGCGTACCCCTTGGCCTGAAGTTCTCCCAAAGCCCCCACCCCGGAAGGCACACACCCTAAGGATAAGCCCAGCCCCTCTAACGGGGGCTGGGCGCTTATTCCGGGTTATCCCCAGGCTTTCCTCGAGCCGCTAGCCTATGCGGTGCGCTTCTGCAATAGATAAACCACACCGTAGCCGATGGCCGCCAGGACCAGCAAGGGGATGGCGAACCGCAAAAGCTCCCAGATGAGGCCGGAAAGGGCCAGAAGCACCCGGCCCAAGAAGGTGAAGACCCATCCCCCCACCCAGAGGGCCAAAAGCACCCCCACCACCACCAAGAGGCCCAAAACCACCCATTCCAGGATGTCGCGCAGGCTCCGTTCCATACTCTCAGCATACACTGGAATGGTGGAGCGGTACCGCCTGGAGGAAGGCATTGTGGTAGGCCGGAAGGCCCTGCTTCAAGGGGACCTCCTTTTGCGGTTCCTCACTCCCAAGGGAAGCCTGGAAGCCGTGGCCCGCAAGGGGGTGCGCCCTTCGGGGCGCTCGGGCAGACTCTCCCTGTTCCACCATGTGCGCTTCCAGCTTTATGCCAAGGAGGAGGGCCTTCCCACCCTCACCCAGGCGGAACTCCTGGGCCGCCTCCACGGCCTGGAGGAACCCCGGCGCTTCCTTCTGGCCTCTTTTCTGGCGGAGCTCTCCTACCGCCTGGCCTCCCCGGAGGCCGCCCCCAGGATCTACCCGGTCTTCATCTCCGGCCTGAGGGGCATCGCCAAGCACCCCAGGCCCCTTCTGCCCCTGGTATGGGCGGGATGGCGGGTGGTGAAGGCCGGGGGCTTAAGCCCACACCTCCTGGGGCCTGGCCTATATCTGAAGGCAGGCCGCCTGGTTCACGGGTCCGGCCCGTACGGGGAGGAGGGCATCTACCTGGGGGAAAAGGGCGTGGAGGCCCTCAGGGCCATCCTCCATCTTCCGGGTAGCGAGGCCCTTTCCTACCTGGAAGAAGCTCCCCTGGAAAGGCTATGCCTAGCCTTGAAACACCATGCGGAAGAGGCCCTAGGCCCCCTCAAGGCCACACCTGCGCTTACCGCCGAACTATAGGGGCTTGATCTCCAGGATGGTGTAGACCTGGGCTCCCTTCTTGCCCCTTATCTCCACCACGTCCCCCACCTTCTTACCCAAAAGGGCCTGGCCAAGGGGGGACTCGTCCGAGATCTTGCCGCTGAAGATATCCGCCTCGTGGCTACCCACGATGGCCAACGAAAGCCTTTCCCCGGATTCGGTTTCCAGCTCCACCTGGCAGCCCAGGGCCACCTGGTCGTAGGAGCCGTTCCCCTCCACCACCACCGCCCGGGCCAAGAGGTCTTCCAGCTGGGCAATGCGGGCCTCGTTCTGCCACATGGCCCGGCGCGCCTCGTCGTAACCGGCGTTCTCCCTTAAATCCCCTTCCTCCAGGGCCTGTTCAAAGTCGGCGGAAATCTCCTGCCGCTTGGTGGTCTTCAGGTGATGCAGCTCCTCCTGAAGGCGCCTAAAGCCTTCTGGGGTGAGGTAGACCGGCTTCTTCATCCCATCCCTCCGCGTAAAAAGGGGCACCAGCCCATGGCCATGGGCTGGAGGTACCGCTATTCAGTATAGCAGGCGGGGAGGAAGCGCTCCATCAGGGGAAGCAACTCTTTGGGCAAGGACCCCACCGGCAAAAGCCCCACCCCGCTTCCCGCCAGGAGCAAACTGCCCCTTACCCCTTCCTCCTCCCCTCCCCGGCGGCGCAGGGAAAGATGGGGAGGAAGGGGAGGAGGCTCCGCCAAGGGGAGCTCCCAGGGGTACAAGCGGGCCCGCTCCACCCTAAGCCCCAGCTCCCGGGCGGCCTCGGCCACCTTCCTGCGGGTGATGCCCTCGAGGCCCCCCTCCAAGAGAAGGAGCGCCCCATCCCGGTAAAGGAGCGGGCTGGTGCGGCTTCCGTCCACCACGTAGCCCTCGCCATCCTGCAAAAGCCCCTCAAAGGCCCCTTGTCCCTCCGCCTCCTTCAGGGCCAGGCGGTAGGGCAGGTAGTTTCCGGTCTTGAAGCGGGCCAGGTCGGGGTGGACCCGGTAAGGGGTGAGGGCCACCTTCACCCCCTCCTCATAGGCCGCCAAGGGGGGCGGGGTATACGGACGAGCCTCGGAAAGCCACACCCCCTCCCCCACGGTGAAGCGGAGGCGGAAACAGGGAAGGTGGGCGAACTCCTTGGCCAGGGCCTCGAGGTCCTTCAAAAACACTCCATCCCCTGGGTAGGGAAGCCCCAAGGCCAAAGCATGCCTGCGCAGGCGAAAAAGATGCTCCTCCAGCCAAAGGGGTCGGCCCCTTTCCACCCTCAAGGTGGTGAAAACGCTAAGGCCATGGTATAAAAACCCCTCCGGAAGGGGCTCGCTGAAAGGCTCCCCTTTCAGGAGAACCCGCCTCAGGCCTCCTTGAGAAACCGGGCCAAGAGCTCCATCCCCCACGGGGACAGGATACTCTCCGGGTGGAACTGCACGCCGTAGGCCCGCCTGCCATCCCAGATGGCCATGGGCACCCCATCCCCAGTCCAGGCCAGGAGGCGCACCCCTCTGGGAAGGTTCCTTATGGCCAAGGAGTGGTAGCGGGCAAAGGGAAGGGGGTTGGGCAGGCCCTGAAAGAGGCCTTCTCCCCGGTGGTGGATGGCATGGGCCTCCCCGTGCACGGGGGCTTCCCGGTAGAGTTCAGCCCTCAGGGCCACCCCCAGGGCCTGGTGGCCCAGGCAAACCCCCAAAAAAGGCATCCCTTCCGCCAAGGCCCTATGGGTCCACTCCAGGACCCTACCCGCCGTAAAGGGGTCCTTGGGTCCTGGCCCCACCACCAGGTGGCTGAATCCCCGGAGGTTCGGAGGCTCCTCCTGGTCCACCACGACCACCTCCGCCCCCAGGGCCCGCAGGTAGTCCACGAGGTTGTAGCTAAAGGAATCGCGGTTTTCCAGGAAGAGGACCCTGGCCCGTACCCTCCGGGGAGGGGGTGGCGGGGCCCATGAAGCCGAAACCCTTGGCGTTTCGGGCTTAGCTCCAGGCATGCCCCGGTCCAAAGCCAAAAGAAGACTCTCTGCCTTGTGAAGCGTTTCCCGGTATTCCGCTTCCGGCTCTGAACCGATCACGATGCCCGCCCCCGCGGAAAAAAGCACCTCCTCCCCCACCTGCTGGAAGGAGCGGATGAGGATGTTGAAGTCCGCTCCCCGGCCCGACACGTACCCCAGGCTTCCCGTGTAGGCCCCCCGGGGTACGGGCTCCAGCTCGCGGATGGCCTCCATCACCGTGGACTTGGGAGCCCCGGTGATGGTGCCTCCCGGGAATAGGCTGGCGAAAACCTGGCCCAAGGAGGCCCGGGTATACCCCTCCACCTCGGAGACCAGGTGCATCACATGGGCGTAGCGTTCCACCGTAAATAGCTCCCGCACCCTCACCGTCCCCGGCAAGGCCACCCGGGCCAGGTCGTTGCGCAGGAGGTCCACCAGCATGGCGTGCTCCGCCCGTTCCTTGGGGGAAGAAAGGAGTTCCCTTTCCAGGGCCAGGTCCTCCTCCTCTCTCCTCCCCCTTGGCCGGGTGCCGGCGATGGGACGGGCCCGGATGCGGCCACCCACCTTCTGGAAAAGCCTCTCCGGGCTTCCCGAGACCACCGCCCAACCCTCTCCTTCCAAAAGGCCCATGAAGGGAGAAGGGTTCAAAAGCCGCAAGCGCGCGTAAAGGAGAAGGGGGTCCACGGCCCCCAGCAGGCGGAAGCGGTGGGAAAGGTTCACCTGGTAGACCACCCCGGCCCGGATCCTCTCCTGAACCGCCTGGACTCCCTGCAGGAAAGCCTCCCGGGGGAAATCGGAAACCAAAGGATGCGGGGGCAAAGGTGGAGAGGTGTAAGGTAAAGGCCCAAGGGGCAATGAAGGCCTTTCCACAAGCCGCCCCTGCAAAAGGGCAAATCCCTCGGGATAGTAAAAGAAGGCCGCCTCGGGCAGGCCCGGCAAGGGCCCATGGGT
Organism: Thermus scotoductus DSM 8553; assembly: GCF_000381045.1. Classification (GTDB taxonomy): domain Bacteria; phylum Deinococcota; class Deinococci; order Deinococcales; family Thermaceae; genus Thermus; species Thermus scotoductus. The sequence goes on along the minus strand of NZ_KB905731.1, from coordinate 16,599 downwards.
GGCGAGGCCCAAGTGGCGGGCAAACTCGTAGGCAAAAAACCCCATCCAGGCCGGGAAATACCCTTTCCCCAGGCCTTTCTCCAGGTAGGCGAAGATGTCCAGGGCCTCTCCCACCCGCCTCCCATTCAGGTAAAGCCAGCCCTCCCACACCTCGAGGCGGTGCGCTGGCTTTAAGCCCAAAAGGGAAAGCCGGGAAAAGGGCGCCCTTATCCCCAGGGACTCCAGCAGGGCTGGCCGTAGGCCCAGGCACCTGGCGGCGTGGTAAAGGCCCAGCACGGGGCCAAGTATACCAGGCTTGGGGGGATGGCCAGATTCCGCTTCCCCAGTGAGGCTTACCTCAAGGCCGGGAGCAGGCTCCCCTTTAATCCACGTTGAAATACCGCGCCTCCGGGTGGTGGACCACGATGGCGCTGGTGGCGTGCTCGGGATCCAGCTGGAAGTTCTCCGTGAGGCGCACCCCAACCCTGCCGAAGTCCATGAGCCGGTCCAGCTTGGCCTGGTCCGCCAGGTCTGGGCAGGCGGGATAACCAAAGGAGTAGCGGGCTCCCTGGTAGCCCTGCTGGAAGAGCTTGCGGATCTCAGTGGCATCCTTCCCGGCGATACCCCACATCTGGCGCATCCTTTTATGCCAGTACTCCGCCAGGGCCTCGGTCATCTCCACGCTGAAGCCATGCACGAAAAGGTAGTCCTGGTAAGCCCCAGCCTCAAAAAGCGCCTTGGCCTTCCTGGAAGGCTCCTCCCCCATGGTTACGAGCTGCACCCCCAGGACATCCCTGGCCCCCGCTTCATAGGCGGGAAGCCACCTTTCTTCATCCCCAAAAGGAGGAGCGAAGCGGGGACGGAAGTAGTCCACCAGGCTGAGGCCCCCGCCCTTCTGCCGGGGGAAGGCAAAGCGTTCCAAAACCTCCCCGGTCTCGGGGGAGAACACCAAAAGCTCCTCCCCCTCCCGGGCCACGGGAAAGAAGCCGTAGAGGACCTTGGGCCTGAGCCACCCCTCCTCCATGGCCTCCCTAAGCAGCCTCCGGAAGACCGGCTCCGCCTCCCGCTCCACCAAAGCCTGCCACGCCTCCCGGGAAAGCCCTTTGCGGCTGTACCCCCACTGGCCGCGGTAGAGGGCGAGCTTGTTCACGTAGTGGGCGATGGTGGCCAGGTCCAGGTTCTCCTCCACCCGCACCCCGAAGAAGGGAGGGCGGGGAACGGAAGGAGCCTCCCCCACAGGATTCGCCTTGGGTACCGCCTTGGGAGCCTCCACCCTGGGCTTTTGGGCCTCCTTCCTTACCAAGGTGGCCTCCCCGCTGGTGAGGGCTTCCATGAGCCTAAGGCCCTCGAAGGCATCCTCCGCGTAGTAGACGTTGGGGTAGATGGCCTTAAGCTCCTCCACATAGGAGCGGGTCAGGGCCGCCCCCCCCAGGATCACCGGCAGGGTATACCCCCTATCCCGCATGTACTCCAGGTTTTCCTTCATGACCACGGTGCTCTTCACCAGGAGGCCCGACATGCCTAAGGCGTGGGGCCTGTGCGCCTCCACCGCCTTGAGCATCTCCTCGATGGGCACCTTGATGCCCAGGTTGACCACCTGGTAGCCGTTGTTGGTGAGGATGATATCCACCAGGTTCTTGCCGATGTCGTGCACATCCCCCTTCACCGTGGCCAGCACCATCTTCCCTCGGCCTTCGCCCCGCCGTTCCATGTGGGGCTCGAGGTGGGCCACCGCCCGCTTCATCACCTCGGCGGCCTGGAGCACAAAGGGAAGCTGCATCTTTCCTGCCCCGAAAAGCTCCCCCACCTCCTTCATGCCCGAAAGGAGGGGGCCGTTGATGAGGTCCAGGGGCTTGTGGCCGAGGCTCAAGGCCTCGTCCAGGTCCGCCTCGAGGCCCGCCTTCCTGCCCTCCACCACCCGGCGCTTCAGCCTCTCCAGAACGGGCAGGGCCTGGAAGGCATCCTCCTTGAGGGCCGGGTCCTCCCGGTGGGTTTCAAAGTAGCCCATGAAGGCCAAGAGGGGATCAAATCCCTCCCGCCTCCGGTCATAGATCAGGTCCAGGGCCAGGGCGTAGGCCTCCTCGGGGATCTGGCTGATGGGAAGGATCTTGCCCGCATCCACGATGGCGGCGGTCAGGCCCTTGTTACGGGCCTCATCCAGAAAGACCGAGTTTAAAATCCGCCTGGCCCTGGGCTTCAGCCCAAAGGAAACGTTGGACACCCCCAGGATAAACCCCACCCCCGGAAGCCTCTCCCTAAGCTCCTCCATGGCCAAAAGGGTTTCCTTGGCCAAAGGGCGGCTTTCCTCGTCCCCTTGGGTGATAGGGAAGGTGAGGAGGTCAAAGAGGAGGTCCTCCGGGCGGAAGCCGTGGTGCTCGGTGAGGCGCTCGTACATGCGCAAGGCCACCTGCACCTTCTCCTTCTGGGTCTTGGCCATGCCCTTTTCGTCGATGGTGAGGACCACCAAGGCCGCCCCGTGGGCCTTGGCCAGGGAGGCCACCCGGTCAAACTTCTCCAGGCCGTCCTCGAGGTTAGCGGAGTTCAAAAGGACCCGGCCCGGAAGGTGTTTAAGGGCAAACTCCATGGCCAAAGGGGAGGTGGAGTCCACCATGAAGGGCACGGTGACCGCGGTGGCCAAGTGGGGAAGGAGCCAGGCGAGGTCCTGAAGCTCATCCCTTCCCGTCCAGGCCACGGAAAGGTCCAGGGCGTGGGCACCCTCCTCCACTTGCTCCCGGGCCAGGGCCAGGATGCCCTCGAGGTCCCGGGCAAAGAGCATCTCCCGAAACCGTTTGCTCCCCGTGGCGTTCAAGCGCTCTCCCACCAGGAAAACGCTTGCCTCCTGGCGCAGGGGAACCGCCTGATAGAGGGAGGCCACCTGGGGGGGGAAGGTTTCCTTTCGCTTGGGAGCAGGTTTTCCCTTCACCACCTCCGCCACCTTGCGGATGTGCTCCGGCCCCGTGCCGCAACACCCGCCCACGGCGTTCACCCCGTACTCGGTGACGAACTTGAGGTGCCACCTGGCCAGCTCCTCCGGGGTCAGGTCGTAGACCACCTTGCCCCCCTCGTTCCGGGGCAGGCCGGCGTTGGGCAGGCAGCTCACGAAGCGGGTGGCGTTCTCGGCGAAGTAGCGGATCTTGGCGTCCATGAGGTCGGGGCCCGTGGCGCAGTTCATGCCCACCACATCGATGGGCAGGCTCTCCAACGCCGCCAGGGCCGCTTGCTCGTCGGTGCCCACCAGCATGGTGCCCGTGGCCTCCATGGTCACCTGGACCTGCAAGGGTACTTCCCTACCCACCTCGGCCATGGCCTCCCGGGCCGCCAGGACCGCACAGCGCACCTGGAGGATATCCTGGGCGGTTTCCAGAAGGATCAGGTCCACCCCGCCCCTAAGAAGCCCCCGCACCGCTTCCTGATAGGCGGTAAAAAGCTCATCCCAGGAGATCTGCCCCAGGGAGATGAGCTTGGTGCCCGGCCCCAAGGCCCCCGCCACGAAGGCCCCATAAGGCTCGGCCACCTCCTTGGCAATCCGGGCCCCCAGGTAGGCAAGCTCCTCCGCCTCCTCCTCGAGGCCATACTCCGCCAGCACGTGGCGCAAGGCGCCAAAGGTGTTGGTCTCAATCACCTCGGCCCCGGCCTCGAGGTACGCCCGGTGGATCTCCTGGATCACGTCAGGCCGGGTGCGGTTCAGGACCTCCGGGCAGCCAAAGTAGGCTTCCCCGCCGTAGTCCTCGGGGGTAAGCTCCCGCTTTTGTAGCTCGGTGCCCATGGCCCCGTCAAAAACCAGGGGTCTCTGCAAGAGGGCCTTGAGGTAAGGGAACTTCTCCGCCCGGGCCTCCTTGTTGTAACCCAGCCGCACTAAGGGGGCATCCCCAAAGCCCGCCCCTCCGAGGTGGTGGCGGCAACCAGGGCTACAGGTGTGGACCTCCACCATATCCCGCTAGTGTAGCGAAAAAAGGCGGGCTATGCTAGGCCCATGGACCCCTTCGGCATCCTCTACACCGACCTCTACCAGCTCACCATGGGCCAGGTCTACTTCCGGCTTGGCCTTCACGAAAGGGAAGCCCTCTTTGAAGCCTTCTATCGCAAAAACCCCGACTACGGGGCCCACCAGGCAGGCTACACCGTTTTCGCGGGGCTGGATCCCCTCCTAAGCTGGCTGGAGGAAGCGCGCTTTGGGGAACCGGAGCTCGAGGCGTTGCGCACCCTGAAGAGTCGTAGCGGGAAACCCCTTTTCGGCGAGGATTATCTCCGCTACCTCAAGGAGATGGAGGGCTTTTCGGGCCTTACCCTCAGGGCTCTTCCGGAAGGTCGCGTGGCCCATCCCCAGGTGCCCCTTATCAGCGCAGAAGGCCCTCTTCTCCAGGCCCAGCTCCTGGAAACCGCCCTCTTAAACCGCATCAACTACGAAACCCTCATCGCCACCAAGGCGAGCCGGGTGCGGGAAGCTGCCGGGGAAGCGGTGGTGCTGGAGTTCGGCCTCCGCCGCGCCCCCGCCAAAGGAGGGGAGGCCGCCACCCGAGCGAGCCTCATCGGGGGGGCCAACCGGTCCAGCGCCGTGAGCCTTTCCCACCTCCTTGGGCTTCCCTCCTCGGGTACCCATGCCCACAGCATGGTCCAGGCCTTCTTGGCCCTGGGCCACTCCGAGGAGGAAGCCTTCCAGGCCTTCGCCGAGGTTTTCCCCGACGACACCATCCTCCTGTTGGATACCGTGGACACCTTGGATTCGGGTCTTCCCAACGCCATCCGGGTCTTTGAGCGGTTGCGGCGCAAGGGGCACAAACCGGTGGGGGTGCGCATAGACTCCGGGGACCTCGCTTACCTGGCCATACAGGTGGCCAAGGAGCTGGACAAGGCGGGCTTCCCCGAGACCCTCATCGTGCTTTCAGGAGACCTGGACGAGCTGGTCATCTGGCAGATCAAAAGCCAGATCCAGGAGGAAGCCCCCCGCTACGGGGTGGATCCCGACCGGCTTTTAAAGCGCCTGGTCTACGGGATGGGGACCAAGATGGTGGTCTCCTGGGGATACCCTGCCCTGGGAGGGGTGTACAAGCTGGTGGCCATCCGGGAAAACGGCACCTGGGCCCCGGCCATCAAGATCTCGGATTCCCTGGAAAAGGTGCTGAACCCCGGGCACAAAAAGGTCTTCCGGGTCTACGACCATAGGGGCCTGGCCACCGCCGATCTTCTCGCCACCTTTGACGAGGAGATCCGGGAGGACAGGCCCCTGGTCCTCCGCCATCCCACCGACCCCACCAAGCGGCGCCTGTTAAACCCAGGAGAGTTCACGCTGGAGCCTCTCTTAGAAGAGGTCTTCCGGGGAGGGCGCCTCTTTCCTCCCCTTCCCATAGAGGTCCTACAGGAAAGGCGAAAGAAGGACGTGGAACGCCTGGACCCCGGGGTGCGCCGCCTGGTAAACCCCCACGTCTACCATGTCTCCCTCAGCGAGAGGCTCTTCGCCCTGAAGGAGGAACTGGTGGCCCGCCTAGGCCAGGGGTAGCTCCCTAGGAGGCCTGGCGGAGTTTGGCCTCCTCGAGGGCCTTCAGGGGCTGGTCCAGGTGGGGAAGGTCGATCACCAGCTCGCGGACCCCGCTTCCCGGGGCCTCAAACATGAGGTCCACCATGGTCTTCTCCAGGATGGCCCTGAGGCCCCGGGCCCCTGTGCCCCGCTTCAGGGCCCGGCGGGCGATCTCCTTCAGGGCCGCCTGGGTAAAGCGAAGCTCAATCCCCTCCAGGCGCATGAGTTCCTGGTACTGCTTCACCAAGGCGTTCTTCGGCTCGGTGAGGATGCGCACCAGGTCGTCTTCCGTAAGGGGATGAAGCTGGACGATGAGGGGGGCCCGCCCCACAAATTCTGGAATCATGCCGAACTTAACCAGGTCCTCGGGGATGACCTCTAAGGGCTCCTCGTGGGCTTCCTTGGTCTTGCCACGGGTAAAGCCAATGGTGGTGCGCTCGGTGCGGGCCTTGACGATGTTCTCCAGCCCCTCAAAGGCCCCGCCCAGGATGAAGAGGATGTTCTTGGTGTTCACGGGAATGAACTCCTGGTGCGGGTGCTTGCGCCCTCCCTGAGGAGGCACGTTGGCGATGGTACCCTCGATGATCTTCAACAGAGCCTGCTGCACCCCTTCCCCGGAAACGTCCCGGGTCAAGGAGGGGTTTTCCGACTTGCGGGCGATCTTGTCGATCTCGTCGATGTAGACGATGCCCATCTCCGCCCGCTCCACATCAAAGTCGGCGTTCTGCAGAAGGCGGAGGATGACGTTTTCCACGTCCTCCCCCACGTACCCCGCCTCGGTCAGGGTGGTGGCGTCGGCGATGGCAAAGGGCACATCCAGGAAACGGGCCAGGGTTTCCGCCAGGAGGGTCTTACCCGTACCCGTGGGGCCGATGAGGAGGATATTGGACTTACCGATCTCCGCCTCCGGATGGAGGAGGCGCTTGTAGTGGTTGTAGACGGCCACGCTCAAGGCCCTCTTGGCCGCCTCCTGCCCCACCACGTACTGGTCCAGGTGGGCCTTGATCTCCTGGGGCTTGGGAAGGCGTGTTGGCCCCTTGGGCCCCCGCTTCTCCTGGCGCAAGAGCTCCTGGGCCCGCTCCACGCAGTCCTCGCAGATGTAGACCTCGGCGATGGGGCTTTCCAGAAGCCGCCCCGTCTCTGGGGGGCGAAGGCCACAAAAGCTGCAAAAGGGCCTAGGCTTCCTCACGGGTCACCACCTGGTCAATAAGCCCGTACTCCATGGCCTCCTGGGCCGAGAGATAGTAGTCGCGATCGGTATCCTTCTCCACCTTCTCCAGGGGCTGGCCAGTGTGCTTGGCCAGGATCTCGTTCAAAAGCTTCTTGGCCTTCAGGATCTCCTGGGCCTGGATGGCGATGTCGCTGGCCGTGCCCCGGACCCCGCCCCAGGGCTGGTGGATCATCACCTTGGAATGGGGCAGGGCGTAGCGCCGGCCCTTCTCCCCGGCGGCCAGGATCACCGCGGCCATGCTGGCCGCCATGCCGATGACGATGGTGGAAACCGGGGCCCGGACGAACTGCATGGTGTCGTAGATGGCAAGCCCGGCATCCACCTCGCCCCCGGGGGAGTTGATGTAGAGGCGGATCTCCTGATTGGGATTCTGGGCATCCAGGAAAAGTAGCTGGGCCACGATGATGTTGGCCACCTGGGAGTCTATGGGGGTGCCCAGGAAGATGATGCGATCCTTGAGAAGCCGTGAGTAGATGTCGTAGACCCGCTCGCCGCGGGCGGTCTGCTCTATGACGTAGGGTATGACCATACCAGTCCCCATTGTAGCGGCAAGCCCAGGGGGAAAAGCCCCCTGGGCCACCATGACGCTCCTACAGGAGCTTGGCCAAGGCCTCCTTCACGGCTTTGTCCTGGATGTAGGCCGCCCGCAAGCGGGCAAGGCCCCTCTCCCCAAACTCCCGCCTCAGCTCCTGCAAGGAGATTCCGTAGGAGCGGGCCACCGCCTGCAGGTAGGCCTGCCACTCCTCCTCGCTCACCTCGGGCTTGAGCTCCTCCGCCAGGCGCTCCTTGGCCAAGGACCGCTTCACCCGCTTCAAGGCCTCCTGCCTCAGCTCCTCCCGGAACTTCTCAAACTCCCCCTTCTCCTCCAGGGCCTTGAGGTAAGCCTCGAGGGGAATCCCCTGCCGAGCGAGGTCCTCCGCCAGGTGCTCCAGGAGGTGGCGCTCCTCTGCCTCCAGCATGGAAGGGGGTATTTCCGCCTCCAACCCCTCGGCGAGCTTCTCCAGGAAGGCCCGCTCCCGCGCCTCCTGGTACCGGGCTTCTGCCTGGCGCTTTAGGCTTTGGCGCACCTTCTCCCTTAAATCCTCTAAGCTCTCGGCCTCCAGGGTCTTGGCGAACTCCTCATCCAGTTCCGGAAGCACCAGGGTCTTGACCTCCAGGATCTCGGTGCGCACCTCCCGCACCTTCTCCCCCTTCTCGTTCAAGACGGGGACCATGACCACCTCCCCCGCCCGCTTGCCCAAAAGGGCCTCCCGCACGTGGGGAAGGGCCTTGGAGAGGTCAATGGGGAACTCCGACCCCTCCTCGGTGCGCACGAAGACGTGGTCCTTCTCCTGGGCCTCCCGGTCCACAGGCACCAGCTCGGCGTAGCGATGGCGGAGCTCCTCCAAGGCCTTGTCCACCATCTCTTCCGTGACCTCCTCCTGGGCCACCTGGAGGTCAAAGCTCCGCCAGTCGGGAAGCTGCACCTCGGGGTAGTTCTCCACCTCGGCCACGTAGCGAAAACCCTCCCCCTCGCTCAGCTCCTCCTCCACCACCCTCGCCGCCACGGGCAAGAGGCCCAGCTCCTGCACCGCAAGGGGATAAGTCTCCTCCACCAGGCGCTCCTTGAGGTCGGACAGGAGCTCTTCCCGCCCGATGCGGGCCTCCACCACCTTCAAGGGGGCCTTTCCCGGGCGGAACCCCGGGATCCTCACCCGCTTGGCCACGTCCCTAAGGAGGGCCTGGTACCTTTCCTCCACCTTCTCCTTAGGTACCTCCACCCGGACCTTTACCCGATAGCCGGAACGTTCCAGGATTTCCGCCACGCCTCACCTCGCGCTTCAAAAAGGGGCCCCGCCCTTGTGGTGCGAGGAGCGGGACTTGAACCCGCACGGGTTACCCCACCGGATCCTAAGTCCGGCGCGTCTACCGGTTCCGCCATCCTCGCAAAAGGAGGGCGAGGCCCCCCTTTAAAATACCACCCCTTGCGGGGTGGCGGGATTGGGGTGAGCGATGGGACTTGAACCCACGACCCCCGGATCCACAGTCCGGTGCTCTAACCAGCTGAGCTACGCTCACCACGCTCAGCATCCGCCATTCTAAGGGCCTAACTACCCTCCGTCAAGGCCTGCAACCCGCCCTCCAGGCTCATGGCCTCGTACCCTTCCGCCTCCAGATACAGGGCCGCCACCTGGCTGATGAGCCCCTTCTCGCACACCAAGAGCAAGGGAACCTTGGGCAGGTGGTGCTCCCCCGCCTGGATTTTCTCCAGGGGCACCCACTCCGCGGGAAAGGGCAAGGGGGTATGGCGCTTGTCCGCCGGGCGGACGTCCACCACCTTCACCCCCTGGTTCAGGAGGGCCGGGAGTTCCTCGGGTTTGACCCTGCGCATACCCTTGATTGTACCAGGCGAAGGCGGGACCTCTGCGCAAAGTTATGCAGTTAAGCCCGGGTACTTTGCATAAGAAGTGGCATTCTCCTTGGACAACCCGGGCCAAGTATGTTATCCTCGCCCATTGGGTACGCGATGCCGCCGAGAAGAGACCTCAAGAAAATCCTCATCATCGGTTCCGGGCCCATCACCATCGGCCAAGCTGCGGAGTTCGACTACTCGGGCACCCAGGCGGTGAAGGCCCTCAGGGGGGCAGGGTACGAGGCCATCCTGGTGAACTCCAACCCCGCCACCATCATGACCGATCCCGAGCTGGCCGAGCGCACCTACCTGGAGCCCCTCACCCTGGAATACCTGGAAAGGGTGATCGCCGAGGAGCGCCCGGATGCCCTTCTCCCCACCTTGGGGGGGCAGACCGCCTTGAACCTCTCCATGGCCCTTCACGAGGAAGGGGTACTTGCCCGCTACGGGGTGGAGCTCATCGGGGCCAAGGCCGAGGCCATCAAAAAGGGAGAGGACCGGGAGGAGTTCCAAAAGGCCATGCGCAAGATTGGCCTCGAGGTGCCTCGAGGCCAGATGGTGGGGAGCGTGGAGGAGGGCCTCCACTTCGCCCGCGAGGTGGGCTACCCGGTGGTGGTCCGCCCCTCCTTTACCCTGGGGGGCACCGGGGGCGGTATCGCCCGGAACGAGGCCGAGCTAAGGGAGGTCCTCGGCCGGGGCCTTCTCCTCTCCCCGGTGCACACCGCCTTGGTGGAGGAATCGGTTTTGGGCTGGAAGGAGTTTGAGCTGGAGGTGATGCGGGACCATGCGGACACCGTGGTCATCATCACCAGCATCGAAAACGTGGACCCCATGGGGGTCCACACCGGGGACTCCATCACCGTGGCCCCTGCTCAAACCCTCTCCGACGCGGAGTACCAACGGATGCGGGACGCCGCCAAGGCGGTGATCCGGGAGATCGGGGTAGACACCGGAGGTTCCAACATCCAGTTCGCCGTGGACCCCAAGACGGGCCGCCAGGTGGTCATCGAGATGAACCCCCGGGTCTCCCGTTCCAGCGCCCTCGCCTCCAAGGCCACGGGCTTCCCCATCGCCAAGATCGCGGCCCTTCTGGCGGTGGGCTACCGCCTGGACGAGCTTCCCAACGACATCACCCGCAAGACCCCGGCCTCCTTTGAGCCCACCATCGACTACGTGGTGGTGAAGATCCCCCGCTTCGCCTTTGAGAAGTTCAAGGACCTCCCCAACACCCTGGGGGAGCTTAAGGACGAGCTCGGCACCCAGATGAAGTCCGTGGGGGAGGTGATGGCCATCGGCCGCACCTTCAAGGAAGCCCTCATGAAGGCCCTGAGGGGTCTAGAACGGGACGTCAGGGCCCTGGCCCAGGTGCGCACGGAGGACCTGGAGAAGAAGCTCTACCCCAACCCCGACCGCATCTATGCGGTCATGGAGCTCCTGCGGCGGGGGATGCCCATAGAGGACCTGTACCAGGCCACCCGCATCGACCCGTGGTTCCTGTACCAGATACAGGAAATCGTCCAGGCCGAGGGGTGGCTCCAGCTTCATCCCCCCAAGGACCGGGAGGACTGGCGCTTCTATAAGGGCCTGGGGCTCACCGATGCCCGCATGGGCGAGCTCCTGGGCAAGGGGGAAAAGGAGGTCCGCCAGGAGCGGAAGGCCCTGGGGGTGGTGCCCGTCTACAAGACCGTGGACACCTGCGCCGCGGAGTTCGAGGCCTACACCCCCTACCACTACTCCACCTACGAGCTGGAGGACGAGGTCTGGCCCTCCAGCAAACCCAAGGTGGTGATCCTGGGCTCGGGGCCTATCCGCATCGGCCAGGGGGTGGAGTTTGACTACGCCACGGTGCATGCGGTCTGGGCCCTGAAGGAGGCAGGGTACGAGACCATCATGGTGAACTCCAACCCCGAAACGGTGTCCACCGATTACGACACCGCCGACCGCCTTTACTTTGAACCCCTGACCCTCGAGGATGTCCTGAACCTGGTGGAGCATGAGAAGCCCATCGGGGTCATCGCCACCCTGGGCGGCCAAACCCCCTTGAAGCTGGCCAAGGGCCTCGAGGAAGCCGGGGTAAAGCTCCTCGGCACTCCCTTCGCCGCCATCCACAAGGCGGAGGACCGCCACGAGTTCAACCGGCTTTGCCGGGAGCTGGGTATCCCTCAGCCTGAGGGCCGGGTGGCAGCCGCCCCCGGGGAAGCCCTGGAGCTTGCCGAGGAAGTGGGCTACCCCCTCCTGGCCCGGCCCAGCTACGTCCTGGGGGGGCGGGCCATGCGGGTCCTCCAGAGCCGTGAGGAGCTAGAGCACTACCTGGAGGAGGTCTACGAGCCCCTTCAGGACAAGCCCTCCATCCTCCTGGACCGGTACCTGGAGGGGGCCTTGGAGCTGGATGTGGACGCCCTTTCCGACGGGGAAGAGGTGATGATCGCCGGGGTGATGGAGCATGTGGAGCGGGCTGGAGTGCACTCGGGAGACTCCGCCACGGTGCTCCCCCCGGTGCACCTTTCCCCAGGCGCTTTGGAAAAGGTCAGGGCCTACACCCGGAAGCTGGCCTTGGCCCTGGGGGTGAAGGGCCTTTTGAACGTGCAGTATGCCGTTTTGGGGGAGGAGGTGTACATCCTCGAGGCCAACCCCCGGGCAAGCCGCACCGTCCCCTTCGTTTCCAAAGCCATCGGGATACCCCTGGCCAAGCTGGCCGCCCTCATCGCCGTGGGGAAAACCCTGAGGGACCTGGGGATCCGGGACCTGGACCCCATACCCCCCTACTACGCGGTGAAAGAGGTGGTCATCCCCTGGCTCAAGTTCCCCGGGGTCATCCCGGTTTTGGGTCCCGAGATGCGCTCCACCGGGGAAAGCATGGGCCTGGACGAGGACCCTTACCTGGCCTACTACAAGGCAGAGCTGGGCGCAGGCCAGAGGCTTCCCCTAGAGGGGCGGGTGCGCTTCATCCAAGAAGGGCTTCCCCCCAAGGAAGCCCGTCGGCTGGAAGAACTCCGGCAAGTCTACCTCGAGGCGGGCTTTACCCTCTCCGAAGGGGAATATGACCTCCTCATCAGCCCTGTCCCCCACCCCGAGTTGAGGCGGGCGGTGGAAAAGGGCCTTCCCTTCATCACCACCTTAGAGGGTGCTTGGTGGAGCTTAAAGGCCATTCTAAAGGCCAGGGAAAAAGGCCCCGAGGCCAGAAGCCTACAGGAATGGCACGGCATCTTGCAGAAAGCCTGAGGGCAAGGAGGCCCAGCAGTGTACAATGAAGGCCAATGAAGCTCATCGTGGCCATCGTGCAGGATACCGACGCCCCCGGGCTCACCAAAGCCCTCTTGGAGCGGGGCTTGCAGTCCACCAAGCTGGCCTCCACTGGCGGCTTTCTGCGGGAGGGGAACACCACCTTGCTGATCGGGGTGGAGGACGAAAGGGTCCAAGAAGTGCTGGAGCTGATCCGGGAAAAATGCCGCACCCGCACCCGCCTGGTCACCCGGGGTTTTCCCCTTTCCGAGGCCCCCGACCCGTTCCTGGCCCAGCCGGTGGAGGTGCAGGTGGGCGGGGCCGTGGTCTTCGTCCTGCCGGTGGAAGGGTTTTTCAAGGTGTGAGGGGCTAGGCCCTGTGCCTTGGCCTGTGGGTATCCTTCGTACCCTTGCGGGATCCCACGGGGCTTCCAATCCCTGTGAGCTGGAGAAGGTCCTGGACTCCAGGGCCCTGGCCCGCTAAAGTGTTTGGGATGGAAGGTGAGCTCTTTCTTCTTAAGGACGCCAAAGGCCGAGCCTTCCTGATTCACCTTAAGGAGGGTGGAGTCTTCCACCACCACCGGGGCACCGTGCCTCACGAGGAAATCCGCAAGGCCGGCCCGGGGGGAAGGGTGTGGACCCACCTGGGGGAGGAGCTTTCCGTCCACCACCCCACCCTGGAGGAGTACCTCCTCCACATGCGGCGTAGCGCCACCCCCACGTACCCCAAGGACGCCAGCGCCATGGTGACCCTTTTGGATCTGGCCCCGGGGATGCGGGTCCTCGAGGCGGGCACGGGCTCCGGGGGACTCACCCTCTTCCTGGCCCGGGCGGTGGGGCCCACGGGACTCGTGGAAAGCTACGAGAAACGGCCCCAGCACCTGGCCCAGGCGGAGGCCAATGTGAAGGCCTTCTGGCAGGTGGAAAACGTGCGCTTTCACCTGCAAAGCCTGGAGGAGGCCCAGTTGGAAAGGGAAAGCTTCCACGGGGTGGCCCTGGACCTCATGGAACCCTGGAAGGTCCTGGCCAAAGCCACGGAGGCTCTTAAGCCCGATCGTTTCCTGGTGGCCTACCTCCCCAACATCACCCAGGTGCTGGAGCTGGTACAGAGGGTAGAGGGCCTGCCCCTCAAGCTGGAGCGGGTCCTGGAGGTAGCCTGGCGGGAGTGGGAGATCCGGCTTCCCGTGGCTCATCCCCGGTTCCAGCAGGTGGGGCATACCGCCTTTTTGGTGGTCTTTAGAAAATGGAAGGATTGCTGATCCACGCCTTCCTGCGGGAGCTACGAAAGGAGCTTCCCGCTTTAAACCTGGGCCTGGCCTTTCCCGAGGAAGGCAGTCTGGCCATCCTCCTCAAGGGTCAATCGGGCCGCATCTTCAACCTGGTGGCCCGCTACCGCCCCCCGGCCCCCAGCCTGGCCCTGGAGGAGGGAAGCCTCTTGGGAGAGCCCAAGACCCCTTTCCAGCGGCAGGTCCAGGCCCGGGTGAAGGGCCCCCTGCGGGAAGCGGAGCAGATCAAGCTGGACCGGGTGGTCCTCTTCCGCTTTGCCGGGGAAAAGGGGTTCGTGGATACCCCACCCGCCACCTTGGTCCTCGAGGCCACGGGGCGGAACGCCAACCTTATCCTTTTGGATGAAGAAGGGATGATCCTGGGGGTAGACCGCCCCATCACCCGCGAGGTGAACCGCTACCGCCAGGTAAAGCCCGGCCTGCTTTACGTGCCCCCACCCCCTTACGAGAAGCTGGATCCCAGGACCCTGACCCTGGAGGAACTCCGGGTCCTTCTGGGAAAACCCCTTAAGGAAGTGGTGCGCCATGTGGATGGGATAGGGCTGGAGCTCATGCGGGAGCTGGCCAAAAGGGCGGCCCTCACCCCGGAAACCCCCTTGGACGAGGCTGGCCTGGCCAGGGTTTTCCAGGCGCTAAAGGATCTTGTGGAGAATCCCGCCCTGGGCACCGCTCTTTCCCAGGAGCTCCGGGAAAAGTGGGCCGAGGAGGAGAAAGAAGCCTTGAGGAAGCCCCTCCTCGAGGCTCTAAAGCAGGAGCAGAAGACCCTTTCGGCAAGGCTTGCCGACTACCACCGGGCCCTCGAGCGCCTGGAGGAAGCGGAAAGCCTGCGGCAGAAAGCCGATCTCCTCCTGGCCCGGCTTAAGGAGGTACCCCGGGGTGCGGAAAAGGCGGTTCTGGAAGGGTTTGACGGCAAGCCGGTGGAGATCCCCTTGGACCCCACCCTATCCCCCCAGGAAAACGCCAGGAAGCTCTACGACCGGGCCCGCCGCCTGGAGGAGCTGGCGGAAAGGGCCCTAGAGCTCATCCCGCAAACGGAGGAGAAGCTAAAGGCTCTGGAGAGGGAGATGGAGCGGGTCAGGCAGGCGGACCTCCAGGAGCTTTTGGACTTTTCCCGAAAACCTAAGGAGAGGAAAGGACCCAGGCTTGGCCTGAGGTACACCTCCCCCTCGGGCTATCCCGTTCTGGTGGGCAGAAACGCCAAGGAAAACGACCTCCTCACCCGTATGGCCCACTCCGAGGACCTGTGGTTCCACGCTCAAGGGGTGCCGGGAAGCCACGTGATCCTTAAGGCGGAGGGAAGGAATCCCCCCCTGGACGACCTTCTCTTTGCCGCAAGGCTCGCCGCCTACCACTCCAAGGCCAGGGGGGAAAACCAGGTCCCCGTGGACTACACCCGCAAAAAGCACGTGTGGCGCCCCAGGAAGGCGGCACCCGGCCAGGTGCTCTACACCCATGCCAAGACCCTCTTCGTGGAGGGGACGCTTCCCAAAGAGGCATCGGAAGGGTAGACTTGGCCTTTGTGAAAAGGGTGATGTTCCACGCCAAGATCCACCGGGCTACGGTTACCCATGCGGACCTCCACTACGTGGGCTCGGTCACCGTGGACCAGGATCTTTTGGATGCCGCCGGCATCCTGCCCTACGAACAGGTGGACATCTACGACATCACCAACGGGGCCCGGCTCACCACCTACGCCCTACCCGGGGCTAGGGGATCAGGGGTGGTGCAGATCAACGGGGCCGCCGCCCACCTGGTGCGCCCAGGGGACCTGGTGATCCTGGTGGCCTACGGCATCTTTGAGGAGGAGGAGGCAAGGAACCTCAAACCCACCGTGGTCCTGGTGGACGAGACAAACCGGATCGTTGAGGTGCGACGGGGATGAGGCGGCTTCGGCTTTATCTAGACCTAATCCGCTTCGAGCACACCCTCTTCGCCCTTCCCTTTGCCTACGGGGGGATGCTTCTTGCGGCGGGGGGCTGGCCGGGCCTTCGCACCTTCCTCCTGGTCACCCTGGCCATGGTGGGGGCCCGGACCATGGCCATGGCCTTAAACCGCCTTATAGACTGGAAGATCGACGCCTTAAACCCCAGGACCCAGAACCGGCATCTGCCCAAAGGACTGGTCAAACCCTGGGAAACCCTTTTTTTGGCCCTGGTGGGCCTCCTCCTGTTGACCCTCGCCGGGCTATCCCTTAATCCCCTCACCGCCCGTCTCCTTCCGGTGGCGGTCTTCTTCCTCACCATCTACAGCTACACCAAGCGCTTCACCTGGCTTTGCCACTACGTGCTGGGCCTCACCATCGGGGCTGCCGCCGCAGGTGGCTGGATCGCCGTCACGGGAAGCTTCCACCCCACCGCCTACTGGCTCTGGGCAGGGGTGGGGCTTTGGATCGCCGGGTTCGACATCCTCTACGCCACGCAGGACTACACCTTCGACCGCGCTTACGGGGTAAAGAGCATCCCGGCCCGCTTCGGCATCCCCTTGGCCCTCTGGATTGCCCGGGCCACCCACCTTACCGCCTGGCTGGCCTTCCTCCTGGCTGGCCTTAGCTACGGGGCGGGAAGCCTCTACTTTTTGGGTCTCCTCTTGGTGGGAGGGCTCCTCTTCTACGAGCACCGCCTGGTGAGCCCCCAGGACCTAAGCCGGGTGGACCTGGCCTTTTTCCAGGCCAACGTGGGGGTGAGCCTGGGGATGTTCCTCTTTATCGTGCTGGATCTCTGGATGTGACGACTCCCCGGACTAAAGTCCAGGGCTTCTCGGGATTGCTCCCGAAGGCCCCGTCCAGGCCCAGAAAGACCTTGACTCCGTATCGGCAAGCGAGCGCAATGCTTCTGGCTCTGCCACGGGTGTTCGTTTGGAGTTTTACCCATCGGACTACCCGATGGAACCCCCTACTCCAAGTTTCAAGGTCCACGGGGAACTTTGTCCCCAAGAACATTGTACCAAATCCGTGTCCACCTGTGGTGGACGTGGGG
>NZ_KB905730.1:136216-137096 GCF_000381045.1 Thermus scotoductus DSM 8553 | reverse complement strand
CCTTTGAGGGTGTTCATGGACAATGCGTCCTTTCACCGGTCGCGGGGGATGGAGGGGAGGAAGGGGGCGTGGAGGGAGCGGGGGCTTACGGTGGGATACCTGCCCCGGTACAGTCCCCATTTGAACCCCATGGAGGGTGTGTGGCGGCGGGTGAAGGGGTTTTTGATGCCTCGGCGGCACTACGGGGGGGTTGAGGAGCTTAGGGAGGCGGTGGTTCAGGCCCTCAAGGCCCTGGGGGGTGTGGAGTTGAAAATCTTGGGGGAGGGTACTTAGCGATCCCAGTCCTTGAGGTGGCGCAAGGCCACGGGAAGGCCAAGCCCCAGGCCGAAGAGGAGGAAAGCGAAAGAAGGATGAAGCAAGGCCGCCAAGAGGGGTTGGGCCAAGGCCACCGCCAAGGCCACCCGGTAGGGCCGGCGAAAGAGGGCCTGGAGGATGGCGAAAAGAAGGAGGGAGCCCAAAAGCATCCGGGGATCCACCGCCAAAAGCACCCCGGCCCCCGTAGCCAGGCCCTTGCCTCCCCGAAAAGCAAGCCAGGGGGAAAACGCATGCCCAAACACCGCTCCCACCCCTCCGGCCAAGCCTCCCAAAGGGCTTCCCGCAACGCCCTCCCCCAAGGCCACCGCCAGGATCCCCTTAAGGGCGTCCAGGAGGAGAACCATTAGGCCAGGCACGGGCCCCAAAACCCGGTAGGCGTTAAAGGCCCCGGGATTGCCCGAGCCCTCCTTAAGCAGGTTTCTTCCCCTAAGGGCCCCGAACCAGAAGGCTATGGGGAAACTTCCCAGGAAGTAGCCGACAACGAAGGCAAGGAGCATGGCTTATACCCTACCGGGGCCCCCACGCTGCCGCAAGGCAGCGTGGGGTGGTTTACCGGGGCCCCCAC
>NZ_KB905730.1:0-136116 GCF_000381045.1 Thermus scotoductus DSM 8553 | reverse complement strand
TACCGGGGCCCCCACGCTGCCGCAAGGCAGCGTGGGGTGGTTTACCGGGGCCCCCACCCTGCCTAGTGGCAGAGTAGGGTGGCATTAAAGGGCTCTCCGCACCTGGTCCTGCAACCGCAAAAGGGCCGCCTCGAGGCCCCTTAGCCGTAAGGGGGTGAGGAGTTCCTCTAACCCTGCTCCCCGGTAAAAGGTGGGGGGCACGGAAAGCACCGCCTCAGGGGGCTCCCCCTCGAGGCCCTCCTTCAGAAGACCCGCAAAGGCCTTCACCGTGGGGGCTTCATCGGGGACGAAGAAGTGAAGCCTAACCCTTCCCCCCTCCACCTCCGCCCTCAGGAAGAAGGGGGTCTGGCATTCATGAACCCGTTCCAGCTCCACCCCAGGAGGCGGGGTGGGCACCTTTTTGGCGTATTCCAGAAGCACCTGGGCCTTGAGCTCCTTGGGCATGGCCCGAATCAGATCCAGGGCTTCCTGAAGCTTCTTGGGCAAGGCCATAGCCTTAGCTTAGCCCACCTTGGGGGCAGTGTGGGTGGGACGGAGCTCTATCTCGCTCACCATAGCCCTTTCCGGCATCTCCGCTGCGAAAAGCACCGCCTGGGCCACATCAAGAGGGGAAAGCTTCCAGGAGGCTCCCGGGGTGTTGCCGGCAAAGCCCGTGTCCACCGAGCCTGGCAGGATATTCACCACCCGTACGCCAGCCTCCCGGAGCTCCAGCATGGCCGCCCCCATGAGGCCCAAAAGCCCGAACTTGCTGGCGTTATACGCGGCCCCGCCCTTGAAGGCATTCTTGCCCGCCAGGCTGGCGATGTTCACCACCATCCCCCTCGAGGCCAAGAGGGCTGGCAAGGCCGCCTTGAGGCCCAAAAAGGGCCCCACCAGGTTCACCTCCAAAACCTGGCGGAACTCCTCCTCGCTGAGCTCGGCCACGGGCTTCATCACGCCAATCCCAGCGTTGTTGACCAGGAGGTCCAGCTGGCCGTAAGCCTCCAAGAGGCCCGCCACCGCCTTCTGCCAGTCCGCAAAGGAGCGCACATCCCCAGGCAAGGCCACGGCCCCTTCCCCCAGCTCCGAGGCCAAGGCCTTAAGCCTCCCTTCATCCCGGGCAAAAAGCCCTACCCTGTACCCTTTAGCGTGGAGAAGCCGGGCGATGGCCTCCCCAATCCCCCGGCTTGCCCCCGATACCAAGGCCACCCGCATGCCCTTTAGCTTATCCCAAAACGCTCCTGGATCCGGGCCAGGATCTCCCTCAGCCCCTCCTTCAGCTCCTTAAGCCCTCCTCGGTTCTCCAAAACCCAGGTGGCCCGCTTCCTCTTCTCCTCCTCGGGCATCTGGGTCCTTTCCCGGGCCAGGACCTCCTCCGGCGAAAGCCCCGAGCGCGCCACCACCCGCCTCACCCGCTCCTCCACAGGAGCCGCCACCAAAAGGGTTCCATCCAGATGGGCCTCCCACCCCTTCTCAAAAAGCAGGGGGATTTCCAGGAAGATCAAGGGGGCTTTGATGCGGGCCAGCTCCTCGGCCAAAAGCCTTCGCACCTCTGGGTGGAGGAGGTCCTCGAGGGCCTTAAGCCTTTCCAGGTCGAAAAAGACCAGCTGGGCCAGCGCCCTCCGGTCCAGCTCCCCGCCCGCAAAGGCCTCCGGGAAAAGCCGCCTAAGCTCCGCCTTCTTGTTCTCCCTGGCCCGTGCCGCCAGCTCATCCAGGTCCAAGACCGGGTAGCCCCAGGACCTTAGGAGGGCGGCCACCGTGCTCTTGCCGCTTCCGATGTTCCCGGTGATGCCGATAATGATGGGGTGCTTCGCCCGATCGCCCATAGGGACTTCCCCTTTTATACCCCCAAGGGGGCCATCCCCGTGGGGGGTGCCCTAAGGGACCTCCTTCTCGGGAGGAGGCCGCAGGACCTGGACTTCGTGGCGGAGGACCCCAGGAAGGCGGCACAGGATGCCCAAAGCCACCTGGGGGGCACCCTGTTCCCCTTGGACGAGGAGCGGGGCCAGTACCGCCTGGTCACAGGGGGCCTCGTCCTGGACTTCTCCCCCCTGGAGGGAAACCTGGAGGAAGACCTCCTCAAGCGGGACTTCCGCCTTAACGCTCTTTTCTGGAGGCAAAACCGCATCCTCGGCATCCGCGGGGCGGACGAGGATCTGAACCGGAGGGTGCTGGTTCCCGTACGGGAGGCCAATCTTTACGAGGACCATCTCCGAAGCCTCCGCGCGGTGCGCCTGGCTGCCAGCCTGGGCCTTGGCCTGCCCGGGGAAACCCGAAACGCCCTTTCCCACCATGCCCGCTTCCTCCAGGCTCACCTCGAGGCCCTTCCCGCCCGGGAACGGGTGAAGGAGGAACTGAGCCGGCTCCTCCTCTCCCCCAGGGCGGCCTGGGGCTTTCACCTGCTGGAGCGCACGGGCCTTTTGGACGTCTACCTTCCCGAGCTCCGCCTCCTGGTGGGTCTTAAGCAGGGGGGCGTCCACCATCTGGATGGCTGGCAGCACACCCTCTCCGTGCTTTTCCACCTGGCCTGGCTTTGGCCCGAGGCCCCCTTGGAGGCCCGGCTGGCCGCCCTTTACCACGACGTGGGCAAGCCCCTGACCCGTCGCTTTGACCCGGAAGCGGGCCGCTTCCGCTTCCTCGGCCATGCGGAGGTAGGGGCCGAGCTGACGGGAGCTTCCCTGGAATGGCTACGGTTCCCAAAGGAAACGGTGGAGAGGGCCAAGGCCCTGGTGGGACGGCACATGGACCGCCCCCCTGAGGGGAAACAGGCCCTTCGCCGCTTCTACTTCCGCCGCCACCACCTCCTTCCCGCCCTTCCCTACCTCATGGCAGCAGACCGCCTGGGCACGAAAGGCGTGGAAAAGGAAGCCTGGGAGGTACTGGAGGCCTACTGGGAAACCCTCTCCGAGCCCCTCCCCGAACGCCCCCTCCTCTCCGGGGAGGAGGTGATGGCCCTTCTGGACCTCAAGCCCGGTCCCCAGGTGGGAAGAGCCCTGGAGGCCCTCCTTCTGGCCCAGGCGGAGGGAAGGGTGCGCACCCGGGAAGAGGCCAGGGCTTTTCTCCTATATTGGAAGGGCGATGGAACGAATACGCCTGCGTGAGCCCCAGATCACCCTGGTGGAAGGGGGCTTTCTCCTCAGCGACCCCTACGGGATCTTCCCCAAGCCCGTGGCCCTTACGGAAGGGGGGCTTTTTCTCGTCTCTCTGATGGAGGGAAAAACCCTGGAAGAAGTACAGGAAGAGGTCTTCAAGGCCCATGGGGTTCTGGTGCCCAGGCAGGAGCTGGAGGACCTGCTCAAGGCCCTGGAGGAGGCGGGCCTCCTCCTCACCGAGAAGGTGGAGGCACGGCTTAAGGAAGAGGAGGAAAAGCTAAAGGGAGAAAGGCCCATGCGCCTGGCGGGCCTTTCCTACCCCAAAGGGGAGAAGGAAGCCCGGGCCTATTGGGAGGCCTTCCGGGCAAGCTTCCCCGGGGAGGGGATGAGGGCGGAGATCCTTCTCCTGCCCCACCTGGAGCCTGCCCGGGCGCCCGAGGCCTACGGGGCGGCCCTGGCCGTTTTGGAGCACACCCCGGAGCCGGAAAGGATCTATCTGGTAGGGGTGGCCCACCGCCCCCTCCGGGAAAAGGCCGCGGCCCTCCCCGTCCCCTTCCATACCCCCTTTGGCCCCGCTGAACCCGACCTCCCCGCCCTCCAGGCCCTAGATGCCCTCCTCCCCTTTGAGCTCTTCAATACCCCCTTGGCCTTCCGGGAGGAGCACAGCCTGGAACTCCCCCTCTTCTTCCTCAAGGGGCGCTTCGGGAAAAGCCGCCTCCTCCCCCTCCTGGTAGGGCGGCGCAGCCCCGAGCTGGGGGAAGCCCTGAGGATGGTGCAGAGGGACTACCCCGGCCTCCTGGTGCTGGCCGTGGACCTCTCCCACGTGGGGCCGCGGTTTGGGGATGGCCCCTTGACCCGCTCCCTGGCGGCGGAGGCCCGGAGGCGGGACCTAGGCTTTCTGGAAAGGCTTGCCCAGGGAGAGCCGGAAGCCGCCCTGGCCGTTTTGGGAGGGAATCCCACCCGCGTGGACGCCGTGGAGGTGGTGGCAAGCCTCAGCCCCCTCCTCACCGGCCGGAGGGGCCAGGTCCTGGCCTACCGCCTGGACCTCGAGGCCCCCACCCTCTCCGCCGTGGGGGCCGGCACCCTGGTCTTCCCCACCCTTCCCGGCTAAACCCCAGGCGATGGGGCCTCATGCCCTCTCTCCCCGGATCGTACCCCACGGCCACCCAAGGCGAGGGCCGAAGGGCTTTGCCGGGTCCCGGGCGAAGCCAGGGTGGGGCGGTATCAGCGGCGCCTACGCCGCCTCTTGGCCCTGGTGTCCACCGGGCGGTGCATCCCGGCCTTTTCCTCCCTGGGAGCCCACTCACCGAAGTAAACGGTGTTCACCGTGGCCCGCTCGGGCCGGCTGTCGCGGCTTCTATCCGTAGGCGGTCCTACCACCTTGCGCATCTCCTCCTCCTTTGCCTTTCCCTTCTTCACCAGGGCTTTTCCCCTGGAAGCTTCCTTCTTTTCCTCTTCCCGGTAGGGCAGGAGGTCGATCTGCCTGAGCCTCGGGTTGGCGGCGGCGATGACCACCTCCATCTCGTCCCCCAGGCGGATCCTCTTGCCCTTGGGACCCAGAAGGGCCAGAGCCTCCTCGCTGTAGGTGTAAGGGCCCAGGGCCTCGAGGCGCACCAAGCCCTCCACCCCGTTTTTCAGGGTGACGAAGGCGCCAAAGCTGGCCACCCCGGTCACCTTGCCCACGAACCGCTCCCCTAGGTGAAGCTCCGCCCACTTGGCCATGTAGTACTTGGTGAGTTCCCGCTCCGCCGCCTCCGCCTTCCTTTCCATCTCGGAGGCGTGCTCGGCGATGGCGGGAAAGGTTTCCTGCCAGCGGACCTTCTTGGCTGGGGTAAGGCTCCGCCGAAGGATGGCCTTGAGCACCCGGTGCACCACCAGGTCCGGATAGCGGCGGATGGGGCTCGTGAAGTGCAGGTAGTGCTCCATGGCCAGCCCGAAATGCCCGAGGTTCTCCGCAGCGTACCGAGCCAAACGCAACGAGCGCAGGACCAGGTTGGCCACCACGGGCTCCTCCGGCCGGCCCTTGGCCTCGAGGAGAACCCGTTGCAGGGCCTTGGAGGAAAGCTTCTCCGGCAGGGTATACCCCAGCCGGGCCAAAGCCGTGCGGAGCTTCCCGTAGGCTTCCTCCAAGGGCTCCTCGTGTACCCGAAAGAGCCCGGGAAGCCCTTTGTTCACCAGGTGCTCGGCCACCACCCGGTTGGCCAGGAGCATGAGTTCCTCAATAAGGCTTCTCGCCCTGGGCTCCTCCTGGGGGATGAGGTGGAGGGTGCCGTCTTCCACCTCCACCTTCACCTCGGGAAAGGAAAAGTCCAGGGACCCCGCCTCGAGGCGCTTTTGTCTGAGCCGTTGGGTAAGGTCCAGGAGGAGGTTTAGATCCTCGGCCAAAAAGGCGTGCTCCTCGGGCAGGCCAAAGCCCTCGGCAAAGGCCTCCACCTCCGTGTAGGTCATCCGGGCCACACTCCGGATAACTCCCTCGGCAAAGCGCACCCGCTTCACCTCGAGGTCCTCATCCAGCTCCACCAGGACGGAGAGGACCAGCCGGTCCTCGTGAGGCTTCAGGGAGCACACCCCGTTGGAAAGCCTCTCGGGGAGCATGGGCAGAACCCGCCCCGGCAGGTAGACGCTGGTTCCCCTTAGGAAGGCCTCCTGGTCCAGGGCCCTACCCTCTTTGACGTAGTGGGAAACGTCGGCGATGTGCACCCCGATGCGATACCCTTTGGGAAGGCGCTCCACGTGGATGGCGTCGTCAAAGTCCTTGGCGTCCACCCCGTCGATGGTGAAGACCCGAAGGCCCCGGAAGTCTTGCCGCCCTTTCAGCTCCGCATCGGGGATGTCCAGGGGAATGGCCTCCGCTTCCTTCAGCACTTCCTCCGGAAACTCGGCCCTTAGGCCGTACTTGGCGATCACCGCCTCGGTTTCCGTCTCCGGGGCGTCCCCCTCCCCCAGGTACTCCAAAAACTCCCCGTAAGGGCGCCGGTCGTAGTGCACCTTCACCACGATCCGGCTTCCCCGCTTGAGGCCGTGGAGCCCTTCGGGAAGAAGCCTGAGCTCGGGCAGACCCGGTTCATCCGGCAAGAGGACCGCATACCCCTTGCGGAAATCCAGGGTACCCACCACCCGTTCCCGGGCCCGCTTGAGAATCCGCTCCACCACCCCCCAGGGCTTCCCGTCCCGGCCAGGAGGCATGATGCGGGCCTCCACCAGATCCTCGGGCCAGGCATCCTGGGTGTAGCCGGGCGGGATGAAGAGGTCCTTTTCGGGAAGGCGCACGAAGCCATACCCATCCCTGTGGAGGCTGATGGGTCCCTGCACCCGGGCGGGGAGGAAGTACTGGCTTCCCTTCTTCTCCAACAACCCTTCCCGCACCAGGGCCTTAAGGTAGGCCTTGGCCTCTCGCTTTTCCAGCCCAAAGCGCCTGAGAATCTCCTCCAAGCGGTGGGGCCTGCCGGTCTTTTTGAAAAACTCCAGTAAGGTTTCCCGCATTCTAACCCAAAAGGCCTTCCAGGGCCTTCTTCGTAGCCTTAAGGCTTTCTGAGAAGGCCGAAAGGGCCTCGTCCACGTGCTCCTTGCCAATGATGAGGGGAGGCTCGAGGCGCACCACCTTGGGGTTGTTGAGCCCGAAGGCGGTGATCACCCCCCTTTCCGCCAGCTCCGTCACCACCAAGGCGCCGATGTCGGCATCGGTGAACTCCACGCCCAGCATCAGGCCTCGGCCCCGCACGTCCTCTATAAGGCGAGGATACTGGGCCTTAAGCTCCTTGAGCCCCGCCATCAGGTAGCTCCCCATCTCCAGGGCCCTTTGCGGCAGGTTCTCCTCCAGGGTGACCTCGATGGCCGCCAGGGCCGCCGCCGCCGCCAGGGGGTTACCGCCAAAGGTGGAGGAGTGGAAGAGGGGGTTTTGCTTGAAGATCTCAAAGACCTCCCTCCGGCCCACACAGGCCCCGATGGGCATCACCCCGCCCCCCAAGGCCTTGGCCAGGGTCATGAGGTCGGGAGCCACCTCCTCCCAGTCCACCCCAAAGAGCTTTCCCGTGCGCCCGAGGCCGGTCTGCACCTCATCGGCGATCATGAGGACGCCCTTTTCCCGGGTAATCTCCCGCACCCCCTTCAGGTAGCCATCCGGGGGCACCCGGATTCCCCCTTCCCCCTGGATGGGCTCCACGATCACCGCGGCGGTTTCCTCATCTATGGCCCCTTCCAGGGCCTCGAGGTCCCCATAGGGCACCGCCTTCACCCCGGGAAGAAGGGGCTTGGCCGGATCCTGATACTCGGGCTTGGGGGTAAGGGAGAGGGCCCCCATGGTCTTGCCGTGGAATCCCCCGTGGGTGGTAACGATGCCCGGCTTCCCCGTATAGGCCCGGGCCAGCTTGATGGCGGCCTCCACCGCCTCCGCCCCGGAGTTGCCGAAGAAGACCATTTCCAGGCCTTCGGGCGTTATCTCCGCCAGCTTGGCCGCAAGCCTCGCCGTGGGCTCGGAAACCAGGACCCGCACGGACATGGGCATGCGCTCAAGCTGGGCCTTGACGGCCTCCACCACCTTGGGGTGGCGGTGGCCCAGGTTCAGGGTGCCGTAGAGGCCCAAAAAGTCCAGGTAGCGCTTGCCCGTGGTGTCCCAGACGTAGGGACCTTCGGCATGGGACTCGATCCGGTCCAGACCGGTGAAGCGAAGCAACCCTGCCAAGCCGGGATTGATGTGCCGCTCAAAAAGCGTAAAAGGGTCATGGCTCATGCCCACAATGCTATCCTAAGTGTAGCACACTCAAGGCTTGGTAGATGTCTTCCGGAATGCGGCCAGCCTTCTCCCCCACCTGGCATAGATGCCGGGTAAAGCCCTCCGCCAAGAGCGTCCCCTCCCGCTCCACCCGGTAGCGAAAGAGAAGATCCCGCCGAGAAAGGTGGGCCAGGCGGGTTCGCACCAGAACCTCCTCCCCAAAGCGGGCCGGGGCACGGAAGGTCAGGCCCAGCTCCACCACGGGGAAGAACACCCCCCGGGCCTCCACCCGGTGGTAGGGCAGGCCTGCCTTTTCCAAAAACTCCACCCGGGCCGCCTCCAGGTACACCGCATAGACGGAGTGGTGGACCACCCCCATCTGGTCGGTTTCCGCATAACGCACCTTTATGCGGGTCTCGCTCTCCACGGCACGAACTCCAGACGAGGCAGGTGGCGTAGGCGCACCCTGCGGGCGATCTCGGAAAGGAGCCTTCTCTCCGCGTGGCTTAAGGCCAGAAGGGCTTTCTCCTCGTCGCTGAAGGCCTCCACGTACACCGTGAGCACCCGGCCATCGGGGGACAGGCGCACCGCCTCCACGGTAAGGAGGAAAAGCCTGGGGTCTTCCAGGCCCCCGATGGCCTCAGCCAGCGCCCGCTTAAGGCGCTCCTCGAGGTGGGCCCTTCCGTAACTCACCACCCTCAGATTACTCCCGGTCCAGGCGGGAGACCAAATCGGCAAGCATCCTCGCCACCTCTTCCGCCCCTTCCTTGGCCTCCACCATAACCCTTACCACGGGCTCGGTCCCCGAGGGGCGCACGTTCACCCGGCCAAGGCCCCCAAGCCTCCCTTCCGCCTCCTCCACCGCCTCCTTCAGGCGGGGATGGGCCATGATCCTGTTCTTGTCGGAAACCCGCACGTTCAAAAGCACCTGGGGGTACATGGGCAACGCCTCGTACCAATCCGCAAGATCCCCTCCCAGGGCCTTTAGGGCCTTTAGGGTGAGGAGGGCGGTGAGGAGGCCATCCCCCGTGGTGTGGTGCTTGAGGAAGATCACGTGGCCCGAGGGTTCCCCGCCCAGGAAAAGCCCCTTTTCCTTCATCATCTCCAAAACGTACCGGTCCCCCACCGCCGCCCGGTGGAAGGCCAGCCCCTTCTCCTTCAGGGCCACCTCCAGCCCCATGTTGCTCATCACCGTTCCCACCACCCCCTTTTCCTGAAAGGCCAAGGCGGTGAGGTAGAGGATATGATCCCCGTGAAAAAGCCGTCCTTTTCGGTCTATGAACTGCACCCTATCCCCATCCCCATCAAAGGCGATGCCCAGGTCCAGATCCAGCTCCACCACAAAGCGGGCCAGGGCTTCGGGATGCGTGGAACCGCAGGCCTTGTTGATGTTCCGGCCATCCGGGGTGTTGAAGAAGGCCATCACCTCGGCCCCTGCCCGCTGGAAAAGCCTGGGTCCCAGGCGGTAGGTGGCCCCGTGGGCTAGGTCCAGGCCGATCCTTAGGCCCGAAAGGTCGGGAGCATGGGCCAGAAGAAAGTCCAGGTACATCCTCTCCGCCTCCCGAAAATCCCCCACGGTACCGATGCCCCGCGTGGGATGCTCCTCCTCCAGAAGGGCTTCGATCTCCTCCTCCGCCGGGTCGGGAAGCTTCTCGCCCTCGGGCCCGAAAAACTTGATGCCGTTGTCCTGGTAAGGGTTGTGGCTGGCGGAGATCATGGCCCCGGCACTGGCTTTAAGGTGCCGCGTGAGATAGGCCACCCCCGGGGTGGGGAGCACCCCCAGGTGCTCCACCCTGACCCCCTGGCTCATAAGCCCCGCCGCCAAGGCGGCCTCCAGAAGATCGCTGGATTCCCGGGTATCCTTGGCCAGGAGGACCACAGGCCTGGGGCTCGCCTTGCGAAGATAGGCCCCCGCCGCCTGGCCAAGCTTAAGGACAAACCCGGGGGTAAGGGGGTGCTTGCCCGCCTCCCCCCGCACCCCGTCGGTGCCGAAGTAACGCCTCATGGGAACGACTATACCCCACGACCCCTAGGCCTTGGCGGAAAGCCAGTCCTCCCCGATGCCCACTTCCACCTCCAAGGGCACCTTCAGGGGCCACACCTCCTCCATGGTCCGCTTGGCCTCCTGGGCGACTTCCTCCGCTTGCTCCTTGGGAGCCTCGAGGACCAGTTCGTCGTGCACCTGCAAAAGCATCCTGGCCCCCAGCTCCTGAAGCCTGGGAAAGAGCTTCACCATGGCCAGTTTCATCAAATCCGCGGCGGTCCCCTGGACCGGCATGTTGAAGGCCATGCGCTCCGCTGCCTCCCGGATGCTCTTCACCCGGGAAGCCAAGTCGGGCACGTAGCGCCGGCGGCCAAAGAGGGTTTCCACATAGCCCCGTTCCCGTCCTTCCGCCAGGGTTTTCTCAATCCAGGCCCGCACCTTGGGGTAGCTCTGGAAATACCGCTCGATGAAGGCCACCGCCTCCTCGTAGGGGATGGCCAGCTCTCCCGAAAGCCGGTGGGCGGACATGCCGTAGAGGACGCCGAAGTTGATGGTCTTGGCCGCCCGGCGCATCAGGGAATCCACGGCCTCTGGGGGCACGCCGAACATCCAGCTGGCCGTCTGGGTGTGGATGTCCTGGCCCTCCTGGAAGACCCGGATTAGGTTCTCGTCCCCGGAAAGGTGCGCCAGGACCCTGAGCTCAATCTGGCTGTAGTCCAAAACCACCAGCCTCCACCCCTCCTCGGCCACGAAGGCCCGGCGGATCCGCTGGCCCAAAGGGGTGCGCACGGGGATATTTTGCAGGTTGGGATCCGAGCTGCTAAGCCTCCCCGTGGCGGTGGCCGTCTGGTTGAAACGGGTGTGGAGGCGGTTCGTCTTGGGGTGGACCAGGGCAGGCAAGGGATCGATGTAGGTTCCCTTGAGCTTGGAAAGCTCCCGGTACTGAAGGATGCGGTCCACGATGGGATGAGCCTCCCGCAAGGCCTCCAAAACGGCGGCGCTGGTGGAGCGCTTGCCCGTCTTCTCCGTCTTGCCGATGGCGGGAAGCCCAAGCTCGTCAAAGAGGACCCTTTCCAGCTGGTCCCGGGAGTTCAGGTTGAAAGGATGCCCGGCCAGGCGGTGGACCTCCTCCTCGAGGCGCCTTAGCTCCGCCTCCACCTCCAGGGAAAGGGCCTTTAAGTAGGCCACATCCAACCGTACCCCCGTGGCCTCCATGTGGGCCAGGACCCGCGAAAGGGGCTTTTCCACCTCCTCGTAAAGCCAAAGAAGCCTCTCCTCCCCCTTAAGCCGCTCCAGGAGGGCGGCGTAAAGCCTTTCGGAAAGCAACGCCCTTTCCCCCGCCTCCTCGGTCCACTCCCCCCCGTAGCGCCGGGCTACCCCTTCGGGGGCGGTGTTGGAAGGATCCAGGAGGTAGGCGAGGAGCATGGGGTCGTCGCCCGGTGCCAGGGCAATCCCTTCCCTCAGGGCCAGCACCGCCAGGTCCTTGGCCAAAAGCCCCCTCACCTCCCCAAGCCCCCGCAAGGCCTCCAAGGGATCCTCCGCCCGGTAAACCCTTCCCTCCCAGGCGGCGGCCAAGGCGTTAAGCTCCGCCCACATGGGCTCGGGGCGGGAAAGAACGTACCCCACGAAGGCTCCCTCGGGGGGCGGCCAGGGAGCTTCCTCCGCCGCCACCGGGCTTTCCAACAGGCCGAACTCGTGGAGGAGGCTTCCGAACTCCAGCCTCTCCAAAAAGGCCTTAAGCCCCTCCCGGTCCGGCTCCCGGCGCCGGGCGAAGTCCACCTGAAGGAGCAAGTCCGTGTGCACCCGGGATAGCTCCAGGGATAGCTTGAGGTCCTCCATGTGGCTAAGGATCTTCTCCCGCACGGAGGCAGGTTTCACCTGTTCCAGGTGCTTAAGAAGGTTTTCCAGGCTTCCCCACTCCCGGATCAGCTTGGCCGCCGTCTTCTCCCCGATGCCCTTCACGCCGGGGATGTTGTCGGAAGGGTCCCCGGCCAAGGCCCGGTAGTCCACCCACTGGGAAGGCTTAAGCCCATACTTCTCCCAAAGCCACTCCGGGGTGATCAGGTAACCCTCCGGGTGAAGGATGGAGATTCGCTCCGAAAGAAGCTGGTAAAGGTCCCGGTCCGCGGTGAGGATGCGCACCTCGTAGCCTTCCTTTTCCGCCTTCTTGGCCAGGGTAGCCAGGACGTCATCCGCCTCAAAGCCCGGCACCTCGAGGCGCTCCAGGCCCAAAAGGTCCACCATCTCCTTGATAAGGGCAAGCTGCCGGGGAAAGTCCTCGGGGGTGGGAGCCCGCCCCGCCTTGTAGGCCTCGTAGGTCTGGTGGCGGAAGGAGGGGGCCTTGGCGTCAAACACCACGATCACCACATCCCCGTCTTCCCTTAGCGCCTTCAAAAGGCTCTTGGCAAACCCGTACACCGCCTGGACCGGCTCCCCGCGGCTGGTGGTGAGGCCCTTCAGGGCAAAAAAGGTACGGTAGGCCAGGTGGTGGCCGTCCACCAGAAGCACCCGGCCCTTGGGCTCAAAGAGGGGCAGCATCGCCCTTATGCTACCCTAGCCTTCCCAGCGCACCTGTCCCCGGGTGAGGTCCCTGAGCTCCTGCCAAAAAGCCTCCCTTTCCTCTGCGGGAAGCTTGAGGTGAAACCGCACCCCCTCCGCCAGGTACTCCTCCAAAGCCGTCCAGGAGCGGGAGGCTAAAAGCCTGTGCACCCGGCCCATCTGGGGAAAAGGGACCACAAACCGCACCTCCTCCCACTCCCTCAAGGGCACCTTGGAAGCCCGCCTCAGGGCCTCCGCAGCCACCCCCCCGTAGGCCCGGACAAGCCCCCCGGCCCCCAGCTTGATCCCACCGAAATAGCGCACCACCAAAACCACCACCCTATCCAGCCCTTGGGCCTCAATGGCGTGGAGGATGGGCTTACCCGCCGTGCCCGTGGGCTCGCCGTCGTCAAAGAAGCGGTAGAGGTTGCCCAGCTTGTAGGCGTAGCAGTTGTGGGTGGCCTGGGGTTCCCGCTGGGCTTCCAGAAAGGCCAAGGCTTCCTCCTCCGAGGCCACCGGGGCCGCCTTGGCGATGAAGCGGCTTTTCTGAATGGTCTCCTCGTGAACCACCGGGGCCGCCAGAGTGTAGGCCATTCACTCCCCCTCCAAGGCCTGGCGGGCCGCCTCCTCCATGCCCCTGGGGTCCGGGAGAAGGCCGGTCCAGATGCGGAAGGCCAAGGCTCCCTGCCAGGCCAGCATGGGAAGCCCAGTCTGCACCTGAAGGCCCCTTTCCCTGGCCTCCCTTAACAACCGGGTCCAGAGGGGACGGTAGACCAGATCCACCACAGCCCCCTCCTTGGGGAAAAACTCAGCCGGCAAGGGAGTAGCCCCTGGGTCCTTAAGCCCCACGCTGGTGGCGTTCACCAGGAGTCTGGCCTCCTGGGCTCGTTCCAAGGGAACCGCCTTCAGCCCAAACTCCTCCGCCAGGGCCAAGGCCCTTTCCCAGGTGCGGTTCCAGATCCAGACCGTAAGGCCCGCCTCCCTCAAGGCCCAGGCCACCGCCCGCCCCGCCCCCCCGGCCCCCAGGATCAAGGCAGGGCCCATGAGGGGGATCCCCCCGGCCTTCAGGGCCTGCAAAAACCCAGGGGCATCGGTGTTGAAGCCGAGAAGCCTGCCCTCCACGGAAAGCACCGTGTTCACCGCACCAATGGCCTGGGCTTCCGGGGAAACCCAATCCAAAAGGGGCAAGGCCGCCTCCTTAAGGGGGATGGTGAGGTTCACGCCCCGGTATTCCCGGCGCACCTCCTCCAGGCGGTCCTTCAGGACCTCGAGGGGGGTTTCCAAGGCCTCGTAGCTTCCCTCGAGGCCCAGGGAGCTCAAGGCGTACCGGTGCATGGCCGGGGACAGGGAGTGGGCGATGGGACTGCCCAACACCGCCAGGCGCAACATGAGCTTCAGGATACCCCACCCCACTCCCTCACCCAAACCGTATAGAATAAGGACGGTGAAAAGGCTCCTTGCCCTATGCTTCCTTCTTTCCCTGGCCCTGGGGAAAACCTACCTCATTCCCATCCAGGGGGAGATCGACCCCGCCCTGGCCGTCTTCGTGGACCAGGCCCTCACCCGGGCTGAGCGGGAGGGGGCGAGCGGGGTAGCCTTCCTCATAGATACCCCGGGGGGCCGGGTGGACGCCGCCATCCGCATCTCCGACCGGATCCTGCAAACCCCCCTTCCCACCCTGGCGGTGGTGCAGAACGCCTTTTCCGCCGGGGCCCTGATCGCCCTTTCCTGCCGCCAGATGGCCATGCTGCCGGGCTCGGAGATCGGGGCAGCCCTGCCGGTGGTGGCTCTTCCCCTGCAGCAGCCCCAGGCGGCGGACCAGAAGATCATCTCCGCCCTTAAGGGCAAGTTCCGCGCGGTGGCCGAGGCCCGGGGAAGGCCGGTGGAGCTGGCGGAGGCCATGGTGGACCCCCAGGTGGAGATCCCTGGCCTCTCCGCCAAAGGAGAGCCCCTCACCCTCTCCGCCGACAAGGCGGTGGAGCTCAAGGTGGCGGACTTCAAGGCAGGAAGCCTCTCCGAGGCCCTGCGCCAGGCAGGGTACAGCCTGGAAACGGAAAGGCTTGAGCCTGGCCCTAGGGTGCAGGTGGCCCGGTTCCTCACCAGCTCCACCGTGGCGGGGCTTCTCCTGGCCCTTGGGCTTCTTCTTCTCCTCCTCGAGCTCTTCACCCCGGGCTTTGGGGTCATGGGAACCTTGGGCCTGGCGTTTTTAGCCCTTTACTTTGCCGGGGGGTGGCTCGCCGGGCTTTCCGGGGCCTT
This sequence comes from Thermus scotoductus DSM 8553, assembly GCF_000381045.1. Classification (GTDB taxonomy): domain Bacteria; phylum Deinococcota; class Deinococci; order Deinococcales; family Thermaceae; genus Thermus; species Thermus scotoductus. The sequence continues at coordinate 121,556 of NZ_KB905730.1, read as the reverse complement.
CGAGCTGGTTCTCTTCTTCCTGGGGGTGGCCCTCCTCCTGGCCGAGGCCTTCCTCTTCCCCGGGTTTGGCATCGCTGGGGCCTTGGGCGTGGGATCCATATTGGCCTCTGTGTACTTCACCTTCGGGGAGAACGCCCTCATGGTCATCGCTATTGCGGTGATCGCTTTGGGCCTTGGCCTTCTCGTGGTCTTTCGCTTCCTACCCAGGACCCGTCCGGCAAGGGCTTTGGTGCTGGAAAGTGCCATTTCCGAACACGCCACCGGGGACGAGGTGGAGGTGGGCGCCATCGGCGTGGCCCTCACCGACCTGAGGCCTGGCGGGGTGGCCCGCTTCGGCAACAAGCGCATCGATGTGGTGGCCAACCGGGGTTTCCTGCCCAAGGGCACCACCCTTAGGGTGGTGGAGGTCAGGGGACCCACGGTGGTGGTGGAAGCCTTGGAGGAATGATATGGAAGGACTCGGCGTGCTCTTTCTGGCCTTTTTTGTTCTCATCCTCGTTTTTCTTTTCTTCAGCTTCATCCCGGTAGGCCTCTGGATCTCCGCCTGGGCCGCAGGGGTCAGGGTGCCCTTGATCACCTTGGTGGCCATGCGCCTGAGGCGGGTTCCCCCGGCCAAGATCATCTACCCCCTCATCAAGGCCACCAAGGCGGGGCTGGATGTCCGCCTGGACCGCCTCGAGGCCCACTACCTGGCCGGGGGCAATGTGGACCGGGTGGTGGATGCCCTGATCGCCGCCGACAAGGCAGGCATCAAGCTCACCTTTGACCGGGCCGCAGCCATCGACCTGGCGGGGCGGGATGTGCTGGAGGCGGTGCGGGTTTCCGTGAACCCCAAGGTGATCCAGACCCCCATGGTGGCCGCGGTGGCCAAGGATGGGATCCAGCTTCTGGCTACGGCCCGGGTAACGGTTAGGGCCAACATCGACCGCCTGGTGGGCGGGGCCGGGGAGGAAACCATCATCGCCCGGGTGGGGGAAGGCATTGTGACCACCATCGGCAGCGCCAACTCCCACAAGGAAGTCCTGGAAAACCCGGATCGCATCAGCAAAACCGTGCTGGAAAAGGGCCTGGACGCCGGCACCGCCTTTGAGATCCTCTCCGTGGACATCGCCGACGTGGACGTGGGCAAGAACATCGGGGCCCAGCTTCAGATCGACCAGGCGGAGGCCGACAAGAAAATCGCCCAGGCCAAGGCGGAGGAGCGCCGGGCCATGGCGGTGGCCGCCGAGCAGGAGAACCGGGCCCTGGTGGAGGCCATGCGGGCCAAGCTGGTGGAGGCCCAGGCCCAGGTGCCCCTGGCCCTGGCGGAGGCCTTGCGCACGGGAAGGCTTGGGGTCATGGACTACTACCGCCTGAAAAACATCGAGGCCGACACCGACATGCGGGAGTCCATCAGCCGGGCCGCCAAGCCCGAGGGTGAGGAATGAGCCTAGACGACCTTCTGGGTCTCCTTTTCCTGCTCTTCTTCATCGTCATCCCGGCCCTGCAGGGCCTAAGCCGCCGGGGCCAGCCTCCCCCCATTCCCCCGGGGTTTCCCGAGGACCTGCCCCTACCGGAACCCCTACCCCGCCCCAAGCCCAAGGCCCGGCCCAAGCCCAAGGTCCCGCCGCCCCCGTCCCTTCCCGCACCCAAGAAACCGGAGGCGGAGAGTTTAGAACGGCCCTCTAGCCCCGAACGGCAACCCCTGGAAGTGCGGTTCCGCGAGGCATCCTCGCCGGAGGAAGAGCGAAGGAAGCGCCCGCGGAAACGGCTGCTCACCACCGACGGCGAAAGCATCCTAAAAGGGGTGATATGGCACGAAATCCTGAAGAAGCCCAAAGGTTGGTGATCCCCCTAAAACCCGAGGAAACCCTGGCCTTTTTAGGGCAGGCAGACCGAAACCTGAAGAAGCTCCGTTCCCTTTTCCGGGAGACCTTCGGCGACCGGCTCAAGCTCATCATGCGGGGCAACCAGGTGGAGCTGGAGGGCGACCCGGAAGCGGTGGGGGTGGCCGAGCGGGCCGTGCGGGACCTTTTGGCCCTCCTCAGGCAAGGAGCGGAGCTGGACCAGCCCACCCTGGAACAATCCGTGGCCCTGGCCCTGCAAGGCGAGGGCCTGTACCAGGCCACCACCCCAGAAACCGAGCTTGCGCTACCGGGCCGTCTCAGGCCCAAAACCCCAGGGCAAAGGCGGTACGTGGAGGCCATCGCCCACCATGACATTACCTTCGGGGTGGGTCCTGCGGGAACCGGCAAGACCTATTTGGCGGTGGCCATGGCGGTGAGCCACCTCCGGGCCAAAAGGGTTAAGCGCATCATCCTCACCCGGCCGGCGGTGGAGGCCGGGGAAAAGCTGGGCTTCCTACCCGGGGATATCCAGGCCAAGGTGGATCCCTACCTAAGACCCCTTTACGACGCCCTCTTTGACATGATCGACGCCGAGCGCTTTGAGCAGTACCTGCAGTCGGGGATCATTGAGGTGGCGCCTTTGGCCTTTATGCGGGGCAGGGCCCAGCCCGTGGAGACGCCGGTGCTCACCCCCGAAGGCTTCCGCCCTATCGGGAGCCTTAAGCCGGGGGACTGGGTGGTGGGCGCCTATGGCGTACCGGTGATGGTGGTGGCCGTCCACCCCCAAGGGGTCAAGCCCATCTACCGGGTGCGCTTTAGCGACGGCGTGGAGACGAGAGCCACGGCCGACCATCTTTGGGCCGTCCTCACCCCCTGGGACCGGAAGCGAAAGCGCCCTCCTCGCCTGGTCACCACCGAGGAGATGCGGGATAACCTCCGCCTGCACCACCAGCACCGCTACGAAATCCCCCTGCTCCAGGCCCCCGTGGAGTTTCCGCGGCGCCCCGTCCCCTTGGACCCCTACGCTTTGGGACTCCTCCTGGGGGATGGGTGCCTTACGGGTAGCACCACGCCGAGCTTCTCCACCGGCGACCCCGAGCTGAAGGAAGCCCTCGCCGCCCGGCTTCAGGGGGTGAAGGTGGTCCCCAAGGGCGGCGTGGACCACACCTTGACCCTGGGCTTCAAGGGAGGGAAAAACCGCAATCCGGTAAGCGCCGCCCTCCAGACCTTAGGCCTCTGGGGAACACGCTCCGGGGAGCGCTTCGTGCCGGAAGCCTACCTTTGGAACGCATGGGACGTGCGGTTGGCCGTGCTCCAAGGGCTTTTGGACGCCGACGGCAGCGTTCACGTCCAGCCGGGGCGGAGGGCACGGGTCCAGTTCTCCACCTCCTCCCCCCGCCTAGCCCAGCACGTGGCCTTCCTGGTCCGCTCCTTAGGCGGCGTGGTGTACCACCGGGTGCGGCCGCAACACCGCCTGCGCCCAGGCCTGGCCCGGGGCCGGACTGTGCCCCACCGGGCCGACAGCCACGTCCTGGACATCCGCCTGCCCCCAGGCCTTTCTCCCTTCCGCTTGGCACGGAAGGCGGCGGTCTACGCCCAAGCCGGGGGAATACGTCCCATGCGTTTCGTGGAGGCCATTGAGCCCACCGGGGAAGCGGAGGCAGTGTGCATCACGGTGGCTAGCCCCGACGGCCTCTACGTGACCGAGGACTTCATCCTCACCCACAACACCCTGAACGACGCCTTCATCATCCTGGACGAGGCCCAAAACACCACCCCCGAGCAGATGAAGATGTTCCTCACCCGCATGGGCTTCTCCTCCAAGATGGTCATCACCGGAGACATCACCCAGATCGACCTGCCCAAGCACCAAAAGTCGGGGCTGGTGGAGGCCATCCGCATCCTCAAGGGCATTGAGGGCATCGCCTTCGTGTACTTCAAGGAGTCTGACGTGGTGCGCCATCCCCTGGTGGCCCGCATCATCAAGGCCTACGAGGAAGCCGAGCGTGGTGGAGATCGTAGCCAATAAGCGTCCGCCAAGGGGCCTCATCCCCAGGCTCCGCCGGGCCCTTTCCGCCCTGATGGAGGAACTGGGCGTGGGGGACAAGGCCGTCACGGTCATCCTCACCGGGGACCGCAGGATCAGGGTCCTAAAGCGGGAGTGGTGGGGGGAGGATGAGGCCACGGATGTCCTTTCCTTTCCCCACTACGAACCCGGCGATCCCTTTGTACCCCCCCACCTGGGCGATATCTGGATCAGCCTGGACACCGCCAAGAGGCAGGCGGAGGAAAGAGGGGTTCCCCTCGAGGAAGAGGTGCTGGTCCTGGCGGCCCACGGACTATGGCACCTTCTCGGCCACGACCACCAACAGGAGGAGGATTGGCGGGGCTTCCGCCACGTCCAAGAGAGGATCCTCGCCCTCTAAGGGGCGTTTGGCGCTCCCTGGGCTATGCCTGGGAGGGGGTTCTCTACGCCTGGCGGGTGCAGCGGAACTTCCGCCTCGAGGCCTACTTGGCCCTTCTGGCCCTCGGGCTTGCCCTCTGGCTGGAGGTCAATCCGGTGCCGGTGTTGCTCGTTAGCGCCCTGGTGCTTTCCCTGGAACTCATGAACACCGCCCTCGAGGCCCTGGCCGACCTGGTGAGCCCGGTATTCCATCCCCTGGTCAAGCGGGCCAAGGACACGGCGGCAGCGGCGGTGCTTTTGGCGAGCTTCTTCGCCCTCCTGGTGGGCCTTTACCTCCTCTTGCCTCCCCTCCTCGGGCGGTTTGGGCTAAGCTAAGCGTATGGACCACGAGGAAAGGGAGATGATCCTGGAGATCTTTCCAGGCACTCCCCCCGAGCTTCTCCCCATTGGGGAGATTCTTTATTATCGCGACGAGGAAGGCCGGGTGATCATCCAGGAAAAGGGGCCCCCGGAGCTCCGCCTGACCCTGGAGCCCCTGCCCGGAACCCTGGGAAGCCCTCAGGTGTGCGAGGCCTGCCACCGCCATCTTTCGGGAAGCGCCTTGGGCTTCTTCCGCCACCCGGTGGGCGGAAGGGAAACCCACCTCCGCTACCTGGTCCTCTGCCTGGACACGGCAGCCTGCGCCAGCCATGCGGAGCCCGAGCGTTTGAGGGAAATCCTCCTTCGCGGTATACTCACCTGAGAAGGAGGCCCTTGGGCCAAGGAGGTCGGCTTTGGCCGACCTTCATGACTTACGAGGTGAGCTATGGCGCGCGAGGTAAAGCTAACCAAAGCCGGTTACGAGCGGCTCATGCAGCAACTTCTGCAGGAAAGGGAACGCCTGCAAGAAGCCACCCGCATCCTGCAGGAGCTAATGGAGTCCTCCGACGACTACGACGACTCGGGCCTCGAGGCGGCCAAACAGGAGAAGGCCCGCATCGAGGCCCGGATCGACAGCCTCGAGGACATCCTCTCCCGGGCGGTGATCATAGAAGGGGCCACCACCGAGGTCATCGGCCTGGGCTCGGTGGTGGAGCTGGAAGACCCCGTCACCGGCGAGCGCCTGGAGGTGCAGGTGGTCTCCCCCGCCGAGGCCAGCGTCCTGGAAACCCCCATGAAGATCTCCGATGCCTCCCCCATGGGCAAAGCCCTCCTGGGCCACCGGGAGGGGGATGTGCTCAGCCTGGATACCCCCAAGGGCAAGAAGGAGTTCCGGGTGGTCTCGGTGCGCGGCTAAACATGAACGAGCAGACTCGGCAACGCTTACTCAACCTGGAAGCCCTGGTGGAGGCGGGTTTTCAACCCTACCCCTACCGGTATCCCAAAACCCACAGCGCAAAGGAAATCCTATCCGCCAAGGAGGGGGCTCCCCCGGAAAGCGAGTGGGAGGAAGAGGTGGCCCTGGCCGGGCGCATCGTGGCCTTGAGGCGCATGGGGAAGGTCACCTTTGCCCACCTCCTGGACGAAAGCGGCAAGATCCAGCTCTATTTTCAAAAGGACCTCACCCCAAGCTACGAGCTTTTGAAGAAGCTGGACGTGGGGGACATCCTAGGGGTCAAGGGCACGGTCTTCACCACCAAGACCGGGGAGGTCACGGTGAAGGTCCTCTCCTGGACCCCCCTGGTGAAAAGCCTCCACCCCCTCCCCGACAAGTGGCACGGGATCAAGGACAAGGAGGTGCGCTACCGGCAGCGCTACCTGGACCTCATCGTCAACCCCGAGGTGCGGGAGGTCTTTCGGCGGCGCACCGCCATGGTGCGCTACATCCGTCGCTTCTTTGAGGAGCGGGGGTTTTTGGAGGTGGAAACCCCCATCCTCCAGGCCACCACCGGTGGGGCGGAGGCCAGGCCCTTCAAGACCTATCACAACGCCCTGGACCACGAGTTTTACCTAAGGATCTCCCTGGAGCTTTACCTGAAGCGCCTTCTCGTGGGCGGGTTTGAGAAGGTCTTCGAGATCGGGCGGAACTTCCGCAACGAGGGCATCGACCACAACCACAACCCCGAGTTCACCATGCTGGAGGCCTACTGGGCCTACGCCGACTACCAGGACATGGCCAAGCTGGTGGAGGAACTCCTTTCCGGCCTGGTCCTCCACCTCTTCGGCAGCTACCAGGTCCCCTACCAGGGGCGGGTGCTGGACTTTACCCCGCCCTTTAGACGCATCTCCTTCGTGGAGGCCTTGAAGGAAAAGGCCGGCCTGCCCTTTGACCCCTTGGACCTGGAAAGGCTTAGGATCTTCGCCGACGCCCACCACCCCGAGCTCGCCCAGGTTCCCAGTTACAAGCTTCTGGACAAGCTTTTTGGCATCTACGTGGAGCCCGAACTCCAGAACCCCACCTTCGTCTTCGACTTCCCCCTGGCCATCAGCCCCTTAGCCAAGCGGCATCGGGAAAAGCCCGGGCTCACGGAGCGCTGGGACCTCTATGCGGGCGGGATGGAGCTCGCCCCCGCCTACTCCGAGCTCAACGACCCCCTGGACCAGAGGGAACGCTTTTTGGAGCAGGCCAGGCGCAGACGGGAAGGGGACGAGGAGGCCCCCGAGCCCGACGAGGACTTCCTGTTGGCCCTGGAGTACGGGATGCCTCCGGCGGCGGGGCTTGGCCTCGGCTTGGACCGCCTGGCCATGATCCTCACCGACCAGCCCTCTCTAAGGGACGTCCTCCTCTTCCCCCTCCTCAAGCCCAAGAAGGAGGCGGTGGAAGGAGGGGTTTAGATGGCCGAAAACGCCGCCCGGTTGAGCCTCGTCGTCGCCCTCCTCGTCTTGGGGCTCAAGGCCTTCGCCTACCTCCTCACCGGCTCGGTGGCCCTTCTCTCCGATGCCCTCGAGTCCACGGTGAACGTGGCCGCGACGCTTTTGGCCCTCTTCGCCATCCGCTTCGCCCAGCGTCCTCCCGACGAAACCCACCCCTTCGGCCACAGCAAGGCCGAATACTTCTCCGCGGTGCTGGAGGGAGTCCTGGTGGTGCTGACCGCCTTTCTCATCGCCAAGGAATCCATCCCCCGCCTCCTTCATCCCAGGCCCCTAGGGGACCTGGGACCGGGCCTCCTGGTCAGCCTCTTGGCCTCCCTGATCAACGGCCTTCTCGCCTGGCACCTCCTCCGCCAGGGGAGGCGCCTGCGCTCCCCCGCCCTCACCGCCGACGGCTACCACGTGCTTTCCGACGTGCTCTCCTCCGTGGGGGTTCTCGCCGGGGTAAGCCTTGCGTGGGCCACGGGGTTATGGGTGCTGGATCCCTTGCTGGCCCTTTTGGTGGCGGGGAACATCCTCCTCATGGGCTTCCGCCTGGTGCGCCAGTCCGTGGGAGGGCTTATGGATGAGGGGCTCTCCCCGGCGGAGGTGGGCCGGATCCGAAAAACCATCGCCGAGGCCTTGGGGGGAAGGGCCCTCGAGGTCCACGACCTCAAAACCCGCAAGGCGGGAAACCGGGCCTTTTTGGAGTTCCACCTGGTGGTGCCGGGGTCCATGACCGTGGAGGAAGCCCACCGGCTCTGCGACGAGCTGGAACGGGCCCTGGAAAAGGAGTTCCCCGGCCTGGTGGTCACCATCCACGTGGAGCCCGAAAAGGAGCGCAAAGAGTTGGGCAACTAAGGGCCCGTCCCCCAGCGCCCCCGCCCTTTGGCAGGGGTTCATGACGCTCTTTTCCAAAGGCGCATAAAAGCGTAAACTATGGCCCAAGGGAGGGCCCATGCGCAAGAAGCACGACTGGCTCAGGGAAACCTACCAGAAGAGCTTGGAGAAGATGCCCGAGAGGCCTGTGGCCCACCGCACCCTTTCGGACATCGCCCCAGAACCCCTCTACACCCCCGAGGACATCGGGGTCCTGGACCCGGAGTACGAGGAAAAGCGGGGCTACCCCGGGGAGTACCCCTACACCCGCGGGGTCTACGGCTCCATGTACCGGTCCAAGCTCTGGACCATGCGCATGTTCGCGGGCTTCGGCACCGCCGAGCAGACGAACGAGCGCTTTAAGAAGCTCCTGAAGGCGGGCCAGACCGGGCTTTCCGTGGCCTTTGACCTCCCCACCCTCATGGGCTACGACTCCGATCACCCCCTTTCCAAGGGGGAGGTGGGCAAGTGCGGGGTGGCGGTCTCCAGCCTCGCGGACATGGAGATCCTCTTTGAGGGGATCAACCTCGAGGAGGTCACCACCTCCATGACCATCAACAGCCCCGCCAACGCCATCTGGGCCATGTACCTGGCGGTGGCCAAAAAGAAGGGGTACGACTGGAAGAAGCTTGGGGGCACCATCCAAAACGACATCCTTAAGGAGTTCATCGCCCAGAAGGAGTTCATCTTCCCCCCCGAACCCAGCGTGAAACTGGTCATCGACACCTTTGAGTGGGGGCCCAAGAACGTCCCCAAGTGGAACTTCATCTCCGTTTCCGGCTACCACATCCGGGAAGCGGGTTCCACCGCCGTGCAGGAGCTGGCCTGGACCCTGGCCGACGGGTTTGAGTACGTGGAGGCCGCCCTCAAGCGGGGCCTGGACGTGGACGAGTTCGCCCCAAGGATCAGCTTCTTCTTTGACGTCCACAACGACTTCTTTGAGGAGATCGCCAAGTTCCGGGCGGCCCGGCGCATCTGGGCCAAAGAGATGCGCTACCGCTACAAGGCCAAGAACCCCCAAAGCTGGATGCTCCGCACCCATGCCCAGACTGCTGGGGTTTCCCTCACCGCCCAGCAACCCCTCAACAACATCGCCCGGGTGGCCATCCAGGCCCTGGCCGCCGTTTTGGGGGGTACCAACAGCCTCCACACCGACGCCTACGACGAAGCCCTGGCCCTGCCCACGGAGGAATCCGCCACCATCGCCCTCAGGACCCAGCAGATCATCGCCTACGAAAGCGGGGTCACCCACACCATCGACCCCCTGGCGGGGAGCTACTACGTGGAGTGGCTCACCGACGAGATGGAGCGCCAGGCCATGGCCATCATCGAGGAGATCCGGCGCATGGGGGGCGTGGTGCGGGCCATCGAGGAAGGCTACTTCCTGCGGGAGCTGGCCGAGGCCAGCTACCGCTACCAGCAGGAGGTGGAGCGTAAGGAGAGGATCATCGTGGGGGTCAACGCCTTCACCGACGAGATCCCCCTGAAGGTCCCCATCCAGCTGGTGGACCCCGAGGTGGAGCGGGTCCAGGCGGAGCGCCTGGCCCGGGTGCGCCGGGAACGGGACCCCAAGCGGGTGGAGGAGGCCCTTGCGGGCCTAAGGCGGGCTGCGGTGGAAGGGCAGAACACCATGCCCCACTTCGTGGAGTGCGCCCTGGCCTACTGCACCCTGGGGGAGATGATGGACGTCTTGCGGGAGGTCTACGGCACCTACCAGGAGCCAGCTTACGTTTAGGATTAGCATATGGACAGGCGCATACGGGTGCTCATCGCCAAGCCCGGGCTGGACGGCCACGACCGCGGGGCCAAGGTGGTGGCTCGGGCCTTAAGGGACGCCGGCATGGAGGTGATCTACACGGGGCTCAGGCAGACCCCGGAGATGATCGTGTCCGCGGCCATCCAGGAGGATGTGGACGCCATAGGGCTATCCATCCTCTCCGGGGCCCACATGCACTACTTCCGGGAAGTGAAGCGGCTCCTCGAGGAGCAAGGAGCCTCGGACATCCTTGTTTTTGGCGGAGGCATCATCCCCGACGAGGACGTGCCCAAGCTGCAAGAACTCGGGGTGGCAGCGGTCTTTGGCCCCGGAACCAGCACCCAGGAGATCGTGGACTTCTTGAAACGGGCGGTGCCGGAGCGCTGGCAGGCCCAGGGCTTAGCATGAAGGCCATCCAGCTTTACTACCCCCCGGAGTGGGCTCACTGCTACGGGTGCGGCTACTTAAACCCCATGGGCCTCCACCTCAAGACCTACTGGAAGGCGGACGAGGGCCAGAGCGAAACCCGTTTCACCCCTAGCCCCCATCACACTGCCATTCCCGGGTTCGTCTACGGGGGGCTTCTCGCCTCCTTGGTGGACTGCCACTCCACCGCCACCGCCGCCGCCGCCAAGGCCCATGCTGAGGGCCTGGATCTGGCAACCCACCCCCTCCGCTTCGTCACCGCCAGCCTCAAGGTGGACTACCTGAAGCCCACCCCTTTGGGGCCCGAGCTGGTCCTGGTGGGCCGGGCCAAGGAGGTGAAGGGGAGGAAGGTGGTGGTGGAAACCGAACTCTACGCCAACGGGGAGGTGACCGTACGGGGGGAGGCGGTCCTGGTGCAGATCATCGAGGGCTTCGGCCAAGGAGATACCGCTCCAAAAGGCCGATAATGCGGGAAAGACCCTCGGCTTTGGGGGAGGCCACCAGAACCAGCTCCAGCCAGGCTTCTTCCAGGATCTTCTTCACCTCCTCCAGCTCCCTTCCCGGGAAGACGGTACCCAGGGCCACGGCCTGGGACCTTTCCCAAAGCTCCTTCTTTTCCCGCTGCAGGTGCCTGATCTCCTGCCTGGCAAAGTAGAGGTCCGCCTCCAGCTGGTGGATACGGTCATGGAGGGGCTTTTCCTCCTGGCGCCTCTGCTCCCTCTCCCGGCGGATCAGCTTCTCCCAATCATCCCAGTGCATGGATTCCAGATTAAAGAAAGACTCGGCATCCCGGTGTGATCCATGCACTGGCTCCCAGAACCGGCCCTCTGGACCCTGGCTCAGGCTTTCCTGGCAAAGGAGCGCGCCTCGAGGAGCCGCTCCAGGAGGAAAAGCGCCAGGGCCAAGGCCAGGAGATAGGGGCGCAGGGGCAGGGGGGAGGATCCAGGTTGCCCCAGGTCCTCCAGGGCCAGCAACCGCCCATGGGAAGCCTCGGCCAGGGTCTTGAGGACCAGCTTCCCATCCCTGGGGGTCCACTCCCCGGGCAAGGGGAAGGCCAGGGGCAAGCGGCGCGAGCCGTCCAGGAGCACCCCGGGAGCCGCCGGGGCCTGGATTTCGTACCGCCCAGGCCCCGTGGGCACCAGGGGCATCTCCTGGCCCTCGCTTAGGAAAAGCGGGCGCTCCAGGTGGCCCAGAACCACCACCCGCACCCCTTTCCCCTCGGGATAGGCGTACAGGGCCATGGCCTTCTTGCCCCCCATGAGGTAGCGGGCAAGGCCGCCCAGAAAAGAAGCTGCCTCCTTCCAGCCCCGCCAGGAACGGGAAAGATCCGTGGCCAAGGCGGCCACCCGCCCCTCTCCCCTCTCCCCCAGGGCCAGCACCGCTCTGCCGTCGCTTTCCAAAACCACCTCCGCCCAGGGCTCGGCCCGGGCCGGAAGGAGAACGGAAAGGGGAGGTGGGGAAAACCCCTGGGCCAGGGGATGGAGCCTGGCCTTGACGGGGAAACGGCCCTCCAGGCCCTCCCCCTGGAAAACCTCCTGCCCTTCCTTCAGGAAAAGCCGGGGAAGCTCCTGGGCGGTGGCCGCTTGGTAGTACCGGCCCCCACCCCTTTCGGCGAGGACCTTCAGAAAGGCCCGGTCGGCGTCGGCTCCCAGGGCCATGGCGCTCACCTCGAGGCCCGAGGCCTCCGCCAGGGCCAGGATGGGGTCTTGGGGGTCGGAGATGAGGCCATCGCTGAGCACCAGGATCCCCTTGCGCTCCACCGGCACCCCCTGCAAAAGCCGCACCGCCTCCCGGAAGGCGGAGCCCAGGACCGTCCCGCCCCCCGCCCGCACGGACAAGAGGAGGCTTTCCGCCTCCTTCTTCCCCTGCTCCGTCATGGGCCTGGGTGGAAAAAGAACCCGATGGGTGGAGGAAAAGAGCACCACGCCCAGGTAGTCCTCCTCCGCCGCCGACCGCACCAGCTCCAAGGCCCCCGCCACCGCCAGGGAAAGCTTCTCCCCCTCCATGCTTCCCGATACGTCCATCACCAGAACCAAGGCCGCCCCCTTGCGGCCCAGGGGCTTTAGGGGAAGGTCTTCCGGCAAAGCCCGGTCCCAGCCGCCGAAGAAAAGACCCTTGGGGGTGGCGGTGAAAAGAAGGCCGCCGCCTTGGCGGAGGTAGCTCCTCAGGGCCTCCGGGGCCCCCTCGGGAAGGTCCAAGACCCCGAGGCCCACCGCCACCAGGTCGGCCTCGAGGGGCAGGCGGAAAGGGCCTTCCTCCACCTGGAAGCCCTGGGCCTCCAGGTAACGGGCCAAGGCCGGGTCCCCCAGCACCAAGGCCCTGCCGCGGTCGGCAGGTTGGAGGCTCACCTGGGCCTCGCTCCGGCCCCAGGAACCCTCCACCACCGCCCACACCTCCGCCTTCTCCGTAAGGGAGAAGGTGTACGCCAGGCTCTTACGCCCCTCCACCCGAAGGCTTCGTTCCCAGGTCCCTGCGGGGCCCTCCACCCTCAGGCGTGCCTCCACGGAGAGGGGTGCCTCGAGGACCACTCCCACCCCCACCGTTTCCCCGTACAGGGGGTAAGGCGGGGGGACGAGCTCCACCGCCACATGGGGCTTGGGGGGAACGTAAACCGCATCCAGGGGAAAGGGGGCTGAAATGGGTTCGAAAAGCCCGTCGGAAACCAGGACCACGCGGCTCGGCCTCAGGGCCTCTGCCTCCTGGAAGGCCGCCTTCAGGTCTGTCCTCTCCCCCAGGTCCAGCCTGCGGGCGGTGGGCGAAGGAAGCCTCGCCGCCCGCTCCGCAAAGGCCACATAGATCCCATCCCTAGGAAGCCTATCCGCCAAGGCGAAGACGCTTTCCCGGGCAGAGGGCGAAAAGTCCAGAAGGTACACCACCCGCCCCGGCATGGGCCACCTGGGATCCAGGAAGGCCAAGAAAAGTAGGATGAGGACCCCAACCCTAAGAAGCCGGAGCATAGCCTCATGCTAGAGGCTTTGGGATGGCCTGGGCCATCCAGGGAACCCCATCAGTCCATCCAGTGCCCCAGCTTCTCCTTTTTGGCCTGGAGGTAACGCTCGTTGTGGGGGTTGTCCCCGGCCCTCAGGGGAATGCGCTCCACGATCTCGATGCCGAAACCCGACAGGGCCTTCACCTTGCGGGGGTTATTGGTGAGGAGGCGCATCTTGCGCACCCCAAGGTCGTAGAGGATCTGGGCCCCCACCCCGTAGTCCCGCAGGTCCGGCGGGAACCCCAGGGCCAGGTTGGCCTCCACCGTGTCCAGGCCTTGGTCCTGCAGGTGGTAGGCCCGGATCTTGTTCACAAGGCCGATTCCCCGCCCCTCTTGCCTCAGGTAGACCAAAACCCCCTTCCCCTCCTTAGAGATACGCTCCAGAGCCAGATCCCGCTGGAAACCGCAGTCGCACCTCAGGGAGTGCAGGGCATCCCCGGTGAGGCACTCGGAGTGCATGCGCACCAGGACGGGCTCCTCAGGGTCCCAGCTTCCCATGACCAAGGCGGCGTGCTCCTCCCCGGTGAGGCTATCCCGGTAGCCCAGGATGCGGAACTCGCCAAACCGGGTGGGCAAAAGGGCCTCTGCCTCCCGTTTCACGTAGAGGTCCCCCTTCTCCAGGCGGTAGCGGATGAGGTCGGCGATGGTGCCCACCTTAAGGCCGTGGCGCCCGGCAAACTCCAAAAGGTCCGGAAGCCGGGCCATGGTGCCATCCTCCTTGAGAATCTCGATGAGGCTCCCCACCGGCCTAAGCCCCGCCAGGCGCAAAAGGTCCACGGTGGCCTCCGTGTGCCCGGCCCGCCTCAGGACCCCGCCCGGCCTAGCCACCAGGGGGAAGATGTGCCCAGGGCGCCGGAAATCCTGGGCGGTGGCCTCGGGATCAGCCAGAAGCCTTATGGTGGCCGCCCGCTCAAAAGCGGAGATCCCCGTGGTGGTCCCCCGGGCATCCACGCTCACGGTGAAGCGGGTACCCTGGGGATCCTGGTTTTTCTCCACCATAAGGGGCAGGTCCAGGGCCCTGGCCCGTTCCTCGGTCAAGGCCGCGCAAAGGAGCCCCCGGCACTCCCTGAGCATGAAGTTCACCCACTCCGGGGTCACGTGCTCTGCCGCCATGATGAGGTCGCCCTCGTTTTCCCGGTCCTCGTCGTCCACCAGGATCACCGGGCGGCCTTGGCGGAGTTCCTCCATGAGTTCCCTGACGCTGGCCAAACCCTCCATCATTCCCCCTTCACAAGCCGCTCCAGATAGCGGGCGATGAGGTCCACCTCCAGGTTCACCCCATCCCCCACCTTTAGGCTTCCTAAGTTGGTGACCTTAAGGGTGTGGGGGATGAGGGTGACGAAGAAGTCCTGCCCCTTTAGGCCCGCCACCGTGAGGGAAACGCCGTTTAGGGCCACGCTTCCCTTCTCGGCAATGTAGCGGGCAAGGTCTTGGGGGAGTCGGAAGAAGTAGTCCTTGGCCCCCGGGGCCTCCCGGATGGCCACCACCTCCGCCACCCCGTCCACATGCCCGGTGACGAAATGCCCCCCAAGCCGGTCCCCCACCTTAAGGGCCCTCTCCAGGTTGGGCCGGTGCCCCACCCGCCAGGTGGGGGCGGTGCGGCGCAGGGTTTCCCGGGCAAGCTCCACCCAAAAACCGCCCTCGTCCACCTCCACTGCGGTGAGGCAGACCCCATCCACCGCCACCGAATCCCCTACCCTAAGGTCAGAAAGCACTTCCTTGGCGGCGATCCTGACCCTGAGGAAAGGCCCCTCCCGGACCTCCACGATCTCGCCGGTTTCCTCCACCAATCCCGTGAACATCACCCCTCCGGGTACGCCTCCAGCCAAAGGTCCTCCCCAAGCCACTCCTTGCGGACGAGCCTCAGCCTCTTGGCCTCGGCCATGCGCTCCAGGGCAAACCCCTCCAAGAACCCCCTCCCCTCCCCCAACACCTTGGGCGCCACGAAGAGGGCCAGCTTGTCCACCAGTCCCCTCTCCCAGAAGGCCCCAGCCAGCCTCGGACCCCCCTCCAGAAGGATCCCGTCCAGTCCCTCCTCCAAGAGAAGGTGCAAGGCCCCCTCGAGGCTCACCCTCCCTCCTTCCCGGGGAAGCTCCACCACCCGGGCACCCGCCTCCTCGAGGGCCCTAAGCCGATCCTTGGGCGCACCCTTGCCCACCAGCACGTACACGCGGGCAGGCTCCCCCCGGGGTCCCTTCTGAAAGATACGGGCGGTGGGGGGAGTGCGGCCCTCGGTGTCCAAGACCACCTTCACCGGGTCCCTGAGGGGCGGGGGCTCCAGCATGAGAGGGAAGGGCCTGAAGTCCGGCTCCCGCACGGTGAGCCAGGGATCGTCCTTGAGGACCGTCCCCACCCCCACCATCACCACGGGAAGCCACTGGCGGTAGGCCTGGGCCACGCGCCGGCTTTCCTCCGAGGACACGTAGCGGGCATCCCCGCTTACGGCAGCTACCTTGCCATCCAAGGTCAAGGCAGCCTTGAGGAGCACGAAGGGCCGACCCTCTTTCTGCGCGTGGAAGAAGACCTCGTTCTGCCCCTGGGCGTCGGCCTCCAAGAGCCCGGCCTCCACCTCCACTCCCCCGGCCCTAAGCCGTTCCAGACCCCCTTGGGCCAAAGGGTTGGGATCCCGGGCCGCCGCCACCACCCGGGCCACCCCCGCCTGCAGAAGAGCCAAGGAGCAAGGAGGGGTGCGGCCAAAGTGGTTGCAAGGCTCCAAGGACACGTAGAGGGTGGCTCCTTGGGCCTCCTCGCCCGCCTGGCGCAGGGCGTACACCTCCGCGTGGGCCTCCCCGGCCCTGGGGTGGTACCCCTCCCCCACGACGCGGCCCTCCCGCACCAGCACCGCTCCCACCAGGGGGTTGGGGTGGGTGTGGCCTCGAGCCCTCTCGGCCAACTGCAACGCCCTACGAAGGAACCTCTCGTCCAGCTCTCGCAAAAGACCTCCTTCTCCCATCCGGACTTTCACCGTCGGCCCCGGAATTCCACCGGGTCGGGCCCCAAAGGGGCTTCGCGGGCTTTCACCGCCGGTGGGGACTTCCACCCCGCCCCGAAGGAGGTGCCTACAGGCACCGCATTCAGTTTACCAAGAGAAAGCAAGGCCAGATGCCAGGACGCACCACTCCTTCCTGAATAGCCAAACAGGGGCCCTTTGGGTGCTTTCCCGTAGGGAAACACCTCGAGGGCCCCTGGAGGCTTCTATGGTGGAGGTGGGGGGAGTCGAACCCCCGTCCGAAAGTCCCTACGGCAGGCCTCTACGCGCGTAGTCCGCGTTTTGGGTGTCCTCCTGGCTTGGCCCGCGGACGGGCGGCCAGGAGCAAGCCCCGCTTAACTTCGCCTTGGCTTACGGGGCCTAAGCCTTGGCTAGCCGGGTTTCTTGTCCCCGCGTCGGTGAGCCCCCGGCAGGGCTACCGGGCGAGGTCGCGGTCATTAAGCCGCGAGAGCGTAAGCAGGCTTGTTGGCCTTTATTCTTTTGCGGGTTTTTACGAGGCCACCCGCACCTCGGCGCGCCACCTGCCCTCGGCGACCCCCGTCGAGACCGTTCACCCCCATGTGACTGGCCGGACTCGGACCGGCAACCTTGAGTGTAACAGGCTAAAGGGGTTGTAGTCAAGGGGGTTTTGGGTGTAAACTGAGCCCAGTGCTCCCAAGGGAGGGGGGTGGGTGTAAGCCCACCCTTCCTTTGTGAAGGGAGGTAGGGAGGTGCCTGTGGACCTTTGGCGGTTGGTGGAGGAAGCGGTGGAGCCTCTGGACCTCGAGGTCCTGGAGGTGAAGGAAGCCCCCGGGGAGGTCCTGGTCCGCCTGGAGCGAAAGGACGAAAGGCCCATCCGCGTGGCTGACCTGGAACGGGCCAGCCGGGCCATAGAGGCCGTCTTTGACCAGGAGGACCCCATTCCGGGAAGCTACCGCCTTCTGGTGGAATCTCCCGGCCCCAAGCGCCCTCTCTTTACCCGCCGCCACTTCGAGCGCTTCCAGGGTCTAAAGGCCAAGGTGCCGGGGCCCGAGGGCTTCACCGGGCGCATCCTTCGGGTGGAAGGGGACGAGGTGGTCTTCCAGGTGGGCCAGGAGGAAAAGCGCCTGAGGATCGGCACCTTCCGCGCCAACCTTGCCGAGTGGCCCGAGGAGCCCAGGTAACAGCCGAGATTTAGGGAGGAGAGATGAACCGGGAATTCATAGACGCCATGCAGCAGCTGGCCTTGGAGCGGGGGGTCACCACCGAGGAGGTCCTCGAGGCCTTCAAGGAAGCCCTGCGCAAGGCCTACATCAAGCGGCAAAAGGGGTACCGCAAGGAAGAAATCGATGCGGGTAAGGGTCCGGAGGTGGACGTCTATATAGACCCCCAGACCGGGCGCATCGAGATGGTGGAGGTCCGCCGCGTGGTGGAGAAGGTGGAGGATCCAGACAAGGAAATCGCCCTCTCCGAGGCCCTCCAGTACGACCCCGAGGTCCAGGTGGGCGACGAGATGGAGTTCCCCATCGACCCCGAGGGCCTCTCCCGCATGGCCATCCAGGACCTGCGCCAGATCCTCACCCAGCGCCTCAAGGAGTCCGAGCGCAACCGCATCTACAACGAGTACAAGGACAAGGAGGGCCAGGTCCTCACCGGGGTGGTGACCCGGGTGGACAACCGCGGCAACGTCTTCGTGGAGCTGGGCCGGGGGGAGGCTTACCTCCCCAAGAGCGAGCAGATCCCCACGGAGCGCTACTACCCCGGGCAGCGCCTCAAGGTGTACCTAAAAAAGGTGGACCGATCCGCCAAAGGCCCTTCCCTGATCGTAAGCCGGGCCCACGAGAAGCTTCTGGAGCACCTCTTGAAGCAGGAGGTCCCCGAGATCGCCGAGGGCATCGTGGAGATCAAGGCCATCGCCCGCGAGCCCGGCCGCCGCAGCAAGGTGGCGGTGATGACCCACAACCCCAATGTGGACCCCATCGGGGCCTGCATCGGCCATAAGGGCCAGCGCATCCAGGCGGTTTCCGCCGAGCTGGGCCGGGAGAAGGTGGACATCATCCTCTGGGCCAAGGATCCCAAGGAGTTCATCCGCAACGCCCTCTCCCCCGCCCAGGTGGGTTCCATCGAGCTGGAACCCGATGGGCAGAAGGCCCGGGTCAAGGTGACCAAGGACCAACACTCCCTGGCCATCGGCACCGGGGGTCAGAACGTGCGCCTGGCCTCCAAGCTCACGGGTTACGAGATCCACTTTGAGGAGGCGGAGATCTCCGACCTGGACGAGGCCATTCGCAAGGCCGCCAAGGAAGAGGCGGAAACCACCAGCCGGGCGAAAGAGGAATTCGAGAAACTCTTCCGGGATCTTTCCGAGTAATGGCGAAGCATGTCCCCATCCGCATGTGCGTGGCGTGCCGCAAAAGGCGGCCCAAGGGGGAGCTTTTGCGGATCCTGCTCATGCCGGAGGGGTTTCGCCTGGACCCCACGGGGAAACTGCCGGGCAGGGGGGCTTATGTCTGCCCCGACAACCCGGAGTGCTGGACGGAAAAGAAGCTGAGGCGCTTTGCCGGGGCCCGGGCCAGAGCCTTGTCGGAAGCGCTTGTCACCCTTTTAGGAGGTACGGATGGCCAAAATACGCATCTACCAGCTGGCTAAAGAGCTGGGCATGACCAACGAGGAGCTCCTGGAGCTCCTGGACCAGATGGGGGTTGCCTACAAGTCCCACGCCTCTACCCTTTCCGAGGAGGACGCGGAGGCGGTGCGGGAGCTGGTAAAAGAGCAACGAGGCCTGCAGGAGAAGCTGGCGGAGGAGGAGCGCAGGAAAGCCCTGCCCCGAAGGCCTCCCGTGGTGGTGATCATGGGCCACGTGGACCACGGGAAGACCACCCTCCTGGACTACCTGCGGAAAAGTCGCATCGCCGAGAAGGAGGCGGGAGGCATTACCCAGCACGTGGGTGCCTTCGAGGTGAAGACCCCTCAGGGCACGGTGGTCTTCATTGACACCCCGGGGCACGAGGCCTTCACCACCATAAGGCAGCGGGGAGCCAAGGTGGCGGACATCGCCGTCATCGTCATCGCCGCCGACGACGGGATCATGCCCCAAACGGATGAGGCCATCGCCCACGCCAAGGCAGCCGGGGCCAAAATCGTCTTCGCCCTGAACAAAATGGACCTGCCCCAGGCCGACCCCGACCGGGTCAAGCGCCAGCTAATGGAGCGGGGCTTCGTGCCCGAGGAGTACGGCGGGGATGCCATCGTGGTGCCCATCAGCGCCAAAACGGGCCAAGGGGTGCAGGACCTTTTGGAGATGATCCTCCTCATCGCCGAGCTGGAGGACTACCGGGCCGACCCGAACGCCGAGCCTAAAGGGGTTATCCTCGAGTCCAAGCTGGACAAGCAGGCGGGCATTATCGCCAACATGCTGGTCCAGGAGGGGACCTTCCGGGTGGGGGACTACGTGGTGGCCGGAGAGGTGTACGGCCGCATCCGGGCCATGATGGACGCCGATGGCAACCAGCGCAAGGAAACGGGCCCGGGAAGCGCCGTGCAGGTTTTGGGCTTCCAGGAGCTTCCCCACGCCGGGGATGTGGTGGAGTGGGTACCGGATCTCGAAGCCGCCAAGGAGATCACCGAGGAGCGAAAGGAAGAGCGAAAGGCCCGGGAGGAAGCCGAGAAGGAGCGCCGCCCCAGGACCATGGCCGACCTGCTCCGGACCCTGCAGGAGGAAGGGCAGAAGGAGGTTAACCTCATTCTCCGGGCGGATACCCAGGGCTCCCTGGAGGCCATCCAGCACATCCTGGCCAAGGAGAGCACCGAGGAGGTCAAGATCAACGTCCTCCTGGCCCAGGTGGGGGCCCCCACGGAGTCCGATGTCCTCCTGGCCCAGACGGCCAACGCCGCCATCCTGGCCTTCGGGGTGAACCCCTCCGGTGCGGTGAAGAAGGCGGCGGAAAACAAGGGGGTCCTCCTCAAAACCTTCCGCATCATCTATGACCTCATCGACGAGGTCCGAGCCATGGTCAAGGGGCAAAAGGAGCCCATCTACAAGGAAGAGATCCTGGGCCGGGCCGAGGTGCGGGCCATCTTCCGCTTACCCGGGGGCAAACAGGTGGCGGGATGCATGGTCACCCAGGGCAAGGTGGTGCGTAGCGCCGAGGTAAGGGTTTTGCGCAAGGGCGAGGAAATCTGGAAGGGGAAAATGGCCAGCCTCAAACGCTTCAAGGAGGACGTGCGGGAGGTGGCCCAGGGCTACGAGTGCGGCATCGGCCTCGAGGGGTTTGACGACTTCCAGGAAGGGGACATCATCGAAGCCTTCCAGATGGTGGAGGTGCCCGCATAGGGCGCAAGGTGAAGTGGGGGGAACTGGTGGGTAGGAAGTGGCCTGGGATCCCCCTGGTGGTCCTGGCCCTCCTCCTTCAAGGCCTGGCCTTGCCTCTTTCCCAGGGGAAGGGAAAGGGAGAAGCCGGGCTTGCAGCCAAGGGGCCGGCCCTGGTCCTGAAGGAAGAGCGGCAAGGAAGCGGGACCTCCTCCCTGGCCCAGACTCCTGCCAGACCCTCCGAGACCGCGGCAAGACCCTCGTACCAGGGGGTGCGTCCCCCACTCCCGACCGTCCTCCCCGCCATCCATCTCTACCTCCTCTATGGCCGCTTGCAGCTGGACGGGGGCTAGGAGAGCCCAAGTACCCGTAACCCGGTTAGGCTCTCGGTACCCAAGGCAATAGCCCATCAGGCACATGCGTGCCCAAAGGTAAAGGTTATGAATCGTAAGCTTCTGAATGGACTTCTACTCCTAGGTCTTTTCCTGCTGGCCCTCCTCATGGTCTGGAAGCCCTGGGCCCCCGGGGAACCCATGGTCAAGCTGGGTCTGGACCTTAAAGGGGGTCTTCGCATCGTCCTCGAGGCCGCGGTGGAAAACCCTACCCCCGACGACCTGGAAAAGGCGCGCACCATCTTGGAAAACCGCATCAACGCCTTAGGGGTGGCGGAACCCCTCATCCAGATCCAGGGGCAAAAGCGCATCGTGGTGGAGCTACCCGGCCTTTCCCAGGCCGACCAGGACCGGGCCCTTAAGCTTATAGGGCAAAGGGCGGTCCTGGAGTTCCGCATCCTCAAGGAAGGAGCCACGGGCACCACCGTGGCCCAGATCAACCAGGCCCTTAGGGAAAACCCCAGGCTTAAGCGGGAGGACCTGGAAAAGGACCTCATCAAGCCCGAGGACCTGGGCCCGCCCCTCCTCACGGGGGCAGACCTGGCGGATGCCCGGGCGGTCTTTGACCAGTTCGGCCGCCCCCAGGTGGCCCTTACCTTTACCCCGGAAGGGGCCAAGAAGTTTGAGGAGGTCACCCGGGCCAACGTGGGCAAGCGGCTGGCCATTGTCCTGGACGGCAAGGTCTACACCGCTCCCGTCATAAGGCAGGCCATCACCGGGGGCCAGGCGGTCATAGAGGGGCTTTCGAGCCTCGAGGAGGCCAGCGAGATCGCCCTGGTGCTGCGTTCCGGAGCATTGCCCGTTCCCCTGGAGGTGGCGGAGATCCGGGCCATCGGTCCCACCCTGGGTCAGGACGCCATCCAAGCCGGCATCCGCTCGGCCCTCATCGGCACCCTGGCCATCTTCCTCCTCATCTTCGCCTACTACGGCCCAAGCCTAGGTCTGGTGGCTTCCTTGGGCCTCATCTACACCTCGGTGCTCATCCTGGGGCTCCTTTCGGGCCTCGGGGCCACCCTGACCCTCCCCGGCATCGCCGGCTTGGTCCTCACCCTGGGGGCTGCCGTGGACGGGAACGTGCTTTCCTTTGAGCGCATCAAGGAGGAGCTCAGGGCCGGGAAGAAGTTCCGCCAGGCCATCCCCGAGGGTTTCAAACACTCCACCCTGACCATCCTGGACGTGAACGCCGCCCACCTGCTGGCCGCTGCCGCCCTTTACCAGTACGCCACGGGACCCGTACGGGGCTTCGCGGTAATCCTGGCTATCGGGGTGGTGGCCAGCGTCTTCTCCAACCTGGTCTTCAGCCGCTACCTCCTGGAGCGCCTGGCGGACCGGGGTGAGATAAAGCCTCCCATGTGGCTGGTGAACCCCCGGTTTAACTTCATGGGCCCGGCCCGCTTCATCACCCTAGCCACCCTCCTCCTGGCGGTCTTGGCCGCGGGGGTGGTCTTCACCAAGGGGTTCAACTACTCCATCGACTTCACCGGCGGCACCGCCTATACCCTGCGCACCAGCCCAGAGGTGGGTGTGGACACCCTAAGGCGCTTCCTGGAAACCAAAGGCTTTCCCGCCAAGGAAGCCGTCATCACCCAGGTGCAGGCTCCCACTGCCGACTACAGGGAGTTTTCCGTAAAGCTTCCTCCTTTGCCCGATGCAAAACGCCTGGAGCTGGAACGCCTCCTCGGCGCTGAACTCAAGGCCACCGTCCTCACCTCGGAAACCGTGGGCCCGGCCATTGGCTCCGAGCTCCGCCGGAATGCGGTGATGGCCGTCTTGGTGGGCCTGGGCCTCATCCTCCTCTACGTGGCCTTCCGCTTCGACTGGACCTTTGGGGTGGCGAGCGTCTTGGCCGTGGCCCACGACGTGGCCATCGTGGCGGGGATGTATAGCCTCTTGGGCCTGGAGTTCTCCATCCCCACCATCGCCGCCCTGCTCACCATCGTGGGCTACTCCATCAACGACTCCATCGTGGTTTCCGACCGCATCCGGGAAAACCAGCGCCTCCTCCGGGGGCTTCCCTACAGGGAGATAGTGAACCGCTCCATCAACCAGACCCTTTCCCGCACGGTGATGACCAGCCTGACCACCCTCCTGCCCATCATCGCCCTCCTCTTCCTGGGGGGAAGCGTCCTCAGGGACTTCTCCTTGGCCATCTTCGTGGGCATCTTCGTGGGCACCTACAGCTCCATCTACGTGGTGAGCGCCATGGTGGTGTTCTGGAAGGAGTTACGGCAACGCCAGGCCAAGAAAGCCACATAGGGTCCTCGGAAGAGAACACAGCGCCCACCCCTCGGGATCCCGGGGGGTGGGCCTTACGCCTTAAGACCCAGCTCCTCCAGGGCCCGCTGCCGAAGGCGGAGAGCCTCTTCCTGGGCGGGGGTGCCGCAAAGCCTCTTCAGGACCTCCTCATCCAGGGGATCCAGGCGCAAGGCCAAAAGCCAGTCCTCGAGCCTAGGGCTTTGCAAAAGCTCTCTCCGCCGCTCCTCCAGGTAAGCCCTGGAAACCTCATCCAGAAAAGGATGGTCCAGCCCCAGGTAGGGTGGGGCGAGGGGCTCCAGGTCCAGGTATAGCTCCGGCGCCTGGCGGAAAAGGCCATAGGGCTTCTGGCGCAGGAAGTAGGGCCTGGCCCCTCTGGGCCGGTCGGGCTCCAGGGCGTTGACCACCTCCCACCACAGCACCCGAAACTCCCCAGGGGAAACCGACAGGGCCTCGAGGAGATCCTCCTTCTCCCATTGGGTGGCCACCAGAAGGGCCAAAAGAAGCCGGGCCTTATCCCGGCGGAACCGCACAAGTCGTCCCTCCACCCGCACCTCAAATCCCCCGAGGACCCGTATCTCCACCCGCACCCCGGGATGGTAGGGAACGGGAAGGCGGCCAAGCCGCCAAAGGGCCCGGCGTACCCGGGAAACCGGAGGTGAGAAAAGCGTCCGGTGGGCCAGGAAGGGGTAAACCCGCAAAAGGTCTTCCCATCCATCCCCAAAGGGGTAAGCCTCGGCCAAAGCCTGAAGGAAGGGGTCCAAAAGGGGCAGGGTGGGCAAGGAAAAAACCTCGCCCCGCCGAAGCCAAGCCACCGCCGCCATAAGGGTGAGGAAGCCTTCCACCCAAAGATCCCCGGCGGTCCGGGCCAGGCGAACCATTTCCCTGTAGGCCTTCTCATCCCCCAGGGCAGCCAGACCCCCCAGGGCTTCCACCCTAAGCCGCGCTGGACCCCCTTCCGCCTTGGCCTCCTCTAAGCGTTCCAAAACCAGAAGGGCATGCCCCCTCCTGGCCTGAGCCAGGCTCATGCCGAAAGGACTCCCCAGCACCTCAGCCTCCCAAAGCCCCCGCTCCGCCCACCGGAGGCCCTCCTCCGCATCCCCTGCCACGCACTCCAAAAGTGACCGGAGAAGGGTACCCTCCCGATGGTTCTGCGGCGGCCGGTGCAGGCCGGGGTCCTCGCTTTCCCTAAGGCGGGCCAGGGCCTCTTTGGGCCTCCCCTGCCTAAGGAGAAGCCTTGACCCGGAGAACCCCAAGGCTTCCGCCTCCGCTACCCGGCCCTCGTTGAGAAGATTCTCCGCCAGGAGAAGCCTGGCTTCCGCTGGAAACAACCTCGAGGCCTCCTCCAGGTAAGGACGTCCTCGAGCAGGTTCCACGGTGTCCAGGAACAGCCGGGCCAGACCCAAGTAGGCCCGGGTCTCCCCCGCCCTAAGGGCCTTCTGGTAAGCGGCCTCCGCTTCCTGGTAGCGCCCAGCCTGGCGCAAGGCCTCAGCCTCCAACAGGTCGAGGGCGCGCCGCCCTTGGCGCAAGGCTTCCGGTAGGTGGGCCAAAAGGCGCAACACGGTGTAGGTGAGACCGCGCGCCAACCAGGAAAATCCCTCCTGCACCAGGAGATCCGCCACGTGGCCAAGTCTTCCCGCCTCCAGGAGGAACCCGGCTGCCCGGATCCCCTCCCCGCGGTCCAAGGCCTCCTCCGCCGCCTTGGTGAGGAGCCCCCGGGCTTCCGCCTCGGGAAGGAGGGTTTTCAAGGCACTGCGCACCAGGGGATGGAACCAGAGCTTGCCCTCCCGCCTCTCCAGAAGCAGGTCTTCGGCATAGGGCAAGAGGGCTTGGCCTTCCGCCTCCGGGACCTCCCCCAAAAGGGCCAGCCTCGAGGCCTCCCGCAGAACTTCCTCGGGAAGGCCATAGGCCAGGTAAGCCAATAGCCCCTCGGCGCTTTCCAGCGCCAGCTCCGGCTTCAGGCCCCGGCGCATGGCCAACAGGACCACCCGTAGGCCCAGGGGCCATCCCCTCACCAGGGAAAGGGCTCGCTCCACTTCAAAGGCAGGAAGTTCCGGGGCCAGCGCCTTGGCAAGCTGGCAGGCCTCCTCGGGATCAAAAGCCAGCTCCCACTCGGAAAGTACCGTGAGGAAGGCAAAGGGTGTGGCCTTCCGTGAGAGGAGCAAGAGCCTTAGGCCGGGAAGCCGGACCAGGCCCTGCACCACTTTGAGCACCCCAGGGCTTTCCGCCCGGTGGACCTCATCCAGCACCAGGAGGTGGAAACCCAAGGGCTCCAGGGCACCCAAAAGGGCCTCCAAGGCCCTGGGCCAAGCCCCTGCCTCCAAAAGCTCCGCCACCCTCTGAAGCTCGGCCCGGCCTTGGTAGGCAGCCAGAAGGTGCCACAGGAAAACCGCAGGGTCCTTGGCCTCCTCCGCCAGGGCCACGTAGACCCCGGAAAACTCCGAGGCCAGGCTAGTCTTCCCGTACCCCGCCCCCGCCGCCAGGACCACCCCGGGGCTTTGGCGAAAGGCCTCCTCCACTTGGCGCCGAGGACGGTCCCGCCGCACCTCCTTGGCCGTGCGAGGGGGCAGGAGCCTCGAGGCGGGTCCCTATGGCATCACCGTGAACGCCATCGCCCCCGCCTACGTGCGCACCCCCCTGGTGGAGAACCAGATTGCCGACCAAGCCCGCACCCTTTCCCTCCCTGAAAGCGAGGTGGTGGAAAAGGTCTTCCTAGCCCAAGCGGCCATCAAGCGCCTCATCGAACCCGAGGAGGTGGCGGCCTTGGCCCTCTTCCTGGCCTCGGAAAAGGCCGCGGCCATCACCGGGGCCGTCTTCCCCATCGACCTGGGCTGGACCGCCCGCTAGCCCCGAAGCCGGGCATAGACCAAGCGGGGGTTGATCCCCAGGAGCACCTCAGGCCCGAGGCCCAACCGCTCCATGACCCCGGGGCGGTTGGCCTCGAGGAGGATGGCGGCCTCGGGAACCAAGACCAGGAAACGTTCCCGATCCTCCCTCCTCTTCAGGTCCAGGGTCAGGATCTCCTTTTTCCCGTTCAAGAAGCGGTAGGCCTCCAGGGCCCAGTCCCTGAGGGGGTCCCCTCGAGGGGGCTCCACCTTGAGGACGGGAAAGCCCAGATCCGCAAGGAGCTTGCCCGCCAAGGGCCCGGGAAGAAGCCGGGTGAGATCCAGAACCCTACCTGGGGGCCATGCGCAAGGCGCCATCCAGGCGGATCACCTCCCCGTTCAGCATGGGGTTTTCCAGGATGTGGAGGACCAATAGGGCGTACTCCTCCGGCCGGCCCAGGCGCCTGGGAAAGGGCACCTGTTCGGCCAGCGAGGCCTTGGCCTTTTCAGGAAGCCCCTGAAGGAGGGGGGTATCGAAGAGGCCCGGGGCGATGGTCACCACCCGGATGCCCCAGTCCGCAAGCTCCCGGGCCACGGGGAGGGTGAGGCCCACCACGCCCCCCTTGCTGGCCGCGTAGGCCGCCTGGCCCACCTGGCCCTCAAAAGCCGCCACGCTGGCGGTGTTCACCACCACCCCCCGCTGCCCCTCGGCATCGGGAGGGTTCTCCCGCATGGCCCAAGCCGCAAGGCGCAAGACGTTAAAGGTGCCGATAAGGTTCACCTCCACCACCTTGCGGAAACCTTCCAGGTCGTGGGGGCCTTCGCGCCCCAGAACCTTGCGGGCCAAACTCCCGCAGGAAGGCCAGAACCACGCTGGCGAAGGCCTCGTTGATCTCGATGACGTCCAGGTCCCTAAGGGAAAGCCCCGCCTTCTCCAGGGCCTTTTTGGTGGCGGGGATCACCTCCAATAGTTGCAGGGTGGGATCCCCCGCCACCACCACCCGGGCAAGGAAACGGGCCCGGGGGCGGAGGCCCAAGGCCAAGGCCTTTTCCCTATCCCCCAGGAGCAGGGCCGCCGCCCCGTCGGAAACCTGGCTGGAGTTGCCGGCGGTCACCACCCCGTCCTCCCGGAAGACGGGCTTCAAGGCCAGCATCTGCTCGTAGTCCACGTCGAAACGCACCCCTTCGTCGCGGTCCAGCAGGAAGGGCCTTCCCTCCCCATCCACCCCCTCCAGGGGAAGGATCTGGCTACGGAAGCGCCCCTCCTGGATGGCCCGGGCCGCCCGCCTGTGGGAGAGATAGCCCCACTCGTCCAGCTCCTCCCGGCAGAGGCCATACTTCTTTGCGATGCGCTCCGCGCTTTCCCCTTGGTGGACGAGCTCGTACCGCTGAAAAAGCGCCGGATTCAAGGTGTGGAAGCCTCCCCCGATATCGGAGAACATGGGGGATCGGGTCATGCTCTCCACCCCGCCGGCAATGGCAAAGTCCAGGTCGCCGGCAGCGATGGCCTGGGCGGCGAAGTGCACAGCCTGCTGGCTGGAGCCGCACATGCGGTTCAGGCTTACCGCGGGAACCTCCTGGGGTAGGCGGGAAAGGAGGACGGCAAGCCGTCCTATGTTGGCCCCCTGTTCCCCGGTTTGGGTCACACAACCCGTGACCACATCCCCCCGGGACATGCCGCATTCTACCCGGACCGTCCAAACCACCAGGCGAGCTTGACTTTGCCCCCTCCACCCTGGACGATGGGAAGGATGGATGACAAGCGCATCCGCAACTTCTCCATCATCGCCCATGTGGACCACGGGAAGTCCACCCTGGCCGACCGCATCCTGCAGCTGACCCATGCGGTGAGCGAGCGGGAGATGCGGGAGCAGTTTCTGGACTCCCTGGAGCTGGAGCGCGAGCGGGGCATCACCATCAAGGCCAGCGCCGTGCGGGTGGAGTACCGGGCCAAGGACGGGGAAACCTATATCTTCAACCTGATCGACACCCCGGGCCACGTGGACTTCACCTACGAGGTATCCCGGGCCTTGGCGGCAGTGGAAGGAGTCCTTCTGGTGGTGGACGCCAGCCAAGGAGTGGAGGCGGAAACCCTGGCCAAGTTCTACATGGCCCTGGAACACGGCCATGTGATGATCCCCGTCATCAACAAGATCGACCTTCCCAACGCCAGGCCCCTGGAGGTAGCCCTCGAGGTGGAGGAGGTGCTGGGCCTTCCCGCCGACGAGGCCATCTTCGCCTCGGGGAAGACGGGGGAAGGCGTGGGGGAGATCCTCGAGGCCATCGTAAAGCGCATCCCACCCCCCAAGGGCGACCCGGAAGCTCCCCTTAAGGCCCTCATCTTCGACTCCCTTTACGACGCCTACCAGGGGGTCATCCCCTACCTCCGCCTCTTTGAGGGCCGGGTGCGCCCGGGGGACCGGATTCGCATCTACTCCACCGGCAAGGAGTTCACCGTGGACAAGGTGGGGATCTTCACCCCCCAGGGGCTCATCCCCGTGGAGGAGCTCACCGCCGGGGAGGTGGGCTGGCTGGTGGCCGCCATCCGGGACATCCACGACGTGCAGGTGGGGGATACCATCACCCATGCCCATAGGCCCACCGACGCCCCCTACCCCGGCTTCCGCCCCGCCAAACCCGTGGTCTTCGCCGGCCTCTACCCCGTGGACTCCGGGGACTACGGAAGGCTCAGGGATGCCCTGGAAAAGCTCAAGCTCAACGACGCCGCCCTTTCCTTTGAACCGGAAACCTCCACCGCCTTGGGCTTCGGTTTCCGCTGCGGCTTCCTGGGGCTTCTCCATGCGGAAATCGTGCAGGAGCGCCTGGAGCGGGAGTTCGGCCTGGAGCTCATCGCCACCGCCCCCAGCGTGGTCTACAGGGTGCGCCTGAAAAACGGGGAAGAGGTGGAGGTGCTAAACCCCGCCGACCTCCCCGACCCCACAAAGATCGAGGAGATCCTCGAGCCCTACGTGAAGCTCACCGTCTTTACCCCCGAGGAATACGTGGGGGCCATCATGCAACTCGTCCAGGAAAAACGGGGCCGTCTGGTGAACATGACCTACCTTCCCGGGGAAACCAAGCGGGTAGAGCTGGTCTACGAGGTGCCCTTTGCCGAGATCCTCTACGACTTCCACGACCGCCTGAAAAGCCTTTCCCGGGGCTACGCCTCCATGGACTACGAGCAGATCGGTTACCAGCCTGGGGACCTAGTCAAGGTCAACGTGCTGGTGCACGGGGAGCCCGTGGACGCCCTCACCTTCATCGCCCACCGGGACAAGGCCTACGCCATGGCCCGGGCCATCGTGGACAAGCTGGCGGAGGTCATCCCCCGTCAGCTTTTTGAGGTGCCCATCCAGGCGGCCATCGGGGGCAAGATCATCGCCCGGGCCACGGTGAAGGCCCTGCGCAAGGATGTGCTGGCCAAGTGCTACGGCGGGGATGTAACCCGGAAGAAGAAGCTTCTGGAAAAGCAAAAGGAGGGGAAGAAGCGGCTCAAGGCCATCGGCAAGGTGGAGGTGCCCCAGGAGGCCTTCCTGGCGGTGCTCTCGGCGGGGCGGGATGAGTCTTAGGGCAAGGCTCGCCCTGGTTATCGCCCTTCTGGCTTTTCTGCCCAACCTGGTCCTGGCCCTCACCCTGGGCCTCATGGGGGAGGGTCCCTGGCTGCCCTTGGTGCTTTGGCTTCTTCTCATCGCCCTGGTTTCTGGGGCGGTGGGGTACTTCCTGGCCCGAAGCCTCCTCAGGCCCCTCGAGGAGCTCACCCGCGCCCTGGCCTACCTCTCCGTCAAGGAGGGCCCGGTGAACGCGCTCAGGCTACCCGCCCCCAAGGAGCCTCCCCCCATGGAGATCGCCCTGCTCCGCGCCCGCTTCGGGGAGCTTCTTCAACGCCTCCAGCGCCTTATGGAGGCCCGGGAAGCCTTCTACGGGGCCCTGGCCCACGACCTGAAAACCCCCCTGCTTTCCGCCATCCGGGCCCTGGAGTACCTGGAAAGGGCGGACCACCTGGGACGGGAGAAGCGGGTGGAACTCCTTCTGGCCTTGAGGGGGGAGCTCTTCCAGGCCCACCTTCTCGTGGAAAACCTCCTGGCCCTCTCCCGCCTGGAGGCCCGCACCCCCCAGCGGGAAACCCTGAACCTAAGGGCCTTGGCCGAGGATCTCCTTCTGCGTTACCGGGAGGAAGCGGGAAGGCGGGGGCTTGGCCTCACGGTGGAGGGGGTGGGTCTCGCCCGGGGGGAGCGGCTCCTTTTGGAAAGGGCCCTGGCCAACCTTCTGGACAACGCCCTGCGGCACGCCAAAACCCAGGTGCGCATCCGGGTGGAGGAAGGG
Source organism: Thermus scotoductus DSM 8553 (assembly GCF_000381045.1). Lineage (GTDB taxonomy): Bacteria > Deinococcota > Deinococci > Deinococcales > Thermaceae > Thermus > Thermus scotoductus. The sequence goes on along the minus strand of NZ_KB905730.1, from coordinate 91,458 downwards.
GCCTTGCAGGTGGAGGACGACGGGGAAGGGCTTCCCCTGCCCCTGGAAGCCCTGGCCCAGCCCTTCCGCCAAGGAGGCCCGAACCGGGGAAGCGCGGGGCTTGGCCTCTACACCGCCAAGCGGGTGGCCGAGGCCCACGGGGGGAGGCTTCTGACCTGCAAAACCCCCTTGGGCGGGGCGTGTTTGCGCCTGGAACTCCCCTCGGCCAAGGAGCTTTAGTCCATAACCGGGGGGATCTGCCGCACCCAGAGGATGTAGGAGAGGTGCTCCAGGTACCTCAAGGGGACCTCGGGAAGGGGACGGTCCACCTCGAGGCTCATCATGGCCTCCCCGCCCCGCTTCTTGCGGCTCACCGTGAGGTAGGCGATATTCACCTCGTCATCGGCCAGGATGCGGGCCACCCGGGCCACCACCCCCGGGGTGTCCACGTTGCGGATCACCAGGGTGGGGGCGGCTCCGGTGATGCGCACCTCGAAGCCATCCAGGTCAAAGATGCGCACCAACCCGCCTCCCAGGGAGCTTCCCGTCACGGTGATGCGCTCCTTCTCCCCCTCCAGGACCATGCGCACGGTGTTGGGATGCACATCCCCTAGCTCCACTGCCTTGAAGGCCACCTCGAGGCCTTCCTTCTCCGCCAGGGAAAGGCTTTCCTTAAGCCTTTCGTCGTCGGGGGTAAAGCCCAAAACCCCCGCCACCAGGGCCAGGTGGGTGCCGTGGCCCTTTCCCGTCTTGGCAAAGGAGCCGTGCAGGCCAAACTCCACCCGCCTAGGCCTTTCCCCCAAAAGGTGCCGGGCCAGAAGGGCCAGGCGGCAAGCCCCGGCGGTGTGGCTGGAGGAAGGCCCCACCATCACCGGGCCGATCATGTCCAGTAGACCCATGCCTGTAGAATAACCCCATGCGCGCGTTCCTGACCCGGGCCATCGGCTTCCTCTTGGCCCTGGGACTCCCGGTTTTAGGCCAAAGCCTGGTGGTCCCGAAGGAAGTCCAGGCGGGAAGGTCCATGGTCCTGGAGGGGCGGGACCTGCCCGAGGGGCGCTTCCCCATGGTGCTGGAGGGCCCCGAGGGACAAGAAACCTTGGAGGTGGAGGCCCAGAAGGGAAGGTTCCAGCTGGAGCTACACCCCAAGGTCCCCGGGGAGTACCGCATCCGCCTTTCCCTGCCCGCCGGTGCCCTGGAAGCCCGCTTCATCGCCCTGGCTCCCGCCACCCCCGAGCTGACCCGGGAAGGGCTCAAGCTCCCCTGGGGCCTCCTGCCCCTACCCCCGGGGGGTTGGCTGGGACCTTTGGTCCAAGGGGATAAGGTGTACGTGACCCAGGGGCTTTTGGTAGTTGAAACCAGCGCGAAGGAGAAAACCTTCTCCTTCCACTTTGCCCCGGCCCGCATCCTGGCCCTCAGGCCAGGCCCTGAAGCCCTCCTCGAGGGGGACTGGGTCCTGCCCATCCCCTTCCCCCGGGTGCCCTTTGAAGGCAAGGAGGAGGACCTAAAGGTCCTGGGCTCCCTCCTGGAAGCTCTCAACCCCCCAAAGCCCTGGCCCTACTATGCCTACTGGACCCTGGACCCCACCACCCTCACCCCGGAGGACCTCGAGGCCTACGGCCAGGACCTCCTGGCCCGGGGCCATAGGCCGGAACTCTTCTTCGGCCAACCGGGGGTGGCCCGCATGGCGGAGGCCTCCCGCCTTCTGCAGGAGAAGGACCCCGAAAAGGCCCTTCTCCTGGCCAAGGCCCTCCTCCGCTACACCCCTCTCTTCCCAGGTTCCTTGGCTTTTTTCCAAGGTACTGCCCAATACCTCGAGGCCCAAGGCCACCCTGCCCAGGCTCTGACCTTCTTCGAGGCGGGAAAGATCCTGCGCACCTGGCTTCCCCCCAGGCTTTCCCTGCTTCCCATGGCCCTCTGGACCCTGGGCCTGGCCTACCTGGGCCTCATGCTCTACCTCTTGCTCTACTACCTGCCCGCCCAGCTAAAGGACCTGAGGCCCATCGGTGGCTACCTGGGCGGGTTCTGGCGGCACCCCCTCCTGCGCCTTCGGCACCTTCACCTGGCCTACGCCAGCCTGGGGGAACGGGTGTTGGCCCTGGCCCTCTTCCTAGCCCTCAGCCTGGGCTTCCTCCTTCAGGGACTGGACGCCCAGGTGCGAAAAGAGCTTTTCGCCCCCCCCTTGGACCAAGGCACCCTCCGTACCCAAAAAGCCCAGGACTGGCTCCGTACCCTGCCCCCCACCCCCGAGGTCAAGGCCCTTCTGGGCTACGCCCTCCTTTCGGAGGCCCCCAAGGAGGCCCAAGGCCTCCTGCGGGAAGCCTCCTTACCCTTCGCCCTGGCCCTCAGGGGGGATGAGGCCTCCTTGGCCCAGGCTTACCGCCAGGCTCCCCTCGAGGGACCCATCCGCACAGCCCTCCAACTGGGGCAGGATCCCTGGGGGGCCAGGGAGCCGGGTCCCACCCTGCGCACCCTCTACCTAACCCTCCTCCAGGTGGAGCTTGTGCGCCTTCAGGAAGATCCCTTCCGGAGATTCATGCAGCTGGATACCCCCCTCCCGGAAAGGCTAAGACCCTGGGTTTTCGCCGGCTTCTGGCTCCTTCTCCTCTACCATCTCCTCACCTTCCTGCTGCCGCGAAGGAGGACGCCTGTGCCCCCCGCCTGGGGCCTTCTGGTGCGGGTCTTGGTACCCGGAAGCCTCGGCTTCTCCAGTGGGTTCGGCCTGGCGCTCCTCCTCTTTGCCGCCTACGGGCTTTTAGCCCTCCTAAAGGGCCAGGGACCCTCTTTCCTAATCCTGGCCTATGGGCTTCACCTTCTTCTGCTGGTACTGGGTCTAAGGAGGCATTCATGATCCTTCCCCCCATCCCCACCCCATTTGACCGGGAGGGCCGCCTGGACACAGAGGCCTTTCGGGAACTGGCGGAAGCCCTGGAACCTCTGGTGGACGGGCTTCTCATCTACGGCTCCAACGGGGAAGGCGTCCACCTGACCCCGGAGGAACGGGCCAGGGGGCTTCGGGCCCTAAAACCCCGGAAGCCTTTCCTGGTGGGCCTCATGGAGGAAACCGTGCCCCAGGCGGAACGGGCCCTCCTCGAGGCCCAGGAAGCAGGCGCCATGGCCCTTCTGGCCACGCCTCCCCGCTACTACCACGCAAGCCTCGGCGAGGGGCTCGTGGCCTACTACAAAGCCCTGGCGGAAAGGATGCCCATCTTCCTCTACCACGTGCCCCAGAACACCAAGGTGGACCTGCCCCTTTCCGCGGTGGAAACCCTGGCCCAACACCCCAGGATCACGGGAATCAAGGACTCCAGCGGGGACCTAACCCGCCTGGCCTTTTACCAGGCCCATCTGAGGGATGACTTCCGGGTCTTCACCGGCCACGCCCCCACCTTCCTGGGGGCTTTGGCCCTGGGAGCCGAAGGAGGCATCCTGGCGGCGGCCAACCTGGCCCCCAGGGCCTACCGGTCCCTCCTGGAGGCCTTCCGGACCGGCCGCCTAAGCGAAGCCCAGGCCCTGCAAAAACGGCTATTCCCCTTGGGGAACCTTCTTTCCAGGGGTGGGGTACCCCTCCTCAAGCAGGCCATGAGGCACCTGGGCCTACCCGCCGGTTACCCAAGGCCTCCCTATCCCCAGGAAAGCCCTATCTGGAAGGAGTTTCGGCCCGTCTTGGAAGCCCTCAAGGAGGAAGGATGGCTCCTGTGAGAATTCTTTTAGGCCTCTTGACCCTGGGCCTTTTGGCCGCCTGCGCTCCCCAGACCCTGACCCCCGAGGCCCGCTTCCTGGGAGCCGAGCTGCGGGGCCTGGAAGTGAGCCCGGAACCCGCCCTCCTCCTGGGGGTAAGGGTGGAGTTCCAAAACCCCAACCCCTTCCCCCTGCCCCTGGCCACCTTTGGCACCCGGCTCAGGGTGGGGGAGGTGGCCGTGCCCCTGGACCTAACCCTACCCCCCGGAAGGAAGGAGGAGGTGCTCCTGGTACGGCTCACCCCCAAGGAGGCCTTGGCCACAGCCCAGGCCCTCCTCTCCCGGGAGGGGGTGGCGGTGGCCTTGGAAGGCCGCACCCTGGGCCAAAGCCTCACCTTCTTCCGCACCCGGCTGGCCTTCCCCCTGGAGCCCCCAAGGGTCCGCCGGGTGGGGGTGAACTTCTTCCTGGAAAACCCCAACCCCCTTCCCCTCAAGGTGGAAGGAAGCTTGGTCCTCCTGGGCCAAAGCTTCCGGGTACAGGTGGATCTGCCCGCCCGGGGCGAGGGCCGGCTTCAGGTGGTGGGCTTCCGACCTGGCCTGGAACGGGGGACAGGCAGGTTGGAACTCACCCTCGAGGTCCCAGGCTTCCTCCGCCAAAGCCTCGTCCTTTCCCTCTAGAGCCTAAAGCCCCAGGGTAAGAGTTCCCCCAGGGTCTTCACCACATACCCCTCGGGACCATGCAACACCACCTCGGTTTCGGGGCTGCCAAACTCCAAGAGGACTTGGCGGCACCCCCCGCACGGGGGGATGGGCCCCTTGGGGCTATAGATGTGCACCCGGTCAATGCGCCTCTTCCCCGAAAGCACCATGGCGGCCACCGCATTCCGTTCCGCACACTGGGAAAGGGGGAAGGAGGCGTTTTCCACGTTGACCCCAAGGAAGCTTTCCCCTTCCGCCTCCACCAGGGCCACCACGGGGAAGCCGGAGTAAGGAGCGTAGGCCCGCTCCACATGGGCCTCGAGGATGGCCCTAACCCTCTCCATGCTCCACCAGCCTTTCCACCCGCACCCTTTCTATGCGGCGCTGGTCGGCGCTTTCCACCACGAAGCGAAACCCCTGCCACTCCACGCTTTCCCCCACGCCGGGGATGCGACCAAACTGCTCGTAGAGGAAGCCGGAAAGGGTGTCGTACTCTCCTTCGGGAAGCTCCACTCCCAAGACCTCGGACACCTCGTCCACGGGGGTCTGGGCCTGGATGGAGAAGGAGCCGTCGGGAAGCCTGCGAATGGCCAGGTCCTCCGGCTCGTCGGTCTCGTCGTAGATCTCCCCCACGATCTCCTCCATCACGTCCTCCAAGGTGACCAGGCCCGCCGTGCCCCCGAACTCGTCCACCACGATGGCCATGTGCACCTTCCGCCGGCGAAGCTCCCTTAGGAGGGACCAGGCATCCATGTTCTCGGGCACGAAGTAAGGGGGATGGGCGATGGAGGCCACGGTGCGCCCTTTAAGATCCTCCTCGCAGTAGTAGTCCAGCAGGTCCTTGGCGTAGGCCACCCCCACGATGTGGTCCACGCTCTCCTTGTAGACGGGAACCCGGCTGTAGCGGTGCTCGCGGAAGAGGTGGAGGAAGTCCTCCAGGCTGGCCTCGGCCTCGATGGCCACCATTTCCACCCGGGGGGTCATGATCTCCCGCACGGGGGTTTCCTCCAGCTCCAGGATGGAGTGGATCATCTCCTCCTCCTGGGCCTCGATGGTGCCGGACTCCTCCGCCCCCGCCAGGATGAGCTTAAGCTCGTGCTCGGACACCAGGGGGGTATCCCGGGGCTCCAGGCCCAGCACCCTCAAGAAGAAACCCGAAACCAGGCTGAAGAAGCGGCCCACCGGATAAAGCAGGATAGAAAAAAGATAGATGGGCCAGGCAGCTACCCGGGCCAAGGGTACGGCGTGGTGAACAGCGATGGACTTGGGGGTGATCTCCCCGAAAAACAGGATGAGAAAGGTCATGAGCCCCGTGGCCAGGCCCACGCCGGCCGAGCCGAAGGCCCGGGTGGCCAGGTCCGTCACCAAAGCGGTGGCGGCGATGTTCACCAGGTTGTTGCCCACCAGGATGGTGGTGAGGAAACGGGTGATGTCCTGGGAGAGAAGCCGGAAGGGCCCCCCTTGGGTTTCCGCAAGCTCCCGCACCTTCCAGGGATATAGGGTGGTGAAGGCCGTTTCGCTGGCGGAGAAGAAGGCGGAAAGGGCCAAGAGAAGGACCAAAAGAAAGAGGTCCCCAGGGCTTGGGGCTTGGGATTGGGCCAGGGCTAGGGAACCGAAGGGCAAGAAGAAGAGCCACCGACTGGGAGGTCTGTCCATATCACCTTTCGCCATTCTACACCATGGGGCCATGTGGGGCACGCCCTTGTTTTTCCTTGATTTACATGTATAGTTGAAGAGTATGAAGGGTCCCCCTGCTCCCCTGGTGGAGGAGCTCTCGCGGCTGGGGTATGCCTTGATGCGCCTTCTCCTCGCCCGGGCCAAGGAAACCTTTGCCCAAGAAGGCCTCTCCCTCCTCCAGGCGGAGGTACTCCGCCTGGTGAAGGAGGGGATCCAGCTTCCCTCCCGCCTGGCGGAACACCTCGAGGTCCTTCCCTCCCAGGTTTCCCACCTCCTGGCCTCCATGGAGGAAGCCGGCCTCCTGAGGCGCCACCCAGACCCCCAGGACCGCCGCAGGGTGCTCCTGCGCCTCACCCCCAAGGGGGAGGCCGTGCACAAGCGCCTACAGGAAGCCTGGCTTCAGGCCTACGGGCAGCACCTAGCCCGGCTCAGCCCAAAGGAGCTCCTCCTTTTCCGCGACCTCCTGCGCAAGCTCACGGAGGTGGAAGGTGGCTAAAGCCCTCGCCCTCCTCCTCTTTCTCCTCCCCGCATTGGCCCAGGGGGCGCTGAGTCCCCTCAAGGACCACCCCCTGGCCCGGCAGGCCCAGGCCCTCTTGCAGGCTGCCGCCAAGGCCCTCGAGGCCCAGGCTTCCCCCTTAGCCCTCAATGTGCAGGGAAACTACGCCCGCTTGGGATACGAGTGCACTCCTCCCTCCCTCTGCCAAAGCCTGCCCGCCACAGGGGGAAGCCTCACCCTGGCCCTGGTCCTTACTCCATTCCCCTTCGGGGACGTGCAGGACAGCCTGGAACGGGCCCGGATCGCCTACCGAAGAGCGGAGCTCGGCTACCGCAAGGTCCTTACTGCCCTGCAAACCCAGGCGGTGGCCGCATACGGACGCTACCAGCTGGCCCTCTTGGGGGAAAAGGTGGCGCAAAAGGGAGTGGAACTGGCCCAGGCAGCCCTGGAGGCAGCTCGGAAACGCCAGGCCAACCCCAAGGAGCTCAGGGAGGCGGAACTTGCCCTGAAGGAAGCGGAAAACCGCCTCCTGGAGGCCCAGAGGAACGTGGAACTGGCCAGGAAGGGAGCGGAGGGGCTGGTAGACCTCACCAAGCCCCTTCCCGAGATCCCCCCACCCCAAGGCACCACGCCCCTCTCCCTGGAGGAAGCCCGCCTGAGCCTGGAGGAAGCCAGGATCGCCCACATGAGCGCCCTCCGCACCCTCTTCCCCGAGGTCAAGGCCAGCTACCTCCTCTACCCGAGCGGGAACGACACCCTGGCCCTGAGCCTTTCCAGCCGGACCCTGCAACCCACCCTGGCCTACACCCGGCAGGATCCCGCGCAAAGGCCCACCAGCCTACCCGGAGGGGGTAGCTACCGCACCCTGGAGGAAATGAGGCTCTCCTTTTCCCTCACCCTCTCCCCGGGTCTTTTCGCCGCCCTGGAGGCCGCAGAGGCCCAGGTGCGGGGGGCGGAGGAAGCCCTAAAGGCAGCCGAAAGACAAGCCCGGCTTCAGGAAGAGACCCTGAATAACTCCCTGAAAACCCTGAGGACGTCCCTGGAGCTAGCCCGCCTCCGCCTCGAGGCCCAGGAAAGGACCCTGGCGGAAACGAAAAAGCGCCTGGAACTGGGCCTGGAAAGCCCCCTGGCCCTGTTGCAGGCGGAGCTTTCCCTTGCCCAGGCGGAACTGGCCCTGGCCCAGGCGGAAAGCGACCTGAGAACCAAGTGGATGGAGCTTTACCAGTTCTACGGCGAACTCCTACCGGAGGTGACCCCATGAGAAAAAACGCCCTAGCCTTACTCGTGCTTCTGGCTCCTGGCTTAGCCCAGCCCCTCCCCGAGGCCCTGAAAAAGGCACCGGAGGTGGCGGCGGTGGTCACGGCCCGCTTGGACTACCAAACCAAGCAAAAAGACCTCGCCCGCACCCTCCAGGACCCCTTGCGCACGGCCTTGGCCGAGTTGCAAGCGCGCCAGGCCAGGGATCTGGCCGAGGCCAGGTTCAAACGGGCCCTGGCCCAGACGGAAAGCGAGATCGTTTCCGCCTACACCCAGGCCTATGAAGCCCTCCTGCAGGTGGATCTGGCGGAAAAGGCGGTGGAGGTGGCCGAGCTGGGACTCAAGGCCACGGAGATCCGCCTCAAGGGAGGCGGGGCCACCAGCCTGGACCTCCTGGAGGCGCAAAACCGGCTTCTGGAGGCCAGGAAGAACCTGGAGCTGGCCCAAAGGGGACGGGATACCGCCCTGGCCGCCTTGGCGAACCTGGTGGGGGATTGGAAGCCGGAAGGCGTCAAGGAGCTGCCAGCCCTCCCCGAGGAGAAGCTGGTGGAAACCCTTCTTCAGGAGCACACCGACCTCCTGCAGCTGAAGCAGTCCCTGGCCCTTCTCCGCTTCCAGCGGGGTCTCTTGGACGAAAGCTTCGTCCCAAGGAAGGAGATCGAGGCCCTGGAGGACCAGATCCAAACCCTCGAGGCCAACCTGGCCAACCTGGAGCGTTCCTTAAGGGTAGGACTGGAGGCCAGGTACCGCCAGCTATCCCCCCTCCTGCAAGGGGTGAAAACGGCGGAGGAAGCTTACCGGGCAGCCCAGGAGCGCTACCGCGCCGAGGAGAAGCGGTTCCAGGCCGGCCTCACCAGCCGGTTAGGCCTTCTACAACAGGAACTCGCCCTCAAGCAGGCGGCGCTTTCCCTGGAGCAGGCCAAGCATGCCTACTTGAAGGCTTACTACAGCCTTCTGGCGAGCCGCTAAGGAGGAAACCATGCGCCCGATGGCAAGCCTTGCCCTAAGCCTCATCCTCCTGAGCGCCTGCGCCCCCAAGGAGGCCAAAGCCCCCGAGGCCCCTCCCAGCCCTACCCTGGCCACGGAGGTACGCACCGTGCGGGCCCAGTCTGGAATCCTGGAGCGGGAGGTGCGGGCCTCCGCCACCTTGCAGGCGGAAAAGGACAGCCTGGTGGCGGCAGGCGCCTCCGGCCGGGTCCTGCGAACCCTTCCCGCCGGCACCCGGGTGCAGGCGGGGGAAGGGGTGGTCTACCTGGACCCCGCTCCCTTCCAGGAGGCCCTGGAAGCCGCCAGGCTTAACCTAAAACAAGCCGAGGCCAACCTGGAGCGCGCCCGAAACCAGCTTGCGGGAAACCGGGCCACCCTCAAGGCCCAGCTCCAGGCGGCAGAAGCCCAGCTTCAGGCGGCCAAGAAGCGCTACGAGGAAGGCCAGGCCTTGCTTTCGGCGGGGGCCTTGGCCCCATTGGACCTCAAGGCCCTCGAGGCCCAGTACCGCCAAGCGGAAAGCAACTACCAGAACGCCCTCGAGGCCCTATCCCGCCTGGAGCGGGGAGAGGACCTCCGGCTTCTTGAGCTTCAGGTGGAGGCCGCCCGGCTCCAGGTGCGCCAGGCGGAAAGGAACCTCAAGGAAAACACGGTGCGGGCCCCCTTCGCCGGGGAGGTGGTGGAGGTCTTCGTAAGGGAAGGGGAGTTCGTGGGAACGGGAAACCGGGCCTTCCGGTTGGCCACCACGGACCGCCTTTTGGCCAAGGTCTACCTCCCTCCCGACCAAGCCAGCGCCCTCACTCCAGAAACACCCTTCCTCCTCAGGCAAAACGGGCGGGAGGTACGGGCACGCCTCCTGCGCAAGACGGACCTCCCGGGACAGACCCGCCTGGTGGAGGTGGTCCTGAAGCCGGAAGACACCCTGCTCCCGGGTCCCGCCGAGGTGCGCTACCGGGTGAAGCTGGCCGAAGGCTTCCTCATCCCCGCAACGAGCCTCCAGGTCCAGGAGGGGGAAACCCTGGTCTACCAGGTGAAGGAGGGGAAGGCGAGAAAAACCCCCGTGCGCCTTCTCGCCCAAGAAGGCGGACAAGCGGCGGTGGAGGGCCTTGACGAGGGTGCCGAGGTCATCCATCCCGTGCCCGTGGGCCTCAAGGATGGGGATCCCGTGGAGGTGGTTCGGTGAGGACCAACCCCCTGGTGGCCTTCTTCGTGGAGCGGTTCGTCTTCGCCACCGCCATCTTCGTGGGGCTCGTGCTGGTGGGGCTCCTCCTGGGCCTTGGACTTGGGGTGGAGCTCCTGCCCCGCTTCAGCGTGCCCGTGGTGGCGGTTTCCACCAGCTACCCCGGGGCCGGTCCCGAGGAGGTGGCGGAGCAAGTATCCAAACCCCTCGAGGACGCCCTTTCCACCCTAAGCGGGGTGGACACCATCGGAAGCAGCTCCACCGAGGGCTTCAGCCTGGTCTTTGTCCAGTTCCAGCAAGGGGTGGACGTGGACCGGGTAGCGGTGGAGGTGAGCCAGAAGGTGGCCGCCGCCCGGGCCCTGCTTCCCAAGGATGCCTCGCCCCCCGTGGTGCAGAAGTTTGACCCCTCGGCAAGCCCCATCCTCTACGTGGCCCTGGAGGCGCCCGGGGAGGATCTCTCCCAGGTGTTGCGCTACGCCGAGCGAACCCTAAAGCCCCGCCTCCAGCTGGTGCCGGGGGTGGCGGACATCCGCCTCACCGGGGCGCCCAAGCGGGCCATCCGGGTCTACTTGGATCCCGACCGGCTCCAGGCCCTGGGCGTGGCCCCCGGCCAGGTGGTGCAGGCGCTTTCCGCCTCGGCCCTGAACCTGCCCTTGGGAAGCCTCACCGAGGGGGAAAAGCGCCTGGTCTACACCCTGCGCAACACCCCTGCCACCGCCGAGGAGGTGGCTTATTTGGTCCTGGATCCCTCCCGGGGCCTCAGGATCCGGGACGTGGCCCGGGTGGAGGAACGGGCGGAGGAGCCCAGCACCCTAAACCGCCTGAACGGCCGCCCCGCCGTCCTCCTGGCGGTGGTGAAGACCCCCGACTCCAACGCCGTGGCCGTGGCGGACGGGGTCAAAAAGACCCTAGCGGAAACCAAACTCCCCGCAGGCTACCGGGCGGAGATCGCCCTGGACTCCACCCGCTTTATCCGGGCCGCCGTTTTGGACACGGTGCGGGAGGCCTTCCTGGCTGCCTTGGCGGTGTCCTTGGTGGTGCTGGTCTTCTTGGGGAAGCTGAACTCCGTCTTCTCCGTGATCCTGGCCATCCCCATCACCCTCTCCGGAGCCATCCTCCTCTTCGGCCTTCTGGGCTTCACCTACAACCTGATCAGCCTCCTCGCCCTCACCGTGGCGGTGGGCATCGTGGTAGACGACTCTATCGTGGTGGCGGAGAACATCGACCGCTACCGGCGCATGGGGTACGGCCTCAAGGAAGCGGTGCTGAAGGGAGCCAGCGAGGTTTCCGTGGCGGTGGCCGCCGCCACCCTGAGCCTTCTCGCGGTATTCCTCCCCATCAGCTTCCTCCCCGGCATCATCGGCCAGATCTTCCAGCAGTTCGGCCTTGGGATGGCCGCCGCCATCGCCGTGAGCTGGCTGGAGGCCCTCCTCTTCCTCACCGTGCGCCTGGCCTACTTCCCGGACCCCGAGCCCCCAAGCCCCAGGGAAGCCCTTCTGGCCCTACGCCTCCTGCCCCAGGACCTCCGCTTCGCTTACCGAAGGGGCTTCCGCACCCCGGTGGGCCTTCTCCTCGGAGCCCTGGCCGCCTTCCTCCTCTACCGGCAGGGGCCCCTTTGGCTTCTCCTCCTTCCCCTGTACCCCGCCCTCCTCGGCCTCGGGCGCTACCTGGGCCGCTTTTTCCTGGACCTGGCGGGAGCCCTCACTCACCTCCTCCACGCCAGCTCCGAGGCCTTGATGCACCGCCTCACCGAGGCCTACGCCCGAAGCCTTGGCCAGGTCCTAAGGCGGCCTTGGGTGGTCCTGGGCCTCGCCACCCTGGCCTTCCTCTCCCTCTTCCCCATCCTGCCCAGGATCCCCTTCAACTTCGTCCCCCGCTCGGACACGGGGATTCTCACGGCCACCCTCCTCCTCCCCAAGGACACCCCCCTGGCGGTCTCCGACCGGGCGGCAAGGGCCCTCGAGGCCTACTTCCTCTCCCACCCGGCGGTGAAGCGGGTGGTCACCACCGTGGGGGCCAGCGCCACCGGCGGGGCCCAGGTGGGGGACCCCAGCCGGGTGCAGCTCCAGATCGTCCTGAAACCCAAGAACGAGCGCCAGGACATCTTCACCCTCACCGAGGTCTTCAACCGCCAAGGACGGGAGGCCCTTAAGGACTTCCCTGGGGCCGACCTGCGGGTCCTGGCCCAGACCGGCCCCGAGGCCGGGGATGCGGACCTGCAGTTTTTCGTCACCAGCCCCGACCGGGCCCTTTTGGAGGAGCGGGTGAGGGAGATCACCCAGCTGATTGCGGGAAAACCCTATGTCCTCAACGTGAAGAACACCCTCGAGGCCACCCAGCGGGAACGGGTCTTCGTGCCGGATCCTGCCCGGCTTTCCGGCACCGGCCTCACCCCCCTCGACGTGGCCCAGACCCTGCGCCTTTACCTCTCGGGCAGCCAGGCGGCCACCGCCAGGAGGGGCGGCGAGGAACTGGCCATCGTGGTCCAGGTGGATCCCCTACGCCTCGGGGGCGAGTCCGACCTCCTCTCCCTGCCCATCTACGCCCCTGCCCAGGGAGCCTTCCTGCCCCTGGGAAGCCTGGGGCGGTTCGTGGAGCGGCCGGGGCCCACCCTGATCTCGAGGCGCAACCAAGCCTACGCCGCCGGCATCAACATCAACCTGAAGCCGGATGCCCCCGGAAGCTTCCAGATCCAACAGGAGCTGGAGGCGGAGCTCCAGTCCAACGGGCTCCTGGGCGATGGGGTGGAGCTTCTGGCCACGGGTCTGGGAAGCTTCACCGAGGAGCTGGCCCGGCTGGCCCCCCTGGCCTTCGCCCTGGCCCTGGTGCTCAACTACCTGGTCATCGCCAGCCAGTTCAACGCCTGGCGCTACCCCCTTTACCTCCTCCTCCCCGTTCCCTTAGCCCTGGTGGGGGCCTTCTGGCTCACCTACCTTTTGGGAACCGGCCTGGACGTGATCAGCGTGCTGGGGGTGGTGATGCTCATCGGTCTGGTCACCAAAAACGCCATCCTGCTCCTGGACTTCGCCGTGCAGCGCATGCGGGAAAAGCCCTTAAGGGAAGCCCTGGTGGAGGCGGCCCGGCTCCGCTTAAGGCCGATCCTCATGACCACCCTCACCGTGCTCATCATCAGCCTGCCCCTGCTCCTGGGCACCGGGGAAGGGGCGGAGTACCGCAGGCCTCTAGGGGTGATCATCCTGGGGGGGCTTCTTTCCTCTACCCTCCTCACCCTCTTCGTGGTGCCCGCGGCCTTCTACGCCTTTGAAGGGCGAAGGGCCCAGGAAGCGATCCTGAGGTGATCCATGAGCGCCAAAAAGCTCCTTCTCCTCTTTCTGGTGGCGGCCTTCCTCATCGCCCTGGCCATGGTTGGGGTGGCCCACTACTTCCTCAGGCCCTTAAAGGCGGAGGCCGTGGCCCAGGAAGCTTTGAAGCAAGCTGGCCTCGAGGTGCGGGAGGCTTCTTACGGCCTAGAGCTCATCCCCAAAGCCCCCAAGGCCCTTTTGGCCTTCTACCCCGGGGCCCGGGTGGAGCCCTTGGCCTACGCCCCGGTCCTGGCCCCGGTGGCGGAGGCGGGGTACCTGGTGGTCCTTTTGAAGGTTCCCTCGGGCATCGCCCTCCTGGGAAAGGAAAGGGCCCTGGAGGCCCACCGGGCCCATTCCGGGCTCCCTTGGGTAGGGGGCGGGCACAGCCTAGGCGGGGTGGCGGCGGCAGAGCTGGCCGCCTCGGAAGGGCTTCCCCTCATACTCTTCGCCAGCTACCCGGAAAAGGACCTTTCCCAGGAAAACCTTCCCGTCCTGGCCCTTTTCGGCACGGAAGACGGCCTCCTCCCCCCGGAAAAAGCCCGGGAGAAGGCCCGGCTCCTTCCCAAAAACGCCCGGGTGGTCTTCGTGGAAGGGCTGAACCATGCGGGCTTTGGCGCCTACGGTCCCCAGAAAGGGGACCGGCCCGCCCGAAGGCCCCGGGAAGCCCTATGGCGGGAGATCCAGGAGGAGGTCCTGCTTTTCTTGGGGGGCCTGGGCCTGGACGCCCCTCCCCCGCCCCAGGCCCACCGCTGAGGGCCGAGGTGGTATAGTGGAAAAAGCCGGGGCGGGCGCCCCCCCTCGGAACACTTCCCCCCAAAACCCACACCCATCCGAAACCCTGGCTTTGGCGCCCGGGTACCGGGGTTTGCAACCCGCTGGGTGTGGTTTGGAAAGGGGGAAGGGAAAGGAGCAGCCATGAAGGATAGTTTCCAAACCCTTAAGACCCTTAACACCCCAAGCGGCACCTACGCCTACTTTGACCTCACGGAACTGGAAAGGAAAGGGATTGCCGAGGTAAGCCGCCTTCCCTTCTCCATCCGCATCATGCTGGAAAGCCTCCTCAGAAACGAGGACGGCTACCAGGTAACCCGTGAGGACATCGAGGCCCTGGCCCGCTGGACCCCTGAGCCGGGGGAGATCAACGTGCCCCTGAAGCTGGCCCGGGTCATCCTCCAGGACTTCACCGGGGTACCGGCGGTGGTGGACCTGGCCGCCATGCGGGATGCCGTGGCCGAGCGGGGCGGGGACCCCAAGCGCATTAACCCCGTGGTGCCCGCCGACCTGGTCATCGACCACTCCGTGCAGGTGGACGCCTTCGGCACCGCCTACGCCTTCTTCTACAACGTGGAGAAGGAATACGAGCGGAACCGGGAGCGCTACCTGCTCCTCAAGTGGGCCCAGGGAGCCCTGGAAAACTTCCGGGTGGTGCCCCCCGGCACCGGCATCGTCCACCAGGTGAACCTGGAGTACCTGGCCAAGGTGGTGATGACCAAGGAGGAAGGGGGCCTCACCTTAGCCTTCCCCGACAGCCTGGTGGGCACCGACAGCCACACCACCATGGTGAACGGCCTCGGGGTTCTGGGCTGGGGCGTGGGGGGCATTGAGGCTGAGGCGGTGATGCTGGGCCAGCCCTACTACATGCTGGCCCCCAAGGTGGTGGGCTTCAAGCTTTACGGCGAGCTTCCCGAAGGAGCCACGGCCACGGATTTGGTCCTCACCATCACGGAAATCCTCCGCAAGCACGGGGTGGTGGGCAAGTTCGTGGAGTTCTATGGGCCTGGGGTGGCCAAGCTTTCCCTGGCGGACCGGGCCACCATCGCCAACATGGCCCCCGAGTACGGGGCCACCATGGGCTTCTTCCCGGTGGACGAGGAAACCCTAAACTACCTGAGGCTCACGGGCCGCCCGGAGGAGCTCATCGCGTTGGTGGAGGCCTACACCAAAGCCAACGAGCTTTTCCGCACGCCTGAGGCGGAGGAACGGGTGCGCTACTCCGAGTACCTGGAGCTGGACCTCTCCACGGTGGAACCCTCCCTGGCCGGCCCCAAGCGGCCCCAGGATCGGGTGGCCCTCAAGGAGGTAAAGCAGAGCTTCCTGGCCCACCTCACCAAGCCCGTGAAGGAAAGGGGCTTCGGACTCACCCCGGACCAGCTGAACAAGAAGGTGCTGGTGAAGCGCCAGGACGAGAAGTTTGAGCTCACCCACGGCTCCGTGGTCATCGCCGCCATCACCAGCTGCACCAACACCTCCAACCCCACGGTGATGCTGGGAGCCGGGCTTTTGGCCAAGAAGGCGGTGGAAGCGGGCCTGGACACCAAGCCCTGGGTGAAGAGCTCCTTGGCCCCGGGTTCCAAGGTGGTCACCGACTACCTGGAGGCCAGCGGGCTCCTTCCCTTCCTCGAGGCCCTGCGCTTCCACGTGGTGGGCTACGGGTGCACCACCTGCATCGGCAACTCCGGCCCCCTGCCCGAGGACATCGCCAAGGCGGTGGAGGAGGGGAACCTGGTGGTGGCCGCCGTCCTCTCCGGCAACCGCAACTTTGAAGGGCGCATCAACCCCCACGTGAAGGCCAACTACCTGGCGAGCCCCATGCTGGTGGTGGCCTACGCCCTGGCGGGCCGCATGGACATCGACTTCACCACGGAGCCCCTGGGCTATGACCCCAACGGCAAGCCCGTCTACCTCAAGGACATCTGGCCCTCCATGGAGGAGATCCGGGAAGCCATGGCCAAGACCCTGGACCCCGGGCTCTTCAAGAAGGAGTACGCCAAGGTCTTTGAGGGGGACGAGCGCTGGCAGGCCCTGCCCGCCCCCACGGGGGAACTCTTCGGCTGGGATCCCGAGAGCACCTACATCCAGAAGCCTCCCTTCTTCCAGAACCTGGGCCAGCACCAGGTGGGGGACATCCGGGGAGCCCGGGTGCTCCTGGTCCTGGGGGATTCCGTGACCACCGACCACATCTCCCCCGCCGGGGCCATCCCGGTGAAAAGCCCGGCGGGCCAGTACCTGATCTCCAAGGGGGTCAAACCCGAGGACTTCAACTCCTACGGTTCCCGGCGCGGCAACCACGAGGTGATGGTGCGGGGCACCTTCGCCAACATCCGCATCAAGAACCTGATGCTGGATGGAATAGAAGGGGGCTACGCCAAGAAGCTTCCCGAGGGGGAGGTGGACTTCGTCTACCACGTGGCCATGCGTTACCAAGAGGAGGGCACCCCCCTTCTGGTCATCGCCGGCAAGGAGTACGGCACCGGCTCTAGCCGCGACTGGGCCGCCAAGGGCACCTACCTCCTGGGCATCAAGGCGGTGCTGGCCGAAAGCTTTGAAAGGATCCACCGCTCCAACCTGGTAGGGATGGGGGTCCTGCCCCTGGAGTTCCTGCCGGGCGAGAACCGGGAAACCCTGGGCCTAACCGGCTACGAGGTCTACGACATCCTGGGCCTCGAGGACCTCACCCCCCGCAAGAAAGTGGAGGTGGTGGCCAGGAAGGAGGACGGCACGGAGGTTCGCTTCCAGGCCATCGCCCGCCTGGACACCCCGGTGGAGGTGGACTACTACAAGAATGGCGGCATCCTCCAGACCGTGCTCCTCAACATGCTGAAGGAGGCGAAGGCCCAGTAGGGAAGCGCACAAGGCCCCGGGTCATGACCCGGGGCCTTTTTTCTACCCCTCTAGGAAGGTGCTAAAGCCCGGCCCCAATCTCCAGCTGGGGGTTGGGGCGGCTTCCCTCCGCTTCCGCCTCCCGGGCCTCGATCTTGCCCTTGATGCGCTTTAGCCGGAAGGTGTCCTCCCGCTCCCGCTGCTCCAGAACCTGCTGGATGAAGCGGATCTGGGAGCGGATCCCGGGAATAACCACCTGCTCCAGGGCGTTCACCCGTCGGGTGGTCTTCTTGATCTCCTCC
The DNA here is from genome assembly GCF_000381045.1 of Thermus scotoductus DSM 8553. GTDB lineage: Bacteria > Deinococcota > Deinococci > Deinococcales > Thermaceae > Thermus > Thermus scotoductus. Next base: position 74,305 of record NZ_KB905730.1, on the reverse strand, counting down.
CCGATTTTCTTCAAGCGGGTCTCGGTGTTGGCCACCTGGATCAAGGCCTCGGCATAGCGGCGGAAGGCACGGGCGGCTTCCAGGGTATAGGCCGGGGTGCCCACCGGAGAGAGCAAGGCCCCATCGGGGAAGGTGGCCTTAAGCCTCGGCACCTTGCTTCCCCAGACGTTTTCCACCTCCGCCTCCACCTCCTCGAGGGGCCGCACCCCCAAGGCCGCAGCCGCCACCGCCTCCGGCCCATCAAAGGCCTGGGCCAAAAGCAGGGCACCATAGGCTTCCTGCGCCGCCTGGTTCAGGGCCTTGCGGGCCTCCAAGGCCTCCTTTACCAGGCCGAAGAACTCCGCCACCAAGGCATCCCGCTTCTTCTTGAGGAGGTCCACCCCCTTCTGCGCCAGGCGCATCTGGCCGCGCCGTTGCAGAAGGTTCATGCGGGTGGGGCTTACCTGGCTCATCTAACCTCCTTAGTCCAGGGCTTGGGGAGCACCCCAGATCTCTTCCAGCTTCTGCCCGTAGTACTTGCCGATATGGTCCTTGGAAATCCGCTTGAGCTCCCCCTGGGGCAGCATGGAAAGCAGGGCCCAGGCGATCTGCAGGCTCTCCTCAATGGAGCGGTTCTGCTGGCCCTGGTTAATGAAGTGCTTCTCAAAGGCGTCGGCGAACTGCAAGTAGCGGCGGTCGTTCTCGGTGAGGGCGTCCTCGCCGATGATGGCCACCAGCTTGCGGATGTCCACCCCGTTGGCGTAGGCGGAATAAAGCTGGTCGGAAACCTGCTTGTGGTCCTCCCGGGTCTTCCCCTTGCCCACCCCGTTGTTCATAAGCCGGGAAAGGGAGGGCAGGGGGTCAATGGGGGGGTAGATCCCTTTGCGGTGAAGCTCCCGGGAAAGCTGGATCTGCCCCTCGGTGATGTAGCCGGTGAGGTCGGGAATAGGGTGGGTGCGGTCGTCGTCGGGCATGGAGAGGATGGGGATCTGGGTCACGGAGCCCTTCTTCCCCACCACCACCCCGGCCCGCTCGTAGATGGTGGCCAGGTCCGTGTACATGTATCCCGGGTAACCCCGCCGGCCCGGGATCTCCTCGCGGCTCGCCCCGATCTCCCGCAGGGCCTCGCAGTAGTTGGTCATGTCCGTGAGGATGACCAGCACGTGGTAGTCGTGCTCAAAGGCCAGGTACTCGGCCACGGTGAGGGCCATGCGGGGGGTGAGGATGCGCTCGATGGTGGGGTCGTCCGCCTTGTTCAGGAAGAGGACGGAGCGGCTTAAGGCCCCAGTGCGCTCGAACTCCTGGATGAAGTAGGAGAGCTCCCGTTGGGTGATGCCCATGGCGGCGAAGACCACGGCGAAGGGCTCCTCCTTCTCCCCTTCCCCCGAGAGGTCGGGGCGCACCGTGGCCTGACGAGCGATCTGGGCCGCAATCTCGTTGGCGGGAAGGCCCGAGCCCGAGAAGATGGGAAGCTTCTGCCCCCTAACCAGGGTGTTCATCACGTCGATGGTGGAGATCCCCGTCTGGATGAACTCCTCGGGCTTCCTGCGGGCCACGGGGTTCAGGGGAAGGCCCACGATGGGAAGCCGCTTCTCCGGGGTGATGGGGGGCAGGCCGTCGATGGGCTTGCCGATCCCGTTGAAGCGCCGGCCCAGCATCTCCTTGGAAACCCCGAGCCGGGCCACATCCTCTACCAGGCTCACGCTGGTGGTGGCCAGATCCAGCCCCGTGGTCTCCTCAAACACCTGGATGACCGCATACTCCTCGGAAACCTCGATCACCTGGCCGCCGCGCACCCGGCCCGTGCCGTCCTTGATGTCCACGATGGCACCGTAGGCCAGGTCCTTGGCGTTCTCCACGAAGAGGAGAGGTCCCGAGATGTAGGTGATGCCCGTGTATTCCTTCTTAAGAAGATCCATCCTTCCCTCCCCTAGGCCAAGGCCTTGAAGGCTCCCTCGATCTCCCGCATGGCTTCCTCAAAGTAACGGGGGAAGTCCTGCTCGCTCACGTAGCGGGCCCGGCCGATGCGCTCGATGACGGGAAGCCCCAGGATCTCGTCGACGCTGACCCCCCGCCGGATGGCCGCCTCAGCCTCCTTGTAGAGGCTCAGGATCATCTTCATGATGCCGTAGGCCTTCTGCATGGAGCAGTAGGCGTCGATCTCGTGGAAGGCGTTCTGCTGCAGGAAATCCTCGCGGATGATCCGCCCCACCTCGATGACCAGGCGCTCGGCATCCTGGAGGGCGTCGGGACCCACCAGCTGCACGATCTCCTGCAGGCCCGCTTCCCTCTGCAGGAGCTCAGAGATGGCGTCGCGAAGCTCAGGATAGTCGGGGGCCACGTGCTCCCGATACCAGGGGTCCAGGGCCGGGGTGAAGAGGGAGTAGGACCCGTTCCAGTTGATAGCCGGGAAGTGGCGCCGGAAGGCCAAGGAGGCATCCAGCCGCCAGAAGGCCCCCACGATGCGCAGGGTGGACTGGGTGACGGGCTCGGACATGTCGCCGCCGGGAGGGGAAACCGCCCCCACGATGGTGATGGCTCCCTCCTCGCCCCCCAGGGTGATCACCTTGCCGGAGCGCTCGTAGAAGGCGGCCAGACGGGCAGCCAGGTAAGGAGGGTAACCCTCTTCCGCGGGCATCTCCTCGAGGCGGCTGGAAATCTCCCGCAGGGCCTCGGCCCAGCGGCTGGTGGAGTCCGCCATGAGGGCCACGGAGAAGCCCTGGTCGCGGAAGTACTCGGCGATGGTGACCCCCACGTAAATGCTGGCCTCGCGGGCGGCCACGGGCATGTTGGAGGTGTTGGCGATGAGCACCGTGCGGTGCATCAAAGGCCCTCCGGTCTTGGGGTCGGTGAGCTCGGGGAACTCCACCAAGACGTCGGTCATCTCGTTGCCCCGCTCCCCGCAACCCACGTAGACCACCACGTCGGCGTTGGACCACTTGGCCAGGGCCTGCTGGGTCACGGTCTTTCCGCTACCAAAGGGCCCGGGGATGGCTGCAGTGCCCCCCATGGCCACGGGGAAGAGGACATCCAGGATGCGCATCCCCGTGAGGAAGGGGGTGTTGGGGTCCAGCTTGCGCTGGACGGGGCGAGCCCGACGCACCGGCCAGGTGTGGTAGAGCTTGAGCTCGGTGCCGTCCTCCAGGACCACCACCGGCTCCTCCACCGTGTACTCCCCGGCGGGCTTCACCTCCTTGACCCGGCCCTTCACATCCGGGGGCACCAGGATCTTGTGGGTGAAGTTGAACTCCGGCACGGTGCCCAGGACCATGCCCCCCTTCACCTCATCCCCCGGCTTGACCTTTGGGGTCCAGGCCCACTTCTTCTCTCGGTCCAGGGGATGCACCACCACCCCCCGGGTGATGTAGATCCCGGTCCGCTCCTGGATGCGCTCCAGGGGGCGCTGGATGCCGTCGTAGATGCCGTTCAGCATCCCGGGGCCCAGCTCCACCGCCAAAGGAAGGCCCGTGGACACCACAGGTTCCCCCACCTTGAGCCCCGAGGTATCCTCGTAAACCTGAACGAAGGCGGTATCCCCGTCCAGGCGGATGATCTCCCCCACCAGGCCCTCGTGGCCCACCTTGCAGATGTCGTACATGCGGGCTCCGGTCATGCCCTTGGCAATCACCGCCGGGCCCGCAATCTTCTGGATCACGCCCTGGATCATCGTCCCTCCATTCTACAGCTTGATGTCAAAGCCTATGGTCCGCTTGACCAGCTCCCGCATGTACCCCTCCACATCGGGGTTCTGGAAGGCTTCCTTCAACCCGGCTATGGGCAGGAGCACGGGAAGGTCCTTGCCCCGCATGAGCCGCTCCACCGCCTTTTCCGGCTCCGGCAAAAGCCCCTGGTCCACGGCCACCAGGGCGTACCCCCCGGCCTGAACCAGGTTTTCCAGCCGGGCCCGGGCCTCCTCTGCCGAGGTGGCGGCGTAGGCCTCGAGGCCCGCCAGCCTAAACCCCTGCGCCGCCTCGGGGTCGGCAATCACGGCGATCCTCATGAGCAGACCACCTCCTCCTCCACCTGGGCCCGGGGAAGCCCGAAGTAGGCCCGCCTGGCCAGGAGCCTAAGCCGCACGGCCTCCCACTCTCGCTCCTTCACATAGGCCAGCACCAATCCCACGCCCAGGGGGTCGGTGGCTCCCTTCCTGGCCCCCTTCAGAAGGAGGCACCTGAGCCGCCTTTCCAGGGTCTTGAGGTCCCGAGCGCCCGCTAAGGGGGCGAAGGGAGTGCCCGAAAGCTCGTCCAAGACGGCGTAATCCCCCTCGAGGAGCCGGGCGAAGCGGACCCTGTCCACGAACCGCCCACCCCGTATGAAGACGGTTTCCACCGGCACATCCTGCCCCTGGAGCTTGAAGGCGGTGCGCAGGTTCTCCGCATCCACCTCGAGGGCCAGGTAATCCCTCAAGGCCGTCTCCTCCAGGGCCTTAGAAGCCTTGGCCACCTCTTCGAAGAAGCGCTTGGCCAAAAGGGCCTCGATGCGCGCCAGGTCCTGGGTTTCCCGGAGCACCGACCTTAAGGCCCGGGCCAGGGGATGGCCGGGCACGGAAAGCACCTGGGCCATCCCCGCCGCATCCTGCGCCTCGTAGGCCTGGCGCCAGAGGACCTCCTTCAGGGTACCGGGAAGGAGGAGCACCTCCTCAAAGGGGCGGCCCGTGGCCTTGGCCCGGAGGACCGCCTGCAGGTTGGCCAGGTCGTGGCGCAGGAAGAGGAGGCGGACCGCCTCCCGAGCCTCCCCCGTGACCAACCCCGCCAGGTCCCCCACCAACCGGGCCTGGGTGAGGGCAATGGCCCGGTCCACCTCCGGAAGGCTCTGGCCCGCCAGATCCTGGCCGTAGACGCTTTCCGAAAGAAGCCGGACAAAATCGGGGTAGGAAAGGTCCAAAGCCTCCTGAAAGAAGCTCTCCTTGAGGAGGGTGCTCCTCCTGACCCGCACCCGGGCGTTCAAGTAACCGAAATCGTCCGCCATGGCCTAGCCCCAAAGCACCTGGGCCACCTTGGAGGAAAGGGCATCCCAGGCCCGTTCCAGACGGCTTAACAGGGCGTTCTCCACCTGGGTCCTGCCCCCTTTGCCGATGGCCCTCACCCCCAGGCGCAAGGCAGGGTCGGCCCTAAGCTCCAGGCCCCGCTCCCGCGCCAGACCCTCGAGGTGCGGAAGATTGTCCGGATGGGAGGCCAGGGCCTCGGGCTCGCCCAAGGCCGCAAGGGCCTCCTCGGCCAGCTTCCGCAACACCTGAGGCCAGTCGGGGCTATTCGGCAAGGCCCTAAGAGCCTCCTCCACCTTGGCCTTCACCTGGGAGAGCACCTCCCCCTTGGCCTCGGTACGGGCGGTGGCCAGGAGGAGTTCCCCAGCACTTTCTGCCCGGCGGATGGCGGCCTGCAGGCCGGCCTCGAGGGCCCGCTTTCTGGCGGAAAGCAAGCCCTCCGCCTTGGCCTTGGCCTCGGACCTCAAGGCCTCGGCCTTGGCCTTGGCCTCTTGCAGGACGGCCTGGATCTCCGCCTCCACCTCCTGGCTCAAAATGGCTTCCAGTTTGGACATCTGCCCTCCTTGGAAAAAGGCCCCACCCCACAAGGGGCAGGGCCCTAAAAACCCCTTACAGCTTGCCGTTCAGGATGATGGCGATGAGGAAGCCGAAGATCACCAGGGTCTCGGGCAGGAGCAGGAAGATGAGGGCGGCACCGAAGTTGCTCCGGTCCTCAGCGATGGCCCCTATACCCGCGGGCCCGATCCGGGCCTGGGCCAGCCCGGTACCCAGGGCCGAAAGCCCCACAGCCAGGCCCATGGCTATAGCGATGAGGCCTCGGTCCAAGCCCCCGGAGGACGCCGCCTCCTCCGCCGCAAAAGCCAGAGCGCCGAAAACCGCCACCAGAACCGTAACCAGAAGCTTCTTCATCTCTTTCCCTCCCTAAAGCGTCTCGCGGACGCTTTTGAACGGCCGGTAAGGCCTGCCGTTCTCCTCGTAGAAACCGAACTTGGTGAAAAACTCCACCCAGATAAGACGGATGGGCTGGAGCATGTGGCCCAGGGTGGTGAGGAGGAGGACGAGAAGGTGCAAGGCCCCGGCCACCAGGACACCCAGAACAACTCCCAGAAGTCCAAGCCGCTCTGCCAAGGCAAAGCCAACATCGGTGAGAAGGCCCGCCAGGATACCCCCGGCAGCCCCCACCGCATAAATACGGATGTGGGAGAGGATATGCCCCGCCTGGGTGAAGATCTCCGGGATCATGAGCCAGATGCGGCTCATGAGGACCGCAAGCAGGAAGAGGCCAAACCCCAGGTACATGAGGCCCGAAAGCCATGGGGCCTGCAGGTTGCCAAGGTACGAAGCCGCCAAGGCCAGGATACCCACCAGACCGCCCAGGTACCCGACCCCTTCCCAGAAGTGGGCCATGTGGTGGTGCTTTAGGCCCAGGTAGGCCCGAAGGGCCAGGCCCCAGAAGACCATCAGCACCCCAAAGGCCACGGAGAGGAGGATGAGGAGGTTGGCGGTCTTGGCCGTGTCGATGCGGGGAATGAGGATGGGGATGAGACCCGGGTGCTCGGGGGTGCCAAACACCCCCAGGTGCTCCAGGAAGGTGCCGAAGAACTCCCCGTAGACGAAGCCCCAGACCACCGTCCAGAAGACCATCCAGTTAAGGATGTAGACCAGTTTGCCGATAACCGCAGGCTTGAGCTTGAGGGCAAAAAGGTCTATCACCAAGGGCTCATTCCGCTTAACAAACCCGGAAAGCCAGCGCCCAAGGAGGAGGAAAAGAAGAGCGTAGCCGATGTCCCCCACGATCATGCCGAACCAGAAGGGGAAGAAGATGGGGACCACCGGGGTGGGGTCAAAGGAACCGTACTTGGGGGTGTTGAGGAAGCTCACCAGAAGCTCGAAGGGCTTGACCCAAGGAGGGTTGTCCAGGGCCACGGGCACCCGATCCGCCTCGTGGTGCTCGTCCACCGGCTCAAAGGCGTAGATCACCTGGTCCTTGTGGCGGGCCAAGGCCTCCTCCACCCGGCCCTTGGCCTTCACCGGCACGTAGCCCAAAAGGGCAAAGCCGAACCGGCCTGAGGCCAGCTCCTCCAAGGCCTTAAGCCGGGCCGCCTCGTCCTTGGCCCGGGTCCAGAGGCTCTGCAGGGTGGAGGCTGCCTCCTGGGCCAGCCGGTAAAGGGCCTGGCGCACCTCGGAAAGCTCTCTTGGCGCGGCCTCGGCCCGCTCCTTCAACCGGCGGGTGGCCTCGCTGAGGGGAAGATCCCCGTAGTTACCAGGGAGGCGGAGCTCCGCCACCCCGGCCCGGGAAAGGGCAGCCTTGGCCGCCTCGAGGTCCTTCCGGTGCACCACAAGAAGCCCGGCAACCCCTTTGGAGTAGGACTCGCTGGCCAGGATGAACCGGTCCTCCAGGGCCTTTTTCAAGGCCTCCTCCACCAGGGGAAGCTCCTTTTCCGTGATCAAAAAGGGCACCACCCGGAAGAGGGCGCTTCGGTCCAGTCCCTGGGCCATGCTGGCAAGCTTCTCCAAGGGTTCCAGGTAGGCCTGGGCCAGGGCAAGCTCCTCCTCCAGCTCCTGCTTCTGCCGGGCAAGGCCCTCAGCGTGGGCCTGGATGGGGGAAAGGGCCTTTTCCGCCGCCTCTAGCCCATCGGGGAAGGGCCTTGCGGGCTCCATCTCCCGGCCCAGGAGGGTGAGGGTATGCTCGGCTCCCGCCGCCACCCCCTCCCAGCGCCTGAGTTCCTCCCGCTCCTCCTGGGAAAGCCTGTACTCGGCAAGCTCCTCCACCCGGAGGGTTTCCAGGTGGACCACCCCCGCCTGCTGGAGGCTGTGGAGAAGCTCCTGGGCCTTGGCCTTGGGCCCGGCCAGGACCAGCTTCTCCATGGGGGCGATCACGGCAAAACCTCCTTAAGAACCAGGGCCACGGCCTCCTCCAACCGGGCCCCTGCTTTCTCCTTTACCGCCTTAGCCTCGGCCTCCGCCTGGGCCCGGTAGCGGGCCAGGATGGCCTCCGTTTCCTTGGCCTCCCGTTCCCGGTACTCGGCCTCCAGGGCCTTAGCCTTGGCCTCGGCCTCCTCCAGAAGGGCCCTGGCCTCCGCCTCGGCCTGCCCCACCAGGGCCTCGGCCTCCTTCTTGGCGGCCTCGAGGCGGGCCAGCAGCTCCCTTTCCTTTTCCGCCAGGCTCTTGATAAGTCCCAGGCCTCCCATTGCCCCTCCCTTCGTGAAAAGATGCGCAAACTGCGCCCGCCGGACAGGATACCGGCCTTTGGGGCAAACGTCAACCAACCCCGCTTAAGTATACTTAAGCGATGCGGATTCTCGTCAACGAAAAAGGAGCCCAGCGCCTACTGGCCCGGCACCTTTGGGTCTTTCGCCGCGATGTGATTTCGGGCCCCGAGGAGCCGGGCCTTTACCCCGTTTACTGGGGCAAGCGTTTTCTGGCCCTAGCCCTCTTCAACCCCACCAGCGACCTAAGCGTGCGGGCCTACCGCTTCCGACCCGCAAGGGACCCGGCGGAGGCGCTTCTGGACAACCTGGACAAAGCCTTGGCCCGGCGCCTCCCCGCGCTGGAAAAGGAGCCCGAAGGAGGCTTCCGCCTGGCCCACGCCGAAGGGGATTTCCTGCCGGGTCTGGTGCTGGACTACTACGCCGGCCACCCGGTTCTGCAGACCACCGCCTACGCCTGGGAAGCCCTCTTGCCCCAGGTGGCCGAGAGGCTCAAACCCCTGGCCAAAAACCTCCTGGCCAAAAACGATGCCAGGGTCCGGGAACTCGAGGGCCTCCCCCTTTACGTCCGGCCCCTCCTGGGCCAGGCCCCCGAACGGGTAGCGGTGAAGGAGGGCCGGATACGCTACCTGGTGGACCTCACGGGAGGCCAGAAGACCGGGGCCTACCTGGACCAGCGGGACAACCGGATCCTCATGGAACGCTTCCGTGGGGAAAGGGCCCTGGACGTGTTCAGCTATGCGGGTAGCTTCGGCCTCCACCTAGCCCTGGGCTTCAAGGAGGTGATCAGCGTGGACAGCTCCGGCGAGGCCCTGAGGCAGGCGGAGGAAAACGCCAGGCTGAATGGGCTTACCCTCAAGACGGTGGAAGCCAACGCCTTCGACCACCTGAGGGCCCTGGAAAAGGCAGGGGAGCGGTTTGACCTCATCGTGCTGGACCCACCCGCCTTTGCCAAGGGGAAAAAGGATCTGGAAAGGGCCTACAGGGCCTACAAGGAGGTGAACCTCCGGGCCATCAAGCTCCTCAAGGAAGGGGGCCTGCTGGCCACCAGCAGCTGTAGCCACCACCTCAGGGAACCCCTTTTCTACCAGATGCTAACCGAGGCCGCCCAGGACGCCCACCGTAGCCTAAGGGTGTTGGAGAAGCGGGGCCAGGGCTTTGACCATCCCGTGCTCCTCAACCACCCTGAAACCCACTACCTGAAGTTCGCCCTTTTAGAAGTTCTCTGATCCGGGCCGCCAGGGCCTCGGGATCGGGTACGGGAAGGGGTACTCCCTCCCCGTTCTCCAGGTGGAGGACCAAAGCCCGTCTTCCCCGGGAAAAGGGCCCTGCTGGCCAGTAGGCCACCTCCAGGAGCATCCCCATCCATTATCCCCCAAGGCCACCCCGGGATAGACTAAGGGGGTGGAGAAGGACCTGTTGGAAGCCCTGGGCCAGCACCTGGTCTGGCGGATCGGCCGGGCCGAGGAGGAAGAGGTCCTGGTGGTGCGGGTGGGCCTGGCCTCGGCCACACCCCGCTTCCGGGAGTTGCCCAGGCTCTTGAACATCCCGGATGCCGAGGTGGCCCGCCTGGCCAAGGAAGGCCGGGTGCGGGTGGAGTGGGTGGAAGGATGAAGGCCAGGCTGCACCTCGTCCTAAACGGCCATCCCTCCCAGGGTTTACCCCTGGAACTCCAGCTGGAAGGAAACGAGGTCCGTGGGGTCTTCCGGCAGGAAAACCCCGTGCTGGGGGAGGTGGCCCTTCCCTTCGCCTCGAGGCTTAGAGGAGAGAACCTCGAGGCCAAGCTCCTCCCTCCACCTTCCCTCAAGGTAGAGGGTCGCGTGCTTTCAGGCACGAAGGGGCTGGAGCTGGAACTGGAGCTCAGTTTGGTCCTCCCCGAGGGACAAACCTGGGGGGAGCGGGCCTTTGCCCGCATCCTGGAACTCCTCTTCTATAAAAGCCTAGAGCGGTCCCTTTCCCAAATGCCCTCCTCTCCGGTATAGTGCCATATAAAGGAGGTGCCTATGCTGGAGATCCGGTATCTGGGCCACTCGGCGGTCTGGCTTTCCGATGGCAAGACCAAGGTGGTTATCGACCCCTTCCTCAGCGGTAACCCCCTGGCCCCGGTGGGGGTAGGGGAGGTGCAGGCGGACCTCATCCTGGTTACCCACGCCCACGGGGACCACTTCGGCGACGCCGTGGCCCTGTCCAAGAAAGGAGGCACGGTGGTCTCCACCTTTGAGATCGCCACCTATGCGGAGAAGCACGGGGCCAAGGCGGTGCCCATGAACATCGGAGGCACCTACCGCTTCCCCGGAGGGTGGCTCAAATGGTTCCCCGCCTGGCACTCCTCTAGCTTCCCCGACGGCACCTACGGGGGCATGCCCATGGGGGTGGTGGTGGAACTTGGCGGCAAGCGCATCTACCATGCTGGGGACACCGCCCTCTTCTCCGACATGCGCCTCATCGGGGAGCTGGGCCTGGACTTGGCCTTCCTGCCCATCGGCGACCACTTCACCATGGGACCGGAAGACGCCCTAAAGGCCCTAGACCTCCTAAGGCCCAAGCGGGTGGTGCCCATCCACTACAACACCTTCCCCCCCATTAAGCAGGACGGCGAGGCCTTTGCGGCCAAGGCCAAGGAGAAGGGGGTGGAGGGCCACGCCCTTCGCCCGGGAGGGGTGCTGGTTCTTGACTAGCCTGAAGCGCAAGGATTTCCGCCTTCGGATGCTTTTGGGCCTGGGACAGACCGCCCAGGTCTACCTGGCGGAGGCTCCCGATGGGCAAAAGGTAGCCCTCAAGCTTCCCCGCAAGGAGGTAAGGCAGGACCCCAGGCTTGCCGAGCGGTTTGCCCGGGAGGTTTCCCTTAGCCTTTCCCTGAAGCACCCCCACCTGGTGCAGGGGCTTTACGGGATACCCTTCGGCGAGGAAGCCTTCCTGGCCCTGGAGTACCTGGAGGAAGGCACCCTGGAGGAACGCCTCCTCAAGGGTCCCCTGAACCAGGAGGAAGCCATGCGGGCGCTTTTGCAGGTGGGGCAGGCCTTGCTCTTCCTGCACGAAAAGGGCTTCCTCCACCAGGATGTGAAGCCCTCCAACGTGTTCGTGGGCGACGGGGTTTACAAGCTTGGGGACCTGGGCACCGTGCGTCCCTTGGAGGAGGCCAGCCCGGAGTATGCGGGAAGCCCCCACTACCTGGCCCCCGAGCTCTTCCTGGGGGCCAAGCCCAGCCCCAAAAGCGATGCTTACAGCTTTGGGGTCATGGCCTACGAGCTCCTTGTGGGAAAGCGCCCTTTTCGCGGGGAAACCCTGGAGGAGCTACGGAATGCCCACCTCTTCCTTCCCCCTCCCCCCACCTCCCTGCCCCCCAGGCTGGACAAGGCCTTGAGGCGCCTCTTGGCCAAAACTCCTGAGGAGCGCCTGGACATCAAGGGTTTTATCGAGACTCTGGAGAACCCTTACGGCAAGAAGGAGGGCGAAACGCCAAGCAAACGCAAGGGCTTTCCCTTTTGGAGGAAATAGATGGAGCCCATCTGGTATCCCAACCCGGAGGAGATCCAGGCCACCAGGCTCTTCCGATTCATGGAGGCCCTGGGTTTCCGGGACTACGAGGCTTTCTACCGCTATAGCGTGGAGGAACTTGAGGCTTTTTACCACCAGTTTTTCACCCACCTGGGCCTACCCTGGCGCAAACCCTACGAGCGGGTCATAGAAGGTGGGTTTCCCCTTCCCCGCTTCTTCGTGGGGGGGCGGCTTAACCTGGTGGAGGCAGCCCTCAGCCACGAGCCCACCGCCTTAGCCCTCATCCACGAAACCGAGGAGGGAACGGTGCGCGCCCTCACCTACGGGAAGCTTTTAGAAGAAGTGGAACGGGTGGCGGCAGGGCTTCGGGCCCTGGGGGTGGAGCGAGGGGACCGGGTGGGCTTGTGGTTCCCCATGGGCCTCGAGGCGGCCATTCTCCTCCTGGCCACCGCCTGGCTTGGGGCCATCGCCATTCCCATCTTCTCCGGCTACGCCGCCGAGGCGGCGGCGGTGCGGCTCAAGGACGCCAAGGCCAAGCTTTTGGCGGTGCAGGATGGCTTCCACCGCCGGGGAAGAAGGGTGGAGCTCCTCCTCGAGGCCCGCAAGGCCCAGGCCCTGGCGGAGACCCCCCATCTCTTGGTGGTGCGCCGGCTGGGCCTGCCCCTGGAGGCCGGGGAACTGGACTACACATCCTTAAGGGGCGAGCCCTTCCCCGCGGAGGAGATGGAGAGCATGGACCCCTTCATGCTCATCTACACCTCCGGCACCACGGGCCGGCCCAAGGGAACCGTCCACTACCATGCGGGCTTTCCCCTCAAGGCCGCCCTTGACCTGGCCCTTCTCTTTGACCTGAGAGAAGGGGATCGCCTCTTCTGGTTCACGGACCTGGGCTGGATGATGGGGCCCTGGGCCATCCTGGGGGGGCTCCTCCTGGGGGCCACGGTGTTCCTCTACGACGGCGCCCCCGACTACCCGGGACCGGAGCGGCTTTGGCGAATGGTGGAGGCCCACCGCCTCACCCACCTGGGCCTCTCCCCCACCCTGGTGCGGGCCTTGATCCCTTTGGGGGAGGAGCCTATCCGGGCCCACGACCTCAGCTCCCTTCGGGTCCTCGGCTCCACCGGGGAGCCCTGGAACCTCGAGCCCTACCTCTGGTTCTTCCGGGCGGTGGGGGAGGAAAAGAGGCCCATCGTGAACTACTCGGGAGGGACGGAGGTTTCCGGAGGCATCCTGGGCAATGTTCTGGTCAAACCCATCAAGCCCATGGGCTTCAACACCGCCGTGCCCGGGATGGCCGCGGCGGTGCTGGACCCGGAGGGGAAACCCGTGGTGGGCCAGGTGGGGGAGCTTGCGGTGCTCAGGCCGTGGCCCGGAATGACCAAGGGATTCTGGCAGGACGAGGCCCGCTACCTGGACACCTATTTCTCCCGTGTCCCCGGGGTTTGGGTTCACGGGGATCTGGCCCTACAGGATGAGGAAGGCCACTTCTTCATCCTGGGCCGAAGCGACGACACCCTTAAGGTGGCGGGCAAGCGGGTGGGGCCTGCCGAGGTGGAAACCGCCGCCACCCGCCACCCCGCCCTCAAGGAATGCGCCGCCATCGGGGTGCCCCACCCGGTGAAGGGGGAGGCCATCGTGCTCTTCGCCGTGCTGAAGCCCGGCTTCTCCCCTAGCCCCGAGCTGGCCCAGGCGGTGGCCGACCGGGTGGCGGAAGCCCTGGGCAAACCCTTAAAGCCGGAAAGGGTTCTCTTTGTCCCCGACCTGCCCAAGACCCGAAACGCCAAGGTGATGCGCCGGGTGGTGCGGGCGGTCTACCTGGGCCAGGATCCCGGGGATCTCTCGGCCCTGGAGAACCCCGAGGCGGTGGAGGCCATCCGCCAAGCGGCCCAAGGAGGCTAGCCCGTGCGCCTCCTGGGTCTTCTTCTGGCCTTGGGGATGGCCTGGGCCTCGCCCTTGGAGGAGGCCCGCACCCTTTACCAAAAGGGGGAGATGGCCGGGGTGCTGGCCCGGCTGGACCCCCTCTTAAAAGGCCATGACCCCCCGGAGGAAGCCCTCTTACCGGGTGCTCCGCCCCTCGCCTTCACCTGGCCCACCTGGGAAGAGCCCGCCTTCGCCTCGAGGCTTAAGCCCCTTTACTTCCGCCTGAGGGAGGTTTGGCGAGGAGGGCCTTAAGAGGTAGACCGAGAAGCCAAGCGGCAAGCAAGAAAACCCCAAGCCCTAACCCCCCCCCAAGCAGGAGGGGCAAAAGGGCTTGCCCTGCCTGGGCCACGGGGAAGACCCACCCAAGAATCCACCCGAGTAAGGCCACGGGAAGCCCTGCCAGTAAGGCTTTTAGAAGGAAGCCCGGTAGCTCGGGAATCCCCACTCCCTCCCGTTTAAGGAGGCGAAGGTAAAGGGAAAGCCCCAAGTACCCCGCCAGGGCGGTGGCCAGGTTCAGGGCGAAAAGCCCGGCATCCTTAAGAAGCCAGTAACCCAGGGTGTTGGTCAGGAAGACGAGGGCGCTGGCGAAAACCGCCTCCCGTATCCGCCCCAGGGCATAAAGCCCCCTGAGGAGCAGGGTGTTCACCCCCCAGGGCAGGACGGCAAACCCCAAGGCGGCGAGGACCTGGGTGCTGTACGCCCGGTTCTCCGGGGTAAGGGGGCCAAAGAGGCCGAAGAGCAAGACCACCACGAAAGGAGCCAGGGCCACCAGCATCCCCCCGAGAAGGGAAAGAAGGAGGGTAAGCCGCTTCAGGGGACCTGTAAGAAAGCGGGCCAGCTCCTCGCCCTTCAGGGCACTCATCCGGGGAAAAAGGGCGATGGCGGGCGAGGTGGCGAAAAGCCCCAGGACCATCTGGAAGATCACCTCAGCGTTGTAGAACCCCGTGACCGCCGCCGGGGGGTAGCGAGTCAGGATGTGGGTGAGAACCAGGTTGAGAAACTGCCGCAAGGAGGTGGTGAAGGCGAAGGGCCCCATGCGGAGGAGGGCAGGGAGAAAGGCCTGGTGCCAGCGCCACTCCAGGCGGAAACCCCTAAGGAAGGGAAGCTGGACCAGGGCCTGGACCAGCCCCCCCAGGGCCACGGAAAGCCCCAGGAAGGTGGGGTCCCCGGGGAAGAGGGCCATGAGGCCGATGGCCACCAGGTTGAAGGCAATGGGTCCCAGGGCGTAGGGCAGGAAGCGCTCCTCCGCCTGAAGAAGAGCGGAGAAGAGGGCAGCCATGGAGATGCCCAGGAGAAAGGGCAAGAGAAGCCGGGTGAGGTAGACCACCTGCCCCAAGGCCTCCCCCTGCCGGAGGTGGCTTTCCTGAGCCACCAGCAGGTTCACCACCCAGGGGGCCAAGAGATAACCCAGGCCCAGGACCAAGAGGTTCACCCCGAAGAGAAACGCCCCAAAGCGCCGGGCAAAGGACCGGGCCTCCTCCTCGGGCAGGTTCTTCAGGAGGGGGATGAGGGCGTTTTGCACCGCCCCCTCCGCCAAAAGCTCCCGGAGGAGGTTCGGTACCCGGTAGGCCACGTTGAAGGCATCCTTCAGGACGTCGGGATACAGGGCGTTGAAGACCGCCTGGCGCACCAGGCCCAAGACCCTCGAGGCCAGGGTGCCCCCCATGACCAGGAGGACCTTACGCAGCATTCCCCTCCAGCACCTCCTGGAAGATGTCCAAGAAGTTCGCCTGGTTGACCACCGTGAGCCCATGTAGGGCGGAAAGCTCCTTGGCGCGGGCCTTGTCCATGCCCAAAAGCACCAGAAAGCTTTCCCTGGCGGAAAGCCCCAGGACCTTTTTCAGCCCCGCATACTTGGCGATATGGGCCTGGAAGTCCCCCGTCTTGGCCTCAAACCAGAAGAAGCGCTCCCCCACCCTGAGGAGCACGTCCAACTCCATGGTGTCCCCGTTGGGCAGGGTAACCTGGTAACCCACCGCCACCTCGTGGGCCAGGTTGCGGGAACGCAGGAACTTGCGAAGCCGCTCCGCCACGTACCGCTCCAGCCAGCCCCCGGTGAGGAAGTTCTGCACCCACCCCTCCGTGCTGGCCTTGGCCCGGATGCGCCGCTCCTCGCTTTTGTAGTGATAGGAGGTGAGGAGGGCATACTGCTTGAGCATGGTGCAGAACTGGGTGGAGTTGGCGATCTCCTCCTGGGTGGCCTCGGAAAGGGAAAGCTCAAACTGACGCTTGGTGGAAAGGCTCTGCTTGAGGCGCTCGTAAAGCTTTTCCAGGCTGGGGTAGCGGTCCCCCAGGAACAGGCCCAGGCGGGTCAGAACCTTCTCCTTCTCCTCCTCTTCCTGGGGCTTCTTCACCACTTGGATGCCCAGGCCCTTCAGCCATTCCTCCAGCGAAGGTGCCTTTTTTGCCCTCGAGGGCTCCTGCACCCGGGTGGACGGGGCAGGAACTGCTCCCGCCTTCGTCCCCTCCACTTCCCCGGATTCCTTGAAAAGCCGCCAGATCTCCCGGGTCAAGGCCAGGAAACGGGTGCGCACGGGATCCTCCGCCCCTTCCAGCCCCGGCGGGGTAAGGCCCGCACGCAGGGTATCCAAAAGCCAGGCCTCCAGAGCTTCCTGCAGGCTCTCCCGGGCGGCCTCGAGGTGAGGAGCTTCCACGCGCAGGCCCAGCTCGGGAAGCTCGGCCACAAAACGGCCAGGGCCCAGGAGGTCGTAACGGGCCTGGGCCATGGACTTTTCCAAATAGCGGGTGAGAACGCCCACGAACCTAAGCATATCAAGGCTGAAAGGTTAAGCCCCGGGAAACCCGGGGCCTCCTGGTGCCGGGGACGGGACTCGAACCCGTACGGGGGTAACCCCCCAGCGGATTTTAAGTCCGCAGCGTCTACCGTTCCGCCACCCCGGCGGACGCCTTCTATCCTACAAAAAGGGAGCCTCGGCGCCAAGGCGCAGGGTGAGGTCGGCCCCTAAAACCGCCTCCCCGGAGATGCGGTAGGGCACCCCCAACGCCTCCCCCAAGGCCTGGGCCAGGAGACCAGGCCCGTTTTCCAGCACCTCCGTGCGGGAAGGAGGCAGGTCCACCGGGTGGAGGATCACCCTCAGGCCCAGCTCGCTTAGCCTCAAGCGGGCTTTTTCCACCAGGGCCTCCTGCCCGGGTCCATAGACCAGGGCCACCAGCCGCCCCGTAAGCTCCCCCTTCTCCCCCGGCGCTTCCCCATCAAAGTAAACGGCCAAAAGCTGCCGCAGGGCCTCCTCGTCCACGTTCCAACCCCCTCCCCCGAAGTTCCCCGGCAAAAGGAGACTCATCAGGTGGGGTTGCTTCATGGCGAAGCCCAGGATGGCTCCCTTTTCCTCGCGGGATAGGTCGGTTTGGAAGTAGGGCTCCACCGCCGCCACCGCACGGGGCAGGCGGAGTAACCCGGAAGGGGAAAGCACCTGCTCCTTCAGGGCGTGAAAGAAGGCCTGCTGGCGCTGGATCCGCCCGATATCCCCCAGGGCATCCTTGCGGAAGCGCAAATACCCCTCCGCCTTCTTTCCATCCAGCACCCGGCAGCCCGGCTCGAGGTCGATGTCCAGCCCCGCAGCGGAATCCCGGTAGCGCATGGGCTTCTCCACGCAGACCCTAACTCCCCCTAAGGCGTCCACCCCCCGGCGGAGGGCCTCCGTGCTCACCACCAGATACCGGTCCGCCTGCACCCCGGTGATCCGGGCCACCGCCTCCTTCATCAGGGCCGGTCCCCCCAGGGGGCTTGCCGCATTCACCTTGTGCCAGCCGTAGCCGGGGAGGTTCACCCAAACATCCCGGGGAATGGACAGGACCACCACCCGGTTGGCCCCAGGGTCCAGGCGTACCAGGAGGATGGTGTCCGCCAGGCCCCGGAAGCGCTCCGGGGCCCTTCGGTGGTAGCCGGAGTACTCGGGGCTGGAGCCGTAGACCAGCACCGTTAGGGGGGCCTTTAACCCTTCGGGGGCTGGCAGGACCCCGTGCCGCACCACGGGGCCCAACAAGGGGTAGGCCCATAGCCCCACCGCCACCAACAAGGCCAAAAACAGGAGGAGAAGCGACCGCCGCACGGGGGCTTAGCATACAACCCCTGAGGTGAGGCGGATTAAGGGGGGAAGCAGTAGGTGGTGTCCGTCATCACCCGGTCGGCCTGGACGATGCCATAACCCGTCTGAGAAACATAGGTGCCATTATTGCTAGCGGTTTGCTCCAAGCAGAGCCTGATTTGGTCTGGGCTAGGTGCCTTTCCGTAAAGCGTTGCATATTTGGCCACGTAAAGGGCCGCTACCCCACTTACTTGAGGGGCTGCGAAGGAAGTCCCCCTCCAAGCTAAATAGTGAGCCTGAGAGGAGTAGTAAGGGTACGAGGCTCCCAAAGCCAAAGACCAAAGGCTTTCACCAGGACTCAAATTGCCGGCTGCGGCCATGACCAAATCCGTCTGGGTAGTGGAGTAGTTGGAGAAGTCTGAACGCGTCCCATTCAAACGGACCGAGCCCACTGCCAAGACCCCGGGGTAACGCGCTGGGTACATAAGCCCATCTGTCCCATCGTTTCCCGCCGCAGCCACCGGCAGACTGCCTTTGGAAAGGGCATAGCTCACCGCGTCCTGGACTATTCCGTCAAGGGGTGTGGGACTACCTAAGCTCAAATTGAGGACATTGGCTCTCTGATCCGCAGCATACCGAATGGCGCTACTTAGTACGGCACTGGTGGAGCTATACTCGTAACGCTGAGCACTTGTGTTCCAAACCCAAAAAAAGACCTTCAGGGGCAGCACCTTTACCCGGTTAAGCCCAACTCCCGGAATCCCCTCTCCGTTATCGGCTGTGGCTGCTACCATGCCAGCTACACCTTGACCGTGGTCGGGTTCATTCTCGCCGTACATAGCCCCGTTTGGTGGAGGGCTAGGGCGGAGGTCATCTTGGGGAAGACCGTCTGGGGTTAGGTTCCTCCCAGGAAGCAGGTTGTCCCTAAGGTCTGGATGATTGGGATTGAAGGCCGTATCCAACACGGCTACCACCGGGGTGCAGACCCACGAGCCGGCCCTTACAACATCCCACGCCCCCTCGAGGTTCATCTTTTGGTAGAAGGGGCGCACCCTGGAACCATCTAGCAAACTCGAGGGGTAAAGGGGATCGTTGGGTAGATAAAGGGAGAAGTAAAGGTAGTTCGGCTGCACATACCGCGCGCCTGCCTGGACGAGCTCTCTGGCTTTCACCCTCTCCTGACCCGCTGGTACCTTGACATGCAAAACCCCACCAGGCAAGGAAGCCTGAACCTGGATTTCTGCCACACGGGAGGTGAGGGCCTGGGGTGACAAACCTCCAGAAATGACGAGGAGTTCACCCGGCACATGCGGGGCTGTGAAGTCACCTACCCCATAGGGCGTGTTAACGGATTGCGTCTGGTCCCTCTGAACCGAAAGACCCGTAGGGACAGGCGAACAGGCCGAGGGCGGGGGCGGAGGAGGCGTTTGGGGGCACGCCGTGAGGAGAAGCGCCGTGGCCGCAAGGAGCGCTGGGAACAGAAACCGGTTCATGCCCCTACTCTACACGCTGCAAAGTGGGGGTTTTCTTAACCTTGGCCTAAGGTTTCCGCCACCCGCTCTGCCAGCTTCTCCAGAAAGCCAAAGAACATGGGGCCGTAATGGGCCAGCTCGTCCCCATCCGTGGCCACCACCGGGAAGTCAAAGCCCCTCTCCCTGGCCAGGGCCCTCGCCTTCTCCAAGGGGTTCTTCCCCCAGGGCTTGGGCTCGTAGAGGAAGAGGTCCGGGGCTCTTTGCCTCACCTCCTCCAGGTCCGGGGCGAAGTAGGCCTGGGGCACATCCAGGAAGATGGGCTTAAGGCCCAGGTGCAAAAGGGCCTGGGCGATGTAGCTCCCCCGGCCCACGGTGATGGGCCCGCCCAGGTCCATCTCAAAGTAGACCCTAAGGGCGAAGCGGTCCTTAAGGGCGGCGTAGCGTTGGGCGAGCTCGTGGGCGAGGGCAGTAGCCCTTTCCTCCAGGTCCAAAAGGTGCCCAAGGGTGGATAGGTTCTCCAGGATCCCGTAGGGGCTTGTGGGCAGGGGGACGGCGTAGACGGGAAAACCTTCCTCCTTGAGCCTAAGGGCCTGTTCCCGTTGCACCCCGGTGGAAAGAAGCACCAGGTCCGGCTTTAGGCTCCGAAGAAGCTCGGTGCGGGTCTTGGTGTAAGAGGCCAGAACCGGCAAGGAAAGCACCTCCGCCGGGCGGTGGCAGAAGGCGCTCCGGCCCACCAGGCGGTCCCCAAGCCCCAGGGCGAAGAGGGCATCGGTGAGGTTGGGGGCCAGGCTTACAATGCGCTCAAATCGGTCGGGAAGCTCCACGGGGCCCAGGAGCTCGTGAAAGAGCTTCATCGCCTAAGGTCCAGGGAACGGGCGTGAGCCTCGAGGCCCTCAGCCCGGGCAAGAAGCGCCCCTTTCTGAGCCAGGTCCCTCACCGCATTCTCGCTTAGGCCCATCACGGGGATCACCTTCAAGAAGTCCCGCACCGCCAACCCCCCCTGGAAGCGGGCGGTGCCCGAGGTGGGCATCACGTGGCTGGGCCCGGCGATGTAGTCCCCCAAGGCCTCGGGGCTTCCCTCCCCCAGGAAGACTCCCCCGGCGTTTTGCACCTTTCCCAGCCAGGGCAGGGGATCCGCCAGGGCCAGGCAAAGGTGCTCCGGGGCGTAGAGGTTGGCGAGGGCAAAGGCCTCCTCGAGGTCCCGGGTAAGAACAAGCCCTCCCCTTTCCAAGGCCTTCCTGGCCACCTCGGCCCGGGGCAGGTCTTGGAGCTGCCGGGAAAGCTCCACCTCCACCCTCTCCAGGAGGGCCCGGTCGGGAGAGAGGAGCCAGGGCTCGGAGTCGGGGCCATGCTCCGCCTGGGCCAAGAGGTCAGCGGCGAGAAGCCTAGGAGAGGCGGAACCGTCGGCGATGATGAGGGTTTCCGTGGGTCCCGCCAGACCATCCAGCCCCACGGTGCCGAACACCTGCCGCTTGGCCGCCACCACGTAGGCGTTGCCCGGCCCCACGATCTTGTCCACCCGGGGAACCCGCTGGGTGCCGTAGGCCAGGGCGGCGATGGCCTGGGCCCCACCCATGGCGAAAAGCCGGTCCGCCCCTGCCACCCAGGCGGCAGCCAGCACCCCAGGGTGGACCCTTGGGGGACTGGCCACGATCACCTCCGCCACCCCGGCCACCTTGGCCGGCACCACGCTCATGAGGAGGCTGGAAAGAAGGGGGGCGCTCCCCCCGGGGACGTACACCCCCACCCGGGAAAGGGGGCGGACCATCTGGCCCAGAAGGCCGCTGGCATCCGCCTTCAAAAATCCCCCCTTGGCCTCTTCCCGATAGAAGGCCTCTATGCGCTCCTTGGCCGTCTCCAGGGCGTCCCTGAGTTCCTCGTCCAGATCCTCGTAGGCCTGACGCCAGGCCCTTTTGGGGATCTCCTCCACGGGGTGGCCGTCCAGATCCAGGCTGAAGCGGTCCAGGGCCGCATCCCCTTCCTCCCGTACCGCGGCCAGGATACCCCGCACGATTTCCTCCACCGTGGGGTCAAAGGAAAGGCCCCGACGGGCGAAGCGCTCCCGCACCTCCTCCGCGCGGTAAATCATGCCTCCACTATACCCAGCGGCGGCGCCTCTTGGGCTCCGCCTCCACGCCCTCTAAGACCGCCTCAAACACGTGGTCCCCCACCTGTTGGGCCATCCTCACGGGAACCCCCCCCTCCAGCTCCACCAGGGAGAGGCCCGGGCGGAGGCGGAGGTGACGGCGTACCCTGCCCTCCACCTCGAGGTCCGCAAGCCTCTCCACATACACCCGCCCTCCCGGCATGGCAAACCGGACCACCTCCCCGGGGGCCAAATCCAGCCGGGGCAGCGCCAGGATCAGGGAAAGAGGGTCATGGTAGGGGGAGAGAAGGGGAAAGGCCACGCTCTCCTTGCCCTGGGTGACCAGCACCACTCCTTCCTCCTCCAGCCTCTCCACGGTGAAGACCCGGCTCTCCCGCCCCTCCACCCGCTCGGCGAAGTACAGGGAGAAGCCCTCGGCGTCCGTTTCCGTCTGCCAGCGCTGGCGGGTCTTGGGCAGGGGCAGGTTCACCTCGGCGGTGAGGGTGGCCTTCATGCCTCCTTCCGGCTGAGGGCGAACCTCCAACCTTCCCTCCCCCGCCTCCTCCCCGGCGAAGAAGTAACGGTACACGTAAACGGCGGGGTGCACGGTCATGGCCTTAGCGTACCTTGATGACCAGGGGCGGACCCGGCACCTCCAGGAGGTAGTCCACGGGATCGCGGCCCGGTACCCGGATGCGCAGGCGGTAGACCCCCTCCTGGTCAAACTCCGCCTTACCTGGGGCCACGAGGAGGACCCTTCCGGGAACCATCTGGGAGCCCTGGGGCACCTCCAGGAGCACCACCTCCGCCCTTTCCGTGGGCGGCTCGGTGCGGAACTCCATCACGTAGCCCCCTCCGGAAGGGGAGGAAGGGCGAAGGAACAAAAGGGCCAGACCCAAAAGCACCACGGCGCCCAGAAGCCCCAAAAGCAAGGTCCGCCTTCTGGGCCGCGGAGGTTCCACCACGGTAAAGGGAGGCTCCTCGGGCTCCTCGATGCGGATGACCCGGGGCCGGCTTGGGGTCTTGCCCTCGGGGGGCGTGGTTTCCTTGGTTGGAGACACCTCCTGGCCATTTGAGGCTTCGGAAACCGGGTCTACGCTCAGCACCTTCCGCGAGGCGGAAGGGAGCCTGGGCTCCTCCTCGGGCTTGGAGGAGGCATCCTGGAGGGGCCGATCTTCCTGTCCAGGGGTCTCCGGGGTCAGGGCCTCGGTCTCCTGTACACCATGGGCATGGGCGGGCTCAGAGAAAAGAACCTCCAGGGGGTCCTCCTTGGCCTCAATCCTTTCCAAGGTTTCTCTTAAGGGAAACTCGGGATAGCGCTCCCCGGCCAAGGCTCGAGCCAAAGCGGCAAGGGCCTTCTCCGGCTCCCCGGAAAGCTCCTTAAGCCCCACCCCGGCCAGCCACACCCGCTTGCCCTTCACCAGGCAAAGCTCGGGGATGGGGGCATGGGACACCCCCTGGGCCTTCAAGGACGCCAGAATACGGGCCATCTCCCTTACCCAATGCTCCAGGCGCTCCAGATCCGCCACCCCCAGGTACTGGCTTAAGGGAACCGCCCCGATGGGCCACTCCAGCACCCAGGCCTCCGGCGTTTCCTCCAAAAAGGGAAGTACCCCCTCCCCCAAAGCCGGTACCCCCTGAGCCCCCTTGAGCACCATCACCGGCATCCCGGTGTGGGTATCCTGGCCTTCGTAAACGACCACGGAAGCAATCCGGACAAGAATGCGCCGCAGCCAATAGTTGCCCAAAACCTCCATCCCTACAAGTATAGCCACTTTAACCTGCGCCAGCCCTTGAGCCAAGCCATCACTCTCCCGAGGCACCAGCAATCCCGGGATAACCCACCCGGCCCTGGGCCCTGACAAGGGCCGCCCTTTACCTGGCTTTGCCCTCCCTCCCGGCTATATAATCTCCCAAAGGTAGGGCCCTTAGGCCGGAAAGGAGCGGGGATGGAGTTCAAGATCACGCTGACCACGGAGGAGATCGTTCGGGGCTTGAAGCATTACCGCCGCATCGCCAAGCAGGACGTTCTCCGGGCGCCGGAAACACCGAATCCGGAGGTCTTCCGCCGCCATGCGGAAGCCCGGCGCGAGGTCTACGCCAAGCTGGCCGAGGTGGCGGAGGCCGAGGGGCCGGAGGCCGTGGTGCGGTACGCCCTGGAGCTCTACAAATCCCTGCCCTTTGTCACCGGCACCCCGGAGGACCAGTACCCCGAGATCAAGGGCCAGGAAAACGCTTTAGAGAACTTCTTCCTCATGATTGGCTTGGACCCCAAGACCCGGCGGGAGGCCCGGAAGGCCCGGAAACCCCTGCAATGACCCTGGAACTATTACAAGCTCAGGCCAGGGCCTGCACCGCCTGCCGCCTGGCGGAAGGCCGCACCCAGGTGGTCTTCGGGGAAGGGAACCCTGACGCCCAGCTGATGATCGTGGGGGAAGGGCCGGGCGAGGAAGAGGACAAGACAGGGCGCCCTTTCGTGGGGAAAGCGGGGCAGCTTCTCAACCGGATCCTCGAGGCCGCCGGCATCCCCCGGGAATCCGTTTACATCACCAACATCGTCAAGTGCCGCCCCCCGGGAAACCGCGCCCCCCTTCCCGACGAGGCCAAGGTCTGCACGGACAAGTGGCTCCTCAAGCAGATCGAGCTCATCGCCCCCCAGATCATCGTCCCCTTGGGAGCGGTGGCAGCGGAGTTCTTCCTCGGGGAGAAGGTTTCCATCACCAAGGTGCGGGGACAGTGGTTTGAGTGGCACGGGATCCGGGTCTTTCCCATGTTCCACCCCGCCTACCTCCTGCGAAACCCGAGCCGTACCCCGGGAAGCCCCAAGCACCTCACCTGGCTGGACATCCAGGAGGTGAAGCGGGCCCTGGATGCCCTTCCCCCCAAGGAACGCCGCCAGGTGAAGACGGTGAGCCAGGAGCCCCTCTTCTAGGCCCGGCTCCAGGGGGTGTAGAGGACGGGCAAGGGGCTCACAAAGGGCTCGGCGTAGTCCACCCCCAGGTAGTTGCCGAAGTAGCGGCGCATGGCCTTCCTGGCCTCCACCCCCTTGGGCCCCACGGTCTCGCTCACCCCCTCCCCGGAAAACTGGCTCTTGTAGGCCAGAACCGCCTGCTCCCACTGATCTATGAAAGCGGAGATCTTCACCAGGAAGCTCGGGGTAAAGGGATGGTTTCCAGGGTAGAAGAAAAGCCGCTCCACCCGGTGGGGCTCCCCCTCTAGGGGGGCTTTCCTGAGGCCTGCCAGATGCACCGCCGCCACCGCCAGGCGGCTTGTCGCGGTGTGGTCGGGGTGGCGGTCGGCCTCGAGGGGAGCGAGGACGATGCGGGGCCTAAGCTGCCTCAAGGCCTGGGCAAGCTTAAGGCGTTGCTCCAGGACATCCCCAAGGCCCCCATCCGGCAGGCCCAGGTTGCCCCTATAGTCCAGACCCAGGATACGGCTTGCCTCCTCCACCTCCTTGGCCCTCTCCTCCGGCGTACCCTTGGAGCCCATCTCGCCCCGGGTGAGGTCCAAAATCCCCGTGCTGAGCCCCTCGGCCTTGGCCCGGGCCAGGGTTCCCCCGCATCCCAGCTCCCCGTCATCGGGATGAGGGGCAAGGACCAGGAGGTCAAGCACGGCCTCCCTCCTTTTCCCCCAGGCGCCTTTCCGTTCCCGCCTGGAGACGCTTCAAGTTTTCCCGGTGGGTCCAGAAGATGAGAAGGGCCATGAGGCCCACGGTGACCACCTCCCAAAGGGGGCGGGAAAGGGCCAGGGCCAAAACCATGGCCGCCACCCCCCCGGTCATGCTCCCCGCGGACACGTACCGGGTGAGGAGCATCACCGACACCCCGATGGGGAAGGTCCACAGGGCCAGGATGGGATCCAGAAAGAGGAGGGTGCCGAAGCTGGTGGCCACCCCCTTTCCCCCCCTAAACCCCAAAAACAGGGAGTAGTTGTGGCCCAGCACCGCCGCCAAAGCCACCCCGCCCAAAAGGGGTCCCTCTATCCCCACCGCCCGCGCGATCAAGACGGCCACCCCACCCTTGAAGACATCAAAGAAGGCCACCATCAAGGCGGGCCCAGGCCCCAAGGCCCTGAGGACATTGGTGGCCCCGATGTTGCCCGAACCCACCTTGCGGATGTCCACCCCGTAGGTTCTGGCCACCAGAACCCCGGCGGGAATGGAGCCGAAGAGGTAGGCCACCACCAGAGCCAGAAGCGCCGACCCCATAGGGGGGATTTTAACTGCTCGCCGAGGTGTAGCTCCTTAGGGCGAAGCGGAAAAACCCCCGGGCGAGGAGGAACAGGAAAAGAGCCAGGCCCGAGGCGAGAAGGGGAACCTCTCCCCTTCCTAGGGCGGCCTGGGCGGGCACGGTGGTGAGGAAGGCCACGGGTACCACGAAGGTGAAGAAAACCCGGTACAAGGCCGGGTAGGCCCCCACGGGAAACCGGCCCGCCTCCAGTAGCCCCCTAAGGACCTCGGTGACGTTGTAGATCTTCACGAACCAGATGCTGGTGGTGGCCAGGAGGAACCAGAGGCTATAGAGCATCAAGGCCCCCAGCACCCAGTACCCGGCGAAGGCCAGATAGTCCCAGGGTCCAAGCCCCAGGCGCATCCCTGCATAGAAAAGAAGGCCGAGCCCCAGGAGAAAATCCCCCAGGCCCCAAGGGGAAAAGACCCTCAAGGAAAGCCAGAACTGGGAATCCAAGGGCTTCAGAAGGACAAAGTCCAGGGTGCCCTGCTGCACGTGTTCCACGATCTTGTTGAGGTTTGGGGCCAAAAGGGTGCCCCCCAGGCCCTGAAGGAGGGTGAAGGCCGCCAGGACCAAAAGCGCCTCCTCCCAGGCCCACCCTCCGGGCCGGTACCCTCCTTGGTAGAGGAGCACCAGACCGAACAGGGCCCCAAGAAGGGTCAGGGCCGAGGAGAGAAGGCCCAGGAGGAAGTTGAGCCGGTACTCCATCTCCGCCGCCAGGCTGAGGCGAAGGAAAAGCAGGAAAACCCTCAGGTACCGCACAGGGAACATTAGACCACAGGGTAGACTATAGGGGTGTCGGCGGAACCCATCATCCTTGCCCAGGACCTCACCAAGCACTACCGGGTGGCCCTGAAGGAGGAAAGCCTCCTCGCCACCCTGCGCCACTTTCTCCTGCGCCATTACCGCACGGTGAAGGCGGTGGAAGGGGTGAGCTTTCAAATCGCAAGGGGCGAGGTGGTAGGCTTTCTGGGCCCCAACGGGGCGGGTAAGACCACCACCTTGAAGATGCTCACCGGCCTGATCCACCCCACCCGGGGTAAGGCGGTGGTGGCGGGACACATTCCCTGGCGGCGGGAAAAGGCCTTCTTGAAAAAGATCACCCTGGTGATGGGCAACAAGCAGCAGCTCATCTGGGACCTGCCCGCCCTGGACACCTTCCGCCTCAACGCCGCCATCTACGATATCCCCGAAGGGGAGTTCCGGAAGCGGGTTTCGGAGCTTTCGGAAATGCTTTCCCTAACGAATAAGCTCCACCAGCCCGTGCGCAAGCTCTCCCTGGGGGAAAGGATGAAGGCCGAGCTTCTGGCGGCCCTCCTCCACCGCCCGGAGGTGCTCTTTCTGGACGAGCCCACCCTGGGCCTGGACGTGAACGCCCAGGTGGCGGTGCGGGAGTTCATCCGGGAGTACAACCGGCGCTACGGGGCCACGGTTCTCCTCACCAGCCATTACATGGCGGACATCGCCGCCCTGGCGGAACGGGTCTTGGTGATCCACCAGGGAAGGCTCCTCTACGATGGACCCCTGGCAGGGCTTCTGGAACGCTTCGCCCCCTACCGGGAGGTGGGGCTCACCCTGGCCTACCCCCTGCCCAGGGAAGCCTTCCTGGCCTTCGGGGAGGTCAGAGACCTCGAGGGCCTAAAGGCCCGGCTTCTGGTGCCCCGGGAGAGGCTTACGGAAAGGGTGGCGGAGATCCTTAAAAGCCTTCCCGTGGAGGACCTAGAGGTGCGGGAGCCCCCTTTGGAAGAGGTCATCGCCCGGGTGTACAAGATCGCCCCTTCGGGGCTGAGCGAAACCCCCGCCCTGGAGGAGGCATGAGGAAAGCCAAAACCCTCCTCGCCGTCTACCTGGCCTACATGCTGGAGTACCGGGCGGAGCTCTTCCTCTGGGCCCTGGCCGGGGCCTTGCCCCTGATCCTCCTCGGGGTCTGGACCGAGGCAGCCAGGGGCGGGGAGTTTGCCCTGTCCCCGGGGGAGTTTGCCCGTTACTTCCTCATGGTCTTCCTGGTGCGCCAGGCCACGGTGGTCTGGGTGGTGTGGGAGTTTGAGCGGGATGTGGTGGAAGGGCGGCTTTCCTTCCGGCTCTTAAGGCCCCTGGACCCCTTTTTTGACCACCTGGCGGCCCACGTGGCCGAGCGCCTGGCCCGGTTGCCCTTCGTGGTGCTCCTCACCCTCCTCTTCTTCTGGCTCTTCCCCGAGGCCCGCTTTGTGCCTGAACCTGGCCCCTTCCTCCTGGGGTTCCTTTTCACCCTTTTGGCCTTTTTGCTCCGCTACCTGATGCAGTACACCACCGCCATGCTCACCTTCTTCACGGAGCGGGCGGTTTCGGTGGAAGAGGTCTTCTTCCTCCTCTACCTCTTCCTCTCCGGCACCATCGCCCCCCTCGAGGTCTTCCCCGAGCCCCTAAGGACCCTAGCCCTCCTCACCCCCTTCCCCTACCTGGTCTACCTGCCCGCAGCCCTTTTGGCCGGGCAAAAGGTGGATCTGTTCCCGGGGGTTTGGGTGATGCTCTTCTGGGGCGTAGCCTTTCTTCTCCTCTGGCGGCTCTTGTGGCGCATGGGGCTAAGGCACTACTCGGGCCAAGGAGCATAATGAGGGTATGGCCACCCGCTACCGCTTCCGCGTGGAGGAGTTTGAGCGGGCCTTCCGGGATGTGCCCCGGGTGGAGCTCCTAAGGGGAGAGGTCTACCAGATGAGCCCGATTGGACCCAAGCACTTTCTTGCGGCGATGCGCCTGGATCACAGCCTGAAGGAGGCCCTCCAAGGCAAGGCCTTGGTGGCGGTGCAGTCCCCCCTTCATCTTTCAGAGGATTCCGAGCCAGAACCCGATCTCCTGGTGCTTCAACCCCCCTTGGAACGCTACGAGGGCCGGCTCCCCCGCCCTGAGGATGTTCTTCTGCTCGTGGAGGTAGCCGACACCTCCTTGGAGTTTGACCGGGAGGTTAAGCTTCCCCTTTACGCCGAAGCAGGAATCCCCGAGGTATGGCTTGTGAACCTAAAGGAGAACCTCCTCGAGGTCTACCGGGAGCCCCGTGAGGGACGCTACCGGTCCATCCGCCTCCTCTCCCCCTCCGAGCCCGTAAGCCCCTTGGCCTTCCCCGAGATTAGCCTGCCTTGGGCGCCGTCTCCTTGAGGCTCGGGTAAAGGAGGGCGTAGGCGTAGCCATCGGTGAGGGCTTTCAGGGAGGCCTCGAGGATGTTCTCGCTGGCCCCCACGGTGCCGAAGCGCTCCTCCCCCCGCTTCATCTCGATCATCACCCGCACCCCGGAGTTGGTCCCCGACTCCTGGCCGGAGAGGATGCGCACCTTGTAGTCGGTGAGCTCCACATCGGAAAGCTCGGGGTAAAACTGGAGCACGGCCTTGCGGAAGGCCCTGTCCAGGGCGGAAACCGGCCCCGAGGGGCTTTCCGCTGCGGTGTGCTGCAGGCTTTCCCCCACCCGAACCCGCACCGTGGCCTCGGCCCAGGCGGTATCCAGGCCGCTTCCGTGGAGGAAGACGGAAAACCCCTCCACGCTGAAGGGCAGGCTCCCCCCCTTCAGGCGGTGGGCCAGGAGGTAGAAGCTGGCCTCCGCCCCCTCGAAGGCGTAGCCCTCGTACTCCAGGGCCTTGACCTCGTCCAACAAGCGCTTGGCCTCCTCCTTGGAAAGATCCACCCCCAGCTCCTGCAGCTTGGCCAGGAGGTTGGAACGGCCCGCCACATCGGACACCAGGAAGCGGCGGCTATTCCCCACCCACTCCGGAGGAATGTGCTCGTAGGTGCGGGGGTTCTTCAAGACCGCGGAGACGTGGACCCCCGCCTTGTGCGCGAAGGCTGACTCTCCCACGTAGGGAGCCCGGCGGTTGGGGGTCTGGTTGGCCCTCTCGTCCACGAAGTGGGAAAGCTCCTTAAGCCCCTTTAACCTTTCCGGTGGAATGGCGGGGATGCCGTACTTGAAGACCAAGGTGGGAAGGAAGCTGGTCAGGTTCAGGTTGCCGCAGCGCTCCCCGTAGCCGTTGATGGTGCCTTGGGCGTGGGTGGCCCCTGCCCGCACCGCCGCCAGGGCGTTGGCCACCGCCAGCTCGGCGTCGTTGTGGGGGTGGATGCCGATCCGCAGGTGGGGAAAGCGCTCCACCACCGCCTTGGTGATGGCGTAGACCTCCTCGGGCAGGGTGCCCCCGTTGGTGTCGCAAAGGACCAGGGTGTCCGCACCGCCTTGGGCCGCCGCCTCCAGGGTGGCCAGGGCGTAGCCGGGGTCCTCCTTGTACCCGTCAAAGAAGTGCTCGGCGTCGTAGACCACCCGCTTCCCCCGCCGGACGAAGAAGGCCACGGTGTCCTGGATCATGCGGAGGTTTTCCTCCAAAGTGGTTTCCAGAGCCTCGAGGACATGCAGGGTCCAGCTCTTGCCGAAGAGGACCACCACCGGGGTTTCCGCCTCCAACAGGGCCAGAACCGAAGGGTCCTCCTCCGGCAAAAGCCCCTTCCTACGGGTGGCCCCGAAGGCGGAAAGCTTGGCCTCCCCCAGGTCCACCCCCTTCATGCGCTGGAAAAACTCGGCGTCCTTGGGATTGGACCCCGGCCAACCTCCCTCGATGAGGTGTACGCCGAAGGCCGCCAGGCGTTTGGCGATGGCCACCTTATCGTCCACGGAAAGGCTGATGCCTTCCCCCTGTGTCCCGTCCCTGAGGGTGGTGTCTAAGATCTCCACCATCTCTTCATCCCCTTGGGCAGCCTTATGCCCTTCCTCGCTAAACCGAGCCCCCCTTCCTGGAACCCCCACCCTGGGGTGACCAGGGTGGGGTGGGACTAGACTCCCCGCTGGACCTCCTCGATGGAGGGTGGATGGCGGGTGGCACGGCCGCTCGCCAGCTTGCCGGCGGCGTCCAGGAAGGCCAGGGCCGAGGCCTCAATGATGTCGGGGGATACCCCCACCCCCACCGCCTGGAGCTCCCCCAGGCGGAGCCTCACCGTCACCTGGCCCAGGGCCTCGGTGGAACCCGTGATGGCCTCCACCCGGTAGAGCTCCAGCTCGGGCCTGAGGCCAATGGCGTCCTGAATGGCCTTGTACACGGCATCCACGGGCCCATCCCCGGTGTGCGTGGCCACCCTTTCCCCATCCGGGGTCCTCACCTTCACCGTGGCCGTGGGCAGAAGTCCCGAGCCCGAGAAGAACTGCACGTGCTCTAGGGCGAAGAACTGGGAAGCGGGCTCCCGTTCGCTTTCCACCAGGGCCTGAAGCTCCTCGGCAGACAAAGGTCCCTTCTTCTCGGCGATCTCCTTGAAGCGGGAGAAGAGCACCTTAAGCTGCTCCTCGGAGAGGTCCAGGTATCCCAGGTCCTCGAGGGCCTTCTTGAAGGCAGCCCTTCCCGAGTGCTTGCCCAGCACGATCACGGCGGGGCGCCTGCCGATGAGCTCGGCGTCCATGATCTCGTAGGTGGAGCGGTGCTTTAAGACCCCATCCTGGTGGATCCCCGACTCGTGGGCGAAGGCGTTATCCCCCACGATGGCCTTGTTGGGGGGCAGGGGCATGCCGGTGTAGCGCTCCACCAGGCGGGAAACCCGGTAGATCTCCCGGGTGTTGATCTGGGTCTTGGCCTTGTACCAGTCCCGGCGCACGTAAAGGGCCATGACCACCTCCTCCAAGGAGGTGTTGCCCGCCCGCTCCCCGATGCCGTTGATGGTGCACTCCACCTGCCCCGCCCCGTTCTCTATGCCCGCCAGGGCGTTGGCGGTGGCCAGGCCCAGGTCGTCGTGGGTGTGGGTGGAGATGATCACATCCCTACCCCGCACCACCTCGTCCCGGATGCGCCGTATCAGGGCCCCATACTCCCCGGGCGTACCGTACCCAGTGGTGTCGGGAATGTTGATGGTGGTGGCCCCGGCCTCAATGGCCACCTCGTAGAGGCGCTTCACGAAGTCCCAGTCCGCCCGCATCACGTCCTGGGCGGAAAACTCCACGTCGTCCACGTACCTCCTGGCGTAGCGGACCATCTTGTCCGCCATCTCCAAGACCTCCTCCTCGGTTTTCTTCAGCATGTACTCGAGGTGGATCTTGGAAGCCGAGGTGAAGACGTGGATACGGGGTTTTTCCGCCTTCTCCAGGGCCTTGGCCGCCTGGTCGATGTCCAGGGTGTGGGTGCGGGCCAAGGCGGCGATGATGGGGCCCCTTACCTCCTCAGCGATCCGGCTTACCGCCTCAAACTCCAAGGGCCCGGATACGGGGAAGCCCGCCTCGATGATGTCCACGTTGAGTCGGGCCAAGGCGTGGGCGATCTCCAGCTTCTGGTCCAGGGAAAGGGCTACCCCTGGGCTCTGCTCCCCATCCCTAAGCGTGGTGTCAAAGATGCGGATGTGCCTTTCCATCTTCTCCCTCCCTAAAACGCACTAGGCCCCCCAGATTGGGGGGCCCTTGGTACCCACCTAGCCTACCTCCTCCAATACCCTTGCCCGCAGGAAGGGCATCATGGCCCGAAGCCTCGCCCCCACCTCCTCGATGGGGTGCTCCTTCCAGCGCTTGCGGTTCGCCTCTAAGACCGGCTGGCCCACCTGGTTTTCCAGCATCCACTCCCGGGCGAACTCCCCGGACTGGATCTGCCGGAGGATCTCCCGCATGCGCTTCTTGGTTTCCTCCACCGGCACCGAAACCTCGCCCCGGGTGTAATCCCCGTACTCGGCGGTATTGGAGATGGAGTAGCGCATCCCGGCGAAGCCCGCCTCGTAGATGAGGTCCACAATGAGCTTCACCTCGTGCACGGTTTCAAAGTAGGCCATTTCCGGAGGGTAGCCCGCCTCCACCAGGGTTTCAAACCCCGCCTGGATGAGCCGGGTAAGCCCCCCGCACAGCACCGCCTGCTCCCCGAAGAGGTCGGTTTCCGTCTCGTCCTTGAAGGTGGTGGGGATGACCCCAGCCCGGGCCGCCCCTATGGCCTTGGCGTAGGCCAAGGCGGTGGGGAAGGCCGAACCCGAAGCATCCTGGTGCACGGCCACCAGAGCCGGCACCCCACTTCCCTTCACGTACTCGCTCCGCACCAGGTGGCCAGGGCCCTTGGGGGCCACCATCCAGACGTCCAGATCCCTCCTGGGCTTGATCTGGCCGAAGTGGATGTTGAAGCCGTGGGCGAAGGCTAGGGCCGCTCCCTCCTTAAGGTTGGGCTCGATCTCCTCCCGGTAAACCCGGCCCTGGGTCTCGTCGGGAAGGAGGACCATGACGATGTCCGCCTCCCGTACCGCCTCGGCCACGGGAAGGACCCTGAGGCCCATAGCCTCCGCCTTGGCGGCGCTTTTAGACCCCGGCCTAAGGCCCACCCGCACATCCACCCCCGAGTCCTTGAGGTTAAGGGCATGGGCGTGCCCCTGGGAGCCAAAGCCCAAGACCGCCACCTTCTTGCCTTGGATGAAGCCTAGGTCCGCGTCGTGCTCGTAGTAGATCTTCATACCGCCTCCCGTTTTTCCCTGACCTTAAGGGTGCGCTCCCCTCGGCTCATGGCCACCGCTCCGGTGCGCATGACCTCGAGGATCCCATAAGGCCTAAGGGCCTCGATGAAGGAGTCTATCTTCTTGGAGTCCCCGGTGAGCTCCAGGATCAGGCTCTTCTGGGCCACATCCACCACCCGAGCCCGGAAGGCTTCCTGGATGTCCTTCACCGCCAATCTTTCCTCCACCCCAGCCACGTGGACCTTCACCAGGCAAAGCTCCCGCTCCACATGGGGCTCGGAGTGGTCGGTCACCTTCAAAACCTCGATCAGGCGGTTTAGCTGTTTTTCCACCTGCTCCAGGGTGTGGTCGTCCCCCGAGACCACTAGGCTGATGCGGGAAAGCCCCGGCACATGGGTGGTCCCCACCGCCAGGCTCTCCAGGTTGAAGCCCCGGCGGGCGAAAAGGCCCGTGATGCGGCTCAAGACCCGGGGGTGGTCCTGCACCAACACAGAGATCACGTGCCTCACGCCTCCACCTCCTCCTTGTCCGCGGGGTGCTCGAGGATCATGTCCTCCGCCGCTCCCCCGGCCGGAATCATGGGGAAGACCCCTTCCTCGTGGTAGACCTTAAACTCGGCCACCACGGGCCCATCGGCGGAAAGCACGGCCTCCACCCCTTCCATCAGATCCTCCTTGCGCTCCACCCTGACCCCCTTGATGCCGTAGGCCTCCGCCAGGCGGGCGAAGTCGGGGTTGGAGTCAGCCAGGTACACCTCGGAGTAGCGCTTGGCGTGGAAGAGGTCCTGCCACTGCCGCACCATGCCCAAGTAGCCGTTGTTGAGGATCACCACCTTCACGTCCAGCTTGTACTTGACCACGGTGGCCAGCTCCTGAAGGGTCATCTGGAAGGAGCCATCCCCGTCGAAGTCGATGACCAGTTCCTCCGGCCGGGCCACCTTGGCCCCGATGGCGAAGGGAAGACCCACCCCCATGGTGCCCAAGCCCCCGGAGGTGATGAAGCTCCTCGGCCGGGTCACGGCGAAGAACTGGGCGGCGAACATCTGGTGCTGCCCCACCCCGGTGGTGACGATGGCATGCCCCCCCGTGGCCTCGGCGAAGGCCTTGATGACCTCCTGGCTTTGCAGGTAAGGCTTAGGCTTCCAGCGCAAGGGATAACGGGTGCGCCACTCCTCCAGCTCCCGCCACCAGGAGGCAAGCCTCAAGGGCTTAGCCCCTTTCAGCATCTCCCGAAGCACGGAGCGGGCATCCCCCACGATGGGAATGTGGGTGCGCACCAGCTTCCCGATCTCCGCCGGGTCGATGTCCACGTGGATGATGGTGTGGGCATGGGGAGCAAAGCGGGAAACCTTCCCCGTGACCCGGTCGTCAAAGCGGAGGCCGATGGCCAGGATCACATCCGCATGGTGGATGGCCCGGTTGGCGGCCACGGTGCCGTGCATTCCCGGCATCCCCAGCCACAGGGGATGGTTCCCGGGGAAGGCCCCCAGGCCCATGAGGGTGGTGATCACGGGGATTCCCGTCCGCTCGGCAAAGGCCAGAAGCTCCCCGTGGGCGTGCTGGGCCCCACCCCCCACCATCAGGATCGGCCTCTCCGCCTTCTCCAGGGCATCCAGGGCCCGTTCGATCTGCTTGGGGTGGCCCTTGGTGGTGGGTTTGTACCCGGGAAGGTCCAGCTCCACGTCAAAGGTGCCGGTGAACTCGGAAAGCTGCACATCCTTGGGCAGATCGATCAGCACCGGCCCCGGCCTCCCGCTGGAGGCGATGTGGAAGGCCTCCCTCACCACCCGGGGGATGTCGTTCACCTCCTGCACCAGGTAGTTGTGCTTGGTGATGGGCATGGTCACCCCGGTGACGTCCGCCTCCTGGAAGGCGTCGGTACCGATGAGGGCCCGGGGGACGTTCCCGGTGATGGCCACCACCGGGGTGGAGTCCATGTAGGCATCCGCCAGGCCGGTCACCAGGTTCAAGGCCCCGGGACCGCTGGTGGCCATCACCACCCCCACCCTGCCGGAAGCCCGGGCGTAGGCGGTGGCGGCGTGGACTCCCCCTTGCTCGTGCCGCACCAGGATGTGGCGGATGGGACTGTCATACAGGGCGTCGTAGGTGGGCATGATGGCCCCACCCGGGTGGCCGAAGATGACCTCCACCCCTTCCCGCTCCAGCGCCTTCAAAAGTGCCTCCGCTCCCTTCATCTCCCCCTCCTAAACCAAAACCCCCCGGGTTCTCCGGGGGGTTTTGGATGCGCCCTAAAACGCTACACCCTACCCCCCGCTGGCCCTACGATTAGGACCAGGCCTAGGGATAGGATGAGGCCAAAGCGCATCTTGGGTTTTATCCTAGCGTCCCTTGTGAAGGGTGTCAAGAGCCCAGGCGGCGGGCGATGGCGGCTATGGCCACCCGTGCGTGCTCCCGGCCGTTTTCGATAAATACCGTGCGGGTGTCCGGCCCAAAGGCACTGGAGCCGATGGCGAAAAGCCCCTTGCGCGAGGTTTCCCATTCCGGGGAAAGCCAGGGTTTCTCCCCCTCGTAGCGCACCCTGGCCCCCCTAAGGAGATGGTCTTCCGCCCGGTAGCCGATCTGGACCAGGACGAAGTCAGCCTCCAAGAACTCCTCCCCTTGGGGTCTTTCCAGGACGAGGCCCTCCGGGGTAATGGCCTTTACCCTGGCCTCCATCACCGCCAGAATGCTTCCCTCCTTCACCCGGTTCTCAAAGTCGGGAAGAAGCCAGTACTTCACGCTGGGGCGCACCCACTTGCCCCGGTGGACCAAGGCCACCTGGGCCCCGCCCCGGTACAGGTCCAAGGCCACCTCCACCGCCGAGTTGCTTCCCCCCACCACCGCCACCTTCCTGCCGAAGAAGGGAGCTGCCTCCTCGTAGCGGTAAAACACGTGAGGCAAGTCCTCTCCCGGCACCCCCAGGCGGTTAGGGTTTCCGAAGTAACCCGTGGCCACCACCACGTACCGGGCAGGGAAGGCCTTCTCCCCAAACCGGTCCCGGGCCAAGACCTTAAAGGCTCCCTCCTCCCCTTCCACACCCACCGCCTCCGTATAGGTGAGGACCCGAAGGCCCTCGCGTTCCGCCACCTTCTGGTAGTAAAGGAGCGCCTCGAGGCGGGTGGGCTTGGGCCCCTGGGACACCAGGGGATGGCCCCCAATCTCGATGTTTTTGGACTCGGAGAAGAAGACCATCTGCCGGGGAAAGCGGTAGATGGTTTCCGCCACCGTGCCCCTTTCCAGGATCAGGTGGGAAAGGCCCTGGCGCTTGGCCTCTATCCCCGCAGCCAGGCCCACCGGACCGGCACCCACCACGAGCACGTCCACCATGACCCCCAGTCTACAGGGCCACGTAAACTCTTTCCCATGGAGTGGCTCACCAACCCCGAGGTTTGGATCGCCCTTGTCACCCTCACCGTACTGGAAGTGGTTTTAGGCATAGACAACGTGATCTTCATCAGCATCCTGGCCTCCAAGCTCCCCAAGGAACAGCAGGACCGGGCCCGGGTTATAGGCCTTTCCCTGGCCGCCCTCACCCGCATCCTCTTTCTCCTCTCCATCGCCTGGATCATGGCCTTGAAAAAGCCCCTCTTTGCCGTCTTGGGCCACGAGGTCACGGGCAAGGACCTGGTCCTCATCGCCGGAGGGCTTTTCCTCATCTACAAATCGGTGAAGGAAATCCACGAGAAGCTGGAAGGGGAGCCGGGCCACGCCCTCAAGAGGGTCGCTCCCTCCTTCGCCTCGGTGATTGGGCAGGTGCTTCTTCTGGATATCGTCTTTTCCATAGATTCCGTCATCACCGCCGTGGGCCTCACCCGCTTCGTACCCGTCATGGTGGCGGCCATCCTGATCTCCGTGGCCATTATGCTTCTCGCCTCCAAGGGGATCTACGCCTTCGTGAACCGGCACCCCACGGTGAAGATGCTGGCCCTTTCCTTTCTCCTTTTGGTGGGCTTCACCCTGGTGGCCGAGGGCACGGGGGTGCACATCCCCAAGGGGTACATCTACTTCGCCATGGGCTTCTCCGTGCTGGTGGAGTGGCTAAACCTTCGTGCGGGGCTTAGGGGGAAACCCGTCAAGCTCCACGAGCCCTACGAGGAGGAGGCGTAAAATCGGGCTGGAGGTGCGGTATGGAATACCGGATCGAACGGGACACCATGGGCGAGGTCAAGGTACCGGCGGACCGCTACTGGGGTGCCCAGACCCAGCGTTCCCTCGAGCACTTTAAGATCGGCGCCTGGCGCTTCCGGATGCCCTTGGAGGTGATCCGCGCCTACGGCATGCTGAAGAAAGCGGCGGCCAGAGCCAACCTGGAGCTGGGTGAGCTTCCAGAGGAAATCGCCCGGGCCATCATCCAGGCGGCGGAAGAGGTCATCGCCGGGAAGCTGGACGACCACTTCCCCCTGGTGGTCTTCCAGACGGGAAGCGGCACCCAGACCAACATGAACGTGAACGAGGTCATCGCCAACCGGGCCTCGGAGCTTCTGGGGAAGCCCCTGGGCTCCAAGTACGTTCACCCCAACGACCACGTGAACCGGGGCCAGAGCAGCAACGACACCTTCCCCACCGCCATGTACGTGGCCGTGGCTTTGGCTCTCCGCCAAAGGCTTTACCCGGCGGCAGAGGCCCTCATCGCCACCTTTGAGGAAAAGGCCAAGGCCTTTGACGGCATCGTGAAGGTGGGGCGCACCCACCTGATGGACGCCGTGCCCATTACCCTGGGACAGGAGGTGGGAAGCTGGGCGGCTCAGCTTAAGAACACCCTGGCCATGGTCAAGGAGGCGGAAAAAGGGCTTCATAACCTGGCCATCGGGGGCACCGCGGTGGGGACGGGCCTGAACGCCCACCCCCGTTTCGGGGAGCTGGTGGCCAAGTACCTGGCGGAGGAGACGGGCCTTCCCTTCCGGGTGGCGGAGAACCGCTTCGTCGCCTTGGCCGCCCACGATGAGCTGGTCTTCGCCATGGGGGCCCTCCGGACCCTGGCCGGGGCCCTGATGAAAATCGGCAACGACATCCGCTGGCTGGCCTCCGGGCCCTATGGGGGCATCGGGGAGATCTTCATCCCCGCCAACGAACCCGGGTCCTCCATCATGCCCGGCAAGGTGAACCCTACCCAGGTGGAGGCCCTCACCATGGTGGTGGTGCGGGTCTTCGGCAACGACCACACCGTGGCCTTCGCCGGAAGCCAGGGCAACTTCCAGCTCAACGTGTACAAGCCGGTGATGGTGGATGCGGCCCTCGAGTCCATCAAGCTCCTGGCCGACGCCATGGAGTCCTTCAACGAGAACCTGGCCAAGGGGATAGAGCCCAACCTGGAGCGGATAGAGGAACACCTCCAGAAAAACCCCATGCTGGCCACCGCCTTAAACAAGGCCATCGGCTACGACAAGGCGGCGGAGATCGTGAAGAAGGCCATCAAGGAGAAGAAGACCCTGAAGCAAGCTGCCCTGGAGCTGGGCTACCTCACGGAGGAGGAGTTTGACCGCATCGTGGTGCCCATAAGGCTGGCCAAGCCCCACGAGGGCTAGGGCATTGTGAGCAAACCCACTCCCCTTGGGGGTGGGTCTTTTATAGTGAAATGGGAGGTGCAGTATGCCGTATCCGTTCAAACTTCCGGAACTGGGTTACCCCTACGAGGCCCTCGAGCCCCACATCGACGCCAAGACCATGGAGATCCACCACCAGAAGCACCACGGGGCCTACGTGAACAACCTGAACGCCGCCCTGGAGAAGTACCCCTACCTGCACGGGGCGGAGGTGGAGGTGCTCCTGCGCCACCTGGCCGCCCTGCCCGCGGACATCCAGACCGCGGTGCGCAACAACGGGGGTGGGCACCTGAACCATAGCCTCTTCTGGGAGCTCCTAACCCCCGGGGGAGCCAAGGAGCCGGTGGGGGAACTTAAGAAGGCCATCGACGAGCAGCTTGGGGGCTTCGCCGCCCTGAAGGAGAAGCTCACCCAGGCGGCCATGGCCCGCTTCGGCTCCGGCTGGGCTTGGCTGGTCAAGGATCCCTTCGGCAAGCTCCACGTCATCTCCACCCCCAACCAGGACAACCCCGTCATGGAGGGGTTCACCCCCATCGTGGGCATCGACGTGTGGGAGCACGCCTACTACCTCAAGTACCAAAACCGCCGGGCCGACTACCTCCAGGCCATCTGGAACGTGCTGAACTGGGACAAGGCAGAGGCCTTCTTCCGGAAGGGCTAAGGGAAATCCTCTATAGTCCCCCACCCGGACCCCTCGGGTGGGGGTTTGTCTTCTCCCCCGGTTCCGCCGTCCGCCCAGGGCTACCTGGTGGGTGAGCCTCTGGAAAAGCTCCTCTTCAAAGCCAACCTTGCTATCGGCCAGGGAACCAACAACGGGATTATCCTTGGAGTCCCGCAGGGAAGGCTCCCCCAAGAAGGGGGGGCAGGGTTCCCTCCAAGGACCTCACCGCCAAGGGAATCCTCCACGCTCCCTTGTCCCGCACCCCCGCCGGATTGGAAATAGCCCGGACCTCCACCCCCGGGATGCCCAGGGCCAGGCACGCTCGAGCAAAGGCAGCTCCCTCCATGCTCTCCACCTGGGCCCCCCAGCGCGAGGCCAAAGCCTCCGCCTCCCCCGGGTTTTCCGAAACCCGGTCCCGGGTGAGCCCCACCACCACCTGGAGGTCCAACACCCGGGCCAACGCCCGGGTAAGGCTGGAATCCAGAGGAAACC
The DNA here is from genome assembly GCF_000381045.1 of Thermus scotoductus DSM 8553. GTDB lineage: Bacteria > Deinococcota > Deinococci > Deinococcales > Thermaceae > Thermus > Thermus scotoductus. The sequence goes on along the minus strand of NZ_KB905730.1, from coordinate 34,777 downwards.
GGTTGTAGTAGGCCTTCCCCGCCACCTCCAAGGCGGGAAAGCCCAAGGGCTTAAGGCCCTCCTGGGTACCCAGGTCCGCCTCCACCTCCTCCCCCACCAGGACCACATCCCCAGGAAGGAGGCTCGAGCCCGGGTAGGCCCCGGCGATGCCGAAAAGCAAAGCCTTCTCCGCCGGGTTCCGGCTGGCCCAGGCGGCCAGGGTAAGGGCCATGTTCACCTTGCCCACGCCGGTTTCCAGCCAGACAAAGCCCTCTCCCCTAAGCCCCTTTCTCCCCAGGAAGGAGAAGGGTTCGCCCCGGAGGAAGGAGGCCTCGAGGGCCGTGGGGGAGAGGAGGAGCCACATCACTCCACCACCTTAAACCCCAAGGCCTCCGCCCGCTCCACGAAAAACTGGATGTTCTCCGCCTTCACCTCGCCCCCCAGGCTCTTGCGATCGAAGGCCTCCTCTGCCGCCAGGATCATGGTCTCCGCCAGGCAGGCGGGCACCTGGTCGGGGGCACCGAAGTGCAGGTCCAAGGTGGCCCGCGCCCTCCCGGGAAGCCGCACCACCCCCCCGGGGATGACCCTGACCCCCGGCACCTCCCTCACCGAGGGGTGCACGTCGGGGGGCACCCCCTCGTCGTAGATCCAGGCCCCTGGCTTCACGTGTTCAGGGTAGATCACCGGGTTCGGATCGCTGGTGGCGGTGAAGACCAGGTCCGCCTCCCGGATGGCGGCCACCTCGGTGGTCACCGCGATCTCGGGGGCTTGCCCCTTGCGCTCCAGGTTCTTGCGCAGGCTGTCCGCCGCCTTTTCCAGCCTTTCCCTATCCCTTCCCACCAGGATGAGCCGCCCCACCAAGGGAGCGATCTGCCGGGCAATGCCGAAGGCCACCACCCCGTTCGCCCCCACCACCGCCGCCGTGGTCTTCTTAAGGTCCTTCCCACTTTGGGCAAAGTGGGCCAGGATGCTGGGGATGGCCGCCTTCACCGTGCCGGCGGTGTAGGCCCCCCCGTTCGTCACCTCTATATCCGGCACCGCCTCCTGTACCCTCTTGCCCTTCTCCCCCACCACGCTCCAAAAGGCCCCTAAGCCTACCACCGTGGCCCCAAGCTCCTTGGCGAGCCTGGCCCCTTGGACGGCCCGCCTTACCGCCAGCTCCGGCTTGGCCTTGATCTGGTGGGGTAGCAGGGGAGCGGAGATGAGGTGGCACAAAACCTCCCGGCCATCCGCCGTCCTCACCCCCCTCACCTCCCCCACCTTCATGGGACGGAAAAGCTCCGCCAGGCGCTCTATCCAGGCCTGTTTCAAAAGCCCCAGGCGCACCAGGGGCCGGGCCCAGCGGAAACGGGGGCTTTGCCAGAAATCCTCCACCGTGAGGGGATGGATGAGAAAGGCGCAAACCACCTGCCTTTCCGAGGGCAGGGGCAGGGGACTACCCAGCCTGGGCTCGGTGCCTTCCAGGATACGGCCCAGGTTCTCCTTGTAGCGCCAAAGGGCCAGGAGAAAAAGCAAGCCCCCAAGGACCTTGGCTCCAAGGGGAAACCCACCGAAAAGGAGGACGCCAAAGAGGCCCAGGGGAAGCCCCAGGGCCCCCAAGGAGGCATAGCCCGTGAGGGCGTAAAGGGCAAGGCCCAAGGCCACGGGGACCATGCCCCAGGCTGGCTCCAGGGGTAGCCCCGCCAGCACCCCCAAAAGAACCCCCGCCCCCTTGGCCCGAAGGGGCCAGGGATCCCGGAAGAAGAGGGGATAAAGGTGGCCCAGGTAGACCGCCACCCCCAGGGCCAAAAGCTCCTCCACGCCAAGCCCCAAGCCTCTCCCCAGGGCCAGGGGCAAGTACCCCTTGGCGAAGTCCAGGAGGAAGGCCAAAAGGGTAAGGCCCGGCCCAAGCCGCCTCAAGGCCGTTTCCAAACCCAGGGTGTAGGGGCTTGCCGTGCGCAGGTCCACGCCCCGCCGCCTGGCCAGCCAGTACCCCAAGGGCAAGGCGCCCAGGGCATAGGAAAGGGGCAAGAGGACGAACATCATCGCAGGTAGTTTAGCCCGACCACCGCCCCACCGGTAAGGAGGAGAACGATAAGCCCAGCAGCCAGCACCCCCAGGGAGATGGCCAGGAGGGCGTAGCGCCCTTTTAGACCCAAGACCACCGCCAGCACCGCCCCGCTCCAGGCCCCGGTGCCCGGCAAGGGCACGGCCACGAAGAGGAAAAGGCCCAGGGCCCCCAGGCGCTGCACCTGCTCCTCCCCCTTGAGGCGCACCCGGGCCTCGAGGGCCGCCCAGAGCTTGGCCAGGAAGGGCACCCGGGTCAGAAGCGCCACCGCCCAAGGCAAAAGGAAGAGGGCCACCGGGGCCACCAGCAGGTTGCCCAGGAGGGCCAAAAGGAAAACCTCTCCTGGGGAAAGCCCCAGGGCCACCCCCAGGGGAATGGCTCCCCTCAGCTCCACCACCGGCAGGGCGGCCACCAGGATCACGTAGAGTTCAGGAGGCATGCTCACAAAAGGAAACCCGCCGCCAGATCGGGACGGGATCCGGACGGCGGGTCACGGGAAACAATGCCTTAGGCGCGGGCTGCCTTGGCCTTCTCCACCAGCTCGGCAAAGGCCTGGGGCTCCCGCACCGCCAAATCGGCCAGCACCTTGCGGTCCAGCTCCACCCCCGCCTTCTTCAGGCCGTGGATAAAGCTGGAGTAGTTCAGGCCGTGCTGGCGGCAGGCGGCATTGATGCGCACGATCCAGAGCTTGCGGAAATCCCGCTTCTTGCGCTTGCGGTGGGCATAAGCGTAGTTGCCCGCAGCGAAAAGGGTCTCCCGGGCCTTGCGGACGCTCTTGGAGCGGAGGCCCCAGTACCCCTTCGCCAGCTTGAGGATCTTCTTGTGCTTCCTGCGGCGAACGACACCGGTTTTGGCGCGCGGCATCCTCTACCTCCTCACTCGTAGGGCAACAGGAGCTTGATCCGCTCCGCCTCGGCCTTGGCCAGGACAAACTTCCGCCCCTTCTGACGGATGGTCTTCCCCGACTTGTGCCAGTTGAGGTGCCGCTTTCCGGTCTTCATGGCCATCACCTTGCCCGAAGCGGTCACCTTCACCCGCTTCTTGGCGCCCTTGTGGGTCTTCATCTTCGGCATACCCTTCCTCCAAGCCCTGGGAAGCGCCCCAAACGGGGTCTTGCGGGCTCCCCAAAGCCCTCACACTATACCAAAGGGCAACGGAAAGGTCTAGGCTTACGCCATTTAGCCCCCATGGGGCTGACCTAGGCTTATGCCATTTAGCCCCCATGGGGCTGACCTAGGCTTACGCCATCTAGCCCTTACGGGGCTGGCCTAGGCGGATACCTTGGCCGGGGCCAGGAGCATGTTCATATCCCGGCCCAAAAGCTCGGGCTTCATCTCCACCACGGCCAGGCCCTTCAGGTCCTCGGCCACCCGCTCGAGAAGCCTCTCCCCCAGCTCGGGATGGGACATCTCCCGTCCGCGGAACATGATGGTGACCTTGACCTTGTGGCCTTCGGCCAGAAAGCGCTTGATATGGTTCAGCTTGGTCTGATAGTCGTGGTCGTCGATTTTGACCCGGAACTTGATGGACTTCACCTCGGTGCGCTTGGCCTTCTTGCGGGCCTCCTTCTCCGCCACCTGCTGCTCGTAGCGCCACTTGGAGTAGTCCATGATGCGGGCCACGGGAGGATCGGCGGTGGGGCCCACCAGCACCAGGTCCAGGTCCTGCTCCTGGGCCAGGCGCAAGGCATCCCGGGTGTCCATGATGCCCAGCTGCTGCCCATCGGCCCCGATCACCCGCACCTGCCGTGCTCGAATGCGTTCGTTAACCAGATACTCCTTTATCTACACCACCTCCTAGCCCGCGGGCTCTCCCTGCATGGCTTGCGGGCTAAGGGGAGTGTAGCAGGAAAACCCCCGCCCCTACAATGGGGGCATGGTTCAGGTGGAGAGAGGTCGGATCTATCGGGTTTTCCTCAACGACCCAGAGCGACGTAACCCCCTTTCCCCGGAGATGGTGGAGGGGCTTTTGCAGGCCCTCGAGGAAGCGGAGAAGGATCCCAAGGCCCGGGTCCTGGTCCTTTCGGGGCGGGGAAGCGCTTTCAGCGCCGGGGCTGACCTAGCCTTTTTGGAGAAGGTGACGGAGCTTGGGGCCGAGGAGAACTACCGCCACTCCCTTTCCCTCATGCGCCTCTTCCACCGCCTCTACACCTTCCCCAAGCCCACGGTGGCCGCGGTGAACGGGCCGGCGGTGGCGGGCGGGGCGGGTCTGGCCACCGCCTGCGACCTATTGGTCATGGACCAGGAGGCCAAGCTGGGCTACACCGAGGTGAAGATCGGCTTTGTGGCCGCTTTGGTCTCGGTGATCCTGGTGCGGGCCGTGGGGGAAAAGGTGGCCAAGGACCTCCTCCTCACGGGCCGCCTGGTGGGGGCGGAGGAGGCCAAGGCGTTGGGCCTGGCCAACCGGATCGCCAGGCCCGGTAAAGCCCTGGAGGAAGCCCTGGCTCTTGCGGAGGAGTTGGCCAAGAACGCCCCCACCTCCTTGCGCCTCACCAAGGAGCTTCTCCTGGCCCTGCCGGGGATGGGCCTCGAGGATGGCTTCCGCCTGGCGGCCTTGGCCAACGCTTGGGTCCGGGAAACCGGGGACCTTAAAGAGGGCATCCGGGCCTTCTTCGAGAAACGGTCGCCTAGGTTTTGAAAAGCATAGCCTTGGGGCCTTAGGAAGGTTCGGAGCAGCTGGCAAGGGCTATACTCCCCTTATGGGCCTCGTTCCCCCTTGCTTCATCACCGAAATCGTGGAAAAGGACCTGCGGGAAGGGAAGTACAAAAAGCTCCTTACCCGCTTTCCTCCGGAGCCCAACGGCTATTTGCACATCGGCCATGCCCGGAGCATCGTGCTGAACTTCGGCCTGGCCCTGGACTATGGAGGCGAGTGCAATCTGCGCTACGACGACACCAACCCGGAAACGGAAAAGGAGGAGTACGCCCGGGCCATAGAGGAGGACGTGCGCTGGCTGGGCTTTACCCCGGACAGGGTCCTCTACGCCTCCGACTACTTTGAGACCATGTACCAGTGCGCCCTGGTCCTCATCCAGGAGGGCAAAGCCTATGTGGACGACCTCTCGGAAAAGGAGATGAGCGAGCTCAGGGCCCAGGGAAAGCCAAGCCCCTACCGGAACCGGAGTGTGGAGGAAAACCTGGAACTCTTTGAAAGGATGCGCCGGGGGGAGTTCCCCACGGGGAGCCGGGTCCTAAGGGCCAAGATCGACCCGGCCCACCCCAACTTCAAGCTGCGGGACCCCGTGCTCTACCGCATCGTGCACGCCCCCCACTACCATGCGGGGGACCGCTGGGTGATCTATCCTCTCTACGACTACGCCCATCCCCTGGAAGACTTCATCGAAGGCGTCAGCCACTCCCTTTGCACCCTGGAGTTCGAGAACAACCGGGCCATCTACGACTGGGTGATCGAGAACCTGAAGGGGAAGTGCGGCCTTCCCCTTTCCCCCAGGCCCTACCAGTACGAGTTTGCCCGCCTGGACCTCACCCACACGGTGCTCTCCAAGCGGAAGCTCATCAAGCTGGTAGAGGGGGGCTTCGTCTCTGGCTGGGACGACCCCAGGCTTCCCACCCTAAGGGCCCTAAGGCGGCGGGGGGTGCGCCCCGAGGCCATCAGGGAGTTCGTGCGGCGCACCGGCATCTCCCGCAACGAGGCCCGCATCGAGATGGAGCTCTTTGAGGAGGTGGTGCGGGACGATCTGAACCCCATTGCCCCCAGGGTCTTGGGGGTTTTGGAACCCTTAAGGGTGGTCCTCACCAACTACCAGGGGGAGGAGTGGGTGGATGCCCCTTACTGGCCCCGGGACATCGGCAAGGAAGGGGCAAGGCCTCTACCCTTCTCCCAGGAGATTTACATAGAGCGGTCCGACTTCAGCCTCAATCCCCCCAAGGGCTGGAAGCGCCTCGCCCCGGGGCAAAGGGTGCGCCTGCGGCACGCCTACGTGATGGAGCTGGAAGACGTGGTGGAGGAAAACGGCGAGGTAAAGCTTCTGAAGGCCCGCATCGTTCCCGGCACCCTGGGGGCCAACCCCGAGGACGGCATCAAGCCCAAAGGGGTCATCCACTGGGTTTCCGCCCGGCACGCCCTGCCCGTGGAGTTCAGGCTTTATGACAGGCTTTTCCTGACCGAGGACCCCGAGGAGGGTGGGGATTTCCTGAAGAACCTGAACCCAAGGGCCCTCGAGGTCAAGCAGGGCTTCATCGAACCCAGCGTGGCCCAGGATCCTCCGGACACCCGCTACCAGCTGGAGAGGCTGGGCTACTTCTGGCAGGACCCGGTGGACTCCCGCCCAGGGCGGCTGGTGATGAACCGCATCGTGCCCCTAAAGGAGGGCTACCGGCCCTCCTAGGGGAAGCCAGGGTGAAGCGAGATAACGCTGGCGCAAGCCAGGCTGGGGCAGTCTTAAAGCCCTACGCTCACCCCCAGGGCCCCTCCTATCCCGAAACTGCGACTGGGGGCCAGGTAGTAGACGGGATGAAGCTCCAGGTACACCCCCAGGAGGGGCAAGGGCAGGTTCAGCCAGGTGCCCAAGACCGCCCGTAGGCCCGCATGGCCCCGGGCATCCTGGGGCAGGGTAAGGGCCGGCCCCGTGCCATAAAACCCCCCAAGGCCCAGGTAGAAATCGGTGAGGGGAAGCTTAAGAAGCAGGTCCACCCCACCTCCCATAGCCTCGAGGCCCACACCTCCGTACACCCGCCCATCCAGCAGGAGGGGCACCAGGGGGAAGCGCAACCCCCCCTGCACTCCAAAGGGGCTTCCCCCACTCACCTCAGCCCGCTGGGCCAGACCCAAGGCCAAAACCACCACAATCGCCGCAAGCCACCTACGCATGCCGAACCTCCTCCAAAAGCACTTCCACCCGGGCCATGCGAGCCCGGTGGGCCCCGGGTTCGTAATCCACCAGGACCCCATCCACCTTGAGCATCCCCAGGGCCCTGAGGAAGGCCTCCTTCAAGGCCCGGGTCTCTAGGGCGCTCACCCGCATCCCTAGCTCAGGATGCCGGGCCAGGAAGCCCTGGGCCAGGGCCTCGGAGGTCCAGATGCCGGAAAGCCTCTGCCCCAAGACCTCCAAAACCAGGTGCTCCCCAGGCTCCCCCTCCAGGATGTACCAGGGCCCCGAGAGATCCATCCCCCGGCATAATACCCCTCGTGAGGCTGGACCGCTACCTGGTGGAAAGGGGCCTGGCGGAAAGCCGGGAGAAGGCCCAGAGGCTCATCCAATCCGGCCAGGTCAAGGTGGCCGGACAGGTGGTGACCAAGCCCGCCCACAGGGTACCGGATGGAGCCCGGGTGGAACTCCTCTCGCCGGAACGGTACGTGAGCCGGGGAGCCTACAAACTGCTGGGGGCCCTCGAGGCCTTTGCCGTGAAGGTGGAGGGCAAGGTGGCCGCGGACCTAGGGGCCAGCACCGGAGGCTTTACCCAGGTCCTCATGGAAAGGGGGGTCCAAAGGGTTTACGCGGTGGACGTGGGGAAGGGGCAACTCCACCCCCGCCTAAAAGGGGATCCCCGGGTGGTGAGCCTCGAGGAGCAGGATGTCCGCACCCTGGCCTTGCCCGAACCCGTGGACCTGGTGGTCATGGACGTCTCCTTCATCTCCTCCACCCTGCTTCTACCCAAGGTGCGGGAGATCCTCAAACCAGGGGGTGAGGCCCTAATCCTGGTCAAGCCCCAGTTTGAGCTGGGGCCTGGGGTGCACAAGGGGGTGGTGCGGGACGAGGCCCTGCGGCAAAAGGCCCTGGCCCGGGTACGGGAAAAAGCCTTGGAGCTCGGCTTTCAGGTCCTGGGGGAAACGGAAAGCCCCTTGCCAGGCAAGGAGGGGAACCGGGAGTTCTGGCTTTGGCTTGGATTCATCCTAGAAGAAGACCGAGGCTTAAAGCCCTGACCGGCCCCAAGGGCCACCCCGCATCCCAAAGCGGGCGGAGGTTAAAATCCAGAATATGGATATTCAGACCCTTGAGAACTGGCTATGGGATGCCGCCTGCGCTATCCGGGGCCCAGTGGATGCTCCCAAGTTCAAGGACTACATCCTGCCGCTCATTTTCCTCAAGCGGCTCTCGGATGTGTTTGAGGACGAGGTGGCGCGTAGGGCGCAAGTGCTTGGCGGTGAAAAGGTTGTCCTCGACCTGCTGGAACAGGAGCGCCAGAGGGGCCAGGTAACGCTGGTGCGCTTCTTCATCCCCAAGAATGCCCGCTGGCAGGCCATTCGCCGGCAGACCACGGGGCTAGGGCAGTATCTCACGGACGCGGTGCGTGCCGTGGCCCGGGAAAACCCCTCCCTGGCCGGCGTGATTGACATGGTGGATTTCAACGCCACCGCCGCCGGCCAGCGCATCATCTCCGATGAGCACCTGAAATCGCTGATTGATGTGCTCTCGCGTCATCGGCTGGGGCTTGAAGACGTGGAGCCCGACATCCTGGGCCGCGCCTACGAGTACCTTTTGCGCAAGTTTGCCGAGGGGCAGGGGCAGTCGGCCGGCGAATTCTACACGCCGCGCGAGGTGGCCATCCTCATGGCGCGCCTATTGGAGCCTGAGCCTGGCATGACGGTCTATGACCCCGCCTGCGGCTCAGGGGGCCTTCTCATCAAGTGCCACCTGCGCCTATTGGAGTGCTTTGGAACCATGGAAAATGGGCACCTAAGGCTGCCCAACCAGATCAAGCCCCTGCGGCTTTTCGGCCAGGAAATCAACCCGGCCACCTTTGCCATGGCCCGCATGAACGCCGTGATCCACGACATGGAGGCCGAGATTCGCCTGGGCGACACCATGCGCAACCCCGCCTTTCGCGATGCGGCCGGCCGCCTGATGACCTTTGACCTGGTCACCGCCAACCCCATGTGGAACCAGAACTTCTCCACAGATCTCTACGAAAACGATCCCTACGACCGGTTTCGCTTTGGCATTCCGCCCTCTTCCAGTGCGGATTGGGGCTGGCTGCAGCATATGTTAGCTTCCTTGAGTGAAACGGGCCGCATGGCCGTGGTGTTGGACACCGGCGCGGTGAGCCGGGGCAGCGGCAACCAAGGCTCTAACCGTGAGCGGGACATTCGCAAGGCCTTCGTGGAGCGGGACCTGATCGAGGCGGTCATCCTGCTGCCGGAAAACCTGTTTTACAACACCACCGCGCCGGGCATCATCATTGTGATCAACCGCCGAAAGCGCCACCCGGGGGAAATCCTGCTCATCAACGCCAGCCAGCAGTTCGCCAAGGGACGCCCCAAAAACTACCTGACGGAGGAACACATTAAGACCATCGCCAATCTCTATCACAACTGGGAAGCACGGGAGGGACTATCTGCCATCATCACAAAAGACGAGGCTGCCCGCAACGATTACAACCTATCGCCAAGCCGCTACGTGAGCGTAAACGGCAGCGAAGAGACCTTGCCCCTGGAGGAGGCGCTGGTGCGGCTGGAAGAAGCGGAGGAAGAGCGCGCCCAAGCCGAGGAGAACTTGCGCGAGGTGCTGCGGGTTTTGCTTTCCCTTGGGTGGAGGTGAGAGGGGATGAAGATAGAAGCAATTCCCGCTGAGGCCACGAGGTTCAAAGAGACCGAACTGGGACCTTTGCCCGAGGAGTGGAGGGTGGTGAGGTTGGGGGAGGTTTTGACACCTGTCTATAAGAAGTTGCGTGAAACTTTGGTAGAGGACGATGAAGTCTACCGTCTTTTGACCGTAAGACTTTATGCCAAAGGGATCACGCTGCGTTCAGAAGAAAAAGGCAATCGGATCAAAACTAAGAAACTGTACTGTACGAAGTCTGGTGACTTCGTATTTTCAAAAATAGACGCTCGTAATGGAGCATGGGGATTTGTCACAGATGAGTTGGAAGGTGGGCTTGTTAGCGGCGATTTTCCTATCTTGACACTTGAACGTCATAAAGCAGACCAGTCCTTTATAGAGCTGCAATTAGCCCAACCTACCGTCTGGGAACCGCTGAGAAATATCGCGGTTGGAACAACAAATAGAAGGCGGTTGCATACATTTCAGCTTCTTCAGGTGGCAGTTGCTCTCCCGCCCCTCGCCGAGCAGCGCGCTATCGCCTATGTTCTGCGGACGGTGCAGGAGGCCAAGGAGGCCACCGAGCGCGTCATCGCCGCGCTGCGGGAACTGAAGAAGAGCCTAATGCGGCATCTCTTCACCTACGGCCCTGTGCCCGTGGACGCCATTGAGCGCGTGGAATTGAAGGAGACCGAAATCGGCCCCCTCCCCGCCCACTGGCGGGTGGTGAGGTTGGGGGAGGTGGCTTCGATCGGCCCGGCTCGCGTTGCTCGAGAACATCATGAATATATTCCTTTTATTCCAATGTCGCTTATTCCAGAAAATGGAACTACTATTTCTCGTTGGGAATTGAGATTGCCTCGAGAAGTGCGTAGTGGGGTACTTATCTTGGAATGTGATTTCCTTTTGTCAAAAATTACGCCATGTCTTGAAAATGGAAAACAGGGGGTTGTAAGAAACCTTCCGGGTGGCTGGGGATACGCAACAACCGAGGTCTTTCCTATTCGTCCTAATAGCGCACTAATAACAGAATTTTTAGCTTTGTATCTTTTACAACCAGATGTTCGACAAAGCCTTGCTTCCAAGATGGAAGGGACAACTGGAAGACGACGGCTTCCGAAAGCAGTTGTCCAATCCCTGCAAATCCCTCTCCCCCCTCTCCCCGAACAGCAGGAAATTGCCCGCATGCTGCAGGCCGTGGACGCCCGCATCGAGGCCGAGGAGAAGAAGAAAGCCGCGCTGGAGGCGCTCTTCAAAACTCTGCTTCACCACCTGATGACGGCCAAGATCCGGCTGCCCGAGGAATTCGTGGCGCGATTCGCGGAGGCGACGCCATGACCCGATACGACCCCCGACGCCACCATCGCCGTTCCATCCGGTTGAAGGGATACGATTACACCCAACCGGGCGCGTATTTCGTCACCATCTGCGCCCACGAGCGCGCCCCTCTGTTCGGCGACGTGGTGGACGGGGAAATGCGGTTGAACGAAATGGGGGAAATCGTGCGCGCGGAATGGTTCAAAACGGTCCAATTGCGGCCGTACGTGGTGTTGCATGAAGACGAATTCGTGGTCATGCCCAACCACATCCACGGCATCATTTGGATCGTGGACGATGTAGGGGCGACGCGGCGCGTCGCCCCTACCAAAACCAACCCACCCGCCGGCCCCGCGCCGGGTTCTATTGGTGCCATTGTGGGTGCATTCAAATCCGCGGTCACGCGGCGCATCAACCAACGGCGCGGCACACCCGGCGTGCGGGTATGGCAACGCAATTATTACGAACACATCATTCGCCACGAACGGGCCTTGAACGCCATCCGGCGCTACATCGCCGAAAACCCCCTGCGCTGGCACCTGGACCGCTACAACCCTCACGCCACCGGCACCGATCCCCAGGCGCAGGAGATCTGGCAAATGATGAAGGAGAATGCCCGAACGGTAGGGCGACGCGCCCCCACAGGAGGCCAGTCATGAGCCTCGGTAGTGAGCGCAAGGCGGTACAAGAGCCCCTCATCCGTTATGCAGAAGAAGCCGGCTGGGAGTATCTGCCTTCGGAGGAGGCCCGGAGGCTCCGCGGTGGGGAAAATAGCCCTATCCTGCGGGCCGTGTTCGTCGAGCAGATTCAGCGCCTCAACCCGGGCGTGGTGGACTCGGTGGTCAAGGCGGAGGAGGTCCTGAGCCGTTTGGTCCGCGTGCGCCCCAACATCGAGGGGAACCTGGAGGCTTGGGAGTACCTCAAGGGGCTCAAGACCGTCTTTGTGGAGGCCGAGCGCCGTGAGCGGAACGTCCGCCTGCTCGACGCTGCGAACATAGAGGCCAATCGCTTCCACGTCACCGACGAGTTCACCTTCACCAACGGGACCCACACCATCCGCCCGGATGTGGTCTTCCTGGTCAACGGGATCCCCGTGATCGTGCTCGAGACCAAGGCGGCCACCCGTGGGGAGGGCATCGCCGAGGCCTTTGACCAAATCCGCCGCTACCACCAGGAAGCCCCCGACTTGATGGCCCAGGCGCAGCTTTTTGCTCTCACGCACCTGGTGCAGTTCTTCTACGGCGCCACCTGGTCGCTTTCCCGTAAAACCCTCTTCAACTGGAAGGAGGAAAGCGGCGCCGGGGATTTTGAGACCCTGGTCAAGTCCTTTGTAGCGCCCCGCCGCGTGCTGCGGGTCCTCACCGACTACATCCTTTTTGCCCGCAAAGATGGCGAACTCAGCAAAGTCATCCTGCGGCCGCACCAGATGCGCGCCGTGGAGCGCGTCCTTGCGCGCGCCCACGACCCCCAAAAGAGGCGCGGGCTCGTCTGGCACACGCAAGGCTCTGGCAAGACCTACACCATGCTCACCATCGCCCGCCTGCTCATCGAAGACCCGCGGTTTGAAAACCCCACCGTGCTCCTCATCGTGGACCGCAACGAACTGGAACAACAACTCTTCCAGAACCTGGAGGCAATCGGTTTTGGACATGTTCACCTGGCAAATTCCAAGCGTCACCTGCGTGATTTGCTCAAAGCCGACACGCGCGGGCTCATCGTCTCGATGATCCACAAATTTGACGACATGCCGGCCAACCTGAACCCTCGGCGCAACATCTTCGTGCTGGTGGACGAGGCGCACCGTTCCACCGGCGGGGATTTGGGCAACTACCTGATGGGCGCCCTGCCCCACGCCACCTTCATCGGCTTCACCGGCACGCCCATTGACCGCACCGCGCACGGCAAAGGCACCTTCAAAACCTTCGGCACCGACGACCCGCAAGGCTATTTGGATAAGTACTCCATCCGCGAATCCATTGAGGACGGCACCACCGTCCCCCTGCACTATCAACTTGCTCCCAACGACCTCATCGTCGACCGCGAGGCCATGGAAAGGGAATTTTGGGCAGCCGCGGAACTGGAGGGCGTGGCCGACGTGGAGGAAATTAACCGCGTCCTGGACCGCGCCGTAACCCTGACCAACATGCTCAAGAACCCGGAAAGGGTGGACAAGATCGCCCGCTTCGTGGCCGAGCACTTCAAGAGCTATGTGCAGCCCATGGGTTACAAGGCCTTCCTCGTGGCCGTTGACCGCGAGGCCTGCGTCCTTTACAAAGAAGCCCTCGACCGTTACCTCCCGCCCGAATGGAGCGCCGTCGTCATCAGCACCGGGCACAACGACCCCCCACATCTCAAGCGTTACCACTTAAGCGAGGAGGAGGAAACCCGCCTGCGCAAAGCCTTCCGCAAGCCGGGCGAGAACCCGCAAATCTTCATCGTCACCGAAAAGCTCCTCACCGGCTACGACGCCCCTATCCTATACTGCATGTACCTGGACAAGCCCTTGCGCGACCACGTCCTACTGCAAGCCATCGCCCGCGTGAACCGCCCCTACGAGAGCGAGGACGGCCAGCGCAAGACGACGGGCTTGATCCTGGACTTTGTGGGTATTTTTGATAATCTGGAACGGGCGCTGGCGTTTGATTCCAAAGACGTGAGCGGCGTGGTGGAGGGTATTGAGGTCCTGCGGGAGCGCTTTGCGGAATTGATGAGGCAAGGACGGGCGGCATATCTCACCCCGGACAGGGCCTCGGTGGCGTATGATGACAAACTGGCCGAAGAAGTATTGCTGCGCTTCCGCGATAAAAAACTGCGCGAAGGCTTCTACCGTTACTTCCGCCAACTGGAAGAACTCTACGAAATTCTCTCGCCCGACCCCTTTTTGCGCCCTTACCTGGAGGATTACCAGCGCCTCTTGGAGATGTACCGCCTGCTACGCGCCGCTTACGAGCCGCACGTTCCGGTGGACAAATCCTTCCTGCGCAAGACCGCGCAAATCGTCCAGCAACACAGCCACACCAGTGCCGTTCGTGAACCCCAAGAGACTTACGAACTGGGACCGGAGGCCTTGCTGACCCTGCTCGCTGAGGAAAAACGCGCAACGGTCAAAGTTTTCAACCTGCTCAAAGAACTGCACCGCCTGGTGGAAGAAAAGGGGCGTGCCGCGCCATACCTGCTTTCCATCGGCGAGCGGGCCGAGGAGATCCGCCGCCGCTTCGAGGAACAGCAAATTGAGTCACAGCAAGCCCTCCGCGAACTGGAAGAGTTGGTGCGGCAACTGAACGCTGCCCATGCCGAGCGCGAGTCCAGCCCGCTCTCCCAGCAAGCCTTCGCCGTGGAGTGGTGGCTGCGCACCCACGGGGTGGATGCCTCGCAGGCGATGCAGGTAGCCAATGACATGGAAGCCGCCTTCGCCGAATTCCCTCACTGGACGCATAGCGCTAAACAAGAAGGCGACCTGCGCGCCCGCCTCTACAAAAGTCTGATGGGAATCGGCGTGAAAGAAGTTGTTGCTTGGACTGATGCCATCCTGAACTTCCTAAGGAGGGCAGCGGAATGAAAAAGGCCGCCACCCCCAAATGGCAGCCGTTGGAACAAACCGTACCTGTTGACGTGTTCCGCACCGAGGTCGAAGCATGGGCAAAGCGGTTGGGGGTAAGTCCGCGTGAGATTCACATCCGCCCCATGAAGCGCAAATGGGCGAGCTGCTCCTCGCGCGGCAGGCTGACCTTCTCCACCGAACTCTTAAACCAGCCCGCCGAGTTTCGCCGGGAGGTTATTGTGCACGAGCTTTTGCACCTGAAGATCCCCAACCACGGCCGGCTTTTCAAAGCCTTGCTCAAGGCCTACCTCGAGCTGGGGAAAGACCCTGAGGTCGAGCCCTCCCCCAGGGAGGCAAAGCCCCTCTAGTCCTCGAGCTCAGGGCCCTTTAAGCCACTCCTCGGCGATCTGCACGGCGTTTAGGGCAGCCCCCTTGAGGAGCTGGTCCCCCACCACGAAGAAGTCCAGGCCGTTCTCAAAGGCGAGGCTCTTCCGAATCCGCCCCACCTCCACGTTCCACTTGCCGCTGGCGGTGAGGGGCATGGGGTAGCGCCTGGCCAGGGGCTCGTCCACCACCTCTACCCCTTTGGCCTGGGCCAGGACCTCCCGGGCCGCCTCCGGGGAGACGGGCCTTTCAAACTCCACGCTCACCGCCTCGGCATGGGCCCTAAGGGTGGGCACCCGCACCGCGGTGGCGCTGATCCTTAGGGAATCGTCCCCAAAGATCTTGTGGGTCTCCCACACCACCTTCATCTCCTCCCGGGTATAGCCGTTTTCCTGGAAGGTATCTATGTGAGGGATGACGTTGAAGGGCAAAGGGTGGGCGAAGACCTCGGCCACCGGGCTTTCCCCGTGCAGGTAGCGGTGGGTTTCCCTTAATAGCTCCTCCATCCCCTTGGCCCCGGCCCCGCTGGCCGCCTGGTAGGTGGCCACGATGACCCGCTTCGCCCGAAAGGCCCGGTGCAGGGGCCAAAGGGCCATGACCAGGATGGCCGTGGTGCAGTTGGGGTTGGCAATGATGCCCTGGTGTTGGAAGATTCGCTCCCGGTTCACCTCTGGCACCACCAGGGGCACATGGGGCTCGTAGCGCCAGGCGCTGGAGTTGTCGATCACCAAGGCTCCCCCTTGGGCCCAAACGGGGGCCAGGGCCTTGGAAAGGGACCCTCCGGCGCTGGCCAGCACCAGGTCCACGGGCAGAGGCCCCTCGGGAAGGGGCTCCACCGGAATGGCCTCCCCCCGGAAGACCATGGTCTTGCCCGCAGAGCGGGGGGAAGCGTACAGCCTAAGCTCACTCAAGGGAAAGTTCCGGGCCTCGAGGACCTTGAGGATCTCCTGCCCCACGGCTCCCGTGGCCCCCACCACGGCCACCCTCATCCTCTCTCCTCCTTGCTGGCCACCCAGAAGCCCACCATGGTTTCGCCTCCCAGACCTTCTTCACCCAAAGGGCTACCCCAGCACCTTGGCCCGCAGAAGGGCTGGACCCCGCAGGGGAAGGACCTCGTCCTCCTTTAGATCCAGCAAAGCCAAGGTGTTTCCCTCATGGTCCACAAACTCGACCATGTAGCCACCCTTGGGATAGACCAGGACCACCGCACCCACATCCCCCGCCTCGAGGCCCACTTCCCTGTGGTCGCGCTTAAGAACCACCAGATCGTGCTCGCGGATCATTTCTCCCTCCACGGGTAAGCGGTCACCAAGCGAAAGGTATCCTCTCCCTCCCCACGATACCAAACGCTTTGCAGGAGAACCGGACCCGTGGGGCAGACCAAAGGGCCCCTTGGGACCAAGACCTCCCCTACCACCTGAGCTTCTCCCGCAAAAACCCCTCCAGCTCCTCCACGTGAAGTCGGATCTGCTCCATGGTGTCCCGGTCCCGCACGGTGACCGTGTCCTTGAGCCGGGTGGTCCCATCCTTGCTCTGCCCGATGGTGTCGTAGTCCACGGTGATGGCGAAGGGGGTGCCCACCTCGTCGTGGCGGCGGTAGGCTTTGCCGATGTTGCCGGTGTCCTCGTAGAGGATCCGGCCCAACCCCAGGGCCTGGAGCCGGGCCTTCAAACGCTTGGCGTACTCGGTGATCTCCGGGCGGTTCCTGACCAGGGGGATGACCGCCACCTTGATGGGGGCGAGCTGGGGCTTAAGCTTTAGGACGATGCGTTCCTCCCCATTCGGAAGCTCCTCCCGGGTGAAGGCCTCCGACAGGAGGGCCAAGACCCCCCGGTCCACCCCGGCCGAGGGCTCGATCACGTAGGGGACAAACCACTTGCCGGTATCGGGGTCCCGGTAAGCCAGGCGGGCGGTGGAGTGCTCGTTTTTAAGCACCCGGGCAGTGATGCCAAGCTCCTCCTGGTCCTTGGTGTGGCTCCCCAGGTCAAAGTCCGTGCGGTTGGCGATCCCCTCCAGCTCCTCGAGGCCATGGGGAAAGCGGTAGAGGATGTCCACCGTGGCCTTGGCGTAGTGGGCCAGCTCCTCGGGGGGCTGCTCGTAGGGGACCAGGTTATCTCGGCTTAAGCCCATCTCCTGCCACCACCGAAGCCTCTCCTCCACCCAGTAACGGTGCCAGTACTCGTCCTCCCCCGGGCGGACGAAGTACTCGATCTCCATCTGCTCAAACTCCCGCACCCGGAAGATGAAATTCCTGGGGGTGATCTCGTTGCGGAAGGCCTTGCCGATCTGGGCGATGCCGAAGGGAAGCTTCCGGCTCGTGCTGTCCAGGACGTTCTTGAAGTTCACGAAGATGCCCTGGGCGGTCTCCGGGCGCAAGTAGGCCAGGGAAGCCTCGTCCTCCACCGGGCCCACGTAGGTCTTGAACATCATGTTGAAGTAACGGGGTGGGGTCCAGTCCCCGGGCTCAGCGGTGGCGGGATCCAGCACCCCGGCTGCGGTCATGGCCCCCCCAGCCCTTTCCGGGGCCTGCATCATGGCCTGGACCAGGGCATGAAGGTTATCCTCCTCCACCTCCATGGCCCGGTAGAGCCTCCTGAGCACCTCTTCCGGCTGGTCTTTGAGGAGGTGGTCCAGGCGGTAGCGCTTCTTGGTGATGCGGTTATCCACCATGGGATCGGCAAAGGTGGCCTCGTGGCCGGAATAGTACAGGACCAAGCGGTGGGTGAGGACGCTAGCATCCAACCCCTCCATGTCGTCCCGCTCGTAGACGTTCCTCCGCCACCAGGCCTGCTTCAGGTTGTTCTTGAGCTCCACCCCCAAAGGACCGTAGTCGTAGGTCCCCTGGAGGCCCCCGTAGATCTCGGAGCCCTGAAAGATAAACCCCCTGCGTTTGCAAAGCGCCACCAGTTCATCAAGGGTGCTCGCTGGCATCGTTCCTCCCAAAGGGGGCCTAGGCCCCCGGTTACAGGGCATATTACCGGAAGGAGGGGCCAAGGCACCACGGGAACCCATGGTGAGCCCAGGCGCAAACCCCCGCCCATGCCCGGCTTACGCTAGAATAGGTGACGAGGGGAGCATGAACAGGTACGACGATCGCGCCAGGCTGGTTTTCCACTACGCAAGGGAGGAGGGGAGCCGCTTAGGCCACTCCATGATCGGCCCAGAGCACCTCCTCCTGGGCCTGATGCGCGAGGGGGGTACAGCGGCCCGCATCCTCCAGGAGTACGGGGCAAGCCTCGAGGCCATGCGCCGCATGGTGGAGGAGCTGGTGGGCCGCGGCGAGGGGAGCCGCACCGGAGAACCCCCTGCCATTACGCCCAGGGCCAGGCGGGTCATGGAGCTGGCCAGCGCCGAGGCCCGCAACATGGGGGCCCCGGTGATCGGCACCGAGCACATCCTCCTGGGCATCATCCGAGAGGGGGACGGGATCGCCTACCGCATCCTCTCCCACTTCGCCAAGGACGTGGACGCCATTCGCTGGCGTATCCTCTCCATGGCCGAGGGCCGGGAGCGGGAAAAGCCGGTGAACACGCCCTTCCTGGACGAGTACGGCCGTGACCTCACCAAGGAGGCCCGGGAGGGCAAGCTGGATCCCGTCATCGGCCGGCAGGAGGAGATCAACCGGGTGATCCAGATCCTGGCCCGGCGCTCCAAGAACAACCCCGTGCTCATCGGGGACCCGGGAGTGGGCAAGACGGCCATCGTGGAGGGGTTGGCCCAGGCCATCGTGGAAGGCCGGGTGCCCCCCATCCTCAAGGGTGCCCGGGTGGTGGCCATTGACCTCGCCGGGGTGGTGGCGGGCACCAAGTACCGGGGGGAGTTTGAGGAGCGCCTGCGCCAGATCATCGAGGAGCTCAAAAACGCCAAGGTCATCGCCTTCATTGACGAGCTTCACACCCTGATCGGGGCCGGGGGGGCCGAGGGTACCCTGGATGCCGCCAACATCCTGAAACCCGCCCTGGCCCGAGGGGAGATCCAGGTGATCGGGGCCACCACCACCGGGGAGTACCACCGCTACATAGAGAAGGACGCGGCCCTGGAGCGGCGCTTCCAGCCGGTGATCGTCCTGGAGCCCTCCCCGGAGGAAACCTTGGAGATCCTCAAAGGCCTCCGTCCCCGCTACGAGGCCCACCACGGGGTCATCATCCCCGACGAGGTCCTGGAGCTTTCCGTCAAGATCGGCATCCGTTCCCTCCCAGGGCGCAACTTCCCCGACAAGGCCATTGACCTCATTGACGAGGCGGCCTCGAGGGTCCGCCTGAACGCCTCCCTGGGCCTCCCCGTGGCCGAGGAGGAGGACGGGACCCCCGTGGTGACCCGGGAGGACATCGAGGCGGTGGTGGACTCCTGGGGTGGGATCTACGTGGACGACAAGGACGACGAGAAGCTCATGCGCCTCGAGGAGGAGCTTAGAAAGCGGGTGGTGGGCCAGGAGGAGGCCATCCGCGCTCTGGCCAGCGCCCTTAGGCGGGCCCGGGTGGGTCTGGGAGGCCGGACCCGGGTGGCAGCCAGCTTCCTCTTCGTGGGCCAAAGCGGGGTGGGCAAGACCCAGCTGGCCAAGGCCCTGGCCGAGGTGCTCTTCGGCTCCGAGCGGGCCCTCATCCGCTTTGACATGTCCGAGTTCCAGGAGCCCCACTCCGTTTCCAAGCTGATCGGGGCCCCTCCCGGCTACGTGGGCTACGAGCAGGGGGGCCGGCTCACGGAGGCGGTGCGCCGCCAGCCCTTCAGCGTGGTGCTCCTGGACGAGATTGAGAAGGCCCACCCCGACATCTACAACACCTTTCTCCAGGTCCTGGACGAGGGGCGCCTCACCGACGGCATGGGGCGGACCGTGGACTTCCGCCGAGTCATCCTCATCATGACCTCCAACACCGGCTACAACGTGGGCCCGGCCATCGGCTTCACCAGCAAGGAAGTGGACACGGAATCCCCCCTCAAGTCCCTCTTTACCCCCGAGTTCCTGGACCGCCTGGACGAGGTGATCCGCTTCCGCCCCCTCACGGAGGAGGAGCTGGTGCAGGTGGCCCGGATGATGCTGGACGACATCCAGAAGGAGCTGCAATCCCGGGACATCACCGTGCGCTTTGCCCCCGAGGTGGCCCGGTTCGTGGTGGAGCAGGCCCCCAAGACGGGGAGCGCCCGGGCCATCCGGAGCATCATCCGGGAACGCATCGAAGATCCCCTCTCCCTGGCCCTCCTCAAAAAACCCACCGGCCACCTCTACGTGAACGTGGAGGATGGGCACCTGGCCTTCCACGAGGTGGAGGGCGAGGAGCTTTTGGTCTAGATGTTCCCAGGAATCCCAAGGCCCTGCCTCCTCCCCTCGAGGGGGCCGTTTTTTCTCGGGCCCCTCGAGGCCTGAACCCATGGCCAAGACCTCCTATACCTGCGTGGAATGCGGTTACCGCACCCCCAAGCCCCTGGGGCGCTGCCCGGCCTGCGGTGCCTGGGAGAGCTTCCAGGAGGTAGCCCCCTCCCCCCGTGCCCCATCCCGCCAAGCCCACCTGGAAGCCCCCTCGCCGATTTCCCTCTCCCAGGTGAACGAGGCCGAGGAGAAGCGCTTCTCCTCTGGTCTTTCCGAGGTGGACCGGGTCTTGGGCGGGGGGTTCGTGCCGGGGGAGGTGGTCCTCCTGGGGGGAGAACCCGGGGTGGGCAAGAGCACCCTCCTTCTGGAGCTGGCCAAGCACCTCACCAGGAAGGTCTACTACCTGGCCGGAGAGGAATCCCCGGCCCAGATCAAGCTGAGGGCGAGGAGGCTTGGGGTAAAAGAGCTCCTTCTCCTAAAGGAAACCCGCCTGGAACCCCTTCTTTCCCTCCTGGAGCGGGATCCTCCTGAGGTGCTTTTCGTGGATTCCATACAGACGATTGAGGCAGGGGGAAGCCCAGGTAGCCTGGTGGCGGTGCGGGAGGCCACCCACGCCTTCGTGCGCCTGGCCAAGGAGGGGGGCATCACCACCCTTTTGGTGGGCCACGTGACCAAGGAGGGGGTGGTGGCCGGGCCCAAGAGCATAGAGCATGCGGTGGACGCCACCCTCTACCTGGAAAGCGCCGGGGTCTACCGGGTCTTGCGCAGCGCCAAGAACCGCTTCGGCCCCGTGGGGGAGCTCGGGGTCTTCCGCATGGAGGAGGAGGGCCTGGTGGAGGTGCAGAATCCCTCGGAGGCCTTCCTTCTGGAAAGGCCCCTCGGGGTTCCGGGAAGCGCCATCGCCCTGGCCCTGGCGGGAGAAAGAGCCCTGGCCCTCGAGGTCCAAGCCCTGGCCGCCAGAACCCCCTTCCCCGCCCCCAGGAGGGTGGTCCAGGGCCTGGACGCCAGGCGGGTGGACATGGTCCTGGCGGTCCTGGAAAGGCGGCTTGGCCTTCCCCTAGGGAACCTGGACATCTACGTGAACCTGGCAGGAGGGCTTAAGGTGCAGGACCCGGGCCTGGATCTGGCGGTGGCCTTGGCGGTGTATTCTGCGGTGGTGGGCAAGGCCCTGCCCTCGGACCTGGCGGTGCTGGGGGAGGTAGGTCTTTTGGGCGAGGTGAGGAGCGTCATGGGATTGGAAAGGCGGCTTAGGGAAGGGGAGCGGGCGGGGTTTTCCCGCTTTGTGCATCCGGGGAACACCCGCTCCTTGGGGAAAGCGGTGGAGCAGTACCTGGAATGAGCCCTCGCCTCCTTCTCTATCTACTTTTCGCCTTCCTGGGCTACCAGCTGGCGGCGGCCCTGGAGGGCCTGGGCCTCCTTTCCCACTCGGCCGGCCTCCTTTCCCTCAACCGCCTGTATTTGACCCTGGCCGGCCTGCTGACCGGGGTTCTCCTGGCCCCAAGACTCGAAAGCCTCTGGGAAAGACGGCTTGGGCGCCTCAGGGAGCTTCCCCCGGAAGTGCCCGTGGCCCTGACCCTAGGGGCCACGCTGGGCCTCCTCTTTACGGTTCTGGTAACCAGCCTCCTTTCCCAGATCCCAGGGTTTTCCCCTTACCATAGCCTCCTCCTGGCCCTCTTTCTGGTGGGGCTTTTCTCCTACCTGGCCCTGGGCTACAAGGACTACCTGCGCCTTCCCCAAACCCCCCGCCGCCCCCAAGGGGGCAAGGTGCTGGACACCAGCGTCCTGGTGGACGGCAGGGTAGCGGAGGTGGCGGCCACGGGGTTCCTGGAAGGCCCTCTTTACGTGCCCCACTTTGTCCTCAAAGAGCTCCAGCACTTCGCCGACAGCCCCGACCCCCTCAAGCGGGCCAAGGGCAGGCGGGGCCTGGAAACCCTGGAGAGGCTTAAGGAGCTTGTGGTCCTCGAGGTCCTGGAGGAAGCCCCCAAGGGGGAAAGCGTGGACGAGAAGCTCCTCTTCCTGGCCCGGGACCTAACAGCCGCCCTGGTAACCAACGACCTGGCCCTTTTGCAAATGGCCAGGATCTACGGGGTTAAGGCCCTTTCCGTCCAGGCCCTGGCCCAGGCCCTCCGTCCCCAGCTCAAGGTGGGGGACACCCTGAAGCTTCTCATCCTCAAGGAAGGCAAGGAGCCCCACCAGGGGGTGGGCTACCTGGAGGATGGCTCCATGGTGGTGGTGGATGGGGGGATCCGCTACCGGGGCCAGGAGGTGGAGGTGGTCATCACCCAGGCCATCCAGACCCAGGTGGGCCGCCTCTTCTTCGCCCAGCCTGCCGCCGAAGCGCAAAGCTAATGGCCGAAAGCCCGGTAGCTTATAATGCCTAACGGCCTTGGCCGGCCAAGGAGGTGGAAAGCTTGAACCTGCACGAGTATCAAGCCAAGGAGATCCTGGCCCGTTATGGGGTACCGGTGCCGCCCGGCAAGGTGGCCTACACCCCGGACGAGGCCAAAAGGATCGCGGAGGAGCTGGGCAAGCGGGTGGTGATCAAGGCCCAGGTGCACGTGGGCGGGAGAGGTAAGGCCGGGGGCGTGAAGCTGGCGGACACCCCCCAGGAAGCCTACGAGAAGGCCCAGGCCATCCTGGGGATGAACATCAAGGGCCTCACGGTGAAGAAGGTCCTGGTGGCCGAGGCGGTGGACATCGCCAAGGAGTACTACGCCGGCCTCATCCTGGACCGCGCCCAAAAACGGGTGGTCCTCATGCTCTCCAAGGAAGGGGGGGTGGACATCGAGGAGGTGGCGGCGGAGCGCCCGGAGGCCATCCACAAGTTCTGGATCGACCCCCACAAGGGCTTTCGGGCTTTTGAGGCCCGGGAGATGGTGAAACAAGCGGGCCTCGAGGGCAACCTCAACAAGCTGGCCCAGGTGCTGGTGGCCCTCTACCAGGCCTACGAGGGCGTGGATGCCTCCATCGCCGAGATCAACCCCCTGGTGGTCACCACCGAGGGCCAGATCGTGGCCGCCGACGCCAAGATCGTCCTGGACGATAACGCCCTCTTCCGGCACCCCGAGCTGATGGAGCTCAGGGAGATCGAGGCCGAGCATCCCCTGGAGGTGGAGGCCAGCAACTACGGCTTCGCCTACGTGAAGCTTCAGGGGAACATCGGCATCATCGGCAACGGGGCCGGCCTGGTCATGTACACCCTGGACCTGGTGAACCGGGTGGGGGGTAAGCCCGCCAACTTCCTGGACATCGGGGGCGGGGCCAAGGCGGAGGTGGTCTATAACGCCCTCAAGGTGGTCCTTAAGGACCCCGACGTGAAGGGGGTGTTCATCAACATCTTCGGCGGCATCACCCGCGCGGACGAGGTGGCCAAGGGGGTGATCCGGGCCCTGGAGGAGGGGCTTCTCACCAAGCCCGTGGTCATGCGGGTGGCGGGAACCGCCGAGGAAGAGGCCAAAAAGCTTCTGGAAGGCAAGCCCATCTACATGTACCCCACGTCCCTCGAGGCGGCCAAGGCCATCGTGGCCATGGTGGGAGGTGCGGCGTGATCCTGATCAACCGTGAAACCCGCGTCCTGGTCCAGGGCATCACCGGCCGGGAGGGGCAGTTCCACACCCGGCAGATGCTGGAATACGGCACCAAGGTGGTGGCCGGCGTGACCCCGGGCAAAGGGGGTAGCGAGGTCCTGGGTCTTCCCGTGTACGACACGGTAAAGGAAGCCGTGGCCCACCATGCTATTGACGCTTCCATCATCTTCGTGCCGGCGCCTGCCGCAGCGGATGCGGCCCTCGAGGCGGCCCACGCCGGCATCCCCCTCATCGTCCTCATCACCGAGGGCATCCCCACCCTGGACATGGTGAAGGCGGTGGAGGAGATCAAGGCCCTGGGAAGCCGCCTCATCGGGGGCAACTGCCCGGGCATCATCAGCGCCGAGGAGAGCAAGATCGGCATCATGCCCGGCCACGTGTTCAAGCGGGGGAAGGTGGGGCTCATAAGCCGCTCCGGCACCCTCACCTACGAGGCCGCCGCCGCCCTTTCCCAGGCGGGCCTGGGCACCACCACCACGGTGGGCATTGGAGGCGACCCGGTGATCGGCACCACCTTTAAGGACCTCCTCCCCCTCTTCAACCAGGACCCCGAGACCGAGGCCGTGGTCCTCATCGGGGAGATCGGGGGATCCGACGAGGAGGAGGCCGCAGCCTGGATCAAGGAGAACATGAAAAAGCCCGTGGTGGGCTTCATCGGCGGCCGTAGCGCCCCGAAGGGCAAGCGCATGGGCCACGCCGGAGCCATCATCATGGGGAACGTGGGCACCCCGGAGTCCAAGCTGAAGGCCTTCGCCGAGGCAGGTATCCCCGTGGCCGACACCATCGACGAAATCGTGGACCTGGTGAAGAAGGCCTTGGGCTAAAAGCCCTTAAGCCTCCCACCCTGGCCGAGCCAGGGTGGGGTGTTTTTACACCCTGCCCGTGGCCTCGGCCATCCAGCGAAGCCGTTCCCCGTGCTCGGGCAGGAGCTGGCCGGGCCTAAGCCGCCAAGCCCAGTTGCCCGAGGGGCGCCCAGGGTAGTTCATCCGGGCCTCGCTTCCCAACGCCAACACATCCTGCACGGGGTAGACGGCCAGCCTGGCCACCGACTTCATCCCCAGGTGCATGAGGGCCCAAGGCACCTCCTCCTCCCTGTGAAAACCGAGGCCCCACTCCGCCAGGTAACGCTCCATAAAAGCCCTTTCGTGCGGGCTGGCGGTGCGGTACCAGCCCAAGGTGGTGTCGTTGTCGTGGGTGCCGGTGTAGACCACCACCCGGCCGTGGGAGGGGTAGTTGTGGGGCAGGAAGGGGTTTTCCATCCCCCCGTCAAAGGCGAACTGCAGGACCTTCATCCCCGGAAGGCCAAACCGGTCCCTCAGGGCCTCCACCTCGGGGGTGATCACCCCCAGGTCCTCCGCCAGGATGGGCACCCGGCCAAAGGTTTCCTGAATCTTCTGAAAGAGCTTCTCCCCCGGGGCCTTCACCCAGCGTCCCTCCACTGCCGTGGGGCAGGAGGCAGGGATCTCCCAGTAGGCTTCAAAGCCCCGGAAGTGGTCGATGCGCACCAGGTGGAAAAGCTCCAAGGCCTTCCTCAGGCGCTCTATCCAGAAGGAGAACCCCTCCCTTTCCAGCACCTCCCAGCGGTACAGGGGATTCCCCCAGCGCTGGCCCGTTTCCGAAAAGTAATCCGGCGGCACCCCCGCCACCACCGTGGGCCTTCCCTCCTCATCCAGGTGGAACCACTCGGGGTGGGCCCAGACCTCCGCGGAGTCCTCGGCCACGAAGATGGGCATGTCGCCGATCAAGGAGAGGCCCAAGGCCTCCGCCGCCTCCCTCAAGGCCTGCCACTGCCGGAAGAAAAACCACTGGGTCCAGGCATGGAAGGCCACCTCCTCGGCAAGCCTGGCCTCGGCTTCCCGCAAAGCCTTTTCCTCCCTGAAGCGGAGGGGCATGGGCCAGCGGTTCCAGGGAAGGCCTCCGTGGTGGGCCTTCAAGGCCATGAAGAGGGCGTAGTCATCCAACCAGCTCCTTTCCCGGTCCCAAAAGGCCTGAAAGGCCTCCTTTTCCTCCCGGCTAGCCCGCTCCTGGAAACCCCGGAAGGCTTCCCTAAGCGCCGGCCACTTCCAGGCGTAGAGCCAGCCGTAATCCACCCGGCCCTCGGGAAAACCGGGGTCCTCGAGGCGGAGGTACCCCGCCTCCGCCAGAGGGCGGAGGTCGATGAGGTAGGGGTTCCCGGCAAAGGCGCTGAAGGACTGGTAGGGGGAGTCTCCGTATCCTGTGGGCCCTAAGGGCAAAACCTGCCAGTAGCGGGCCCCAGACTCCCCCAGGAATCGGAGGAAGGCAAAAGCCTCCTCCCCAAGAACGCCAACCCCATAGGGTCCGGGAAGGCTGGTGGGGTGCAGAAGCAGGCCATAGGCGCGCGGAAGCTCCATGGTCCCAGTTTACCCCAGGTTTGGAAACCCTTCCAGAGGCTGACAGAGCCTAAGCGGTTTGGGTCCACCAGGGAATCGGGCAAGCCAAAGCCTAGCCCACCTTGTTCCCCTTCTCGTCGTAGGTGTAAAACCCTCGGCCGGTCTTGCG
Source organism: Thermus scotoductus DSM 8553 (assembly GCF_000381045.1). GTDB lineage: Bacteria > Deinococcota > Deinococci > Deinococcales > Thermaceae > Thermus > Thermus scotoductus. The sequence goes on along the minus strand of NZ_KB905730.1, from coordinate 8,599 downwards.
GCCCAGAAGCCCCGCCTGCACCATGCGGCGGAGAAGAGGAGAAGGCCGGTACTTGTCGTCGCCAAAGCCCCGGTGCAACACCTCCATGATGGCCAAGCAGGTGTCCAAGCCGATAAGGTCAGCCAGCTCCAAGGGACCCATAGGGTGGTTCATCCCCAGGCGCATGACCCCGTCGATGGCCTCCTTGGTGGCCACCCCTTCCCTCAGGGCCTCGATGGCCTCGTTGATCATGGGCATGAGGAGGCGGTTGGAGACGAAGCCGGGGTAGTCCTGCACCTCGAGGGGGGTCTTCCCCATCCGCCTCGCCACCTCCACCACCACATCCCGGGTTTCCTCGGAGGTAAGCTCCCCCCGGATCACCTCCACCAGCTGCATGAGGGGCACGGGGTTAAAGAAGTGCATGCCGATGAAGCGCTCCGGCCTACCCGAGTAGCGGGCCAAGGCGGTGATGGGAATGGAAGAGGTGTTGCTGGCGAGAATCGCCTCGGGCTTCACCAGGCTTCCCAGGCGCTCAAAGAGGCGGCGTTTTTCCCCCTCGTCCTCCACGATGGCCTCCACGATCAGGTCCGCCTCCGCCAGGTCCCCCAGGACCACGGTGGTGCGGATCCGCCCTAAGGTGGCCTCGAGGTCCTGCGGGGCAATCCGCCCCTTCTCCACGAACCTGCCTAGGGAACGCTGGATGGCCTTCAGGCCCCTTTCCAGGAAGCTTTCGGCCACGTCCACCAGCACCACCTCAAAACCCGCCTGGGCCGCCACCTGGGCAATCCCGCTTCCCATCTGCCCTGCGCCCACCACGCCGATTTTCCTTACCTCCATAACGGCACCTCGGGGGCTATTTTACGCCCTTAAGGTTCACCAAAAGGACGCCCGCCAGGGCCAGGGTCCCGCCCACCAGGGATAAGGGGGAAGGCACCTCGCCCAGCCAAAGGTAGGCGACGAGGATGGCCAGGACTGGGGAAAGGTACAAAAAGCTGGACAAACGGGAGGCCGGGGTACGGGAAAGGGCATAGGTCCAGGTGAGGTAGGCCAAGGCGCCAGGGAAAATCCCCAAATAGAGGGTGCTGAGAAGGGCCGGGCGAGGCGCGGCGAGAAGGGCCTCCCCCAGGCCGGGAAAGAAGACGAAAAGGGGCAGCGTACCTAACACCATGGTGTAGACCGTCATCTCCCGGCTACCGTAACGGGCAAAAAGGGGCTTTTGCAGAACGAAGTAGAACGAGGTGGAAAGGGCGGAAAGCAGGATCAAAAAAGCCCCCGGGCTCAAAGACACCCCACCCCCCTCGCCAAAGGCGATGAACAAGGAACCCATGAAGGCCAGGGCAAATCCCAGAAGCCCCATGGGCTTAAGCCGCTCTCCCAGGAGGAAATAGGAGAGAAGTGCGGTAAACACCGGCCCCGTGGCGATGAGGAGGCTTGCCGCCCCGGCGCTCACCGTTAGCTCCCCGTAAACCAAGGCGGTGTGGTACACGGTGATGCCCAAAAACCCCAGGAGGAAAAGCCGGGGAAGGTCCTCCCTCCTGGGTGGACGGAGGCCCTGAAAACGGGCATAGAGGAGGAGAAGGGCGCTGGCCACCAAAAAGCGCAGGAGGACCAGGTGGCCTGGACTCAGGCCCTCTAACCCCGCGCGGATGCCCGCAAAGGCGCTGGCCCAGAAGAGGATGGTGAGGAAGGCGGCTGCCAGGGCCTTAGGTTCCATAAGGACCCACCAAATAGTAGAGGCCCTGGTGCAAAAAACCCCTCTCCAAAAGGGCGCTCACCTCCTTAGCCCCCACCTGGCTCACCCGCTCCTTGACCGCGGAAAGGGAAAGGTAGCGCCCCGTGTAAAGGTATTCCATCCCCAGGTGGAACAGCCTCCCCATGGGGGTTTCCCCCGCAAACACCAAGGCCGTGGCCAGGGGCGTCTTGGCCCTCTCCACCTCCTCCTCCCGCACGCCCTCGCGGGCGATTCGGCCAAGCTCCTCTTGAAGGACGGCCAGCACCGCCTCCTTGTTCGTCGGGTCCGCCTGCACGTAAGCGTGGAAGAAGCCTGCCCGGTCCGCCTCCTCGTGGCCGAAGGAGGCCACCTCGGCAAGGCCTCTGTCCACCAGGGCGAAGTGGAGCCTTCCCGAACCCTCCTCTCCCAACAGATGGGCCAGGACCTGGGCGGCAAAGCGTTCCTCCTCCTGGTAGCTTACCCCGGGGAAAAGGCCCACTAAGTAGAGGGCCTGGGCCTTCTCGTAGGGGTGCTCCTCCACTCCTTGGGCTGGGTTTAAAGGTGGGTAGGTCCTTCCGGCCTCCCCGAGGGGCCAGGCCTCGGTAAGCTGCTCCGCCTGGGCTACGAGGGCCTCAAAGTCCACCCTTCCCGTGGCGGCCAGCACCATGTTCTTGGGCAGGTAGCGCCTTTCGTGGTAGGCGGCCATGGCCTCCCGCGTCAGGGCGGTGATGCTCTCCACGGTGCCCAAGACGCTATTTCCCAAGGGGTGCCCCTGGAAAAAGCGGGCACGGGCCCAGTCGTAAGCCATGAAGCCCGGCCGGTCCTGGTAGCGGGCGATCTCCTCGAGGATCACCTTCTTCTCGGTGTCAAAATCCTCCTGGCGCAAAGCGGGGCGCATGAGCCTGGAAAAGAGTTCCAGAAGAGGAAAGGCGAACTCCGGCAACACGGCCCCGTAGAAGACCGTGGCCTCCTCGGAGGTGAAGGCGTTGTACTGGGCCCCCAGGCGGTCAAAGGCCAGGTTCACCTCCCAGGCGCTCATCCCTTCCGGACCCTTGAAGACCATGTGCTCCAGGAAATGGCTTACCCCGCTCTCCTCCTTCGCCTCGTCCCGGGCCCCGGTCTTGACGAAGTAGCCCAGGGCCACGCTTCGGGCCCCAGGAACCACCTCAGCGATGACCCTTAGGCCGTTTTTCAGCTCAGCCTCACGAAACATCGTCCACCTCGCCCAAAAGCCCCACCCAGGGGTTGCGGTAAGGATGCTCCCGCAAGAAGGCGTTCACCGCCCTTAGGTCCGTGGCCTCTATGGCCCCCTCGATCTCGGAAAGGGGCCGGATCCGCCCCAGCATGTAGAGGTCCCGGGCCATGGAACCTGCCCGGCTACGGATGGATTCATCCGCCATCACCAAGGCGGTCTTCAGCCCCACCTTGGCCCGGGAAAGCTCCTCCTCCGTGACGCCCTCCGCCAGGCGCTCCATCTCGGCCAGCATGACCCTTAGGGTTTCCCGGGCCCGCTCCTTGGTGGTGCCCCCGTAGGCCATGAGGAGGCCCTGGCCCTTAACCCCGGCGGGGAAGGCGCTCACCGCATAGACCAGGCCCCTTTTCTCCCGCACCTCGGTGAAAAGGCGGCTGCTCATACCTCCCGAAAGCACCTCCAAGGCCAGCCTGGCCGCGTAAAACCGGGGGTCCTCGGGGCCCACATCGGGATAGGCCAGGCCGATCTGCACCTGGGCCGTGGGTCGCTTGAGGGTAAAGGAATGGGGCTCCGAAAGAAGGGGGGTTGGGTAAAAGGCCTCCTCCCCCTCCCAGGCCAAAAGGGGCTCCACCGCCCCAAGAAGCCTCTCCCAGGAAATGCCTCCCGCCACCGCCAGGATGGCCCCCTTAGGGGTGTAGCGGCGCCGATAGTCCTCCCGCACCGCCTCAGGGGTAGCCCGCTTCAAGCTTTCCTCCTCCCCCAAGGGGTCCCGGCCGTGGGGGGAGAGGAAGACCCTTTTCCGGAGCTCAGAGAAAAGCTTCCGGGAAGGCTGGTCCTCCTGGGAGAGGAGGGCCTGCAGGGCCACGCTTCTCACCGCTTCAAAGCCCTCCTCGGGAAGCCGGGGATTCAGGAGAAGAAGGGCATAGAGCCGGAAAACCTCCTCCAGCACCTCCGGCAAAAAGGCGGCGGCAAAAAGGGTGTACTCCAGCCCCGCCCCGCTTTGCCGCCTGACCCCCAGGGAGTCCAGGGCCTGGGCCAGGCCCCGGGCATCCAGCTCCCCAGCCCCCTTCCATAACCAGCCCTCAAGGAGGGTACTGGCCCCCAGAAGCCCCTCAGGCTCGTTCACCGCCCCGGCGGGCACCAGTAGCTGGAAGGCCACCCCGGGGTAGTCCCGCTCCTCGAGGGCCAGAACAAGCCCATTCGGTAGTCGCTCCACGCGGCTCACAGGCCTAAGGGTATCATGAAGGGCGTGAGGGAAGGGGAACTTCGGGAACGGCTCCTCAGGCCCCTATTGCGGGAGCTAAAGGACGGAGCCAGGGACCAGGTGGTGGTGGGGGGCTTGGAAAACCTCATCCAGAACCTGGCCAAACCCTTCCCCAGGCTCCAGAGCCTCTTCCAGGGGTATGGGGGAAAAACCCCGGAGGAACGAAAGGAGATCCTCTTGGAGGCCATCCGCTTCCTTAAAGACGGCCTGACGGCCCCTCCCCCCAGGGCACAGGCGGCCTCCCTCCCTTCCCCATCCCGCCGCCTTACCCCCCAGGACCCCGCCCACCTCCTGGTTCCCCCGCAAAGCCGGAAAAAGCTTGCGGAACTTTCCCTCCACACGGTGCGGGACCTCCTCCACTACTATCCCCGCCGCTACGAGGACCGCAGGACCCTCCCCGGGGTACGCTTCCTGGAGGACGGCCAGAAGGCCACCCTCTCCGTGAAGGTCCTGAGCAAGGAGCTGGTGAAGACCCCCAAGAAGGGGATGCAGCTGGTGCAGGTGCGGGCCCAGGACGCCTGGGGATTCCGCATCACCCTGGTCTGGTTCAACCAGACCTGGGTCCTTTCCCAGATCCAAGAGGGGGAGACCCTCATCGTCACGGGAAGGGTACAGAGGCGAAACGGGGTGCAGCTTTACGTGGAGCACTTTGAGAACGAGGGCACCGAGTCCCTCTCCACGGGCCGGATCGTGCCCATCTACCCTGCCAAGGAGGGCATCGGACAGGCCTTTTTGCGCCGCACCGCCCACCGGGCCCTGGAAACGGCCCTCCCCCTCCCCGACCCCCTGGAGCCTTACCGGGAGGAGCACCGCCTTCTTCCCTACTCCGAGGCCCTTCGCCAGATCCACTTCCCCGAGGACGAGGAGGCCCTCAAGAAGGCCCTCCTCCGCCTTAAGTTTGACGAGTACGTGCTCTTGGAGCTAAAAGCCCTCTTGGACGCCGGGGGGCTGGTCCTGGGCCGAAGCTTTAAGGTGGAGGAAACCTGGACGGAAACCTTCAAGAAAACCCTTCCCTTCCCCCTGACCCGGGCCCAGGAAAGGGTTATGGCGGAGATCGCCCAGGACATGCAAAGCCCCAGGCAGATGGCCCGCCTCCTCCAGGGGGACGTGGGCTCGGGTAAAACCGTGGTGGCCGCCTACGCCCTCTACCTCGCCGCCCTGAACGGGGCCCAGGGAGCCCTTATGGCTCCCACGGAGATCCTGGCCAAGCAGCACTATCAGAACCTCAGCCGCTACCTCTTCCCCCTGGGGGTGCGGGTGGAGCTCCTTCTGGGCTCCATGACCCCCAAGGAGCGGGAGGGGGTTATCGAGAGGCTTCTTTCCGGGGAGGCCCAGGTGGCGGTGGGCACCCACGCCCTGATCCAGGAGGGGGTAGGGTTCAAGGACCTGGGCCTGGCGGTGGTGGACGAGGAGCACCGCTTCGGCGTGTTGCAGCGGCGGGCCCTCCTGAAGCTGGCCAAGGTTCCCCCCGATGTGCTGGTGATGTCCGCCACCCCCATCCCCCGCTCCCTGGCCCTGACCCTTTACGGGGACCTCGAGGTCAGCATCCTGGACGAGATGCCCCCGGGCCGCAAGCCCGTGAAGACCAAGGTCCTTCCCCACCGCCTCCGCCTCCAGGCCTACGCCTTCGCCCGGGAGGAGGTGAGAAAGGGGCACCAGGTCTTCGTGGTAGCCCCGGCCATCGAGGAATCCGAGGAGCTGGACCTAAAGGCGGCCACCGCCCTCTACGAGGAGCTAAAGGGCCTGCTCCCCGAGGTGCGCATGGCCCTTCTCCACGGCAGGATGCCCGCACGGGAAAAGGATAGCGTCATGGAGGCTTTCCGAAAGGGGGAATTCGACCTCCTGGTGTCCACCACCGTGGTGGAGGTGGGGGTGGATATCCCCAGGGCCAGCCTCATCATCGTGGAAAACGCCGAGCGCTTCGGTCTGGCCCAGCTCCACCAGCTTAGGGGCCGGGTGGGGCGAGGGGGGCTCGAAAGCTACGCCATCCTCATCGCCGGGGAAGCCAGCCAGAAGACCCTAAAGCGCCTTAAGGTCCTGGAGGAATCGGGAGACGGCTTCTACATCGCCGAGATGGACCTGAAGCTAAGGGGTCCTGGGGAACTCAGGGGCACCCGGCAGTCCGGCTACCCAGAGCTGAAGCTCGGGGACCTCTCCCAGGACACCGAGGTCATCGAGCAAGCCCGGGCCCTGGCCAAGCGCATCCTGGAGATGGACCCCGACCTTTCCCTGCCCCAGCACCAGGCTCTTAAGGAGGAACTCCGGGCCCAGGCGGAGCGCATCGGCTTCCGGGAGGTTATCTAGAAGGATGCCTGAGGAAGGAAACGGACTTTTGGAAACGACCCAGGGGAGGTGGGAAGCACCGGGATGAGGGCCCTGCCCCATCCCCATATCCCCGCCTTCGCCTCTGAAGGAGGGGTTCTGCGGGCCGAAGGCCTCCGAAGCTACCTTCTTGAGCTGCGGGAGGCCTACACCACCTACGCCCCGGTACCCTCCGTGACCCTTTACGTGCTCTCCGAGGGGGACTGGCGGGCCCTGGTGCCCTACCCCTACGGCCTGGCCTTCCAGCGAAGCGAGGGGGGAAGGCTTTCCCTCTTTGCTCCCCTCACCTACCCCGAAAGGCTCCTCCACCGTTTCCGGGAGGTCCTGCTTCCCCTAGGGCCTCCTCCCATGGAAATCCCTGCCTTCTTGGACCTGAACCTGGGCCACGAGTACGCCCACGCCCTGCAGGTGGCCTGGCGCCTGAGGACAGGGGCAAGGTGGCTGGACGAGTTCTTCGCCAACTACCTCTTCCTCTTGGGCTTGGCCAAGGCCAGGCCGGACCTAGCGGAATCCCTCCTGGCCTTTAGCCGCTACCTAAGCCGCCTGGAACCGGAAAGGCGAAGCCTTTCCGCCTACGAGAGGAGGCGGGGGGACCTGAAAAGCGCCCTCTGGTTCCAGGCCCAGTTCACGCTGAAGTCCCGGGAAATCCTGGAGAGGAAGGGGGACGGCCTCCTCCTGGCCTTCCTCGAGGCCGCCCCCCTGGACCGGAAGAAAGGGCACCGGCTTCTACTGGAGCTTTACCCGGAACTCAAGGCCTGGTTTGCTGCCTTCGGGCTTAAGGGCGCACCCGAGGCGCCGCCTTCCCCTCCGCCAGGGCCCTAAGCCACTCCAGGAAGGAAACCTCTCCCACCTTCAAGGTGTAAAGCTCCGGCCTTGGCAGGATGCAGTGCTGGCCACCCGGGGCCAGGTAGAAGGTGTAGTTTTCCGCCTGGGCCGGGGCCAGGACTGCCCTCATGGCGCCTTCCGCCCACTCCCGGGCCGTGGCCTCCGAAGGAGTCCGCTCCCCCTTCATGAGGCCGTAGAAGAAGATCTGGGTGCCGTCCAAAAGGGTGGTGTACTGGGCGATGCGCGCCTGGGGGAAGGCCTTGGCCAGGGCCAGGTAGATCTCCGCCACCTCCGGGTTCTGGGAGAGGCCAGGAACCTCCGGCAGGCGCGAGTTCCAGACGGTAAAGCCCGGGAAGTCCCGGGTGCGCACCCCCACCCCAGCATCCCCGCAGACCGCCACCTTTGCGTTTTTGTAGGTGGAAAGCACCTTATCCGCCCAGAATACCGCCCCGTAAGCCCCGGCGGAGCAGCCGGTCACGAAGACCTTTTCCGGGTCCGTGTGGTTGCGGAAAACGTACTCCAAGGCCGCCAGGGCGTTCCTGGCTCCCTGGTGGTGGACCTTGAAGCCCCCGTAGTCCACCGTGGCCCGGCCCACGTGGAGATCCCCCGTGCAGTAGGGCACGAAGACATGGGTCCAGCCGTAGAAGGGGTTGGCCACGCTCAGGCGGTTGTAGATGCCCTGGGCCAGAAGAAGCTCCTGCACATCCACCCGCTTGCGGTAGGTCTGGCTTTGCGGGCCGCAGGTGGCGGCATTCCAGCAGGCCCCACCCCCCTGGAAGTCGATGACCACCTTTTTGGGATCCCCCGGGCTCACGTAGAACCGGTAGGGGGAACCGTCAGAGCATACGCCACCTGGAACCTCCACTGCCTTCCAAACGGCCTCGAGGCCCTGGGCCAGGGCCAAACCCAGGAGCAAAAGCAAGGCTAGAAACCGCCGCATTGTTCACCTCCGTCCGCAGTGTATAAGGAGTCTTGAACCAAGCCAAGAAAGGGCAGCCTTCCCGGCTGCCTCGGTCGTGTAAGGAATTATGTGTAGGGGTTTGTGTATAAAAGGGGGGTACCAGGATTAGGAAGGAGGTACCCCGTGGACCAGGATACCTTGCAGGTGATGCTAAGGGAAGCGGTGAGGCAGACGGTGACCGAGGTCTTGCAGATTCTCCTGGACGCCGACCGGGAAGCCTTCTTGCGCCAGCACGGGGGACGCAAGAACGGCTACTACCCCCGCAAGCTGGAGACCGCCTTTGGCCAGGTGAAGCTGGCCATCCCCCGGGATCGGGAAGGGAAATACTATCCCAGCCTCCTTCAA
>NZ_KB905729.1 GCF_000381045.1 Thermus scotoductus DSM 8553 | reverse complement strand
AGGTGCGGGGGCTTGCCCGGATCCGGAAGGTGGTGGCGGTTTTGCTGGGGCTGGCGGTGTTCCTTTGGGAAGTTGAGCGGTTGGGGGATCCGTTCAAGGGGTTTCTTTTGCAGCTCGGGGGCAAGCTGGGGCTGCCCAGCGAGAGGGATGGTCCGTACCTGCTCCTGAGGGGCCTGGTTCGCCTGCTCAACTATGAAGTCACCCAAGAACTCTTGAAGCAGGCTAAGGGAGGGCGAGGAAGGAGTTTTGGGTAAAGCCCTGTAGCATAGCCCTTGACCCTAAGGCAAAGGCAGCGTAGACTATAGGGCAATGCGGCGGGGCTTCCTGCTAGACCTAGGCCGGGCAGGCCCGGCTTAGGGAAGCCCTGTTGCCTTCCCCCGGGCCTAGAACCCGGGGGATTTTCGTAAATGGGAGGGAGCATGGGAAAAACGCTTTACGAGAAGGTTTGGGAAGCCCACGAGGTGCGAAAGCTGAAAAGCGGGCAAAGCCAGCTTTTCATTGACCTGCACCTCCTACACGAGGTAACGAGCCCTCAGGCCTTCGGGATGCTTAGGGACCTGGGCCTCAAGGTACGCTACCCCCACCGCACCTTCGCCACCGTGGACCACATCGTCCCCACCCACGACCGTACCGAGCCCTTCCAGGACCCCTTGGCCCAGAGCATGTTGGAGGCCTTAAGGCAAAATACCAAGGAGCACGGCATCACCTTCTTTGACCTGGGAAGCGGGAACCAGGGGATCGTGCACGTAATCGGCCCGCAGCTTGGCCTCACCCAGCCCGGGATGACCATCGCCTGCGGGGACTCCCACACCTCCACCCACGGGGCCTTCGGGGCCGTGGCCTTCGGCATCGGCACCAGCCAGGTGCGGGACGTCCTGGCCACCCAGACCCTGGCGGCCCAGAAGCTCAAGGTGCGGCGCATCAACATCGAGGGGAAGCTTGCCCCCGGGGTCTACGCCAAGGACGTGATCCTGCACATCATCCGCCACCTGGGGGTGAAAGGGGGCTTGGGCTACGCCTACGAGTATGGCGGCAGCACGGTGGAGGCCATGGACATGGAAAGCCGCATGACCCTCTGCAACATGTCCATTGAGGGCGGGGCCCGCATCGGCTATGTGAACCCCGACGAGACCACCTTCGCCTACCTGGAGGGCCGCCCCTATAGCCCCAAGGGGGCGGAGTGGGAGGAGGCCAAAAAGCGCTGGCGGGCCTTCGCCTCCGACCCCGACGCCCGGTACGATGACGTGGTCACCTTCCGGGCGGAGGAAATCCCCCCCACGGTCACCTGGGGCATCAACCCCGGGCAGGCCATACCCGTAGATGGCCGCATTCCCCTTCTGGAGGAACTTTCCCCCGAGGAAAGGCCCGTGGCCGAGGAAGCCTTGGCCTACATGGGCCTTAAGCCGGGCCAACCCATCAAGGGGGTTCCGGTCCAGGTGGCCTTCATCGGAAGCTGCACCAACGCCAGGCTTTCCGACCTGCGCGAGGTGGCCCGCTTCCTCAAGGGCCACAAGGTGAAGAAAGGGGTGCGGGCCCTGGTGGTGCCGGGCTCGGAGTGGGTGGCCAAGAAGGCGGAGGAAGAGGGCATCGCCGAGATCTTCCGGGAGGCGGGGTTTGAGTGGCGGAACCCGGGGTGCTCCATGTGCCTGGCCATGAACCCCGACCGCCTGCAGGGAGACGAGCTGGCCGCCAGCTCCTCCAACCGCAACTACAAGGGCAGGATGGGAAGCCCCAGGGGACGCACGGTGCTCATGAGCCCCCTCATGGTGGCGGCGGCGGCGGTGGCGGGCGAGATCGCCGACGCCCGGGAAGTGTTTGGGATCGGGAGGTAAGCCATGCTGGAAAAGTTCACCACCATCCGCGGTAGGGCGGTGCCCTTAAGGGGCGAGGACATCGACACGGACCGCATCATCCCCGCCCGCTTCATGAAGGTGCTCACCTTTGAAGGGCTGGGGAAGTACCTCTTCTACGACGAGCGCTTTGACGAGACGGGGAATCCCAAGCCCCATCCCCTCAATGACCCCCGCTACCAAGGGGCCAGCATCCTGCTGGTGGAGGCGGGCTTTGGCTCCGGTAGCAGCCGGGAACACGCCCCCCAGGCCATCAAGCGGGCGGGGTTTAGGGCCATCATCGGGGAGAGCTTCGCCGAGATCTTCTTCGGGAACGCCACCGCCATTGGCCTTCCCTGCGTGACCCTGGCCCCTGAGGACCTGGGGGTGCTCTTTAAGGCGGTGGAGGAGAAGCCGGACCTCGAGGTGGAGGTGGACCTGGTGAGCAAGGAGGTGCGCTTCGGTGGCCGCACCGCTCCCCTCTTCATCCCCGAGGAGACCCGGGAAGCCCTGGTGGAGGGGCTTTGGGACCCCATCGGGGAGCTTCTCCAGGCCGGGGAGCTTCTGGATGAGTTCGACCGCCACCTTCCCTACCCCAGGAGGTCGGAATGAGGGTGGCCGTCCTGCCCGGGGACGGGATCGGCCCCGAGGTAACCGAGGCTGCCTTGAAGGTCCTCAAGGCCCTGGACGAGGCCCATGGGCTTGGGCTCAGCTACGAAACCTACCCCTTTGGCGGCGCAGCCATAGACCAGTTCGGGGAACCCTTCCCCGAGGTAACCCGCCAGGGGGTGGAAAGGGCCCAGGCGGTGCTCCTGGGAAGCGTAGGGGGCCCTAGGTGGGATAACCTTCCCCGCAAGATCCGTCCGGAAACCGGGCTCCTGGCCCTAAGGAAAAGCCAGGACCTCTTCGCCAACCTGCGCCCCGCCAAGGTCTTCCCCGGACTGGAACGGCTTTCCCCCCTCAAGGAGGAGATCGCCCGGGGGGTGGATGTCCTCATCGTGCGGGAGCTCACCGGGGGCATCTACTTCGGGGAGCCCAGGGGGATGTCGGAGGCGGAGGCCTGGAACACGGAACGCTACAGCAAGCCCGAGGTGGAACGGGTGGCCCAGGTGGCCTTTGAGGCCGCAAGGAAGCGGCGCAGGCACGTTACCAGCGTGGACAAGGCCAACGTGCTGGAGGTGGGGGAGTTCTGGCGGAAGACGGTGGAGGAGGCGCACCAAGGCTACCCGGACGTTTCCCTGGAGCACCAGTACGTGGACGCCATGGCCATGCACCTGGTGAAAAACCCTGCCCGTTTTGACGTGGTGGTGACGGGAAACATCTTCGGAGACATCCTTTCCGACCTGGCCTCGGTGCTTCCCGGTTCCCTAGGCCTTCTCCCCTCCGCCTCTCTGGGCCGGGGCACCCCGGTGTTTGAGCCGGTCCACGGCTCCGCCCCCGACATCGCCGGCAAGGGCATCGCCAACCCCACCGCCGCCATCCTCTCCGCCGCCATGATGCTGGAGCACGCCTTCAGTCTGGTGGAGCTGGCCAGGAAGGTGGAGGACGCCGTGGCCCAGGCCCTCCTCGAGGCGCCCCCGCCGGACCTGGGGGGCCAGGCGGGGACGGAAACCTTCACCCAGGAGGTGCTTCGCCATCTAAAATAGGGAAAATGCTCCGCTACCGCTTTACCGCCGAGGAGTTCCACCGCATGGCCGAGGCCGGCATCCTCCCCGAGGACGCCCGGGTGGAGCTCGTGGAGGGGGAGATCGTCACCATGAGCCCGGTAGGCAAACGCCACATGGCAGCCGTCAAGCGCCTTATGGACCTTCTGTTTCCCTTGCAACAGGCAAGGAAAGCCCTTTTGCAGGTCCAGGACCCGCTTAGGCTTTCCCCGGAAAGCGAACCCCAGCCCGACCTCACACTCCTCTCCTACCGGGAAAACTTCTACCGGGACAAGGTGCCGGAAGCCGAGGATGCCCTGCTGGTGATAGAGGTGGCGGACACCTCCCTGGACTACGACCTCACCGTGAAACTCCCCCTCTACGCCAAGGCGGGGATCCCCGAGGTCTGGGTGGTGGACCTGGTGCGGGACCGGGTGCACGTCTTCCGCAAACCCCAAGGGGAAGGGTACGGGGAGGCCCAGGCCCTGGAGGAAGGGGAGCTTTCCGTCCTCGGGCTCAAGGTCCCAGTGAAGGAGGTCCTGCCGTGACCCGCCACAAGGTCTCCCTGGAGGAGTTCCACCGCATGGTGGAGGCCGGGGTTTTCCCGGAGGACTCGAGGCTAGAGCTCGTGGAAGGGGACCTGGTAGAGATGAGTCCTATTGGAAAACGCCATGCCGCCAAGGTGGCCAAGCTCACCGCCCTCTTCGGCCCCCTTGTACCCCAAAAGGCCATCCTCTTCGTGCAAAGCCCCCTAGTGGTGGGGAATTCGGAGCTTTACCCCGACCTCGCCCTCCTCAAGCCCCGGCGCGACTTTTACGAGGAGGAGCTCCCCCAGGGGCGGGACGCCCTTTTGGTGGTGGAGGTGGCGGACACCTCTCTCCATTACGACCTCGAGGTGAAGCTCCCCCTCTACGCCAAGGCCGGGGTACCCGAGGTCTGGGTGGTGGACCTGGTGCGGGACCGGGTGCACGTCTTCCGCAAGCCCCAAGGGGAAGGGGAAACCCTTGGTCCCGGGCTCAAGCTCGCCTTCCTGGGTGTGGAGATCTCCACGGAGGAGCTGCTATGAGAAAGACCCTGATCCTCACCGGGGCGAGCCGGGGAATCGGCCGGGCCCTGGCCCTCGAGCTGGCCCAAGCGGGTTACGACCTGGTGTTAAACGCTCGCTCGGAGGGGCCCTTAAAGGAGGTGGCCGAGGAGGTTCGCACCCTAGGGGCCAGGGTGGAAGCGGTGGCAGGAAGCGCTGGACAAGCCCCAGTGGCCGAGGAGCTGGTGAAAAAGGCCGAGGGCCTAGGGGGGTTTTACGGCTACATCCATAACGCCGGGGTCCTCCACCCGGGGCCCTTCCTCTACGAGATCGCCGAGGGACTCTTCCTGGAGGTCCTCGAGGCCAACCTCATCGCTGGCTACCAACTCGCCCGCTTCGCCTATCCCCTCCTCCGGAAAAAGGGGGAAGGGGTGGTGGTCTATGTGGGCTCCGGGGCGGCTGAATCCAACCTTCCCGGCATCGGGGCCTATGCGGTGGCCAAGGCCGCGGAAGAGCACCTGGCCAGACAGCTGGCCGCGGAGGTACCCGAGGTCCCCTGCTTCATCTACCGGCCCGGGGTGGTGGAAACCGAGATGCAACGCCAGGCCCGCGAGGCCCAGGGGAGCGCCGCCCCCGTGCTGCACCAGGTTTTCCGCGGGTACAAGGTGGAAGGCCGCCTCCTAAGCCCTAAGGAGGCAGCCAAAGCCCTGGTGCGCCTCCTGCCGAGGGCGCGCCAGTTTCATGGAAAGATCGCATCCTGGAGGGACGTATGAGATCCGACCGCATCAAAAAGGGACTGCAGCAGGCCCCCGCCCGCTCCATGCTCCGGGCGGTGGGCGTGGGCGACGAGGACTTCGCCAGGCCCTTCGTGGGAGTGGTGAACACCTTCACCGACGGCATGCCCTGCAACTACCACCTCCGCCAACTGGCCCTGGACGTGAAGGCCGGGCTTAGGGAGGCCGGGGTCTTCCCCTTTGAGTTCGGGGCCCCTGCCATCTCCGATGGCATCAGCATGGGCACCCCCGGGATGCGGGCGAGCCTCGTAAGCCGGGAGGTGATCGCCGACAGCGTGGAGCTTATCGCCCAGGGCTACCTCTACGACGGGATGGTGGTCCTCTCCGCCTGCGACAAGACCATCCCCGGGGGGGCCATGGGGGTGATCCGGAGCGGGGTTCCAGGCATGGTTCTTTACGGGGGTACCATCGCCCCCGGGGAGTGGCAGGGGAGGAAGCTCACCATCGTTTCCGTGTTCGAGGCCGTGGGACAGAGGGCTGCCGGAAGGATCACCGACGAGGAGCTTGCCGCCATCGAACGGCACGCCATCCCCGGCCCCGGGGCCTGCGGCGGCCAGTACACGGCCAACACCATGGCCATGGCCCTCGAGGCCCTCGGCCTCTCCCCCATCGGCTACAACGCCATCCCCGCCGTGCACCCGGAAAAGCCCAAGGCCACCCGGGAGGCGGGCCGTATCCTGGCCCGGGCCATAGAGCAAAACTGGAAACCCCAGGACTTCCTCACCCGCAGAAGCTTCCTCAACGCCATCGCCGCCGTGGCCGCCACCGGGGGGAGCACCAATGCCGTCCTCCACCTCCTGGCCATCGCCCGGGAGGTGGGGGTGGAGCTGAGCCTGGACGACTTTGACCAGGTGTCCCGGAAAACCCCGGTGATCGCCGACCTCCTTCCCTGGGGCACCTACACCGCCTGGGAGCTTTATGAGGCCGGGGGCACTGCCTTGGTCTTCAAAAAACTCCTGGAGGCGGGGCTTCTTTACGGGGACGAGAAAACCCTCACCGGCAACACCCTGGCCGAGGAGGTGGAACGGGCCTACCGGGAAGCGGAGGGGCAGAAGGTGGTCTTCCCCGTGGAACAGGCTCTGAAACCGCAAGGGGGCCTGGTGGTCCTCAAGGGCAACCTGGCCCCGAGGGGAGCGGTTCTGAAGCTGGCGGGCACCGAGCGCACCTTCTTTGAGGGCCCGGCCCGGGTCTTTGACTCCGAGGAAGCCGCCATGGAGAAGGTTCTTTCCGGCGGGATCCGCCCCGGGGACGTGGTGGTGATCCGCTACGTGGGGCCCAAGGGTGCTCCCGGGATGCCCGAGATGCTTTCCGTCACCAGCGCCATCGTGGGGGAAGGCCTGGGCCCCGAGGTGGCCCTCCTCACCGACGGCCGCTTCTCCGGGGGCACCCGCGGCCTCATGATCGGCCACATCGCCCCCGAGGCCTTCGTGGGAGGGCCCATCGCCCTTCTGGAGAACGGGGACCGGGTGCGGATCGATGTGGAAAAGCGCCTTTTGGAGGTCCTCCTACCCGAGGAGGAGCTGAGGAGGCGGCAGGAGCGCTGGCAACCCAAGCCCCCCGCCTTCCGCCACGGCCTCTTCGCCCGCTATGCCGCCTTGGTGGAGCAGGCAGACCAGGGAGCGGTACTGAAGGACCCCGAGGCCTAGGGTTTCTCCGGCCGCTTGACCGCATCGGGGGTGAGGTTCAAGCCTCGCCCCTTGCGTATCTCCTCTGGGGTGAAGGGATCCCCCTTGGCCTGCAGAAGGACCTTCAGGTGGTTCAATAGGGCGGCAAGCTCCTCGTCCTTGAGCTGGGCAAACCCAGGCATCAGGCCCCCCTCCCCCTTCTTCCCGTAAAGGATCACGAGGACGAGGTAGCGCCTTCCCTCCGGGGTGGCGAAGAGGGGGGCGGCCCCCTGGAGGCCCGGGTAGGGCCGCACCCCCTGGGCCCTCTCCCCGTGGCACTGGGCGCAGAGCCTTTTCCACGGGTCCTCCCCCTGGCCCAGGGCCATGGTCCCGAGGAGGAGGAGAAGGAGGGCCAACCTCATGGCTTTAGCCTACCCCAAACCCCTCCCTCCCGGGTTTACCTGGCCTTAACCTCGGTCCAGACCCGGTCGTACAGGGCGATGTCGGGCCCCAGGTCCTTGAGGTACTCAAGCTTGGCCCGCACCTCTTCCGGGGGAAAAACCGTGGGATCCTGGCGCATCTCCTCGGGAAGAAGGGGAAGGGCCTTGGCCACGGGGGTGGCGTAGCGGGTGTACTCCGCCAAGGCGGCGGCGTTTTCTGGTTCCAGCAAAAAGTCGATGAAGCGGTAGGCCAGATCCTGGGCCGGGCCCCGCTTGAGGACCACCATGGCATCGGTCCAAAGCGTTCCCCCCTCCTTGGCCAGGGCGTAGCGGAGCCGCCCGTCCTCCTGCCTCGCCTGGAGGACGTCCCCGGAGTAGGCGAGGCTGAGGGCGGCGTCCCCCGCCAGGATGCGGTTTAAGGCCTCCAACCCTCCCGCGAAGCCCACGGAGCGCTTCTTGGCAGCGATGAGGAGCTCCTTGGCCTCCTCCAGGGCCTTGGGGTCCGTGGTGTTCACGGAATAGCCCAGGTACTTCAAGGCCGCCCCGATGGTCTCCCGCATCTCGTCCAGGAGGAGGAAGGGCCCCACCTGACGAGCCGGGTCAAAGAGGACCGCATAGGAGTCCACGGGGCCCTTCACCAGGTCCTGCCGATAGGCCAGGCCCGTGGTGCCCCAGAGGTAGGGGACGGAGTACTGGAGGCCAGGGTCATAGGGAGGATCCAGGAAGAAGGGATCCAGGTTGGCAAGGTTCCCAAGCCTCTCCTTCTCCAGGGGAGCGAGGAGCCCCTCCCGGGCCATCTGGAGCACGTAGTAGTCGGGGGCCACCACCAGGGAGAACTCCCGGTCCGCCCCCGCCTTCAGCTTGGCCAGCATGGCCTCGGGGGACTCAAAGGTGTCCAGGACCACCTTAGCCCCGGTTTCCGCCTCAAACTTTTTAAGGAGGTCCTCCGGGATGTAATCCGCCCAGTTCAGAAAGTACAGGGTCCCTCCAGCCTGGGAAGCCGGCTTCGGCCGCAAAAGGAGGAACCCCACGACCACCAGGGCCAGAACCAAAAGCAGAATTCCCCAACGCTTCATATCCTCCTCCGGCTTAAAGTATACCCCAAGGCCAGAAAGAAGGCGCTAAGGCCGATGATCAGGGTGGAAAGGGCGTGCACCTTGGGGCTTACCCCCAGCTTCACACTGGAATAGATGTAAAGGGGTAGGGTGGTGGCCCCGGGGCCGGCGGTGAAGAAGGTGACCACGAAGTCGTCCAGGGAAAGGGTGAGGGCGAGAAGCGCCCCCGCCGCCACCCCCGGCCAGGCCAGGGGCAGGGTCACGTGCCAGAAGGTCTGCCAGCCCCGGGCCCCCAGGTCGCGGGCGGCCTCCTCCAGGGCTGGGTCCAGGAGAAGCAGGCGGGAGCGCACCACCAGGGTCACGAAGGCCACCTGGAAGGTGATATGTCCCAGGATCACCGTGAGGAGGGAAAGGCGGGGAAAACCCAAAACCTCCCGGGCCAGGGCGAAGAGGAGGAGAAGGGACACCCCCATGACCACGTCGGGCACCACCACGGGGATGTAGAGGAGGTAGGAGAGGAAGCCTTTGCCGGGAAAGCGGTAGCGGACAAGGCCCACGGCCAAAAGCGTTCCCAAAACCGTGGCCGCCAGGGTGGAGACGAAGGCCACCAGCAGGGTGTTCAGGAAATACTCCAGCACCCTGGGGTCTTGGAAAAGGGCCTGGTACCAGTCCAGGGTGAAGCCGGTGAAGCGCACCCCCCGGCGGCTTTCGTTGAAGGAGAGGGCCACGATGACCAGGATGGGCAGGTAGAGGAAGAGGTAGACCAAAAGGGCGTGGAGAGCAAGAAGCCTTCTCATACCAGGTCCTTTAGGCCCCTTTCCCCCTGCAAACGGGCGTAGAGGTAAAGGGAAAGGAGCACAAACCCCATCAGGAACACGCTGAGAGCAGCCCCAAAGGCCCAGTCCCGGGTGATGCCGAACTGCTGCTGGATGAGGTTCCCGATCAGAACCACCCGCCCCGCCCCCAGGAGATCCGCCACCACGAAGGTGCCCATGGCGGGGATGAAGACCAAGACGCTCCCCGCAAAAAGCCCAGGGTAGGTCTGGGGCAAGACCGCATGCAAGAAAGCCTTAACGGGCCTGGCCCCCAGGTCGTGGGCCGCTTCCAGTAGCTGCCAGTCCAGGCGCTCCACGCTGGCGTACACCGGTAAAACGAAAAAGGGCAGGAAGGTGTACACCGTGGCCAAGAGCACGGCGAAGAAGGAGGGGTATAGGACCAGGGGCCCCAGGCCGAAGGCCCCAAGAAGGGCGTTCACCAGGCCTTCCCGTTGCAACAGCACCAGCCAGGCGTAGACCCGGATGAGGAAGTTGGTGAGAAAGGGAAGGAGGAGAAGGAAAAGGAGGAGGTCCCGCTGCGGATGGCGGGCGATGTAGAAGGCCAGGGGATAACCCAGCAAAGCCGAGATCACGGTGGCGAGGACCCCCACGAGAAGGCTTTGGGCGAAGGCCTCGAGGTAAACGGGGTGGAGGATCTTGGCGTAGTTGTGGAAGCCCCAGGGCCCGGTGAGCTCCCCATAGGGCCCCCGGGTGAGGAAGGAGGCCATAAGGACCAGAAGGGTAGGAAGAAGGACGAAGACCAAAAGCCAAAGGCCCCCAGGGCCCACGGTAACCAGGACCCGGAAGGCGCGCTGCCAGGGAGTAGCCGCCTCATTCATGGACCACCACCAGGTTCTCCGGGGGAAGGTAGCAGAAAACCTCCTCCCCGTAGGCGAACTCCTCGGCCCCAGGCTCCTGCAGGTCCTGGTTCAGGGTATAGGCCAACAGCCGCACCTCCCCCGCCCGCAGATAGTACTGGTTCTCCGCTCCCGTGTAGACGATCTCCTCCACCTTGGCCCGCACCAGGTTTTCCCGGGCGGGAGCCCCGTTGCCCACCGGGTAAAGGCGGATCTTCTCCGGCCGGATCACCAGGTGGGCTTCCTGTGAAAGGGGCTCCTTCAGGCGCAAAACCCCAAGGGGGGTTTCCGCCCCTCCTGGGTGGGGCCTTGCGGGGAGGAAGTTGGAACGGCCGAGGAAATCCGCCACGAAGCGGTTTTTGGGCCGCTCGTAGACCTCGTCGGGAAGGCCCACCTGCTCAATCCTCCCCGAGCGCATCACCGCAATCCGGTCGGACATGACCAGGGCCTCCTCCTGGTCGTGGGTAACGAAGATGAAGGTGGTGCCAAGCCTCCGCTGAAGCTGCATGAGCTCCACCCTAAGCTCCTGGCGGAGCTTCAGGTCCAAGGCGGAAAGGGGCTCGTCCAATAGGAGCACCTCTGGCTCCAGCACCAGGGCCCGGGCCAAGGCCACCCGCTGCTTCTGCCCGCCGGAAAGCTCCCGGGGGTAGCGTTTCTCCAGGCCTAGAAGATCCACCAGCTCCAGGGCCCAGGCCACCTTTTTGCGAACCTCTCCTGCGGGAAGCCCCTTCATGCGGAGGCCAAAGGCCACGTTTCCCTCCACGGTCATGTGGGGAAAGAGGGCGTAGTTCTGAAAGACGGTGTTCACCGGCCGCTCATAGGGGGGCACCCGGGATACGTCCCGGCCTGCGATCTCTATGCGACCCGCATCGGGGGTATCAAAACCGGCCAGGAGCCTCAAGAGGGTGGTCTTTCCGCACCCCGAAGGCCCCAAAAGGCTGAAGAACTCTCCCCGCTTGACCTCGAGGTCCACGCTATCCAGGGCCACCACCCCGCCAAAACCCTTCCGCACCCCCAAGAGGCGAACCAGCGCTTCCCCGGCCACGGGCCCAGTTTAGGGGGAGTGGCCCCCGAGCTCAAGCCCTTAGGGAGCCACCCGGTCCCGGTGCACCAAAAGGACCAGGCCCAAGGAGAGCAGGGTGGCCATGAGGCTGGAACCCCCATAGGAAAAAAGGGGAAGAGTCAGCCCGGTCACCGGCATCACCCCCAACGCCACCCCCAGGTTCACCAGCACCTGGAAGCCCAGCATCCCCCCTACCCCGGCCAGGAACAGGCGGTCGGAGAGGCGCGGGCACTCCAGGGCCATGCTAAGAAGGCGCACCAAAAGGAGGGCGTAAAGCCCAAGGAGGGCCACGGAGCCCACAAACCCCCACTCTTCGGCAAAGACGGCGAAGACGAAGTCCGTGTGGCGGAAGGGGACGAAGCCCAGCTGAGTCTGGGTACCCTGGCCATACCCCTTGCCGAAGAGCCCTCCCGAGCCGATGGCGATGGTGGACTGGATCACCTGGAAGCCCTGGCCCAGGGGATCCCGGTAGGGATCCAAAACGATGAGGACCCGCTCCCGCTGGTAGGGCTTGAGGTTGGGCCAGACCACGGTGGGCACCAGGACGGCCAGGGCGAGAAGGCCCACCAAGAGGTGCTTCCAGGGCAGGCCCCGCACGAACAAGACGGCAAAGACGCCGAAGAGCACCACCAGGCTCCCCCCCAGATCCGGCTGGAGGAGGAGGAGGAGGACCACGGGAGCCGTCAGGAGCCCGGGCAGAACGTAATCCCACACCCGGCGCACCTCCCGGCCCTCGAGGAGCCGGGCCAAGGCCAGGATCAAGCCCAGCTTGGCCAGCTCCAGGGGCTGGAACTGCAAGGGGCCCAGCACAAACCAGGCCTTGGCCCCGTTGATCTCCCGGCCGAAGGCCAAGACGGCCACCAAAAGGAGAAGGGAAAGGGCGTAAAGGGGGTAGGCCAGGGCGAAGACGGTGCGGCGGGAAAAGAACTGAACCCCCACGGCCAGGAGGAGGCCCAGGAGGAAGGCCACAAGCTGGCGGTTCAGGAGGGCTGGGTCGGGAGCGGCGCTTCGGAGGTTAAACAAACCCAAAACGGTTATGGCCAGGGTCAGGAGGATTAAACCCCAGTCGTAGGCCAGAAGGTTCGGACGCCTTAGAACCATGCGAGGCTACCGCAATGGGATATCGGCGATCAACACCATCTTCTCCCCCCGCTCCTCCAGGGCCACATTGACCTCCTCCTGGGCGGGGAAGTAGCGGCGCAACACCTCCAGAAGGTCCCGCTTCAAGCTCTCCACCAGGCCCGGGGAAAGCTTGGCCCGGTCGTAGGCCAGGACCAGCTTGAGCCTTTCCTTGGCCTTTTCCTTGCTCCGTTTGCGCCACCACATCAGCGACCTCCGAAGAGCCTGCGGATCACCGACAAAAGCCCCTGGGCCTCCTCCATGTTGCGGAAGGGCACCTCCTCGCCCTTAATGCGGCGGGCGGTGTCCATGTAGGCCACGGCAGCGGGGCTTGTACCCTTCAGCACCAGAGGCTCACCCTGGTTGGTGGAGATGAGCACCTGCTCGTCCTCCGGGATGATGCCGATGGGCTTAAGCCCCAGAATCTCCACCACGTCCTCCACGGAGAGCATATCCCCCCGGGCCACCATCTTGGGCCGCAAGCGGTTGATGATGAGGAAGTTCTCCCGGATCTCCCGGGCCTCGAGGAGGCCGATGATGCGGTCGGCGTCGCGCACGCTACTAACCTCCGGGTTCACCACCACCAAGGCCCCTTCCGCCGGGGTGGCGGCGGTCTGGAAGCCCTTCTCTATGCCGGCGGGGGAGTCTATGAGCACCCGGTCAAAGCCCTCCTCCTCCAGGAGATAGCGGACCAGGTCCCGGAACCGGGCTGGGTCTAGGGCCTCCTTGTCCTTGGTTTGGGAAGCGGGAAGAAGGTAGAGGTTTTCCACCCGCTTGTCCCGGATGAGGGCCTGGCGGGGCTTGGCCCGACCCTCGAGGACGTCAATGAGGTCAAAGACCACCCGGCCCTCGAGGCCCATGACCACATCCAGGTTCCGGAGGCCCACGTCCACGTCCACCACCGCCACCTTCTCCCCCAGTTTGGCCAAGGCCGCCCCCAGGTTGGCGGTGGTGGTGGTCTTCCCCACGCCCCCCTTGCCCGACGTCACCACAATGGCTCGCGCTTTCACCGTTTGCCCTCCTGCACAACCTCCAATATCTCGTCCAATTCGCTCAAGAATTCCAAAACCCGCTTGCCCCGCGGGGTCAGGAGGTATTCTACCCGGGGGGGAACCTCGGGGTAAGCCTGCCGCTGCACGAAGCCCAAGAGGTTAAGCTCCCGAAGCCGCTCCGCCAAGGTGCGGGGGGAAAGGCCCAGGAAGGACTCCAGGTCGGAGAAGCGGGAAGTTCCCCGGCTTAGGGCGAAGAGCACCTCCGGTGCCCCGCGCCGCGCCAGCACCTTGAGCACCTTGCGGGTGTTCTTGGACAGGGCCATGGCCCAATGCTAGCAAAAAACGGCATAGCTATGTACCGGTAAAGCCATGGATGCCGAGGCCAAGGGTAGCCCTGGACCTCGGGAAAGAATATCCTAGGGAAGGATGAAGGACGGCATCCAGCCCGACTGGAAGGACTTCCTGGCCCTCGTGCTGGCGGTCTATAGCCTCCTGTTGCCGCCCCTTTTCCTGGTGCTCGGGGTGCTCTTCCTCTTCCTCCTCCTGGTCCGCCTTTTCCTGTAAAACTAGGGCATGGAAGGTCTCTTCGAGTCCCTACCCGAAGGCTACCGGGAAAGGCTTGGCCGCCCCGGGGAGTACCCCTTTACCCGGGGCATCTACCCCCGGATGTACCTGGACAGGCTCTGGACCATGCGGCAGTATGCGGGCTTCTCCACCGCGGAGGAGTCCAACGCCCGCTACCGATACCTCCTGTCCCAGGGCCAGACGGGCCTGAGCGTGGCCTTTGACCTCCCCACCCAGCTGGGCCTGGATCCCGACCACCCCATGAGCGTGGGGGAGGTGGGCCGGGTGGGGGTGTCCATCGCCACCCTCGAGGACATGCAAAAGCTCTTTGACGGCATCCCCCTGGACAAGGTTTCCACCAGCATGACCATCAACGCCCCCGCCATGATGCTCCTGGCCCTCTACCTCCTGGTGGCGGAGGAACAGGGGGTTTCCTGGGACAAGGTGTCGGGCACCGTGCAGAACGACATCCTCAAGGAGTACTTCGCCCGCGGCACCTACATCTACCCTCCGGGGCCTTCCATGCGCCTCGTGACGGACATCTTTGAGTTCTGCGCCCAGCACGTCCCCAGGTGGAACACCATCAGCATCTCCGGCTACCACATCCGGGAGGCGGGCTCCACCGCCGCCCAGGAGATCGCCTTCACCTTGGCGGATGGCAAGGCCTACGTGAAGGCGGCCCTGGAACGGGGCCTTAAGGTGGACGAGTTCGCCCCCAGGCTCTCCTTCTTCTTCGCCGCCCACAACGACATCTTTGAGGAAGCCGCCAAGTTCCGGGCCGCCAGGAGACTTTGGGCCCGCATCATGCGGGAGGAGTTCGGGGCCAAGGACCCGAGAAGCTGGATGCTCCGCTTCCACACGCAAACGGGAGGCTCCACCCTCACCGCCCAGGAACCCTTAAACAACGTGGTGCGCACCGCCTACCAGGCCCTGGCGGCGGTGCTGGGCGGCACCCAGAGCCTCCACACCAACGCCTACGACGAAGCCCTGGGCCTCCCCACGGAAAAAAGCGCTCTCCTCGCCCTGCGCACCCAGCAGATCCTGGCCTTTGAAAGCGGGGTCACCCGGGCCATAGACCCCTTGGGGGGAAGCTTTTACGTGGAGCACCTCACGGACCAGCTGGAAAAGGAAGCGGAAAGGCTTATCCGGGAGATCGACGCCCTAGGAGGAGCGGTGGCCGCGGTGGAGGCGGGGTACTTCAGCCGGGCCATAGAGGAGTCCGCCTGGCAGTTCCAGAAGGAAGTGGAGGAAGGCAAGCGGGTCATCGTGGGGGTGAACCGCTTCGCCGACCCCAGAAGCCCCCTCAACGAACCCACCCCGGTGCAGCGGATAGATCCCGGGCTCCACGAAAAGCGCAAGCGGGAACTGGCCGCGTTCAAGGCCAAACGGGATGGGGAAAGCGTGCGGATCGGCCTGGAAAGCCTGCGCCAGGCGGCAAGAGGAAGCGAGAACCTCTTCCCCTATGTTCTGGAAGCCTTCCGCCGCCGGGCTACCTTGGGGGAGGTGTGCGGGGTGTTGCGGGAGGAATGGGGGGAGTACCAGCCGGGAAGGTGAGATTATGGAAGGCGATGCCGAACTCTGGGGCTTTCTGGAAAGGCACCTGGCCAGCATCTACCAAGGGGACTGGGCCACCTACGAGGCCACCACCCATCCCGACCTTTCCCTTTATGAGTGGTTCGTCATCCCTCATCGTTTAGATGGCCTTGCCTTCCACCGCTTCATGATCGAGCACAACTGGGCCACCTTGGGAAGGCCCTACCGTCTGGACCTCGTGGAAAAGCGCCTGCAACGCTACGGGGATGTGGCCATCTTCAGCTACACCCTGCTCCTCACCGTGGAGGAGGAAGGAGGCCTAAGGCACCGGGCGGTAAACGAAAGCCGTGTAGCGGTGCGCTTTCCCGAGGGCTGGAAGGTGGTACACGTCCACAAAAGCCCGGCCGGAGGCTGAGCCCTCCCGCCGGGGGACCGCCTAGCCCCTCCCCGGGGCGGGCGATCGGTCGTGTAAGGATTTATGTGTAAGGGTCCGTGTTTAATAGGGGGGCACACCTTAGCACGAGGAGGTGCCCCGTGGACCAGGATACCTTGCGGATCTTGCTGAGGGAAGCGGTGCGGGAGACAGTAGCCGAGGTTCTGCAGACGGTTCTGGAGCTGGACCGGACAGCCTTCTTGCAGGTGCACGGGGGGCGCAGGAACGGCTACTACCCCCGCAAGCTGGAGACCGCCTTTGGCCAGGTGGACCTGAAGGTCCCTAGGGATCGGGAATCTCGGTATTACCCGGCTTTCCTTAAGCCCTACGTCCGCCGCCTGGTGGACGTGGGGGAAGTGGCGGTAGCCCTTTACGCCGCCGGGGTCAGTCAGCGCAAGGCGGCCGAGATACTGAGCCTGCTCTTAGGCCACCGCTACTCCCACGAGACCCTGAGCGCTCTGACCGACCAAGTCCTGGAGGCGGCAGGAGCCTTCCGCACCCGGCCTTTGCCCGAGGAGATGGCCTTCGTCTACCTGGACGGGCTTTCCCTAAAGGTCTTTAGGGAAGGAGAAGGGATCGTGCGGGAAAGCGTGTATGTGGCCCTGGGCATCGCCCCTGATGGGGAGAGGCGGGTCCTGGGGTTTTGGCTGTTGCCCACGGAGAGCGCCCTGGGATGGGAGGGGGTCCTGGGGGAGCTTTGGCAGCGGGGCCTGCGGCGGGTATTGCTCTTCATCACCGACGGGCTGCCCGGGCTTCCCGAGGCGATCCGCAGGGTCTACCCTCAGGCGGAGTGGCAGCGGTGCGTGGTGCACGGGGTGCGGTGGAGCCTGTCCCAGGTGCGCTCCCGGGACCGGGCCCTGCTGGCGGAGGACCTGAGGCGGGTGTACGGGGCGGAGAGCCGGGAAGAAGCTCTTGGGGCCTTGGAGGAGGTGAAGGCCGCCTGGGGTTCGCGGTACCCGGGGGTGGTGGGGCTTTGGGTACAGGATTCGGGGGCCTTCCTGCGGTTCTACGGGTACCCCAAGGTGCTTTGGCCGTACCTGCGGAGCACCAACCTGATGGAGCGGTTTATCCGGGAAGTGCGGCGGGGGACGAAGGTGCGGGACCACAAGTTTCCCAAGGCGGAGGCGGTATACAAGCTCCTTTACCTGGAGTCAGAGAGGCAGGCTGCTTCGCGAAGCGAACATCTTGCAGGGAGGTGGGCAGAACGGAAACTAAAGGGGTTCTCGGAGGTGAAGGAGGTGCTGGAGAAGATGCTTCAGGAGCGGTATGCCCCCCGTACACAGACTCTTACACATAACTCTTGACACGACCGGGCGATCCCTTACAATGAGGCCAAGGAGGTGGGATTTATGGCCGAAGCGGAGTTCGGCAAGGAGTTGGACAGCCTGAAACGGGATCTGGCGAGCCTCAAGGAGGACCTGGCCAAGCTGGCGGACAGCCTCAAGGCGGAGCTCATGGAGCGCAAGGAGGGGGTAAAGGGGCGGATCAAGGCCGGGGCGGAGGCGGCGGAGGCCAAGGCCAAGGAGCTCTTGGGCCAGCTCCCGGAGAGCCTGAAGCGCCTCGAGGGCGAGCTCAAGGAAAGGCCCCTCCTCACCGGGGCCCTCCTCTTCGCGGCGGGCCTGCTCCTGGGCCGGCTGCTCAAGCGCTAGTGGCCCTTCTCCGCGCCCTTCTCGGCCTTCTCCTGGGCGGGGAGTTCCGCAAGAACCTCCTCGCCCTCCTGGAGGGGGTCCTCTTCCTCCTCCTGTCCTTCAGCCTGGCCCTCGGAGGGGTGGGGTTCCTCTTCGCCGCCTTTTACCTCCTCCTCGCCGCCTACCTCCCCCCTTGGGCGGCGAGCGCCCTCACGGGGCTCGCCGCCTTGGGTCTCGGGGGGGTCCTCTTCGCCCTGGGGCGCCGGCGGTAGGGTCCGATCAGGCCTCCTGCTTCAGCCGCTCCACCACCCTATGGTCCTCGAGGGTAGAGGTATCCCCCTTGATCTCCTTCTCCCCGGCGGCGATCTGCCTTAAGAGACGGCGCATGATCTTGCCGGAGCGAGTCTTGGGCAGAGCCTCGGTGAAGCGCACCTCGTCGGGGCGGGCGATGGGCCCGATCACCTTGGCCACATGGGCCTTGAGCTCGTCCCGCAAGGCCTCGGAGGGAGCATGCCCTTCCTTCAGGGTCACGAAGGCCACGATGGCCTCCCCCTTCAAGGGGTCGGGCCGGCCCACCACCGCCGCCTCGGCCACAGCGGGATGGGAAACCAAAGCGGACTCGATCTCCATGGTGCCAAGCCGGTGGCCAGCCACGTTCAGAACGTCGTCCACCCGGCCCAGGATGAGGTAGTACCCATCCTTATCCCGACGGGCCCCATCCCCGGTAAAGTAGCTGCCCGGGTGCTGGCTGAAGTACTGCTGCAGGAAGCGGTCGGGATCCCCCCAGACGGTGCGGAGCATGCTGGGCCAGGGGCGGGTGATGCATAGGTGCCCCCCCTCGTCCGGGTTCTCCACAGGCCTATGCTCCGAGTCCAGGATCTCGGGCCTTACCCCGAAGAAAGGCTTGCCCGCATGCCCCGGCTTCATGGGATGGACCCCGGGCAGGGTGGTGATCATGATTCCCCCCGTTTCCGTCTGCCACCAGGTGTCCACGATGGGGCACCGTCCCTTGCCGATCACCTGGTAGTACCAGAGCCAGGCCTCGGGGTTGATGGGCTCCCCTACGGTGCCCAAAAGGCGCAAGGAATCCAGCCGGTGCTTCAAGGGCCAACCCTCGCCCCACTTCATGAAGGCCCGGATGGCGGTGGGAGCGGTGTAGAGGATGTTCACCCCGTACTTGTCCACGATCTGCCAGAAGCGGTCGGGCTCGGGCCAGTTGGGGGCCCCCTCGTACATCACCGTGGTGGCCCCGTTCAGAAGGGGCCCGTAGACCACGTAGGAGTGGCCGGTGATCCAGCCCACGTCGGCGGTACACCAGTAGACATCCTCGTCCTTGAGGTCAAAGACCAGCTTGGTGGTGAGGTAGACATAGGTCATGTAGCCGCCCAGGGTGTGGAGAACTCCCTTGGGCTTCCCCGTGGAGCCAGAGGTGTAAAGGATGAAAAGGGGTTCCTCCGCCTCCATGGGTTCCGCCTCGCACCGGTCGGAGGCCGCCTCCATCAGCTCGTGCCACCAGTGGTCCCGGCCCGGGGTCCAGGGCACCTCCTCCCCGGTGCGCCGCACCACCACCACGTGCTCCACGGTGGAGACCTCCTTAAGGGCCTCGTCGGCGTTCTGCTTCAGGGGTACCACCTGGCCCCGGCGGTAACCCCCGTCGGCGGTGATGAGCACCTTGGCCTCGGCATCCCGGATGCGCTCGGCCAAGGCCCCGCTGGAGAAACCACCGAAGACCACGGAGTGGATGGCCCCGATGCGGGTGCAGGCCAGCATGGCGATGGCGGCCTCGGGGATCATGGGCAGGTAGATGGTGACCCGGTCCCCCTTCTTGACGCCCAGGCGCTTCAGGACGTTAGCGAACTTCTGCACCTCCCGCCAGAGGTCGTGGTAGGTCAAGACCCTCTCCTCCCCCGGCTCCCCCTCCCAGACGAGGGCCGCCTTGTTGCGCCGCCAGGTTTGGACATGGCGGTCCAGGGCATTGTAGGACAGGTTGGTCTTGCCCCCCACGAACCACTTGGCATGGGGCAGGTCACCCTCCAGCACCTTCTGCCAGGGTTCGAACCAGTGAAGCTCGGAGGCCACCCGTCCCCAGAAGCCCTCGGGGTCCTTCAGGCTTTCCTCGTACAGGCGCTGGTACTCCTCCTCGCTCTTGATGTGGGCCTTGCTCCGGAACTCCTCGCTGGGGTAGAAGACCCGCTCCTCCTTGAGAACGCCTTCGATCCGGTCCATATACCCTCCCTTGGCCTCTAAGGATAGGCTGGCCCCCGGGCGGGGTCAAGAAAAAGGGGGTTTTTCACCATTTGCCAAACCTCCCTTTTCTTGACAGGTGGGGCCTAGCCTACGGAATATGGACGCAAATGGCCAGGAAGAGGAGCCTCTCCACGGTCCAGGCGGCCCTGCGCATCCTGGCCTACCTGGCCGAGCACCCGGAAGGGGTGGAGGTGAAGGAGGTGGCCCGCCTCCTGGGGAAGAGCCTCTCCACCGCCTATGCGCTTTTGAACAGCCTGGCGGAGGAGGGCTTCGCGGTGAAGACGGAGCGGGGGTACCGCCTGGGCCAGGCCAAGCCCCTCCGGCTGGAAACCACGCCCCTCGAGGAAGCCTTGGAGGAACTCTACCTCCGCACCCGGGAGCGGTGCTACCTGGCCCTTCTGACCCCGGAAGGAATCCGGCTCAAAACCCGGGGGCGCCAGGGCCAGCCCCATCCCCTGGGGGACACCCTGCCGGAGGAGGTCCACGCCCTGGCCCTGGGCAAGGTCCTCCTGGCCTACGGGGCCCTGTCCCTACCCCCCCTTGTCCCCAGAACCCCCTACACCCTGACGGATCCCTTGGCCCTCGAGGCGGAACTCACCCGGGTCCGGGAATCGGGCCTGGCGGCGGAGATGGAGGAGTACGCCCCGGGCCTTTCGGCCCTGGCGGCTCCCCTTTTCGGCCCGGGAGGGGAGCTTCTGGGGGCTTTGGGGGTGGTGGTGCCCACCCGGCGCTTTCCCTTCGCCTTCGGCCGCCTGGCCCGGGCCCTTTCCGAGGTGGCCCAGGTGTCCGCCCACCTGCGCCCTCCCGAGCCCCCCAGCCTGGCCTCTCCCCTGGAGCCAAGCCTCCAGGTGGAGGTGGTGGAACCCCCTTGCGCCCTTAAGGAAAGGGCCAACCTGCGGGACTACCCCGGGGCCTACCAGGCAAGCCTCGAGGATCCCGAAGGCTTTTTCGGCAGCTTCGCCCGGGAGTTCCACTGGGAAACCCCCTGGGAAAGGGTCTACGACCCCGCCACCCACACCTGGTTCAGCGGAGGACGCACCAACGCCGCCTTAAACGCCTTAGACCGCCACCTACCGGAAAGGGCCCAGCAGGTGGCCCTCATCACCCTGGATGGGGATGGGCACCTGGAAAAGTGGACCTACCGGGAACTTTTGGACCTCTCCAGCCGCCTCGCCGGGGTCTTCCAGAACCTGGGGATAAAGCGGGGAGACCGGGTGGCCCTCTACCTGCCCACGGGGCTGGAGGCTGCCTTGAGCCTCCTGGCCTTGGCGCGGATTGGGGCGGTGCACGTGGCCCTGCCCGTGGGCCTGGGGCCCGAGGCCCTTAGGGAGCGCCTCCTGCAAAGCCAGGCCCGGCTTCTCATCGCCGCCGACGGCTACTTCCGCCGGGGGCAGCTCGTCCCCTTGAGGCCGGTGGTGGAGGCGGCCCTAAAGGACCTGGACCTGCCGGTGCTGTGGCACGTGCGGGGAAGCACCGAGTTCCTGGAACGGGCCTCCGAGGGAAGCCCCCTGGAGGCGGTGCCCGTCCCCGCCCACCACCCCCTTTTCCTCCTCCACACCTCAGGCTCCACGGGCATCCCCAAGGGAGTGGTCCACGGCCACGGCGGGTACATGGTGGGGGTAAGCTGGGCCTTCCGCTACCTCTTTGACCTGAAACCGGGAGAGGTCTTCCACACCACCGCCGACCTCTTCTGGGTGGTGGGGCATTCCTTCGGCCTCTACGCCCCGCTCTTCCTGGGGGGCACCAGCCTCCTGGTGGAGGATCGGCCCGACCATCCCAGCCCCGCTGCCTTCTACGAGCGGCTTAGGCGGCTTGGGGTGGACGTGCTCCTCACCTCCCCCACGGTGCTCCGCGCCCTCCGCCGCCACGGGGAGGCCCGGCCCACCTCCTTGCGCCTGGTGGGAAGCGTAGGGGAGGCTTTGGCCCCAGAGGTGTGGCGCTGGACCCGGGAGAACCTGGCCTGGCCCCTGGACAACTGGTGGCAGACGGAACTGGGAGCCCCAGCCCTGGCCACCCCCCTAACCCTCCCCGCCAAGCCGGGCTTCGTGGGGGTACCGCTGCCGGGGGTGGAAGCCCGGGTAGTGGACGCCGAAGGCCGGGTCCTGCCTCCCGGAGCCAAGGGCCACCTGGTGCTCCTCAGGGTGGGGCCCGCCCACATGGTGGACCTCCTTGGGGGGGAAAGTCCCTGGAAGGGAGGACTCTACTGGACGGGGGACCTCGCCACCTGGGACGAGGAAGGCTACTTCCGCATCCTGGGCCGCTCCGAGGAGGTCATCAAGGTGGGGGAGGCCCGGCTCGGCACCGCCGAGGTGGAGGCGGCCGCCCTCACCCACCCCCAGGTGGCGGAGGCAGCCGCCATCGGGATCCCCGGGGAGGAAGGCGAGGAAATCGTGGTCTTTGCGGTCCCCAAGAAGGAGGTACCCGAGGAGCTCAAGGCCCTCCTGGCCGAGAAGATCAAGGCCCACCTCCTGCGGCATCTGGGGCCGGTTCCCCCGCCCCGGATCGTCTTCGTGGAACGCCTGCCCCGTACCCGAAGCGGCAAGATCCTTAGGCGGCTTCTAAAGGCAGAACTCCTGGGCGTAGACCCTGGGGATGTCTCGGCATTGGAGGAGGAGTATGGCGGTGCAAAAGCTTCTTAAGGCGGAAGAGCGGCTTTGGGCCCCGGAGGAGGTGCGCCTTAGGGCGAATCTCCAGAATTTCCCTGAAGAGTACCGGCGAAGCCTCGAGGACCCCGAGGGCTTCTGGGGCGAATGGGCCCGGAGGTTCTACTGGGAGAAGCCCTTTGAAAAGGTGCTGGAGTGGAACCTTCCCGAGCACCGCTGGTTCTTGGGAGGCACCACCAACGCCGTCTACAACGCCCTGGAACGCAATGTGGAAAGGGGTCTCAGGAACAAGGTGGCCCTCCTCTACCTCTCCGAGGACGGCCGGGAGGAAAAGCTCACCTACGGGGAGCTCTTGGACCGGGTGCGCCGCCTGGCCACGGGGCTTAGGCGCCTTGGGGTAGAGAAGGGGGACCGAGTGGTCATCTATATGCCCTTAACCCTCGAGGGCATCCTGGCCATGCTGGCCACCGCCTACCTGGGGGCCATCCACAGCGTGGTCTACGCCGGGCTTGGGGTGAGCGCCCTGCGGGAACGCATCCTGGACGCCGGGGCCAAGCTCCTCATCGCCGGGGATGTGAGCTACCGGAGGGGAAAGGGAGTAGACCTCCGCTCCATCGTGGAGGAGGCCATCAAGGACCTGCCCCTAAAGGTGGTCTGGTTCCAGCGGGCCTTCCAGGCGGAGCTTCCCGAGGGGCATTACGACTTCCAGGAAATCCTCTGGGGAAGCCCACCGGAGGCGCGGGCAGAGATGGTGGACGCCGAGCACCCCCTCTTCATCCTCTACACCTCCGGCTCCACGGGAAAGCCCAAAGGCGTGGTCCACGTCCACGGGGGGTACATGGTGGGCACCACCTACCACCTGCGCACCTTCTTTGACGTGAAGGACGACGACGTCTTCTGGACCACCAGCGACATCGGCTGGATCGTGGGCCACTCCTACATCGTCTACGCCCCCCTCCTGGAGGGGGTCACCAGCCTCCTCCGGGAAGGAGCCCCCGACTACCCCGACCCCGGGGCCTTCTGGCAGGTGGTGGAGCGCTACCGGGTAAACGTGATGTTCACCGCCCCCACCGCGGTGCGCCTTTTCATGAAGTTCGGCCCCGAGTGGCCTGCCCGATACGACCTTTCCTCCCTGCGCCTCATCGCCGTGGCCGGGGAACCCTTAAACCCTGAGGCCCTGCGCTGGGCTTACCAGCACCTGGTGGATGGGGGCCAGCGGGGGTTTGTGGCCGACAACTGGTGGCAGACGGAGCTGGGCGGGCCCACCCTGGGCACCCCCCTGGTCCTCCCGGCCAAACCTGGCTTCGCCGGGGTGGCCCTGCCGGGGGTGGAGGCCGAGGTGGTGAACGAGGAAGGAAAACCAGTTCCCCCAGGGCAAGGGGGGCTTCTGGTCCTGAAGCGCCCCTTCCCCCACATGATGCGCACCGTCTGGGGCAACCACGACCGCTACCTCCAGTACTGGCGGGAGG
Organism: Thermus scotoductus DSM 8553; assembly: GCF_000381045.1. Taxonomy (GTDB): domain Bacteria; phylum Deinococcota; class Deinococci; order Deinococcales; family Thermaceae; genus Thermus; species Thermus scotoductus. The sequence continues at coordinate 124,338 of NZ_KB905729.1, read as the reverse complement.
TGCCGGGGAACGTATACGCTTCCGGAGATATTGCCAGCAAGGATGAGGAGGGCTATTTTAGCGTCCTGGGCCGGGCGGACGACGTCCTGAACGTGGCGGGCCACCGCATCGGTACCGCCGACGTGGAAAGCGCCCTGGTTTCCCACCCCGCCGTGGCCGAGGCGGCGGTCATAGGGGTACCCGATCCCCTTAAGGGGGAGGCCATCAAGGCCTTTGTGGTGCTTCGGCTAGGCCAGACTCCCTCGGAGGAGCTTAAGGAAAGCCTCATCGCCCACGTGCGCCGGGAGCTGGGTCCCATCGCCACCCCTTCCGAGATCGTCTTCCTGGACAAGCTTCCCAAGACCCGCTCGGGCAAGATCCTGCGCCGCCTCCTCAAGGCCCAGGAGCTGGGCAAGGACCCGGGGGATCTCTCCACCCTCGAGGAGTAGCCCCACCTTACCTTCGGGGCTGGGAACACCCCAGCCCCCCTTTCCTCACCGAGAAAACCCCCCCTTTTGCGCATACCCGCAAAGTTTAGGTTTCTTGACACGTTCCTCACTCTTCCCTAAGATTGCCCCTAACCGCGAGGGAGGAAGGCAATAGAGCGCCAAGAGCGCTTCCCTAGCGGGGGAGGGAGTTATGAGCAACCTGGAAGGATACTGGAAGGCCAACACATCCCTTATACGAAACCTGCTTATCGTTTGGGCCCTGGTTTCGTACGTCCTTGGCATCCTCCTGGCGGAACCCCTAAACGCCATCCGTTTAGGGGCGCTTCCCTTGGGATTCTGGTTCGCCCAGCAGGGAAGCATCTACGTCTTTGTCATCTTGATTTTCTACTACGCCTGGAAGATGGACCAGTTGGATCGCCAGTACGGCGTACACGAATAGGAGGAAGGCTATGAGCGTGGAAGCTTGGACCTACCTGATTGTGGGTATCACCTTTGCCATATACATCTACATCGGCTACGCCAGCCGGGTTAGGGAAACCGCAGGGTTCTACGTGGCAGGGCGAGGGGTACCCGCTATCGCCAACGGTGCTGCCACCGCCGCCGACTGGATGTCTGCCGCCAGCTTCATCTCCATGGCGGGACTTATCTCTTTCATGGGGTATGACGGTGCCGTCTACCTCATGGGCTGGACGGGCGGTTATGTGCTCCTGGCTTTGCTCCTGGCCCCATACCTGCGCAAATACGGCAAGTACACGGTACCCGACTTCATCGGCGATCGTTACTACTCCCATACCGCCCGGGCTGTGGCTGCCATCGCCACCATCTTCATCTCCCTCATCTACGTGGCCGGGCAGATGCGGGGTGTGGGCATCGTGTTCAGCCGCTTCCTGCAGGTGGACATCGCCACCGGGGTCATCATCGGCGTGGCGGTGGTGGCCTTCTTTGCGGTGCTGGGCGGCATGAAGGGAATCACCTGGACCCAGGTGGCCCAGTACACGGTCCTGATCATCGCCTACCTGATCCCGGCCATCGCCATCGCCAACGTCCTCACCGGCAACCCCATTCCCCAGCTGGCCTTCACCTTCAGCGACCTGGTGAGCCGCCTGAACCAGATCCAGGTGGACCTGGGCTTCACCGAGTACACCAAGCCCTTCCAGGGCAAGCCCATGATCGACATCCTGGCCATCACCCTGGCCCTGATGGTGGGTACGGCCGGGCTTCCCCACGTGATCATCCGCTTCTACACCGTGCCCGACGTCCGCTCCGCCCGCTACTCCGCTGGTTGGGCCTTGCTCTTCATCGCCCTCCTCTACACCACGGCCCCGGCGCTTGCCGCCTTCGCCCGCTACAACCTCATCAGCACCCTGCACGGCAAGACCCTGGAGGAAGTGCGCCAGATCGACTGGGTGGCCAAGTGGGAGAAGACCAAGCTGCTGGCCTTCGTGGATAAGGATGGGGACGGGAAGATCACCGTAGCCCCGGGCCGGGCCTTCGCCTTAAAGGGCGGTAAGCCGGACTTCAACACCCCCGACGAGAAGAGCAAGAACGAGGTTCACATCGATAACGACATCATCGTGCTCTCCACGCCGGAGGTGGCCAAGCTGGCCCCGTGGGTCATCGCCTTGGTGGCAGCGGGCGGTCTGGCAGCCGCCCTCTCCACGGCTGCGGGCCTGCTTTTGGCCATGTCCAGCGCCATTTCCCACGACATCTACTACCGCATCTTCCGGCCCAACGCCACGGAGGCCCAGCGCCTTTTGGCAGGCCGCATCGTCATCCTCCTAGCGGTGATCCTATCAGGGTACTTCGGCATCAACCCCCCGGGGTTTGTGGCCCAGGTGGTGGCCTTCGCTTTCGGTCTGGCGGCGGCGAGCCTCTTCCCCGCCATCCTGCTGGGCATCTTTGACAAGCGGATGAACCGGGAGGGGGCCATCGCCGGCATCCTGGTGGGCCTCATCTTCACCGCGGTCATGATCGGGATGATGCGGGCACCCCAGATCTTCGGGGCCCCGGCCCCGGTGATCCCGAACCTCTTCGGCATCAGCGCCGAAGGGGTGGGCGTCATCGGGATGATCCTGAACTTCGTGGTGGCCTACGTGGTTTCCCGGGCCACGCCCCCACCCCCTGAGCACATCCAGCACCTGGTGGAGGATATCCGCATCCCCAAAGGCGCAGGGCAGGCTGCGGAGCACTAGACCACGAGGGGGGCTTCTGCCCCCCTTAAACTATCCTCATGCTCCATTACCTGCGGTTTTACCTGGGAAGCCTGGTGGTGTTCTTCGGCTTCTACCTCACGGGCCACTACCTCCTGGGCCTTCCCTTCCCCACCCCGGTTACCCTGCTCCAGATCGCCCTGGGAGCCGGTGTCGGGGTGGGGCTTGGGATCCTTTACCACCGCATCTGGCCCTTACCCGAGCCGGGGATAGGCCGGGTGATCCGCCTGGTGGTGCTTCTCCCCCCGGCCTTCATGCTGGGCATTGGCCTTCTGATCCTCCTGCAGGCCCAGGTGGCCCTTCACCTCCTGGTTCCCCTCCTGGCCTGGCTGACCCCGGAGTATGGATCCCAGAACCCTTCCACCCCTAAACGCCCTTCCCGAGGCTGAACGGGAAGCCCTGCTGAAGGAAGCCCGGGCGGAAGAACATCCCCCTGGCACCTTTCTCCTGGACCAGGGGGGCGAGCCCGCGCAGGCCCTGTACCTGCTCCTGGAGGGAAGCGTGGCCCTGGTGGACGGGGAAGAGGAGGTGGGGACCCTCGAGGCGGGGGAGTTTTTCGGCTTCCCCTCCCTCCTCTCCGGGGAGCCTCCTTCCCTAAGCGTGGTGGCCAAAACGCCGGTTAAGGTCCTGGCCTTTCCCAAGGAGGCCTTCCAAAGGCTTCTGGCCTATCCAGATGTAGCCCGCTTTTTCGGCCAGGGCCTGGTGGAACGGGTCCGGCTCAGGCTGGCCCCAGCCCCCTCCCTCTTCTCGCCGGTGGGCCAGCTGGTACGCCGCCCGCCCGCCTTTATCCCGCCTTCCGCCACCGTGGAGGAAGCGGCCAGGAGGATGCGCCAGGAAGGCATCTCCAGCCTCCTGGTGGAAGGCGAACCCCCGGGCATCCTCACCGACCGCGACCTGAGGAACCGGGTCCTGGCCGAGGGCCGCCCCCCTTCCACCCCCGTGGGGGAGGTGATGACTTCTCCCCTCTTCTCCCTCCCAGCGGAAACCCCCGTCTACGAAGCCCTGGCCGCCATGGTGGAGCGGGGAATCCACCACCTGCCCCTCACGGAAGGGGAACGGGTGGTGGGGGTGGTCACCCACACCGACCTCCTCCTGAACCAGGCGCAAAGCCCCCTCCTCCTCCTGAGGCGGATCGAAAGGCTGGAGCTGGAGCGGTATAGCCTCGAGGTGGCCTCCCTGGTGGAAGGCCTCTTCCAGAGGGGCTTGGGCGGGGTGGAGATCGGCCGGGTGGTGGCCTCCCTCAACGACGCCCTCATCCGCCGCCTGGTGCGGGAGGCGGAAGCCGCCTTGGGCCCCCCTCCCGTGGCCTACGCCTTTTTGGTCTTCGGCTCGGAGGGAAGGCGGGAGCAGGCCCTCCTTACAGATCAGGACAACGCCTTGGTGCTGGAAAGTGACGGCCATGAGGCCTACTTCCAGGCCCTGGCGGAGCACGTGGTGGGGGGGCTGATCCGGGCCGGGATCCCCGAGTGCAAGGGAGGGTACATGGCCACCCGCTGGCGCAAGACCCTGCCGGAATGGCAGGAAACCTTCCGCCGCTGGATGGAGGCCCCCGAACCCCAGGCCCTCCTGGAAACCCAGATCTTCTTTGACCTGCGCAAGGCGGCGGGGAGCCTTTCCCTAAAGCCCCTGGAGGAAACCATCCTGGAGGGAAGCCGGAAGGGGGTCTTCCTTTACCACCTGGCCCAGGCCAGCCTGGAGTTCCGCCCTCCCTTGGGCCTTTTTGGAAGGGTGCGCACAGAGGAGGGCTTTGTGGATCTCAAGCGCCACGCCCTCGCCCCCATCGTGGCCCTGGCCCGGCTTTACGCCCTCATGGCGGGGAGCCTGGCCAAGGGCACGGTGGAAAGGCTCAAGGCAGCGGCGGAAGGAGGCACCCTAAGCCAAGAGGGAGCGGAGCGCCTCGAGGAGGCCTTCCGCTTCTTCTTCGCCCTGCGCCTAAAACACCAGCTTGCCGCCCTGCGCCAGGGGAAGGGGGTGGACAACCGGGTGCTTTGGTCTGCCCTAGGTACCACGGAGAAACGGCGGGCCCTCGAGGGCTTCCGTGCCATCGCCGAACTCCAGGAAAGTACCGCAAGAAGCTTCCAGTTGCGATGAAGGAAAGAGCGCTGGCCCTCTTCTTTTTAGCTTGGGTCCTCTTTACCCCTCCCTTCGATCTCCTCCCCCTAGGGGAAAAGGGGCCTTGGGGGCTTCCCCTTTTATACCTTTACCTCTTCCTGGCCTGGGGCTTGGTGATCCTCCTCGCCTACTTTCTTTACCGCAAGCCATGAGCACCCTCTGGGTTCTCCTCATCCTTTTCCTCTACCTGGCCTCCTTGTTCCTGGTGGCCCTATGGGGAGAGGGCCGGGGTAGAACCCTAGCCCAAAGCGCCCACGCCTACGCCTTTTCCCTGGCCGTCTACGCTACAGCTTGGACCTTTTTCGGCAGCGTGGGCCGAGCGGCTACCGAGGGCATGGGCTTCCTCTCCATCTACCTGGGCCCCACCCTGGCCCTCCTCCTCTGGCCCTTTTTACATGGAAGGCTACTGGAACTCGCCCGCACCCACCGCCTCACCTCCTGGGCCGACTTCCTTTTCCTGCGCTATGGCCCTGGCCCCTTAGGCTCCTTGGTGGCTGGCTTCCTGGTGGTAGGTCTATTGCCCTACCTGGCCCTTCAGCTCAAGGCCATCGCCCAAGGCTTTCTCTTCTTGAGCGGGGGAAGAGCCCCCCTGGTGGACGTGGCCCTCCCCACCGCCTTGCTCTTGGCCCTTTTTGCCATCCTTTTTGGTACCCGGCACCTGGACCCTTCGGAAAAGCACCCAGGGCTAGTGCTGGCGGTGGCCTTTGAATCCGGGGTCAAGCTCCTCGCCTTCCTCCTCGTGGGGGGGGTGGTGCTTTGGCAACTGGGAAACCCCTTCCCTCAAGCCCAGGAGGACCCCAGATTGCGGCCCCTCCTCCTACCCCATGAAGGGCTTTCCGGCCATCTGGCCTGGGTGAGCCTGGTCCTCCTTTCCGGCTTGGCCTTTCTCTTTCTGCCCCGGCAGTTTCACGTGAGCGTAGTGGAAAACGCCAACCCCCATCACCTGCGCCTGGCCGCCTGGCTCTTTCCCCTCTACCTCCTCCTCATCAACCTGCCGGTGGTCCCCCTGGCCCTTTGGGGACGCCTTCTTCTACCCCAGGAAAACCCTGATCTTTACGTGCTGGCCTTGCCCTTGGAGTTCGTAAGTCCGGCGCTCGCCCTTTTGGCCTTCCTGGGGGGGGTTTCCGCCGCCACCGCTATGGTCATCGTGGAAAGCCTGGCCCTTTCCATCCTCATCTCCAACCACCTCCTTTCCCCCTTGCTTCTGCGCCGGAAGGCTTTGGGAAGCCTCTTGGTGGGGCGGCGGATTTCCATTTTGCTGGTTATGCTCCTGGCCTACCTTTACTTCCGGCTGGCGGGAGAGGCCTACGCTTTGGTGGCCATGGGCCTCATCTCCTTCGTGGCCGTGGCCCAGCTGGCCCCGGCAAGCCTCTTGGGCCTCTTTTGGAGGGGAGCCACCCCCCAGGGAGCCCTGGCCGGCCTCCTTGGGGGCATGCTGGTTTGGGCCTATACCCTTTTTTTACCCGCCCTGGCCCGTTCCGGTTGGCTTCCCCCCAGTTTTTTGGAAGGTCCCCACCCCCTTCTCCACCCGGAGGGACTTCTGGGGATCCAGGGGCTGGACCCGGTCACCCACGGCTTTCTGGCAAGCCTGGGGGTCAACCTGGCCCTGGCGGTGGGGGTATCCCTCTTTACCCGTAAAGGGCGCATCCCGGTGGGCCGGACGGGCGAGCTTACGGAGCTTACCGCCTTGGTGGAACGGGTCTTAGGTCCCGAGGTGGGAAAGGCGTTCCGGGAAGAGGCCCTGGGCCTAACAGGCCCCCAGGCGGTGGCTTTGGCAGAGTCTTGGCTCTCCGCTTCCCTAGGACCCGCCACCGCCAGGCTTCTCCTCCTTTCCGCCACCCGGGAGGCCCCGGAAGCCCCCCCACCTCCCCTGGAGACCCTGCTGGAGGAAGCGGCCCGGGAGTCGCGGGAGGTGCGGGCCTACGCCCGGGCCTTGGAGGAGGCCAAAAGGGAGCTTTCCGAAGCCTACGAGCGCCTAAAAGCCCTGGACCAGGCCAAGGACGAGATCCTGGCCGCGGTTTCCCACGAGCTCAAAACCCCCCTCACCGCGGTCCGGGCTTTGGCGGAGATCCTCGAGGCCAACCCCGACCTAGAGGAGGAGGAAAGGCGCCGCTTCACCGCCCTTTTGGCCAAGGAGGCCGCCAGGCTTTCCCGCCTGGTGGAAGAGGTCCTGGCCTATACCCGATTGCAAGCGGGGGTACCTTTGGCCCGTAGCCCCACGGACCTAAAGGCCCTGGCGGAGGAGGCCTTGGCCCTGGTGGAACCCCTGGCCCGCGAAAAGGGGATTGCAATGGAATGCCAACTGGCGGGGGTCCAGGCCCTCACCGATCGGGACCGGGTGCTCCAGGTGCTCCTAAACCTACTGCACAACGCTTTGCGCCACGCGCGAAGCCGGGTGCGCCTCGAGCTCACCACGACGGGCCCCGAAGCCCTTTTCCGCATCCAGGACGACGGACCTGGGGTACCCGAGGAAGCCCGGGCCCTGGTGTTTGAACCCTTCCAGAGCTTCTCCGGTGGCACGGGCCTGGGGCTTTTCCTGGCACGCAGGCTTGTGGAAGGCCTTGGAGGGCGGATATGGCTGGAAGAGGGGGAAGGGGCGGTGTTCGCCTTTACCCTGCCCTTGGAGGTGAAGGATGAGAATCCTGGTGGTGGACGATGAGGAAAGCATCCTGGTTCCCCTGGAATTCCTGCTAAGGAAGGCAGGGCACGAAGTGGTCCTGGCCCGCACGGGGGAGGAGGCCTGGGAATCCCTGAGCCAAGGGGCCTTTGACCTTTTGGTGCTGGACCTCATGCTTCCGGGCATGGATGGCTTCGCCGTTTTGGAGCGGGCCAAGGCCCTGCCCCAAAGGCCCAAGGTCCTGGTCCTCACCGCCCGGGGGCGGGAGGCGGACCGGGCTAAGGCCCTGGCCCTCGGGGCCGAGGCCTTCATGGCCAAGCCCTTCGCCACCCAGGACCTCCTGGCCCAGGTGGAAAGGCTGGCGGGGAGATGAAGGAGGTCTTTCGCTTCTTGGGCGCCCTCCTCCTGGGCCTCCTTCTGGTGGGGGGTACGGCGATCCTGGGCTTACTTCTCCTGCTCCAAGGAGAGGAAACCTTAGCCCGGGAACTTCTCCGGCTGGTTCAAACCAAGGTTCCTGCCCTCCTTTTCGTCGGGTCTCTCTTCGCTCTGGTGCTTGGGGCCCTCCTATATCCGGTGTTTTTAGGTTACTTGGCAGTAACCCGTGCCCTTGGGCAGGAAGCAGGGGTAATCCTCAGCAACCCGGGCCACCGCCTCCGCCCTAGGGGCCCCTTGGAACTCCAGACCCTAGCCCGCCTCATCAACCGCTTGGCCCAGGAGAAGGAGGCCCTGGAAAGAGAGGTGGCAGCCCGGATCGCCGAAGCCAAGACCCTCCTGGAAGAGGAGCGGAAGAGGCTTTCGGCCCTCATCGCCCACCTACCCCAGGGGGTGGTTCTGGCCAACCCTAGGGGCCAGGTCCTCCTCTACAACCTTGCCGCCCGGGAGCTTCTGGGGGAAGGCCTGGGGGTGGGCAAGAGCCTTCTGGGCCTTTTGGACCGGGGGTTATGGGTCCATGCCCTGAACCTTCCGAAGGCGCGCTTCCTCACCCAAGGACCCAGGGGGGCCCTGTGGCTTCAGGTGGTGCCCTTGGAGGGAGAGAAGGGGCATCTGGTCCTCCTGGAAGGAGCCAAGGAGGAAGGAGCCCTGGATGGAAGGCTCCTCCACCGCCTGCGGGACAAGCTGGCCGGGCTCAAAGCCCTGGTGGAGGTCCTGGGCCTGGAGGTGCAAAGCCCCCACCTCCAATCCCTCCTGCGCACCGCCAGGGCCACGGCGGAAGAACTCAGCCAGCTCATCGCCTCCTGGAAGCCCAAAGCCCAGGCGGCGGAGGTGCTGGCGGAGGACCTCCTTTCCCTCCTGGCGCAAACCCTGGAGCGGGAAGTGGGGATTACCCCGGGCTTCTCCCTGGAGGAGGAGGCCAAGGGTCTTCTCGTCCTGGCCGATACCTATGTCCTGGCCAGGGGCTTGGCGGAGGCTCTCCAAGAGGTGGAGGAAGCTTTTTTGGAAGGAAGGCGGGAGGATGGTTTCCTCCACCTTACCCTGACCCTCCAAGAAGGCCGGGGCATCCGGCTCCCCCCTCTTCTGGAGGAGGCAGCCGGACGCTCGGGGGGAAGCGCCTGGGGCGAGGCTTCCCGCCTTCACCTCCTTCTCCCCGCACGGGAGGCCCCCCGTCTTCCCACCCAGGAGGGCCCCCCTCCCCGGGCCGTGGTCTTTGACCTCACCCTCCTCCAGGTCCCGGAGGCCCTGGAAGAAGCCCCCTTGGAAAGCCTCCTCTACACCGCCTTTGACCTGGAAACCACGGGCCTGGACCCGGAAAAAGATGCCATCATCGCCCTAGGAGGGGTGCACGTCCTGGGGCAAAGGGTGCTCCGCCAAGAGGCCTTTGAGGCCCTGGTGGACCCAGGCCGGCCCATCCCCAAGGTCTCCAGCGAGGTGCATGGGCTGACCTGGGAGATGCTTAAGGGAAAGCCCCGCCTGGAAGAAGTCCTTCCCGCCTTCCGCGCCTTTTTGGAGGATAGCGTCCTCCTGGCCCATAACGGAGCCTTTGACATGGCCTTTCTGCGGCGGGTGGGTATCCACCAACCCCCCTTGGTGGATACCCTCCTCCTCTCCCACCTCCTCTTCCCCGACCTCAAGGACCACCGTCTAGAGGCTTTGGCGGAGCGGTTTGGGGTACCGGTGGTCGGGCGGCATACCGCCTTGGGGGACGCCCTCATGACCGCCGAGGTCTTCGCCCGCATGGTCCCCCTCCTCAAGGAGAAGGGCTACCGCACCCTGGGAGAGGTGCTTAGGGCCTGCGCCCAGCTTCCCTTGGCCAAGCTAACGTATTAGCCCCTTTTGAGGGCCCTAAGGCCAATGTCCTTTCGGTACTGGGCCCCGGGGAACCTCACCCGGGGGATAAAGGCATAGGCGCGCTCCAAGGCCTCCTTCAGGTCCTGGCCCAGACCCACCACGTTCAGCACCCTGCCCCCCTGGCTCCAAAGCACCCCACCCTCGAGGCGGGTCCCCGCATGGAAAACCAGGACCCCCTCCGGAGGCTCGGGTACGTGCAGGGGAATGCCCTTCCTGGGGTTTTCCGGGTAGCCCGGGGCCGCAAGGACCACGCAGGCCGAGGCCCCCTCCCTCCAGGAGAGCTCCGCCCCCTTAAGCCGCCCCTCCGCCACCCTCAGAGCCAGCTCCACCAGATCGCTTTGCAAAAGGGGCAAAAGGGCCTGGGCCTCGGGGTCGCCGAAACGGGCGTTGAACTCCAACACCTTGGGGCCTTCCCGGGTAAGCATCAGCCCCGCATAGACCACCCCCCGGTAGACCACGCCTTCAGCCCTTAGACCCTGGATCAAGGGCTTTAGGATCTCCTCCTCCACCCGCCTGAAGATGGCGGCGTCCATGGGATAAGGGGCCACCGCCCCCATTCCCCCGGTCATGGGACCCTGGTCCCCATCCAGAAGGCGCTTGTGGTCCTGGGAAGGGAGGAGGGGTAGGATGGTCTCCCCATCGGTTAAGGCCAGGACCGTGGCCTCCTCCCCTTCCAGGTACTCCTCCATGACCACCTCGCCGCCCTCGGGCCCCGAGAGGAGGTTGGACACCGCCTGCTTGGCGGTATGGAGGTCAAAGGCCACCGTCACCCCCTTGCCCGCCGCCAGCCCGGAGTCCTTGATGACGATGGGCACCCCCACCTCCTCCAGGTACTCCAGGGCCAGGATAGGATCCTGGAAAACCCTATAGCGGGCCGTGGGGATCCCGTACCGCTCCATAAGCCCCTTGGCAAAGGCCTTGGAACCCTCAATCATGGCCGCCTTCTGGGTGGGGCCAAAGATGAGGAGCCCCCTTTTTTGGAAGGCATCGGCAATCCCCTCCACCAGGGGGGCTTCAGGGCCCACCAGGGTAAGGTCTATCCCCTCGCCCAGGGCCCAGTCCGCCAAGGCCTCCACATCCCCATTCCAAGGCACCAGTTCCGCCAAAGGGGCCATCCCGGCATTGCCGGGAGCGGCATAGAGCCTATCCACCAAGGGGCTTTGCGCCGCCTTCCAAAGGAGGGCATGCTCCCGCCCCCCAGAACCCACCACCAGCACCTTCATGGGGAAGATTCTACCCGCCTTAAGACCTCCTCGGCCTTTAGGCGAACCTCCTCGGGGAGTTCCGAAAGCTCCTGGCGCAGGGCGGGATGGCCCCCCTCCACCGCCGCCAGGAGGTGGGCGGTAAGGAAGGCCCCCCGGGCCCACTCCCCCCCTTGGCCCATAAAGGCGGCCGGCACCAGGCCCCCCAGGCCCCAGACGGAAAGCAGGACCGCGGCCCGGAGATAAAGGGGCTTCTCCCTGGGACTGAGCCCCTGGAAGCGGGGCCAAGCCTCCCCAAGAAGGGCCTTCAGGCCCTCCCCCGGGGGGAAGGCCATTCCCGAAAGCACCAGGCGCACCGCCCTGGGGTAAAGGCGGTGCTCCAGGAAAAGCACCCGCCTTTCCAGGGTTTCCGGGGTATCCCCGGGCAGAACGGGCACCCGCCCCTGGAGGACGATGGGCCCGGTGTCCATCCCCTGGTCCACGAAGTGCACCGTGGAGCCCGTTTCCCTTTCCCCCGCCTCCAAGACCCTCCGGTGCACGTGTAGCCCCGGGTAGTCCGGGAGGAGGGAAGGGTGGATGTTCAAAAGGCGCCCGTACCAGGGTTCCACAAAACCCGGGGAGAGGAGGCGCATGAAGCCAGCCAGGAGCACCAGGTCCACACCCCTGGCCCGCAACAGGTCCAGGGCCTCCCTTTCAAACGCCTTCCGCCCCCGCCAGGGGATGGCCACCGCCTCCACCCCCCGCCTCGAGGCCCGCTTCAAAGCGTAGGCCTCCGGGTTGTCGGAGAGGACCAGCACCACCTCCCCCCAGGGGTTTTGGGGGGAAAAAGCCTCCAGGAGGGCCTCCAGGTTGGTACCCCGGCCCGAGGCCATAACCGCCATCCGCGCGGGACGGCCCAAGGGAAACGGGCTCAGCATAGGCCTATCCCAAGGCCTCGGGGTGGTGCTTCTGCCAGTAGCGCACCAGACCTTGCAGGTTCATGTAGGGGGGGTCGGCCAGGGCGTAGAGCTGGGCAAGACCCCCCTCCACCCCCGCCTCCTCCAACCCCCTCCGCCAGTAGGCCTCAAAGCGCTCGGTCATCTCCTCCAGGGAAAGCCCCTCCTTAAGCCGGTGCAGGACCCAGCCCGCCCACTCCTCTAAAACCCCTCGCAAGGCCAGGAGGTGGGCCTCCACGTCCCGGTAAGGACCGAAGTGGGTGAGGTAGAGGACCTCGGGCCTGAGGGCCAGAATGCGGTCCAAGGAGGCGTACCAGCTTTCCAGGTGGATGTCCGGGGGTGGGGTGGGCGGCAGGACCGGGCCCTGGCCAATCCTTACCCCGGCGATGTCCCCGGCGAAGAGGAGGCCATCCACCAGGTAAGCATGGTGGTGGGAGGCGTGGCCCAGGGTTTCCAGGGCTTGGACCCTAAGCCCCCCGAGGTCCACCACCTCCCCGTCCTCCAGGACCCGCACCCGCTCCTGGGGAATCCCCTTAAGCTCCCCCCAGAGGGGTTTCAGCATCGCCCCGTAGATGCGCTCGGCGGAGGCCAGAAGCCTCGATGGATCCACCAGGTGCGGGGCCCCTCGGGGATGCACGTACACCGTGGCCCCAAGCTCCGCAAACCGCCAGGCAGCCCCGGCGTGGTCCAGGTGGATGTGGGTCACGAAGACATGGCGGACCTCCTTTGGGTGCACTCCCTCCTGCTTCAAGGCCGCCTCGAGTCGGGCATAGGTACTCTCCGGCCCCGTTTCGATCAGAACCGGCCCCTCCCGGGACTGGAGGAGGAAGCTGGCGATGACCTTCTCCACCCCCTGAAACTGGAGGTCCAAGACCTTCACCATGGGCGCTCCTCCTTAGGGCCGATCCGGGTGTGCAGGGTGCCGATGCCCTCAATGGCCACCTCCAGCCTGTCCCCCGGCTCTAAGGCCCCCACGCCCTCCGGGGTGCCGGTGAGGACCACATCCAAGGGCTCCAGGGTCATGAAGCTGGAGATGTAGGAGAGGATCTCGGCCACGCTGAAGATCATGGCGGAGGTGTGCCCCTCCTGGCGAAGCTGGTCGTTCACGTAGGTGCGCACCCAGGCGTTCTGCGGGTCCAGATCGGTTTCAATCCAGGGGCCTAGGGGCAGAAACTTGTCGGCGCTCTTGGCCCGCACCCACTGGAGGTCCTGTTTCTGGGCATCCCGGGCGGTGATGTCCACGGCAATGGTATAACCCAGGACGTGGTCTAGGGCCTTCTCAGGAGGCACGTTTCGCATGCGGTCCCCGATCACCACGGCCAGCTCCCCTTCGTAATGGAGCTCCTGGGTGAAGAAGGGGTAGGGCACCGCATCCCCCGTGTTCCAGGGATCCCGCGGGTTGCCGGGGTGGGCCAGGGTGTTGGGGGCCTTCAGGAACAGGCCCGGCTCCTTGGGCAGGTCCTGGCCGAAATCGTGGCCCATCTCCCGGATGTGCTCCCGGTAGTTTCTCCCCACGCACACAATCTTGCTGGGCGTGGCCGGGACCAGAAGGCGGACCGCAGCCAGGTCGTAACGCTTCCCCGTGGGGTTGCCCCCAGGGCCATCGGTCTCCAGGACAAGCTCGCCTTCCAGTATTCCCCAACGCCCCCCGTTAAACCGGAGAATCTTCATGCCCTAAAGCTACCATCTTCCCGAGAGGATTTGCAGACCCCTCAGGGCCACCACCAGGGCCACCAGCAAGGCCGCAAGCCGCCCCTCGGCGGGGGCCAGGAGCAAAAGCGCCAGGTAGCCGAAGATGGCCCCGAAGGGTATGGGATAAATACCCTTACGCTGCTTCCTCCAGTAAAGGAGGTGGTAGACCCCCGCCACCCCCAGGCCCAAAAGCGCCGCCCCCAGGGTTTCCCTGGGAAGCCAGGCCAGGAAGTAGCCCAGGGAGGGAGCAATCCCACCCCCGCCCCGGAAGCGGAAGAACAGGGGCCAGTTGTGCCCCGCCACCACCGCCGCCGCGGCCCACACCCGCCACTCTGAAGGGACGAGGAGAAGGGCCAAGGCTCCCTTGCCCAGGTCCCACAGCACCACCCAGAGGGCAGCCCAAGAACCCTTGCGGCGGAAAACCCCCGAGCCCCCCGGAAGATCTTTGGCCCGCACCTCGGGGAAGAAGAGGAGCCCCCCCACCAGGGAACCCAGGAGGTACGCCAGAAGCACGTAGGCCATGCCCCCATTCTTGCAAAAACCTTTTCCTTGCCCTATGCTGGTTATGGAAGTTTCCATGAAGCGCTTCCACCAGGAACAGGGAACCAGACTATGAGCAAGAAGAAACCCACCATCCTCGAGGTGGCCGCCCGGGCCGGGGTGGGCCTGGGCACGGTGAGCCGGGTGCTCAACAACCACAAGGCGGTGCGCCCGGAAACCCGGGCCCGGGTGCTGAAGGCCATGGAGGAACTGGGCTACACCCCGAACCCCCATGCCCGGCGCATCGCGGGAGGAAGAAGCTACACGGTCTCCGTCCTCCTTCCCTTCGTGGCCACGGAGTTTTACCGAAGGCTGGTGGAGGGGATCGAAGGCGTCCTCCTGGAAAAGCGCTACGACCTGGCCCTCTTCCCCATTCTCTCCCAGGCCCGGCTCAGGCGGTATTTGGAAAGCTCCACTCTGGCCTTCCTCACCGACGGCCTCATCCTCGCCTCCTACGACCTCAGCGAGCACTTTGAGGGAGGGAGGCTTCCCACCGACCGCCCCGTGGTATTGGTGGACGCCAAGAACCCCCGGTACGACTCCGTTTACCTGGACAACTTCCTGGGGGGTCACCTGGCCGGGGAGTACCTGGCGCGCTTCCCCGGCCCCATCTTCGCCGTGAAGGTGGAGGAGGAACCCGACCGGGCCTTCCGCCACACGGTCTTCGCCGAACGCCTGGCTGGATTCCAGGAGGCCTTAAAGGAGGCGGGGCGTCCCTTCCCCGAAGGCCACCTCTACACCACCCGGCTTTCCCAGGAAGGGGGGAGGTTGGCCCTCCGGCACTTCCTGGAAAGGGCCTCGCCCCCCCTCAACGTCTTCGCCGGTGCCGACCAGGTAGCCCTGGGGATCTTAGAGGAAGCGGAAAGGCTGGGGCTCACCTTGGGCAAGGAGGTAAGGGTCCTGGGCTTTGACGGGCATCCCTTCACCGAGGAGGTGGGGCTTTCCACCATCGCCCAGCCGGTGGAGGCCATGGGCGCCCGGGCGGCGCAACTTCTCCTGGAGAGGATGCAGGGCTATGCGGGCCCTCCCCGGGCCGTGCGCTTTGAACCCCTCCTGATCGAACGGGCCTCCACCCGCACCTCTCCTGCAGTTCCCTACCTGCCTTAGAATCTCCCCATGCGCCCGGAAGCCCTGGTTTACCCTTTGCGCTGGCTCATGCTTCTCCCCGTGGTGGGGATGCTCCTCGGGGCCCTCTACTTCGCCTGGCATGCCCTCGAGGAAACCCTCCTTGCGGTGCAAAAACCCTTGGACGAAGCCCTTCCCGTCCTGGTGGGCGCCGTGGACCTGGCCCTTTTAAGCGCCGTTTTCCTCATCTTCAGCCTGGGCCTTTTTGAGCTTTTCATCCGCAAGCTGGAGCTTCCCTTGGAAAACGCCCTCACGGTGGAAAGCCTGGCGGACCTCAAGGGCAAGCTGGGCCAGGTGATCGTCATGATCCTGGTGGTGAAGTTCTTTGAAAGGGCCTCGGCCTTCAAGCCCCAGACCTCCTTGGACTTCCTCCTCTTCGCCGGCGGGGTGGCCCTTCTGGCCTCCGCCCTTTGGCTGGCCAAGGCCAAGGACTGAGGGAGTTGCTGGTCTACCTGGACCAAAACCACGCCAGCCGCATGGCCGAGCATCGCCTGGGCCAGCGGGGGCACGAGGCCTTCGGCGAGCTCTACCTGGCCCTAAGGGGCAAGGCCTTAGCCCCCCCAAGCCCCTTTCACGTGCTGGAAACCCTTTACCCCATCCAGGGTCCCGAGGAAAAGGCAGGCTACCTGCTACCTGCCTTGCAAGACCTCTTCTCCGAGCTTTCCCAGGGGTACTGGGTGCGCCCCTGGCAGGAGGTGGCCGTGCGCCAGGAGCGGGGGCTTTCCCGGGAGGACTTCCTCTGGCGGGGGGGAAGCTGGGAGTCCCCCGCCGACCTCTCCTCCTCACCGATCGCTACCTGCGAGGCCTTTTGCCGGGGAAAAGCGTGGGGGGGAGGCGAAGGGGAGTCATGGCCCTAGTCCAAAGGTTCCGGGAAGGGGTAGACTCCTCCTCGTGAAGGGCATCCGGGACCCCAAGCTCTGGCCCATCGCCGAGAAGGTGGAGGCCGGCGAACGCCTCACCTTCGCCGAGGGGCTAATCCTCTACGAGACCCAGGACCTGCCAGGCCTCATGCGCCTGGCCAACCGGGTGCGGGAGAAAAAGCACGGGCACAAGACCTACTTTGTCCACTCCATCCGCGTTTCCCAGACCAACATCTGCTACGTGGGCTGCACCTTCTGCGCCTTCCAGAGAAAGTTCGGGGAGGAGGGGGCCTGGGATTGGGATGTGGAGGAGGTGGTGGCCTGGGTGAGGGAGCGGTACCAGCCCGGCCTCACGGAGATCCACATGACGGCGGGCCACCACCCCAAAAGGCCCTTTTCCTACTACCTGGACCTGGTGCGGGCCCTAAAAGCGAGCTTCCCCGGGGTCCAGGTGAAGGCCTGGACGGCAGCGGAGATCCACCACTTCTCCAAGATCGCCCGCCTCCCCTACAAGGAGGTGCTCCAGGCCCTTAAGGAAGCGGGGCTGGACGCCATGCCGGGGGGCGGGGCGGAGATCTTCGCCGAAAGGGTGCGCAAGGAGATCGCCCGGGCCAAGGTTTCCGCCGAGGGTTGGCTTTTGATCCACCGGACCGCCCACGAACTCGGCATCCCCACCAACGCCACCATGCTCTACGGGCACATAGAAACCCTCGAGGAGCGCCTGGACCACATGGACCGCCTGCGGCAGCTCCAGGACGAAACGGGGGGGTTCATGAGCTTCATCCCCTTGGCCTTCCAACCCGACGGGAACCATCTGGCCCAAAGGCTAGGGAAACGGGAGTTCACCACCGGCCTGGACGACCTCCGCAACCTGGCGGTGGCCCGGCTCTACCTGGACAACATCCCCCACATCAAGGGCTACTGGGCCACCCTGACCCCGGAGCTGGCCCAGGTTTCCCTGGACTGGGGGGTGACGGATATCGACGGCACCTTGATTGAAGAGCGCATCGTGCACATGGCGGGAAGCCCCACCCCCAAGGGGCTATCCAAGAAGGAGCTTGCGGGCATCATCCGCAAGGCGGGCCGCATCCCCGTGGAGCGGGATGCCCTTTACCGGGAGATCCGGATCTGGGACGCCGTGGAGGCCTGATGGCCTACGCCCTGGGGGTTCCCCCCTACGCCAACACCGCCCCCCTCTACCAGTTTCTGGAGCCCGATGGCTGGCGGCTTTGCTATGGGGTTCCCGCAGAGCTCAACCGGATGGTGCTCTCGGGAGAGGTGGGGCTTTCCCTGGTTTCCAGCTACTTTTACCTGGAGCACCAGGAGGAGCTAGGGCTTCTCCCCGACTTTTCCGTGGCCGTCCTGGGACGGGTGTACTCGGTTAACTTGTTTCTTAAGGGGAAGCCCGCGGACCTGAAGCGCATTGCCCTCACCACGGAAAGCGCCACCAGCGTGGAGCTCCTAAAGCTCCTCCTTGGGGAACAGGGGGTTTTTCCCCAGTACGAGGCCAAGGAAGGGGGACTGGAGCTCCTTAAGGAGTACGACGGGGTCCTCCTCATCGGCGACAAAGCCATCCAGGCCTACGCCAGCCTCCTAGACCATCTCCCTGAGACCCCCCATGCCCTTCCCACCCGCTTTGGGGAGGTAGAGGTGGTGGACCTCTCCATGCTCTGGTTTGAACGCACCCGGCTGCCCTTCGTCTTCGCCGTCTGGGCCTACCGCAGGGAAAACCCTCCTCCCTTAAAGTTGGTGCAAGCCCTGAGAAAGGCCCGGCGCCAGGGGCTTAGCCGGCTGGGAGAAGTAGCGGAAGCCGAGGCCAAGCGGCTTGGAATCCACCCTGTGCTCATGGAGCACTACCTTTGGAACTTCCGCTACCACCTGGAGGAGCCCGACCGCCTGGGGCTAAAGGCTTTCGCCGACGCTTTGGGCCTTCCCTTTGCCCCTACATACTATCCCGCATAGTGCTTGACTTTATATAGCACCCTGAGTAGCCTAGTACTGGGTCCTTGGACCCAAGGAGGTCAAAACATGCGTTGGAACCTAGACCCAGCCCACACCAGCATCGAGTTCGCCGTGCGGCATATGATGATCGCCACGGTCAAGGGCACCTTAAACCTCAAAGAGGGTTACGTGGAGACGGACGAAACCGGGAAGCCCCTTAAGGTGGAGGCCCGGCTGGATGCGAAAAGCATCCACACCGGGGTGCCCGACCGGGACAACCACCTGCGTTCCCCCGACTTCCTGGATGTGGAGCGCTACCCCGAGATCGTCTTCCGAAGCGAGAGGATTACCCCCTTGGGCGAGGGGCGGTACAGGGTGGAGGGGGAGGTAACCATCCGGGGCATCACCCGGCCCCTCTCCTTCGAGGTGGAAACCCATGGCCCAGTCAAGGACCCCTGGGGCAACGAACGCATCGCCGCCCATTTTGAAGGAAAGCTGAACCGCAAGGACTTCGGCCTCACCTGGAACATGCCCCTGGAGATGGGCGGGGTACTGGTGGGCGAGGAAGTGCGCTTCAGCGTGGACACCGAGGCGGTCAAGGCGCAGGAGGCGGTGGCCGGGTAATGGCCTTTCCCCCGCGGCTTTTGGCCCTCACCCTAAGGGTGAGGGACCTCGAGGCGGCCCTCTCCTTCTACCAGGGCCTCCTGGGCCTGAGGCTGGAGGCCGACCCACCCCGCTACCGCCTTTACCCGAGAGGCCAGGGGTTTCACCTGGAGCTGGTCCATGCTCCTGAAGCTCCCCTGAGGCCCTATCCCTCGGTGGGCCTTTACCACTTCGCCCTCCTCCTCCCCGACCGCAGGGCCTTGGCCGGGGTCACCCAAAGGCTCCTCCAAGCTGGGGCCTACTTCGAGGGAGCAGCAGACCACGGGGTTTCCGAGGCCCTTTACTTTCGCGATCCTGAGGGGAATGGCCTCGAGCTCTACTGGGACCGGCCCCAAGGGGCCTGGCCCTCCGAACCCCTTATGTTCACCGCCCCCTTGAACCTGGAAGGGCTCCTTTCCCAAGCCCCAAAACCCAGCTCCCTTCCACCCGAAACCCTCCTCGGCCATCTGCACCTACATGTGGAAGACCTCAAGGAGGCCGAGGCCCTTTTTGCCAACCACCTGGGCATGGAGGTCACCCTGCGCACCTACCCCGGGGCCCTCTTTTTCGCCTGGGATGGCTACCACCACCACGTGGGGGCCAACGTCTGGGCAGGAAAGCGAAGGGCTCCGCCAGAGTCCACGGGACTCCTCGGCTACACGCTCCTGGACCCCTGGGGCCGGACGATGGAGCTGCAAGACCCCACGGGAGCACAAATGCGCCTTACGGCCAGCTTGTGACGACTCCCCGGACTAAAGTCCGGGGCTTCTCGGGGTGTTTCCCTGCGGGAAAGCACGCGGGGTTTTCCCCGAAGGCCCCGTCCAGGCCCAGAAAGACCTTGACTCCTCGGCAGGCGAGCGCAATGCTTCTGGCTCTGCCACGGGTGTTCGTTTGGAGTTTTACCCATCGGACTACCCGATGGAACCCGTTTTTGCAGGTTTCAAGGTCCACGGGGAACTTTGTCCCCAAGAACATTGTACCAAATCCGTGTCCACCTGTGGTGGACGTGGGGGAGTCCATGTATCCCCGGTTTGGTCAGCCTGTGTCACGCGTTAGCGTATCTTGAGGGCTATCTTGGAAACCGGGGGATTATAGCTCCCCCACACCCCCTCTTTTCTCTAAAGGGAATAACCCGCGGGGCAAGGGCCTTTCGGTCCCCGCTCTGCCCCTCTTGACAGGTCTTCCCCCCTCCCCTATGCTTGGAGGCAATATGCGGACCCTAGGGCGCTACTTCGGCTTTTATTATCCCGCCGGGGGCGCCCTGCGGTCCGCATAGGGTTTTTCCGCAAGAAGGGCGCCCCCAAAAAAGGGGGCGCCCAAGGCTTTTAGGAGGGAAGGATGCTCATCGTGATGAAGCGGGGACACACGGAAGCGGAGTTAGAAGAGGTGGTGCGGGAAATTGAGAAGGTGGGCTACCGGCCCCACGTCTCCCGGGGAGTGGAGACCACCCTGGTGGGGGCCATCGGCCGGGGGCCTACCCCGGAGCTCATGGAGCACTTCCGCGCCCTGCCCGGGGTGGCGGAGGTGATCCCCATCTCCAAGCCCTACAAGCTGGCGAGCCTCGAGGTCCAGCCCTTCCCCACCGTCTTGGAGTTCCCCACGTGCAAGACGGGGGGAGGCCATGTGCTGATCGCCGCAGGGCCCTGTGGGGTGGAGTCCCGGGAGCAGACCCTTAAAGCCGCCCGCTACGTGAAGGCCCACGGGGCGGGGATGCTGAGGGGCGGGGCCTTCAAGCCCAGGACCAGCCCCTACGCCTTCCAAGGGCTGGGCCTGGAGGGGCTCAAGATCCTGGCGGAGGCCCGGCGGGAGACGGGGCTTCCCGTGGTCACCGAGGTCCTCTCCCCGGAGCAGGTGGAACTGGTGGCGGAGTATGCCGACGCCCTGCAGATCGGGGCCCGTAACGCCCAAAACTTCGCCCTCCTCCAGGCGGTGGGCGAGGCGAAAAAGCCCGTCCTCCTCAAGCGGGGTATGAGCATGACCCTGGAAGAGTTCTTAATGAGCGCCGAGTACATCCTCTCCCGGGGCAACATGCAGGTGATCCTGGTAGAGCGGGGGATCCGCACCTTTGAGAAGACCACCCGCTTCACCCTGGATGTCTCGGCGGTGCCCGTGCTCAAAAGCTTCACCCACCTCCCCGTATGGGTGGATCCCTCCCACCCCGCAGGCAAGCGGGAGTGGGTCATCCCCTTGGCCCTGGCGGGGCTTGCGGCAGGGGCGGATGGCCTCATCGTGGAAACCCACCCCGAGCCGGAAAAAGCCCTTTCCGACGCAGCCCAGCAGCTCTACGAGCACGAGTTCGCCGAGCTGATGCAAAAGGCTAAGCGGCTTTTGGAAGCCCTGGACAAGACCCTCTCCGCACCCGTCTTGGGATGAAACCGCTTTTTGGCAAGGTGGGCATCTTCGGGGTGGGCCTTCTGGGGGGAAGCGTGGCCCTGGGCCTAAAGGAGCGCTTCCTGGCCGAGGAGATCCACGCCTACGACCAGGACCCCGAAGCCTTGGAGAAGGCCCTCTTCCTGGGGGTAGCCGACCGGGTGCACCCCCAGCTTGGCCCTTGGGTGGGGGAGCTGGAGCTGGGCATCCTGGCGGCCCCTGTGGGAGCCCTGGTGGACCTGGGCAGGAGGCTGGCTCCCTTAGCCCACCCCGATAGCCTCTGGACCGATGTGGGCAGCGTGAAGGCCCGGGTGGTGGGGGACCTCGAGGGCATCCTGCCCCACTTCCTGGGAAGCCACCCCATGGCGGGAAGCGAGCGGGCCGGGGTGGAAAACGCCCACGCGGGCCTTCTGCACAACGCCATCTGGGTTTTAACCCCTACGCCACGGACCAGCCCTAAGGCGCGCGAAGGGATTAAGAAGCTGGTGGAGGCCTTGGGAGCCTACCCCTTGGAAATCCCCCCGGAGCTTCACGACCGCTTGGTGGCCCGCATCTCCCACCTGCCCTATCTTTTGGCCGTGGCCCTAAACCGCCTGGTGGCCCATAGCCCCCACCGGGACCTCCTGATGTTCTTGGCGGCCGGGGGGTTTCGCGACCTCACCCGGGTGGCCTCAGGGTCTCCCCGGATGAGCCGGGACATGGTGGTGGAGAACAAGGAAGCCCTCAAGGAAGCCATTGAAGAGCTACGAGGGGTGCTCTTGGAGCTGGAAGGGTTTTTGGACCAGCCCGAGGTTCTCCTACGGGTGGCGGAGGAGGCCAAGCGCACCCGGGACAGCCTGCCCATCGTGCGCCGAAGCCTGCTCCCCGAGATGCACGACCTGGTGGTCCAGGTGCCCGACCGGCCCGGCCAGATCGCCAGGATCGCCACCGCCTTGGGGGAGGCCGGGGTCAACATCAAGGACATCGAGGTCCTCACCATCCGGGAGGAGGCCGGGGCCATCCGCTTAGGCTTCGCCAGCCGGGAGGAAAGGGAAAGGGCCCGGGAAGTCCTCTCCCGAGTAGGGTACCGGGTTTCCTGAAACCGGCTCCCCCTCTAAGAACCCGAATCCAGCCTCACCTGGTTCTTTCCCGAGCCCTTAGCCTGGTAAAGGGCTCGGTCCGCCCTTTGGAAGAGATCCCTGGGATCACCCCCATACACCGCCACCCCAAAGCTTGCGGTGATCCCCAAGGTCTTCAGGCCTTCCCTCAGCCTGTCCGCCACCTGGAGCGCCTCCTTCCCCTCGGTGCGGGGAAGGATAACGGCAAACTCCTCCCCACCCCAGCGCCCCACCAGGTCCCCCTGGCGCACGTGGGCCACCAGGTACTGGGCCACCTCCTTAAGGATCCGGTCCCCCACCTGGTGGCCGTGGGTGTCGTTCACCCGTTTAAAGTCGTCCAGGTCCACAAGCACCAGGCTGAAGGGCCTCTCCCCCCGCTCCACCCGGGCGGCCTCCCTTTCTAAGGCCATCTCCAAGGCCCTCCTGTTGAGGAGACCGGTTAGGGGATCCGTGAGGGCCTGTTCCTTCCAGAAGCGCATCTGGCCGTGGGCCTCGCGGAAGCGGGCCAGGAGAAAGGTAAGGCTTAAGAGAATAACCTGGCTCACGGCAAAATGAGGCCAGAAATCCAGGTTGCGCCCCAAAACCAGGGGGGCAAGAACCAAAACCCCACCCCAGAAGGCCCCCAAAAGGTGCCCTAAGGACCAGGGGGGATAGGCGAACCCAGCCAGCAGGTAAAGGGCCGGGGTGAAGAACCCCGCCAAGGGCCAGTTCTCCCCCACCCGCCATAGTTCAAACAGCAAATAGGCTCCAAGGAGATGGAGAAGAAGGCGGGGCGCCACCTTAGGACCCCGGCGCAGGGCCCAAAGGGCCCAGAGAACGAAAAAAGCGTAGAGCAAAACTTCCAGGCCCTGGGGCGGGAATCTCTGCGCCTGGAGCAAAAGGCCAAGGGCCATCCCGGCCCAGCTGGCAAAGTAAAAGACCCGGCCCCGGCCATCCATGCTTCCCATGGTAGACCGGTTCCCGTTAAAAGCCTGTGAAAACTGGACTAGGGAAGAACCTTGCCGGGATTCAAAAGACCTTGGGGATCCAGGGTGGCCTTTACGGCGCGGAAGGCCTCGAGGGTCCCTTCATCCACCGCCTCCTCCATGAAGGCCCGCTTCATGAGGCCGATGCCGTGCTCCCCGGAAAGCACCCCCCCGTGCCTCAAGGCCACCCGGGCGATCTCATGGGCCAGCTCCCAAACCCGCTCCTCGCTTTCCCTCCTGGGGTCAAAGAGGATGTTGGGGTGCAGGTTCCCATCCCCGATATGGCCGAACTGGGCCACCACCAGGCCATAGGCTTCCCCCAAAGCGGCGATCTCCCGCACCACCTTAGGAAGCTCGCTCCTGGGCACCGCGATGTCCTCGTTCACCCGTTTAGGGCGGATGCGGCCCAAGGCAGGGCTCACGCTCCGCCTGGCCCGCCAAAGGGCCTCGGCCTCCTTCTCGTCGTGAGCCCTTTGCACCCTTGCCCCGAGGTCCTTGGCGGTCTTCTCCAGGAGGGAAAGCTCCTCCTGGACCACCTCGAGGTCATCCCCATCCGTCTCCACCAGAAGGAGGGCGTGCCCCCGGGGTAGGCCCATACCCAGGTAGTCCTCCACGGCATTCACAGAGACGGGATCCAAAAACTCCAGTCTGGCGGGTACCGCCCCCAGGGCGATGGCCCGGGAAACCGCCTCCGCCAAGGCCCCCACCTCGGGAAAAGCCGCCATCAAGGTGGCCCGGTACCGGGGAAGGGGGAGAAGGCGCACCCTGGCCCCGGTGATCAGGCCCAAGGTCCCCTCCGAACCGATGAGGAGGCCAGGGAGATCGTAGGCCTGGCGGCCCAGGCGGTGCACCTCCCCCCAGGAATCCACAAACTCCAGCTCCAAAACGTAATC
Source organism: Thermus scotoductus DSM 8553 (assembly GCF_000381045.1). Classification (GTDB taxonomy): domain Bacteria; phylum Deinococcota; class Deinococci; order Deinococcales; family Thermaceae; genus Thermus; species Thermus scotoductus. The sequence goes on along the minus strand of NZ_KB905729.1, from coordinate 100,423 downwards.
CCCCGTGACCCCGTACTTGAAGCACAGGGGCCCTCCGGCATTCTCTCCCAGGTTGCCCCCTAGGCTGCTGGTGCGCCAAGAGGCGGGGTCAGGCGGGTAGAAAAGCCCATAGGGCCTGGCCTCCTCCGAGATTCTAGCCGTGGTGACGCCGGGCTCGGCCCAGGCGGTGCGCCCCACAGGGTCCAGCTCCAGGCGGGCCATGCGGGTAAAGGCCACCACAATGGCTCCCTCCTCGGGCACCGCCCCGCCGCTCAAACCGCTTCCCGCACCCCGGGCCACCAGGGAAAGACCATGCTTGCGGGCCAGGCGCACCAGGGCCTGCACCTCCTCCCGGGTTTCCGGCAGGACCACCGCCAAGGGCTCTGGCCCCACCAGGATGGCGTCATAGCGGTAAACCCCCTTTTCCGCCGGGGAGAGGAGGGCCCTAGGGCCGAAAAGGGCCTTGAGTTCCGCCTGCACCCCCATCATGCCCTAAGGCTACCAGGTGGGGTCGCAATAGGGGGAGGAATCGGGGTAAACCCGGTTGGCCGCTGGCACGTAAGGTCCGGGAAGCCCCCCGGTGTACCCCCTAAAGACCCCTTTAGACTCTAGGCATGGCCTACTGGCTTTTGAAATCCGAACCCGAGGTGTACAGCATCCTGGACCTGAAACGGGAGGGCAGGGCCATTTGGGACGGGGTGCGCAACTACCAGGCCCGGAACTACCTGATGCACATGCAACTAGGGGACCTCTGCTTCTTCTACCACTCCAGCACCAACCCCCCGGGAATCGCCGGGCTTTGCCGGGTGGTGGGGACCCTGGTTCCTGACCCCACCCAGTTTGACCCCTCTAGCCCCTACTTTGACCCCAGAGCCACCCGGGAAAACCCCCGGTGGTACACGGTGGAGGTGGAGTTCCTCGAGGCCTGGCCCCTTGTGCCCTTGGCCGAGCTCAAGGCCTGCTTTCCCCCAGACCACCCCCTAGTGAAAAGGGGAAACCGGCTTTCCGTGATGCCGGTTCCCCCGGAGGTGGCCGAAAGGCTTATTGCGCGGAAAGGGTGCCGATGATCTTGAAGAGGGGCAGGAACATCCCCGCCACGATCATGCCCACGATCACGCCCAGGAAGATGATCATGAGGGGCTCGATGGCGGCAGTGAGGCTGGCTACCGCCTCGTCCACCTCCCGCTCGTAGAAGTCGGCGATCTTGGAAAGCAAGGTGTCCAGGGCCCCCGTCTCCTCGCCGATGGCCACCATGGAGCTCACCATGGGGGGAAAGACGAAGGGGTGCTGGGCCAGGGTGAGGTTCAAGGGCTCCCCCTGCTGCACCTTGAGCTTGGCCGTGTCCACGATTTCCTCCACCACGCTGTTCCCCGCCGTCCCTTTGGTGATATCCAAGGACTCCACGATGTTGACCCCGCTGGAGAGGAGCAGGGCCAGGGTGCGGGAGAAACGGGCCACCGCCGTCTTGCGGCCCAGGTTGCCGAAGACCGGCATCCGCAGCTTGATGCGGTCAATGACCTTTCGCCCTTGGGACGTCCTGTAGTACCAGCGGTAAACGAAGAAAAGGACCACCGCCAAGAGGATTAGGGGCAACGTGGCAGCCCGGAGGAAGCCCGAAAGGGCGATGAGGAACCGGGTGAGGAGGGGAAGCTCCGAGCCCAAGTCCGTGAGGATCTGGGCGAACTGGGGCACGATGCCGGTAAGAAGGAAATAGGCCACACCCACAGCGAAGACGAAGACGATCACGGGATAGGTCATGGCGCTACGGATCTTGCCCCTAAGCTCCAGGTCCTTTTCCAGGAAGGTGGCCAGGCGGTCCAGGATCAGGTCCAAGCCACCCGAGGTCTCCCCGGCCCGCACCAGGTTCACGTAAAGCCGGGAGAAGAGCTTGTGCTTGGCCAGGGCATCGGAAAAAGCCATGCCCCCTTCGATGTCGGTGCGGACCTTCTTAATGATCTCCCGGAACTTCTTGTTCTCGGTCTGCCTTTCCAGGATGGAAAGGGACTGCAAAAGCGTGAGCCCCGCCCCCAGCATGGTGGCCAGCTGCCGGGAGAAGATGGCCAGGTCCTTAAGGCCAGGACCCCTCTCCAGGGCAGGAAGGCGCACCTCGGCCTGCAGGCCCCTCCCCGGCTCCTTGATCTCGGCCACGAAAAGCCCCCGGTCCCTCAGGAGCCTGGCGGCGGTGCGCAGGTCCTCCGCCTCGATGGTGGCCTCCACCAGGCGGCCCTGGCGGTCGCGGGCCTTATACTGGTAGACTGGCATGGCAGAAGTATACCAGAAGGAGCTACAGGAAGCAGCGGAAACCCTTCGGCGTGGGGGCCTGGTGGCCTTTCCCACGGACACCGTCTGGGGGGTGCTGGCCCGGATGGAGGACGAGGCCGCCTGCCGGCGCATCTACGCCCTGAAGGGCCGGGGAGAGGAAAAGCCCCTCCAGGTGCTGGTGGCGGACCTGGAAAGCGCCCTTAAGCTTGCGGACCTCGGGAAGCTACGGGATAAGTTCCTGCGCCTGGCGGAGGCCTTCTGGCCCGGAGGGCTCACCGTGGTGGTGCCGGGGAGAGACATCCCCCCTTGGATCAGCCGGGATGGTTCCGTGGGGCTGAGGATGCCGGATCATCCCCTGCTTCGGGAGCTTCTCCGCCGGGTAGGCGGGTATGCCGCGGCCACCAGCCTCAACAGGAGCGGCGAGCCCCCGGTGCGCACGGAAAAGGAGGCCCGGGAATTCGGCGTGGACTATGTCTTCCCGGGGGAAGCCCTGGGCCTGGCTTCCAGCGTGGTGGACCTGCGCACGGGGGAGGTCCTGAGGGAGGGAGCCATTCCCAAGGAGGCCCTGTTGCCCTACCTGCAAGATGTCTAACCTGAAGGCGGAGGTGTTGGCGGTCCTTTTCGCCGCGGGAAGGCCCGTGGCCCTGAGGGAACTCAAGGCCTTGGGCCACCCGGAGGAAACCCTCCTTAGGACGCTTCAGGCCCTGGAGGCGGAGCTTAAGGAGGGAAGCCTGGGGGTGGCCCTGGAACGGGTGGCAGGGGGGTGGCGGCTTGTAGTGCACGAGGGCGCCCTGGAAGCGGTGGAACGGGTCCTCAAGCCCAGCCCGCCCCGGCTCTCCAAGGCGGCCCTCGAGGTCCTGGCCCTCATCGCCTACCACCAGCCCATCGCCCGGGCGGAGCTTGAGGCCATGCGGGGGAAAAGCGTGGAAGGAACCCTGGAAAGCCTTTTGGAGCGGGGGTTAATCCGGGTGGTGGGGGAAAAGGAAGCCCCGGGCCGGCCCAAGCTCTACGGCACCACAAAGCGCTTCCTGGAAGTCTTCGGCCTGGAAAGCCTAAAGGACCTCCCGCCCCTCGAGGACGGCCCACCCCTCCTCCTCCGGGGCTAAGGCCTCCCGCGCCGGGATGGGAAGGGGGCTAAAGAGCTCGTTTTGCCGCACGAAAGCCAAAAGAAAGCGGCCCAAAAGCCGCATCTGGCTTCTATGGGCGCGGATGGCCTTTTCCTTAAGCCTCACCTCCTCCTCGCTAAGGGAAAAACGCCGCCAAGGGAGGCCTTTTCCCCTAGGGGCCGGGTAGAGGGGAAGGCGGGGGTGAAGCCCCTTGGGGAGGGGGTACTGGTAGCCCCCGTGGACCACGTAGTACTCCAGGCGGCCCTCCAGGCCGAGAAAAGCCGCCGCCCGCATGCCGAAGTAGGCGGTGGCCTGATGGTCCCGGTGGGCGTCCAAAGGGCTTGGCAGGAGGATGCGGGTGGGCTTCAGGGCGGCCAGAAGTTCCACCAAGGTGGCCTCGAGGGCCTTTCCCGTGTAGGGAAGCCCCAAGCGGTAACACCCGGGGTAGGCCACCGCTTTCAGGCCCGTGTAGGGGCTCTCGTAAGGCAGGTAGTAGTGGGTGGTGAAGAGGGCGAAAAGACCCTGGTCGGGAAAGCCCAGGAAGTAGGCGCTGTCCCGGGAAAGGCCCAGGGCCTTAAGGCCCCGCCAGGCCTCCACCATGCGCCTTAAGGCCAGCCGGCGCATGGCCTCTTTGGAGGGCAAAGGGCTTCCCGCCGCCAGGTCAAAGGCATCCCCTGAGGTGAGGTAGACCACGCTCACCCGTCCTCCCCTTAGAAGGGTGCGGCGCATCAGCCCCGCCGCCGCCAGCACCTCGTCGTCCGGGTGGGGGGCCAGGATGAGGAGGTGCTCCCCCGGTCTAGGTTCCGGAAACGGGGGGAGCCTTCGCACCCGGAAGGAGGTGGTGAGGGCGTGGTAGTAGGCAAAGATGAACCGCCCGTTGATGAAGGCCCAAACCCCCAAGGCCGCCAAAAGGAGTCCTACCCGTTCCGCCCAAAGAAGGCCCAACCAAAGCCTTAAGGCCTCCGCCAAAAGCAGGTAGAGGACCAGGAGGGCCAAAAACCACTGCCAGGGGGCTAGGCGGCGCACAAGGGCATTTTAAGGCTAGAGTAGTTCCGTGGCCCTCCTCCGCCCCGCCGAGGAAAGGGACCTCCCCGCCATCACCCGGCTTTCCCATGAGACCCTCCTCCTGGGCCGGAAAGGCCCCTGGGTCTTTCCCAGCCAAAGGCTTTGGGGGGAGGTCTTCGTGGCCCCTTACCTCCGGCGGGGCTGTTGCTGCCGGGTAGCGGAGGAGGATGGGGAGATCCTGGGCTACATCCTGGGCTCCTGCTCCCACCTGGCCCTCACCCTCTACCTCCTTCCCCGCCTGCCCCTTCTCCTCCTAAAGCTTCTCCTGGGCTGCTACGGCCCACCCCTCCCCCACCTCCGCTACCTTCTTAGGCTCGTCCTCTTCCCAGGCCCCAAGGCCCCCAAGAGGCTCTACCCCGCCCACCTGCACATCGCCGTGGACCCAAAAGCCCAAGGGAAGGGTCTGGGAAAAGCTCTCCTTGCCGACTTCCTGGAGTGTCTCAAGCAAAAAGGGGTAAAGGGGGTCCAGCTCTCCACCACCCGGGCCAACACCGCCGCCCGTAGGCTCTACCAGAGCCAGGGCTTCCGCCTCTATGCCAAGCGGGCCAGCCCCTTCTGGGCTCCCTACCACGGCCACCCCGTCATCCACGAGGTCTGGGTCAAAGAGCTTTAGGGAAAAGAGCCAAAAAGGCCATAATGAAAGGGTGCTGCCTGAGGCCTTACGGGGATGGGAAAGCTACCGGGACTGGTTAGAAGCGAATCCGGAGTTCCGAGGCCGGATTGTCTTCGCAAGGACCCTTCCCCAGATTCCCCCCAAAACGGTCCCCTACCAGGGGGTCTTCGCCGGGGTCCTCGAGGCCTTGGGCCTGAAACCCTTCGCCCACCAAAAGGAAGCCCTCAAGGCCATAGAGGAGGGGAAAAACGTGGTCATGGCCTACTCCACCGCCGCAGGCAAAAGCCTGGCCTTCCAAGTCCCCGTGCTGAAGGCCGCCATGGAGGGAGGAACCAGCCTCCTCCTCTTCCCCACCAAGGCCCTGGCCCACGACCAGCTGAGGCGCCTTAAGGCCATGGCCGAGGCCTTAGGGGCCAAGGGGGTTTACCCCTACGACGGGGACACCCGCGCCGATCTCAGGCGGAAGGCAAAGCAGGAAGGCCTGGTCCTCCTCTCCAACCCGGACATGCTCCACTTCGGCCTCCTGCCCCGGCACGGGGAGTTTGCCTCCTTCCTATCCCGGCTCCGCTACCTGGTCCTGGACGAGCTTCACGCCTACCGGGGAGTCTTCGGCACCCACGTGGCCTTGGTCCTCTTCCGCCTCCTGCGCCTGGCCCGCCACTACGGGGCCAATCCCCAGGTGATCGCCGCCAGCGCCACCATCGGCAACGCCAGGGAGCATGCGGAAGCCCTCACTGGACTTTCCTTCGTGGAACTCAGGGAGGAGGTGGCCCGCTCGGAACGGGAGGTGCTGGTGCTCCTTCCCAAGCCCTTAGACGCCAAGGGGGAAAGGAGGAGGAGCCCTCTCCTCGAGGCCGCCTACCTGGCCCGGACCCTGGCGGAGGAGGGCCTAAGGGGGCTCATCTTCACCAACGCCCGGAAAAGCGCCGAGCTCATCGCCCGCTACGCCGCCCATCCCAGGGTGCGCCCCTACCGGGCGGGCTACACCGCCAAGGAAAGGCGCCGCCTGGAGGAGGCCTTGAAGACGGGGGAGGTCCAGGTCCTGGTCTCCACCAGCGCCCTGGAGCTGGGCGTGGACATCGGGGAACTGGACGCCGTGGTCCTAGTGGGCTACCCAGGGTCCATCTCCGCCTTCTGGCAGCGGGCAGGCCGGGCGGGAAGGGGTAGACGAAGGGCCCTGGTGGTCTATATCCCCCGGGAGGACCCCTTGGACGAGTACTTCCTCCACCGGCCCGAACTCCTTCTAAGGACGCCACCCGAGGTGGCGGTGGCCGATCCGAAAAACCCCGTGCTCTGCCCCCTTCACCTCCACGCCGCCGCTTGGGAAAAGCCCCTTTCCCGGGAAGAAGTCCACCCTGGCCAAGCGGGATCCCCCGGGCCTTTTATCCCCTGCCCCGAGGCCCTGGCTGAGCTTCGGGAGAAGGAAGGCCGCTACTACACCCCCAAGCGCCACCCCCACCGGGACCTGACCTTAAGGGGCCTGGGCAACACCTTCACCCTGAAGGGGCCAGACGGGGAGGTGCTGGGCTACCTGGACGAACGCCAGGCCTACTGGGAGGCCCATCCCGGGGCTATTTACCTTCACGGGGGGGAGAGCTTTTTGGTGCGCAACATTGACCCGGAGAGGCGGGAGATCTGGCTTTTGCCGGCCCTCGAGGACCACTACACCGAGCCCCGGGCGGAAACCGACCTCGAGGTCCTCTCGGGGGAGGCCATGGGGCATGGGGTCTGGGTGGGCAAGGTGGTCCTAAGGGAGAGGGTGGTGGCCTATGTCAAGAAACGCTTCTTCACGGGAAGCATCTTGGAGGAGGTACCCCTGGAGCTTCCCGAGATCTCCTTTCCCACGGAGGCCCTTTGGTTCCACCCTCCCCTGGTGATCCCTTTCCAGCAGATCCCCGGGGGTATCCACGCCCTGGAGCACACCCTCATCGGCCTTCTTCCCCTTTTTGTCCTGGCGGAACGGCAGGACATCGGAGGGATCTCCTACCCCTCCTACCCCCGGCCCCTCCCTTCGGGAGGGGGCCCCACCATCTTCATCTATGACGGCTATCCAGGAGGCGTGGGCTACGTCCGGCAGGCAGCCCGCCGCTTCCCCGAGTGGGCGCGATCGGCCCTGGAACTCCTCAAGGCCTGCCCCTGCGAGGAGGGATGCCCCCGCTGCATCCTCTCCCCCAAGTGCGGCAACGGCAACCAATACCTGGATAAAAAGGCCGCCCTTATGCTGGCGGCCAGCCTCACCCTCTCCCTCCCCCAAAGGACCCTGCATTAAACTCTTCCCATGAACCCCAAAGGCCCCACCCAGGGCCAGCCCATAGGCCACATTGGTCAGCCGATAGGCTCCATTGAGGAAAGCCCCGAAAGCTTTCTTGACCGCTTCCGCGCCTATAGGGTAGAGGCCTACCTCTTCCCCGAGCCCTGGGGAAGCCCCGTGTTGGAGGCCCTGGTCCAAGGCCAGATCGTCTACGCCTTTGACCGGGGAGCCCCCCCAGCCCCTACGGGGGGAGTGCCGGTGCTCCTCCACGGGATGGTGCGCCAAGCCGAGCCGTTAAGGAGGGAGGCCTTCGTGGAGCGGGAAGGGGCCAGCTACCGGATAGGAGGAGAAACCACCCCCTTGGGAGAAGGGTTTTACCTGTTGGAGGGCCCCCTACGGGTGGTGGTTTACAGCGATATCCCTCTGCCGAAACGGGCCGAGGTCCTCCTCTGGCCGCCCCTCATGCTCTTCCGGGAGTGAGATGCGCTGCGAATGCGGGCAGAAAAACCCTCCTGAGGCCCGGTTCTGCATGGCCTGCGGCCGGGCGTTGGGGGCTCTTCTGCCCGAGGAGAGGCGGTATGTGAGCGTCCTCTTCTACGACCTGGTGAACTCCAGCCAGCACTTCCAAGCCGGCCTCCAGGTGGCCTACCAGCAGCTTCAGGAGGCCCTCGAGGAGGCCGCCCGCGTGGCCCGGGCTAAGGGAGGATTCGTCCACCGCTTCCTGGGGGATGGGATCCTGGTCCTCTTCGGGGCCCCCAGGGCCCGGGGAAAGGAGCCCTGGCGGGCCCTGGAGGCCGCCTTGGAGATGGTGGGCTCCTCACCTCTTCCTGCCCGGGCCGGAGTGGCCAGCGGGGAAGTGCTTTGGGCCCCCTTAGGAAGCGGCCAGGCAGGGGAACCCACGGCGGTAGGCCCGCCGGTGGTCCTGGCCGAGCGGCTCAGCAAACTGGCCCACCCCAAGGAAGTGCTCACCGAGCCCACCACCCTGGCCCTGGCCCCGGGGGTGGCGGCGGACCCCCTGGGCCTAAAGGAGGCCAAGGGGCTTGGGGCAGTGGAGGTTTTTCGGGTAAGGAGCGTGAGCCTGGACCTGGGGCCGGAAGGCGAGGCCCTCCTGGACACCTTGCTGAAGACCTTTCAGGGCCCTCCTGCCCGCCTCAACCTGGTGGGGCCACCGGGAAGCGGAAAGAGCCTCATCCTGGATAGGTTCATAGAGCTGGCCCCTCACCCCGTGGTGGTCCTGGAGCGCATGGGGCCGGAAACCCCCTTGCGCTCCACCCTAAGCCAGGCGGTGGAACGAACCTTCGGCCAGGTGGAGGCTTTTCTGGCCCTGGCGGAGCTTTCCCCAGAACTTTCCGTGGCCCTTCGGTACAGCCTGGGCCTCGAGGCCCGCCCCCCCTGGAAGCGCGAGGCCCTGGAGGCCGCCATCTACGAGGCCTGGAAAAGGGTTTTGGAAAACCTGCCCCACCCCCTTCTCCTGGTGGCCAAAAACCTCCATACCCCCGATGGCATCCTGCAATCCCTCCTTCAGCACTCCTTCCCTCACCTGATGGTTTTGGCGGAAAGCCGCAAGCCCCTCTTCCAACCCACCCTGGAGGTCCAGGGCCTGAAGGCACCCCCGCTTCTCGCATTGCAGCCCGCCCTGGATGCCCTTCCCCTAGCGGAACGGCAAGCCCTTCTGGCCCTCGGGGTGTTGCACGAAGCCCTGGTCACCCTTCCTTTGGAGCAAAGCCGGACCGAGCTGCTCAGGATCGCAGAGCGGCTCATGGGAACCTTCTCCACCAGACGCCTGGAGAAAGAAGGCCTTTTGCAGGAGGGTAAGCCCCTCCCGGAAATCCTTCAAGTGGCCCGGGCCCTGGTGCCGGAGGAACAGGCCAAGGCCTGGCACCGGGCAGCCGCCCAGTTTTACCGGGATAAGGGAGACTTCCGGCTCATGGTCCAGCACCTCAAGCGGGTCCAAGAGAAAAGGGAGGCCGCCCAGGCTCTGAGGATCCTCGCCCAAAAGGCCTGGCGGCAGGGCCATCCGGAAAGGGCCATACCCCTTTACCAGGAGGCCCTCGAGGCCGCCCCCTCCTCCTGGCGGGCAAGCCTTCAGAAGGAACTCCAGGACGCCCAGGCCTCCTTGGGCCAGGCCCCGGAGGCCCAAGGAGGCCCCAGGTCCCAAGACCCCGTCCTGGCGTCCTTCCGCCAAGCCCAAAACCCCCTGGACCTCCTCCCCCTGCTCCCTGGCCTCAAGCCCTACCCCCTGGAGGAAGCCCAGGCCCGCCTCCAGGTGGGGGGGGCCTTGTGGCGGGCCTTCCAGCCCCGGCAGGCCCTCGAGGTCCTTAACGAGTTCCATCCCCTGGTGCCCGCCTCCTTGAGGCTCCACGGGCAAAGCCTGAAGGCCGGCCTCCTCATGGACCTGGGCCGCTATGCCGAAGCGGAAGCCCTGCTAAAGGAGAAGCCACCCGGGGACCTGGAATCGGAAACCCGCTTCCAAGCCACCCGGCTTCGCCTCCTTCTGGAAACCGGCCGCCTTCCTGAGGCCCTGGAGGAAGGCGAGGCCGCCCACCGCCAGATGCCCCATCCCTGGCTGGCCGCCGCCCTCCTCTCCGCCTGGACCCTAAGGGGGCGTTTCCGGGAAGACCTCTTCCAGACAGCCCTCCTGCACCCAGATGGCAAGGCCCTTGGAGTCTTGGCCCTGGCCCACTACCGCGTGAGCCAGGAACAAGACCCTACGCCCCTCCTGAAGGAGGCCCTGCGGGAAGCCCGGCGGCTTTCCAACCCTTACGTCTACCACCTGGCCCTGACCTCCTTGGCCCTTTACCTTTGGCCCAGGTCTCCCAACAAGGCCAAGACGCTTTCCCAGTACCTCCTCTACCAGACACACCGCACGGGGTTCGCCGTGCACCTGGAGGTAGCCAGGCTCCTTAGGGCCCAGCTCCTCCTGGAGCAGGGGGAAAAGGTGGAACACCTCCTGGGTTTCCCCCCTTCCGTCCCCCTAACGCGGGTGTGGCAGGCGGTTTTGGCAGGCGAAGAGCCTGATGGCGACCTCCGAGGGTACGGTATCCTGGGAAGGTGGGTCCTAAGGCTATGGCGTAAGCGGGGGGTCGGATGGACACGGCACAAGCGGTAGAGGCCATCAAACGCCGCCTCTCCCTAAAGGAGGTGGTTTCCCGCTACGTGGCCCTGAAACCCGCTGGCCGCGGCCGCTGGAAGGGCCTCTGCCCCTTCCACCAGGAGAAGACCCCCTCCTTCTACGTGGATGAGGAGAAGGGGCTCTTCCACTGCTTCGGCTGCAAGGCGGGAGGCGACCTCTTCGCCTTCGTGGAAAGGATCGAGGGCCTGGACTTCATGCAGGCCCTGGAGCGCCTGGCGGAGGAAGCGGGGGTGGAGATTCCTAAGGCGGGTGCCCCCGCCAAACGCCGCGAGCTTTTGGATGTCCTCAAGCTCTCCCAGGAGTACTTCCTGGAGGGGCTCAAGGCTTCCCTCGAGGCCCAGGAGTACCTGCAAAGGCGGGGGCTTTCCCCGGAAAGCATCGCCCGCTTCGGCCTGGGCTACGCCCCGGCCAAGGGGGATGGCCTCCTCACCCACCTGACCCGCCACGGCATCAGCCCGGAGGAGGGCCTGAAGGCCGGGGTCCTGGCGGAAAAGGATGGGCGCTTCTACGACCGCTTTCGCCACCGCATCACCTTCCCCATCAGGGACCACCTGGGGCGGATCGTGGCCTTCACGGGAAGGGCCCTGGGGGAGGAAACCCCCAAGTACCTGAACTCCCCGGAAACCCCCCTCTTCCGCAAGCGGGAGGTGCTCTTCGCCTACCCGGAGGCCAAGGCCAAGCTGCGCCAGGGACGGGCCATCGTGGTGGAGGGACTTTTCGACGCCATCGCCCTGCACCAGATGGGCTTTGCCGAGGCGGTGGCGGTCTTGGGCTCGGGGCTTTCCGAGGAGCAAGCCCGTCTTCTGGAGATGCAGGAGGTGCGGGAAGTCTACCTGGCCTTTGATGCCGACGAGGCGGGGCAAAGGGCCACCCTGCAAAGCCTGGACCTCTCCTTGGCCCGGAAGTTCCTCTTCTATGCGGTGCGCCTGCCCAGCAAGGACCCGGGCGACCTCCTTCTTCTGCCCGAGGGCCCGGCCCTATTCCAGAAAGCCTTAGAGGAAGCCCTTCCCGAGGTGGAGTTCCGCTTCCAGGAGGCCACCCGGGGCCTGGACCTGACCCGCCCCGAGCACAAACGGAAGGTCCTGGAAGCCCTCACCCCCAGGATGCTCTCCCCTGAGCCCTTCGACCCGGTGGCCGACCGCCTTAAGGCCCTGGTGGTGGAGCGGTTGGGCCTTTCCCTGCGCCAGCTGGAGGATTACCTGGCCAGCCTCAAGCGGGGCCGGCGTCCACCCCCCCAACCCCCCAAGGCCGAGCCCAAAAACCGGGTCCTCCTTCTGGAGCTGGACGTGATGGCCCTCCTCCTCTCCGTGCCGGAGGAACGCTTCGCCGAGTGGGTGCACCACACGGCCCTTCACGTCTGGCCCCCGGAAGGCTCCTTACTTTCCGAGTTCCTGGAGCTGGCCAGCCGCGAACCCCGCCGGGACTACCTGCGCCAGGTGCTAAGCCGCAAGGAGGCGGGGGGCATCCTTCTGGAAAGGTTGATGCTGGTCCCCTCTGTGGACGAGCCCAGGTTCCCCGAGATCCTGGAGAAAACCCTGGCCCGCCTGCGGGAGGCCTACTACCTGGAGCGCCGGGCCAAACTGAAGGAGGAGCTAAGCCGCAACCCCAGCATGGAGATCTTGCGGGAAATCCAGGAACTGGACCAGGCCATAGAGGCGGAACGGCGCATCTACCGGAAGCTTTAAGGTAAAATCCTTTCGGGCTTAGGCCCAAGGAGGTAAAGGATGAAAAGCCCCGTTCGTGTGGCGGTCACCGGCGCTGCCGGCCAGATCGGTTACAGCCTTCTTTTCCGCATCGCCGCAGGGGAGATGCTGGGAAAGGACCAGCCCGTGATCCTACAGCTTCTGGAGATTCCCCAGGCCCAAAGAGCCCTGGAGGGCGTCATCATGGAGCTCGAGGACTGTGCCTTCCCCCTTTTGGCGGGGATCGTGGCCACCGATGACCCCAAGGTGGCCTTTAAGGACGCCGACTATGCCCTTCTGGTGGGGGCGGCCCCCAGGAAGGCGGGCATGGAGCGCCGCGACCTCCTGGAGATGAACGGCAAGATCTTCACCGAACAGGGCCGGGCCCTGGCCGAGGTGGCCAAGCGGGACGTCAAGGTCCTGGTGGTGGGCAATCCCGCCAACACCAATGCCCTCATCGCCTACAAAAACGCAGAGGGCCTTGACCCCAAAAACTTCACCGCCATGACCCGGCTGGACCACAACCGGGCCAAGGCCCAGCTTTCCAAGAAGACGGGGGTTCCCGTGGACCGGATCCGCCGCATTGCCGTGTGGGGCAACCACTCCTCCACCATGTTCCCCGACCTCTTCCATGCGGAGGTGGACGGGAAGCCCGCTTTGGAGCTGGTGGACATGGAGTGGTACGAGAAGGAGTTCATCCCCACCGTGGCCCAAAGGGGAGCGGCCATCATCCAGGCCCGGGGAGCCTCCAGCGCCGCCAGCGCCGCCAACGCCGCCATAGAGCACATCCGGGACTGGGCCCTGGGCACCCCCGAGGGGGACTGGGTTTCCATGGCCATTCCTTCGGATGGTTCCTACGGGGTTCCCGAGGGGATTGTCTACTCCTTCCCCGTCACCGCCCGAGGTGGGGAGTACCGGATCGTCCAGGACCTGGAGATCAACGAGTTCGCCAGGAAGCGGATGGAGATCACCGCAAAGGAGCTTCTGGACGAGATGGAACAGGTGAAGGCCCTAGGGCTTATTTAAAGCCCCAATAGACCCCGCCTTGCCCGACGCCAGGGTGGGGTCAAGTTTTCAGCCAGACCTCCGGAGCCCAGGGGTAGACCACCCAAGCGTCCGTGGCCTCGGCGTACACGTCGGGTTCGTCCGGCACCTGGTTCCGACTAGGCTTGAAGTGCAGGGTGGCCACCAGGGGAAACCCTCCCGCCTGGCGCACCAGGCCAAGGAGCGATTCCCAGGACAGGAAAAGCCTTTCCATCAGGGTTTATCCAGCTCAAAGGCCTGGTGCACCGCCCTTAAAGCAGCCTCCGCGTACTGGGCGGGGATGATGACGGAGATGCGCACCTCGCTGGTGGCGATCATCTCGATGTTGGCCCCGGTGGAGGCCACCGCCTGGAACATCCTGGCGGGGATCTCCGGGGCCGAGGCCAGCCCCACCCCCACGATGGACACCTTGGCGATATCGGGGCGCAGAAGGGCCTCGCCCCCGATCTCGGCCAAGACGGGTTCCAGGGCCTCGAGGGCCTCCTGGGCGAAATCCTTCTTCACGGTGAAGGCCATCTGCTGCCGGGAGGGATCGTGCCCGGGAACCCCCTGGATGATCATGTCCACGGCGATGCCCCGCTCGGCCAGGGCCTGGAAGACCTTGGCGGCGATCCCCGGCTGGTCGGGGATCCCGATAAGCCCGATCTGGGCGTGGTCCAGATCCAAGGCCGCACCCGTCACCACCTTGCCCATTTCCATGTTGACCTCCTTCACCAGGGTACCGGGGTTATAGGAAAAGCTGGAGCGCACGTGGAGCACCACCCCGTAACGCTTGGCATAGTACACCGCCCGGGGGTGGAGGACCCTGGCCCCCAGGGCGGCCATCTCCAGCATCTGGTCGTAGCCGATCACCTCAAGCTTCCGGGCCTCGGGAATCAGGTGGGGGTCCGTGGTGTAAACCCCTTCCGTGTCCGTGTAGATCTCGCACTCCTTGGCCCCCAGGGCGGCGGCGATGGCCACGGCGGTGGTGTCGGACCCCCCCCGGCCCAAGGTGGTGATCTCCCCCTCGGGGGTGGTGCCCATGAAGCCGGCGATCACCGCCACATACCCCTGGTCCAGGGCCTCCTGGATGCGGTTTGGGTTCACCTCGAGGATACGGGCATCGCCAAAGCGCCCATCCGTGACGATGCCGATCTGGTGCTGCACAAAGCCCCTGGCCGGGATGCCCATGGCCCAGAGTTGCATGGAAAGGAGGGCCACGGAAACCTGCTCCCCTGTGGTGGTGAGGAGGTCCAGCTCCCGGAAGGGAGGTCTCGGGTTCACCCGCTTGGCCAGAGCGATGAGCTCGTCGGTGGTGTGGCCCATGGCCGAAACCACCACCGCCAGCCTATGCCCCTTCTCCCGGTAGTGGGCGATGCGCTGGGCCACCTTGTGGATGCGCTCCAGGTCGCCCACGGAGGTGCCGCCATATTTTTGCACGACCAGGGACACGCTTGCCTCCTTTCCGCCCAAGGGGCGGCTTGAAAAGGAATATTATCACATTTGCCCCTTCACCCCAAGCCCCGTATCCTAAAGCGATGTGGGCCTGACCCTAGCCGAGTACCACCGCCTCACCCCCCTGCCCCGGCCCGGGGGGGTGCTTTACGTGAAGCCGGGGGCCCGTGGGTACCGGGATCCGGTTTACGAGGCCCTACAGGCTGCCGTGGCCCCCTTCGGCCAGAGGGCCCTGGACCTGAACCCCGGGGTGGGTCTGGCCAGCCTGCCCCTGGAGGGCCGGATGGAGGTGGACAGGCTGGAAACCTCGAGGGCCGCCTTCCGCTGCCTCCAGTCCAGCGGCCTGAAGGCCCGCCTGGCCCCTCCTTGGGAAGCGGAGGAAAACGCCTACGACCTGGTGGTCCTGGCCCTGCCCGCAGGCCGGGGCACCGCTTACGTAGAGGCCACCTTGGTGTCCGCCGCCCGGGCCTTGAGGATGGGGGGCCGGGTCTACCTGGCCGGGGACAAGAACAAGGGCTTTGAGCGCTACTTCAAGGAAGCCCGGGCCCTTCTGGGGTACGGCCTGGTCCTCAAGCGGGAAGGCCCAGTGCGGGTGGCCCTTCTGGAAAAGGAACGGGAAGCCCCACCTCTACCCTCCCTCTGGCACCCGTTCCAGGCAAGGCTTTTGGGGGAGACCTTCACCTTCTTCCACCTGCCGGGGGTCTTTTCCGCGGGGAAGGTGGACAAGGCCTCGGTGCTTCTCCTGGAAGCCCTGGTGGGGGAGGTAGGCCGGGAAGGTATCCGCGGCAGGCGCATCCTGGACCTGGGGGCAGGCTACGGAGCCCTCACCCTGCCCCTGGCCCGCCTGGGGGGGGAGGTGACGGCCCTCGAGGACGACCTGGTGTCGGTCCTCTCCCTGGAAAGGAGTCTAAAGGAAAACCGCCTGGCCGCCCGAGTGCTTCACTCTGACGTGGACGAGGCCTTAGCCGAAGGCGGAGTAGGTTGGGGATCCAGACCGGCTCAGGACCAAGCCCCCGGCTTGACAGAGGAAGAAGCATTTGACATCATAGTTACGAATCCCCCCTTTCACGTGGGGGGAGCGGTCATCCTGGATGTGGCCCAGGCCTTCGTGGAAGCGGCGGCGGCCCGGCTGAAGCCGGGCGGTGGGTTTTTCCTGGTGGCAAACCCCTTTCTCAAGTACGAGCCCCTACTGGAAGAGCGCTTTGGCGCTTTTAGGACGCTTTTGGTGAGGGAGTACAAGGTGCTTTTCGCTGAGAAGGCCAGACGGGGATAGCAACCCCAAGGAGGGAGGTCCGCGTTGAAGAAGACCAAGAACAAGGTGAAGCAGGTTACTGCCGGGGAAGAGGAAAGGATGGCCCTCCAGACCCAAGAATCCATGACCGCCACGGAAAAAGCCCCCAAGGCGGGCTCCGGGGGAACCACCTCGAAAAACCGGAAGAAGGCCCCACCGGCCCCCCTGGAGGCTAAAGAGGAAATGGCACCCCTGGCCCAGGATCCCCTCCAGGGAAGCTACCTGGAGGCCCCGGAAGAACCCCCCCTCGAGGTAGAGGGGCCCGACCTCGCCCCCGAGATCTTCCTGGACGAGCCCTTAGATCCCATGGCGGACGAGAGCTACTTGGAAGCCGATGACCTCCTCCTTCCCGAGGAAGGTCCCTCCCCGGACTACCTGGGCGAGGAGCTCTTCGAGGAAGAGGAGGAGCTTGCCCTGCCCAAGGTTTCCACCTCCGATCCCGTGCGCCAGTACCTGCACGAGATCGGACAGGTTCCCCTTCTCACCCTCGAGGAGGAGATCGAGCTGGCCAGGAAGGTGGAAGAGGGGATGGAGGCCATCAAAAAGCTCTCCGAGGCCACAGGGCTGGACCAGGACCTGATCCGGGAGGTGGTGCGGGCCAAGATCCTGGGCACGGCCCGCATTAGCCAGATCCCGGGCCTGAAGGAGAAGCTGGACCCCAAGACGGTGGAGGAAATCGACCAAAAGCTCAAAAGCCTCCCCAAGGAACTAAAGCGCTACCTCCACATCGCCCGCGAAGGCGAGGCCGCCCGCCAGCACCTCATCGAGGCCAACCTGAGGCTGGTGGTGTCCATCGCCAAGAAGTACACCGGCCGGGGGCTCTCCTTCCTGGATCTGATCCAGGAGGGCAACCAGGGTCTCATCCGTGCCGTGGAGAAGTTTGAGTACAAACGGCGCTTCAAGTTCTCCACCTACGCCACCTGGTGGATCCGCCAGGCCATCAACCGGGCCATCGCCGATCAAGCCCGCACCATCCGCATCCCGGTGCACATGGTGGAAACCATCAACAAGCTCTCCCGCACCGCCCGCTCCCTGCAACAGGAGCTGGGGCGGGAACCCACCTACGAGGAGATCGCCGAGGCCATGGGCCCGGGCTGGGACGCCAAGCGGGTGGAGGAAACCTTAAAGATCGCCCAGGAACCGGTTTCCCTGGAAACCCCCATCGGGGACGAAAAGGACAGCTTCTACGGAGACTTCATCCCCGACGAGCACCTCCCCTCCCCCGTGGACGCCGCCGCCCAGAGCCTCCTGGCCGAGGAGCTGGAAAAGGCCCTCTCCAAGCTCTCCGAGCGCGAGGCCATGGTGCTGAAACTCCGTAAAGGGCTGATTGATGGACGGGAGCACACCCTCGAGGAGGTGGGAGCCTACTTCGGCGTCACCCGGGAGCGCATCCGTCAGATTGAGAATAAGGCCCTAAGAAAGCTCAAGTACCACGAGTCCCGCACCCGCAAACTGCGGGACTTCCTGGACTAACCCTTAGCAGCTACCGAGGGGAAACCGGGCCACCTCCTCGAGGTGGCCTTCGTCTTCATCCCGCACCAAGGCCACTTCCCTCACCACGAAGGAGCGCCTTTGGGGAGCGGGAAGCTCCTGCGCCAGCCTCCTTGCCTCCTCCTCGGATAGCCCCAGGGCTAAGGTGATGTGGGGCAGGTAGCTGGGACCCTCGATCTCCTTAAGGGGCGGGGCCAAGGGCTCCAGGGCGTGGTAAAGCCGCCGGAAGGGGGTGCCCCCGTAGGCCCTCAGGTAGACCACCCCCTGGGGGAAATACCCCCACCCCCCGAGGCGCAGACGAAAGGGAACATGCCCCCGGAGAATGCCCGCAAGGGCGATCTTCAAAGCCTCCTCCTCATAGGGCCAGTCAAAGGGCTGGCGCAGGTTGAGGTGAGGGGGGCCAAACCCCCTGACCCCATACTGGGCCTGTAGCCTTTCCAGAAAACCTTTAAGGTCTTCCGGCGGCCACACCAGCACCCCGTACACGCCGCCCAGTATACCCACAACGCCCCCCCACCTCCGCCTTCACCGGGACATCCTATCCTTTGACTTAAGCCATGATGGGGGTGTAGACTGGCCCCTTCGCCACCAAAGACCCCATCGTACGGGCCAGCTGGAACTACCTGCTGCTGGATAACGACGGTTCCAAAGGTGTGCATAACCCCACCTATACCCGTGCCGTCCTCCTGGCCACGCTGAACGCGCTCCAGTAACCAGCGGCGGGCAACCCCGGGGCCCCCTGCCCCGGGGCTTTTGGTCTTAACATGGGTACGTGAGCCGCACTTACCTGTACCGGGGCCGCATCCTGAACCTAGCCTTGCAAGGCCCCTACGAGATCGTGGAACACAAACCGGCGGTGGCCATCATCGCCCTAAGGGATGGGAAGATGCTCTTCGTGCGCCAGCCTAGGCCTGCCGTAGGCCTGGCCCCCTTAGAGATCCCGGCCGGCCTCATCGAGCCCGGGGAGGACCCCCTGGAGGCGGCAAAGCGGGAGCTGGCCGAGGAAACAGGCCTTGCGGGAGACCTCACCTACCTTTTCAGCTACTACGTCTCCCCCGGCTTCACCGACGAGAAAACCCACGTCTTCCTGGCAGAGAATCTACGGGAAGTACCGGCCACCCCGGATGACGACGAGGATATCCAGGTAGTCTGGTTGGAACCGGAAAAAGCCCTCCGGATGCACCAAGAAGGGGAGCTGGAGTTCTCGGCCACGGGCCTTGTGGGGGTTCTCTACTACCATGCTTTTCTCCGAAGTCGCTGACGTTCCCAAGGGGGCCAAGGTGGTGGCGGTGGGCTCCTTTGATGGGGTGCACCTTGGCCACCAGTACCTTCTGCACCAAGCCCTGGCCGAGGCCAAGAGCCTCCACCAGCCCCTTCTGGTCTACACCTTTGACCCCCCCACCAAGGTCTTTACCCGGGGGGAAGGGTTCCTGATGGACCTTACGGAGAAGGTGGAGGCCCTGAGGGCCCTGGGGGTGGAGCTCATCCTGGCGGTGGCCTTTAACGAAACCTTTGCGAAGAGGAAGGCGGAGGAGTTTTTGGAGGATCTGAGGAAGCTTGGAGCCAGCCGCATCTACGTGGGGGAGGATTTCCGCTTCGGCAGGGGCCGGAGCGGGGGTCCAGAGGACCTGGCCCAGGTGGCCCCTGTGCGTACCGTTCCCCTTTTGACCCTGGGAGGGGAACCGGTGAAAAGTAGCCGCATCCGCGCCCTGTTACAGGAGGGCCGGGTGGAGGAGGCCCGCCACCTCCTGGGCCGGCCCTACGGGGCCTACGGGGTGGTGGTGGAGGGGGAGAAGCTAGGGAGGAAACTGGGCTTCCCCACCGCCAACCTGGCCGTTCACCCAAATAAGGTCCTCCCTCCAGGGGTATTCGCCGTGGAGGCCCAGGGGGCTTTTGGCCGGTACAAGGGAGTGGCCAACGTGGGCACGAGGCCCACGGTAAACGGCTCGGAAAGGCGGCTGGAAGTTCACCTTTTGGGTTTCGCCGGCGACCTTTACGGCGAGGAGATGCGCCTGGTCTTTCTGAAGCGCCTCCGGGAAGAAAGGCGTTTTGCGAGCCTCGAGGAGCTCCAGGCCCAGATCGCCAAGGATGTAGCCCTGGCGCGGGCTTACTTTGGGCTCTAATACCACCCCAGCCTGGCTTCGCCAGGCTGGGAGCCCCGGTAGGCGGCCCAGCGCCCCTCCCTTTCTTCCTTCCTACTCCCGGTCGAAAAAGGTGAGCTTGGGGTACTTGTTGGCCCGGACCTCGTCCAGCCGCCGGACCGGGGTGGTGTAGGGAGCCCCCTCCAACCACTCCTTGGGCTTTTGCAAAAGCTCCCCTAACGCCTCAGCGAAGGCCTCGAGGGTCTCCTTGGCCTCGGTTTCCGTGGGCTCCACCATCATGGCCTCCTTGACGATTAGGGGGAAGTACACCGTGGGCGGGTGGAAACCCATCTCCAAAAGCCCCTTGGCCAGGTCCAGGGTGCGGAAGCCCTGGGGAGGCTGGGCCACGAACTCGTGCATGCAAGGCCCATCGTAGGGGATGCGGTAACCCTTTTCCTTAAGGAGCTCCTTCAGGTAGCGGGCGTTAAGCACGGATAGGGCAGCGGCCTTCTTGAGGCCCTTTAGCCCCAGGGTGCGGATGTAGGCCCAGGCCCTTACCAAGGCCAAGAAGTTCCCGTAAAAGCTCCGCACCCGGCCGATGCTCTTGGGGAGGTCAAAGTTCAGGTAGAATCCCTCCTCCCCCTTCTCCACCGTGGGCACCGGGAGGTAAGGGGCCAGGTGGGCCTTCACCCCCACGGGGCCGGAGCCGGGGCCGCCTCCTCCGTGGGGCACGGTGAAGGTCTTGTGCAGGTTCAGGTGCACCACGTCAAAGCCCATGTCCCCAGGCCGGGCCCAGCCCATGATGGCGTTCAGGTTGGCCCCGTCGTAGTAAAGCTGCACCCCGGCCTCCTTGCTTAAGCGGGAGATCTCCAGGATGCGCCGCTCAAAAAGGCCCAGGGTGTTGGGATTGGTCAGCATGATGGCGGCCACATGGGAACCAAGCTCCCGCTTCAGGGCCTCGAGGTCCACCTCCCCATCCGGCCCCGAGGGAACCTCCCTCACCTGGTAGCCCGCCATGCTGGCGGTGGCGGGGTTGGAGCCGTGGGCGGAATCCGGCACCAGCACCACCCGCCTCACCTTCCCCTCCCCCCGGTCCTGGTGGTAGGCGCGGATGATGAGGATCCCGGTAAGCTCCCCGTGGGCCCCGGCGGCAGGCTCCAAGGTGATGGCGTCCATGCCGGTTAGGGCCTTCAAGTACTCGGAAAGCTGCCACATGAGCTCCAAGGCCCCCTGGACGGTCCTGGGGTCCTGGTAGGGATGAAGGTCAGCGAAGAGCCGCGCCGCCTCCTCGTGCAACTTGGGGTTGTACTTCATGGTGCAGCTACCCAAGGGGTAGAAGGTGGTGTCCACCCCCACTTGGCGGCGGGAAAGTCCGGTGTAGTGGCGCACCAGGGTGAGCTCGTCCACCTCGGGAAGCCTTGGGGGGTTCTTCCGTAGAAACTTTTCCGGGATATACCGGCTGGCCTCAAGGACTACTTCCACCAGCTTAAGGCCCCGCCTTCCCGGGCGGCTTCGCTCAAAGATCAAGGGGTAGCTCATGCCAACACCTCCCGCATGGCCGCTTGTAGGGCCAAAAGGTCCTCCTCCCGGTGGAGCTCCGTGGCAGCAAAAAGGGCGAGGTTCTCCCCGTACTCCTTCGGCACCGGGGTGGCGGCATGGAAGCCCCTTGCCGCCAAGGCTTCCCGCACCGCCTCAGGTTCCTTGGGAAGCCTGAGAACAAACTCGTTGAAGAAGGGCTTTGGGGTGAAGGGCTCCACCCCCGGGATCTCCAAAAGAAGCTCCCAGAGGCGGTGGGCCATGGCCACGCTTTTCAGGGCCACCTCCTTAAGCCCCAAAGGCCCCAAGGCCGCCAGGTACATGGCCCCCATGAGGGCGGTGAGCTGGGCGTTGGTGGTGATGTTGCTCTTGGCCTTGGCCCGGCGGATGTACTGCTCCCGGGCCTGGAGGGTGAGGATGTAGCCCCGCTTTCCCTCGGCGTCCACGGTTTCCGAGACCAACCGCCCGGGCATCTGGCGCACGAAGGCCTTCCGGGTAGCCAGGTACCCGAAGTGGGGCCCGCCGAAGCCCATGGGAAGCCCCAGCACCTGTCCATCCCCCACGGCGATGTCCGCCCCGTAGGCCCCGGGGGGTTCCAGGACCCCCAGGGAAAGGGGATCGGCCACCGCCACGAAAAGCGCCCCCGCCCTGTGGGCGGCCTCGGCCAGGGGGGCCAGGTCCTCCAAAGCCCCCAGGTAGTTGGGGTTTTGCGCCACCACCGCCCCCGTGCCCTCGGGTATCTCCCTTATAGGGGTACGGCCCCTTTCCAAGGGTAGGGTGAGAAGCTCCGCCCCCACCGCCTCCAGATAGCTCCTAAGCACCTCCCGGTACTCGGGGTGCACCCCCTGGGAGACCAGGACCCGCATCCTTCCCGTTTCCCTGAGGGCCAGAAGAACCCCCTCCGCCAGGGCAGTAGCCCCATCGTACATGGAAGCGTTGGCCACCTCGA
The DNA here is from genome assembly GCF_000381045.1 of Thermus scotoductus DSM 8553. Lineage (GTDB taxonomy): Bacteria > Deinococcota > Deinococci > Deinococcales > Thermaceae > Thermus > Thermus scotoductus. The sequence continues at coordinate 78,506 of NZ_KB905729.1, read as the reverse complement.
GGCCCGCAAGCTCCGCCACCATGGTCTGGTACTCAAAGGTAGCCTGCAAAACCCCCTGGCTCACCTCCGGCTGGTAGGGGGTGTAGGCGGTCAAAAACTCCCCCCGGCTCGCCAGGGCCTGGACCACGGGCGGGGTGTGGTGACTACGAACCCCACCCCCCAAAAAGGCCTTAAAGGCCGGTTGGTTTTTCCCCGCAAGCCGCTTGAGCTCCTCCAGCACCGCCCACTCCGGCAAGGGCTCGGGCAGGGCAATCTCGGGGTTTAAAACCTCCTTTGGCAGGTGCCGGTAAAGGTCCTCGAGGCTTCCGGCCCCCACCCGTTCCAGCATGGCCTGGATCTCTTCCTCGGTATGGGGCGTGTAGTCCATAGGATCATCCTTAAACAAAACCCCCGGGCCATTTGACCCGGGGCCACAGAAGGGCTCTGCCGCCCGGCTAAGGACATCCGGGCACCCCAAAGCCCAGATCTCGCCATACCAGCCGCCTTACCCTTCGCTCTCCAAGACCTCCTGGTAGCCAGCGGCATCCAGCAGGTCATCCAGGTGCCCCATGTCCAAGGGGCGGATGCGGAAGATCCAGCCCTCCCCATAGGGGTCCTGGTTGATGAGCTCCGGGGTCTTCTCCAAAGCGGTGTTCACCTCTACCACCTCGCCCGATACTGGGGCATAGATGTCGGAGGCGGTCTTCACGCTCTCCACCACGGCCACCGCCTCGCCCTTCTCCACCTTGCGCCCCACCTCGGGTAACTCCACGTACACCACGTCCCCTAAGGCATCCTGGGCGTAGTCGGTGATGCCCACCAAAACCGTGTCCCCTTCGGGCAGGGCCCACTCGTGGGTCTTGGTGTAAAAGCGGTCCTTGGGTATGTCCATAGCGCCTCCTAACCCCCGCTATTTTAGCGGCACAAAGGGCAATGGGCTAAGGGAAGCCCCCGCCTTGCGCCCCCGAACCTCCACAAAGAAGGGCTCCTGCGCCTCCTTCTCCACGTAGGCCAGGGCGATGCCCTTTTCCAAGAGGGGAGAATAACCCCCGCTGGTCACCCAGCCCACCGCCCGGTCGCCGGAGTATACCCTATACCCCTCCCGGGGAATCCCCGCCTCCAGCACCAGGCCGACGAGTTTCTCAGCGCACGGCGTGGCCAGCATCGCCTCCTTGCCGTGGAAATCCTTCTCCTTCTTCACCACCCAGGCCCAGGGGGTGCAAAGGGGGTTGGTGTCGTCGGTAAGCTCGTGGCCGTAAAGGGGAAACCCCGCCTCCAGCCTCAGGGTGTCCCGGGCTCCCAGGCCCGCCGGGGTCGCTCCCGCCTCCAAAAGGGCTTCAAAGACCGCCTCGGCATCTTCGGGAGCCAGAAAGAGCTCAAAGCCATCCTCCCCCGTGTACCCGGTGCGGGCCAGGCGGGCGGGCCGGCCCGCCACCCGGGCGCTGAACACGTCGTTCCTTTTCCTTTGGGAAAGGTCGGCGTCGGTCAAGCCCTGGAGGAGGGAAGCCGCCTTGGGACCCTGCAGGGCCAGGAGGGCGGTTTCCTCGGAGAGGTCGGTGAGTTCCACGGCAAAGCCCCGGGAGAGCTCCTTAAGGTGGGCGAAGTCCTTGGCGATGTTGGCGGCGTTCACCACCATGAGGTACTCCTCCTCGCCGAGCCGGTACAGGTAGATGTCGTCCACCACCCCCCCTCGGGCGTTGGGGAGCATGGAGTACTGGGCCCGGCCCACTTTTAGCTTGGCGGCGTCATTGGCCGTGGCCCACTGGAGGAAGGCCAGGGCCTCCCTGCCCCGGATGAGGAACTCCCCCATGTGGCTCACGTCGAAAACCCCAGCCCCCCGGCGCACCGCCAGGTGCTCCTCGAGGATGGAGGTGTACTGCAGGGGAAGGGCATAGCCGGCAAACTCCACCATGCGCCCCCCGTGGCGCAGATGGGCTTCATAAAGGGGTGTCCGCTTCATGGCAGCCCCATCCTAGTGACGACTCCCCGGACTAAAGTCCGGGGCTTCTCGGGGTTTCCCCCGAAGGCCCCGTCCGGGCCCAGAAAAACCTTGACTCCGTATCGGCAGGCGAGCGCAATGCTTCTGGCTCTGCCACGGGTGTTCGTTTGGAGTTTTACCCATCGGACTACCCGATGGAACCCCCTACTCCAAGTTTCAAGGTCCACGGGGAACTTTGTCCCCAAGAACATTGTACCAAATCCGTGTCCACCTGTGGTGGACGTGGGGGAGCTAAGCTCCCTTCGGTCGCATGTAGCTGCAAGGTACGCTTTGCGTGACCGCTGACCCATGTATCCCCGGTTTGGTCAGCCTGTAGGGCTATCTTGGAAACCGGGGGATTATAGCTCCCCCACGCCCCCTCTTTTCTCTAAAAGAACTCCCTCCTCAAGGCCTCGGCGGAGTTGTCCTCGAGGACCTCCTCCCGCTTGGTGGCCCAGGCCGGGAAGGGAAAGCGCACCAATAGGGGCACGGGGATCTCCGGTTGGTGCAGGATCACCATCCCCTGGGGCAGGATCAGGGCCCGCTGGCGGAAGGAGGTGGGAAGGTAGCGGTACTCGGGCCGCTCGGCCTCGGCGGCATCCAGCCTTCCCACCACCCGGATGGCGGCGTTGCCCACCACCCTTCGCTCCACCTCGCTGGCGGTCTGCTGGGCCCCGATGAGGATCACCCCTAGGGAGCGGCCCCGTTCGGCGATGTCCAAGAGCACGTCCTTGATGGGGCTTTCCTCGTCCCGGGGAGCGTACTTGTTGAGCTCGTCCAGCACCACAAAAACCCGGCCCCGGTACTGGCCCCGCTCCTTTTTGGCGAAGAGGTCGGAAAGAAGGCTCCCCACCACGAACATCTGGCCCTGGGGGGAGAGTTTGGCCAGGTCCACCACGTGCACCTGGTGGCTTCCCGAGAGGGGGTCCGGGGGGTTGCCCTTGCGGTCTCCCCGGATTAGGTGGCCCACGTTCTCCACGCTTGAACGGAGGCGCCGGACAAAGGCCTCGAGGGTAGGGCGGGCCTGGCGGGCGACCCAGGTCCGGTCCCCCTCCCCTTCCCCCGTTTCGGGGCCCAAAAGCTTGTACTCCAGGTAGCGCACCAGGTCGGAGAAGCTTTTCAACCGCACCCTGCCCAGGTCGTCAAAGGTGATGTCCTCCGGAAGCTCCCCTCCGGGCCAGTCCGCCACCAGGAGGTGGGGCCCCTTCTGCCCCTCCGCAAGCCGCCTCAGCTTCTCCGTCACGTGGGCCACCAGGAAGCCCAGGTTGGTGAGGGCCCCCTTGTCGGTGAAGAGGAAGGGGAGAAGCCCTTTCTGGGCAAACTGCACCAGGTCCCAATGGTAAGCCTTCACCCCCTCCAGGCGGGTTTCCACATCGGGGAGAATCCCCTCCTCTCCCTTCTTGGGCGGGGCCAGGAAGCGCACGCTTCCAAAGGGGGTGGGGGGAAGGCCCAGGCGGCGGTACTCCTCCTTGGCCTCCTCGGAAAGCCTTAGGTTCGGCTTGTCCAGGAAGAGGAGGTCCTCCCCCTTCACGTTGAAGAGGAGCACCCGGGCCTGGTGGGCCTCCTCGAGGACCTCGCTTTCCAAAAGGCTTTTCAGGAGGAAGGTGGCGTAGCTGGTCTTGGCCGCCACCCCGCTGATGCCCGAGATGTTCACGTGCCCCCCCTTCACCCCGTTCAGGAACTCCAGGTTCAGGTAGGCCACCTCCCCGCTCTTTAAAAACCCCGCAGGAAGCTTGGTGCTTCCCCTTTGGTTTTTCATGGCGTCGTAGTAAAGGGCAAGCTCCAGGTCCTCCTCCCGGGCCAGGTACACAGCGGAGCCGGGATCGGGGGGGAAAAACTCCTCGGGCACGATACGGGTCACGCTCACATGGGCTACGTAGGCCAGGCTCACGGGGATCTTCCCCTGCACCGCCAAGAAGACATCCGTGTCAAAGCTTTCCCCCTCGTGGGCCTTGGCCACCAGGTCCACCATGCCGAAGTAGCGCACCTTGCCTACCTTGGGGTGAAACCCCTCCACCACCACCAGGTCGTCCAGGCGCAGAAGGCCCTCCCCCTCCACCCCCACCCAGAACTCCAGGGGGGTGGCCTCCCGCCTGCCCAACACCACCCCGATGCGCTCCATCAACCACCTCCCTGATCCGCCGACAGGCTATCCTGGTGCCGGGCAAGGATGCGGGCCACCACCTCGCGGCTCCCCATCCTGCGGGAAAGCTCCCGCTCAAGCCCCCCAACGGGCAGAAGGTTTTGCGGGGCCCTGGGGTCCTTCACCGGGTGGGAGGCCAAGGCGGGAAAGAGGCTTAAGGACAGGTCCGCCAGGGCGCCGAAATCCCCTTGTAGCGGGGTTTCCACCCGCAGAAGCCCGCTTTCCGGCGGGCGCACCCCCTCCGGGGGCAGGGGCAGGCGCAGGTACCAGCTGGCCAGTTCCTGCCCCTTCCGGCGCACCCTGAACATGGGGGTGCGCTCCCCGGGCTTCAGGGTGGAGAGGAGGGCTTCCCGGTCCTCGGGGAGGTAACGGGCCCAGTGGGTCTTGATGTACCCCAAAACCGGGCCCTGCCGCCTTAAGCGCACGGGACCGTCCACCACGAGAAGGCCTCCCGCGAGGGCCCCGGCCAGCTTTTCCTCCAAAAGGGTCCTGGCCTTCCGCAAACCCTCCTGAAGGGCCGTGAGGACGTCCCCCGGGCTTGGAGGGCCCTCGAGGGGCAGGGGTTCGTACACCAGCTCCCCCAGGCGCAAGGCCTCCTCCAACCCCACCCCCACCCGGCGCACCCTGGTTTCCAGCAGGCGCATATTCCCTTGCTGATAAACCACGGCACCGGCGGCCACGCACCCCAAGAGGGCAAGCCTCCTCCCGTCGGAAAGCACCGCCTCCCCGCGTTCCCGGCCGTCCACGAAGTAAAGGGGCTCGGGCCAGGGCACGGGATCAGCCCTTCTGGCCTCCCATGGCTCCTCCAGGGGCTGGAAGCTGGCAGGGTAGCCCTCCTCAGCGCCTTCCGGGGCCCCAGAAAGAACTTCCCCTGCCGTGCCCTCGAGGCGGGAAAGATCCAGGGAGTAAAGCCGCCAGGCCATGCCCTTAGATTACCGGGGCCGGGCGATAGGGGAGGTACTTGGGCTCCCAGAAGCGGCTACGCACGAACTCCATAAGCCCCTTGAAGGAAAGGCCCTTCACCCGTTCCTCCTCCGCCACGCCCTCCTCGAGGGCCTTCTGCATCACCCGGGCCGCCACGTAAGGGGAAACCTCCCTCAGCCGGGAAACCGGGGGGTAAAGAAACTCGGGGAAGTGGCCTTGCGTGTAGTCGTAAAGGGCATAGGCCGCCTCCAGCACCATCCCGTCCGTCACCTCCCGGGCCCGGGCCAGCACCGCCCCCAGGCCGAGGCCCGGGAAGATGAAGGCGTTGTTTCCCTGGCCGATGGGGATGGTCCGCCCCATGTAGCCCACAGGGGGAAAGGGGCTTCCCGCCGCCACCAGGGCCCTTCCCTCCGTCCAGTAGATGAGGTCGTCGGGCAGGGCCTCAGAGGCGGAAGTGGGATTGGAAAGGGGAAAGATAACGGGGCGGGGGGTGTTTTCCAGCATGGCCCGCACCACCGGCTCGGTAAAGCTTCCCCCCTGGCCGGAAAGCCCCAAAAGCACGGTGGCCCGGGCGTTGCGGATGGTTTCCAAGAGGTTGGGGTAGGAACCCGCAAACTCCCACCCGGCGATGCGCTCCCGCCGTTGCGCATAGGGTTGCTTGTAAGCCTCCATGCTCCGACCTTCCACCAGGAGGCCCTTGGAATCCAAGACCAAAACCCTGGCTTTGGCTTCCTCCTCGGAAAGGCCTTCCCGCTTCATCCCCTCCCGCAAGGCCCAGGCCACCCCGATGCCCCCGGCGCCCGCCCCATAGATCACGACCACCTGGTCGGAAAGCTTCTCCCCCTTCAGACGGCAGGCGGAGAGCACCCCTGCCAAAGCCACCGCCCCTGTGCCCTGGATGTCGTCGTTGAAGGAGGGCACCACCTTGCGGTAGCGCTCCAGCACATTAAAAGCCGCCTCCTTGGCAAAGTCCTCCCACTGGATCAGGGCCTTGGGGTAGCGCCTGCGCACCGCTTCCACGAACCGGTCCAGAAAACGGTAATACTCGTCACCCCGCAAGCGCCTGTGCCGCACGCCCAGGTACAGGGGATCCGTGAGGAGGTCCTCCCGGTCCGTGCCCACGTCCAGCTCCGCGGGAAGGGTCTTGTCGGGTCCCACACCCCCCACAGCGGTGTAAAGGGTGAGCTTCCCGATGGAGATGGCCATGCCCCCATACCCCTGGTCCCCGATCCCCAGGATGGCGGAAGAATCTGTGGCCACGATGAGGCGGACCTCCTCCAGGGGAACATTGGCCAGGGCCTCCTCGAGGCGGTCGATGTTTTTGGTGCTGGCGGTGAAGCCCCGGGGGTACCGGTAGATGTGGGAAAACTCCCGCACCGCCTCCCCCACCGTGGGGGTGTAGAGGATGGGCAGCATCTCCTCCAGGTGGTCCACCAAAAGGGCATAAAAGAGCACCTCGTTGCGGTCCTGGAGGTGGCGTAGGTAGATGTGTTTCTCCAAAGGGCTCTGGATAAGGCGGTAGCGGCGGTAGACCCTCTCCTTCTGCTCCTCGAGGGTGTTCACGTGGGGGGGAAGAAGGCCCTCGAGGCCCAGGGCTCTCCGCTCCTCCTCGGTGAAGGCCGTGCCCTTGTTGAGGAGGGGAAGCCTCAGCAGAAGGAAACCGGAAACGTAGGGCTCCAGGTAGCGCTCGCCTCGCTCGTCCCGCTTGACATCGTAATAGCGACTAACCGGCATAGCCCTATTCTTCCACTCCCCAGGCCGTAACGTCCTGGGCGGGCCAAGTCCACACGATGAGGATAGGACGGGCACGTGGCTCTCAGCGGCAGAAAACCCTCAAGGGGTTTGCCAGAGGCCAAGGATGGAAACTCACTCACAGCTGGAAAACCTTGGGCGGAAGCAGGGCTTTAAGCACCATCCCCCCGGGCACAGGGTTCCCCTCCAGCCAGGCTACACCTCCTTTCTTCAAGGGGAAGCGGGCCCCCAGGGGCTCCCGGGCCGAGGCCCCCATGAAGTTCCCCAGGAGAAGCCAAGCCAGGAGGGTGGAAAGGTAAGGTTCATGTCCCACCAGGGCCACCCGGCCCTGATGGGGTATCTCGGCCAGGAGGGCTTCCGAGGGTGGGGCCGCCAGGAGGGGAGTTACCCGAGTTTCCCCCTGCAGGAGGTCCGCCAGGAGCTCGGCGGTTTCCAGGGCCCGTCGCTTGGGACTGGTGAGGATCAGATCCAGCTTGACCCCAAGCCCCCGAAGGCCCCGCACCACCTTGCGGAACCGCCGCACCCCCCGGGGTGCCAAGGGACGGAGGCGGTCCGCCTCCTCCCCCTCTCCCTCGGGAGGCAGGGCCAGGGCATGCCGTACCAGGAGGAGCTCCATTGGGACATTATCTTCCCCACACCACCTCGAGGGGAAGCCCGAAGGCCTCCTGGAAAAGCCCCCCTTGCTTCTCCGCCTCCAGGCGCTCCACCCACGGGTCCTCCTCCGCCTCCAGGGTCAGGCGCACCCTCTCTCCCAGCTCCACCCGCACCCCCTCCACCCGGCCGGAACGGGTGCGCTCCAGCATCTCCGCCAGGCGAAGCAGGGCAGCCAGGCGCCAAAGCCTCTTGCCATCCCCCCGGGCCATGAGGTTGCGGTAGCCTCCCAAAGAAGGCTCTCCGCGCCGGTGGTAGCGCACCAGAAGGGCCAGGAAAACCTGCTCCCGGTGGGGCGTTCCCAAGAGGGGCTCGGAGAGGACCAGGTAGGCCCCGTGCTTGTGGTGCTCGTGGTAGCCCAGGTGCATGCCGATGTCGTGAAGGTGGGCGGCCTCCAGGAGAAGGCGCTCCTCCTCCGGGCCGTAGCCGTGCAGGGGGGAAAGGCCACGGTACAGGGCCAATGCTAAGGCCTTCACCCGCTCCCGGTGGTCCGCCCGAAAGGGATAGCGGCGGAAGAGGTTCTCCACGGCAAAGGCCCGGGGGTCGGGGAGAAGGTGGGGCGAGGGCAGGAGGTGCTGGAAAAGGGCACCCTCCCGGATCCCCATCCCGCTCAGCCAGAGGCCCGGGGCCCGGGTATGGCGCAGCAGGGTGCGGAGCAGCACCAAGGTGGCGGGAAGGGTCCGGGCCCGGTCCTGCTGGAGGCCAGGAAGCTCCGAACGGGCCTTCAAGCTCAAGCTCAGCACGTCCTCGTAAAGCTCCTCCACTCCCTCCCGGGGCAGGTAGTAGCCGTGCACGAAATCCAGGGGATAGCCCCGCCTTTTCTGGTGCAGGCGGGCCACCGCCCGGACATTTCCCCCCAGGCCCACCACGGGCACGCCGGGCTCCAGGGGCAGGGCCTCGAGGTGGGCCATCACCGCCTGGACCAGGGCCCTCACCTCGGCCCTGGCGGGCGGGTCGGAAGCCAAAAACCCCTCCGTGAGGCGCAAGGCCCCCAAGGGAAGGGCCCTGCCCCACAGGAACCGACGCCCCTGCATGCGGGAAACCTGGGCACTCCCCCCACCCTGGTCCACCACCAAGGCCTCCTCTAGGGGCAGGGCGTTGGCCACCGCCAACACCCCAAGCCGGGCCTCCTCCTCCCCGGAAAGAAGCTTGGGGGAAAGCCCCAGGGCCAGGGCCTCCTCCAGGATCTCCCGGCCGTTTTCGCTGTCCCGGATGGCGCTGGTGGCCAGGATGCGCACCTCGTCCGGGGCCACCGCCCTGAGAAAGTCGGCAAAGGCCCTCAGGGCCTTCTTTCCCCGCTCCAGAGCCTGGGGGTTAATCCGCCCCCGGCTAAGCCCCTCCCCCAAAGCCACGGGCTCCCGCAACTCGTCCGCCAGGTGAAAGGAACGGCCGGGCTCGTATTCGTACACCACCAGGCGGAAGGTGCCCGAGCCCAGGTCCATGATGGCCAGGGAACGGGGCTTGACCTTGTTCTGACTTTCGCCGGGCGTAATCTTTAACAAATGCACCTCCTACCCGAGGCCAGCTGGCTACAGTTTAACCGCCGGGTCCTCCTGCAAACGGAGCGGCCCGATTTCCCTCTTCTGGAGAGGATGCGTTTTCTGGCCATCTGGAACCGAAACCTGGACGAGTTCTTCGCTGCCCGCATCGCCAAGCCCTTCTGGGAAAAGCGGGGGAGCCCGGCCCACCGGGCCTTGTTGGAGGAAGCCTACGCCCAGGCCAGGCTGGCCTGCCAGCGCTATCAGGCTTTGCTAAGGGAGGCCCGTCCCCGCCTCGAGGTCCTGGAGCCCCAGGATCTGGACGAGGAGGACTGGCTTTACTTCCGGGTTTACCTGGCAGAAGTGGTGGCCCCCCGCACCGACCTCATCCCCTGGGAGGCTGCCTCCGACCTTTCCCACGGAGCCCTCTACTTCGCCTCGGAGGACTACCTGGTGCGCCTGCCCCAGGATCTTCCCCGCCTGCTCCCCGTCCCCGGGCGGGACGGAACCTACGTGCGCCTGGGAGCCCTGATGCGGGCCCGAAGCGACCTCTTCCTGCCGGAGCCTTCTCCCCTTTACGAGCTCAGGGTGCTTCGGCTTCTGGAAAGCGAGCGGGCCCGGGCGGACTGGGACGAGCTGGCCCAGTCCCTGGAGGGGCGTCAGGAGGGGATGGCCACCTTGCTGGTGGTGGAGGAGGGTTTCCCCGAGGCCTGGCTGGAAGCGCTCCGGGGAACCCTGGAACTTACCCCGGAGGAGGTCTTCCTCCTGCCCCCACCCCTGAACCTCACCCTGGTGGAAAGGCTGGTGGCCGAGGGCCCTGGGGAATGGCTCTTCCCGCCCCTGAAGCCCGAGCGGCCCCGGGGCTTCCTGAAAAAACCCTTGGCCCACCTGGACCGCAAGGACCTCCTCCTCTACCACCCCTTTGCCGACTACGCCGCCGTGGAGCGCTTCGCCCAGGAGGCCCTCTCCCCTGAGGTGGCCGAGGTCTGGGCCACCCTCTACCGCATCGGAGAGGAGAACCCCCTGGCCGAGGCCCTCATCCAGGCGGCGCGGGCCGGGAAAAAGGTGCACGTGCTCCTGGAGGGACGGGCCCGCTTCGACGAGCTTTTGAACCTCCACTGGTACCTGCGCTTCCTCCGGGCCGGGGTGGAGGTACTCCCCCTACCCGAGCGCAAGGTGCACGCCAAGGCCCTGCTCCTCCTCACCCACCAGGGAAAGGGATACGTCCACCTGGGCACGGGCAACTACAACCCGCAAAACGGGCGTCTTTACACCGACTTCTCGCTTTTCACGGGGCGCCACGAGGTGGTGCGGGAGGTGCACAGCTTCTTCCAGGCCATGCGGGCTAGCCTTCCCGGGGAAGGGCTGGGCGGGCTGGCCGCAAAGCAGGCCTCGGAGGTAGTAAGCCCGGGTGAAACTGGCCTCGAGGCTTCTTTGGCCCTCTCCCTCCTCAGGACCGGGGAGGCCATCCGCAACCTCCTGGTGGAGGAAATCGCCAAGGAGACCCACCCCAAGGGCCGGATAATCCTGAAGTTCAACCACCTCACGGATCCTGCGGTCCTCCAGGCCCTGGTCCAGGCCGCCGAGGCAGGGGCCCGGGTAGACCTCCTGGTGCGGAGCACCCTCACCCTCCTCCACCCCGCCTTCCGGGCCAAAAGCCTGGTGGGGCGCTTCCTGGAACACGCCCGGGTGGCCGCCTTCCGGGCCGGAGGAGCCTGGAGGGTTTACCTCACCAGCGCGGATGCCATGCCCCGGAACTTCCAAAGCCGCTTTGAACTCCTCTTCCCCGTCCTGGACAAGGAAGCCAAAAAGCAGGTCCTCCGGGTACTCAAGCGCCAGATCCGGGATAATCGGAATAGCTTCCTTCTTACCCCTAAAGGCGAGGAACCCCTTTGGGGAGGCAACCAGGATGCGCATCGTTGGTAGGGCATTTGTGGGTGAGGTGTTGGGGACGTTGCTTCTCGTCCTCCTCACCGTGGGAAGCGCCGTCAATGCGGTCCTACAGCCCCGGCTTTCCCCGGGGGCCTACGGCTACGACTCCCTGGCCCTGGGCTCGGGCCTGGCGGTGCTGGTGGGGGTGCTGACCAGCCGCTCCCTTTCGGGGGCCCATCTCAACCCCGCGGTCACCCTAGCCCTGGCTGCGGGCCGCCTGTTCCCCTGGCGTCTCGTGCCCCTCTACCTGGTGGCCCAGTTCCTGGGCGGATTCCTGGGTGCTCTCGGAGCCTTTGTCGCCTACCGGGAAGGCCTTCTGGCCCAGGGGATGCCCAACGTGTTCAGCACGGGACCCGGCTTTTTGCGCACGGAACCGGAAGCCCTCTACGCCTGGACTGGTCCGGCAGTGGCGGAAACCCTGGGCACCTTCGCCCTCATGAGCGTGATCCTGGCGGCGGGCAAGGACGGGCGCATGGTGGCCCTCTGGCTGGCCCTCACCGTGGCAGCCGTGGGGTACGGCCTCGGAGGACCTGGAGGCTTCGCCTTGAATCCTGCCCGGGACCTTGCCCCCAGGTTTCTGGCCTGGATCCTTGGGGTAGAGGGCGCAGCCAACCCCTACCTCTTGGTCCCCGCCCTCTTCCCCATCCTGGGAGCCCTGGGGGCGGTAGCCGTGTACCGGGCGCTGGATAGCTAGAAAGCATCTTCCCCCCTCGGTAGCGAGGGGGGAAGTTTTGTGTTCTCTTCGTGGTGGGCGGCGTAGGACTTGAACCTACGACCTCTCGCGTGTGAGGTTTACATTCCACCCCCACTTCACCCTTGGCTCACTTTGACAGATGGCAACAGAACGGCATCCATGCCCCGTGAGCATCCTCGCAAACGGTACAGATATGGGGTCATTCCGGCGGAATAAGGGGTAAATAAGGGGTAAGACGGGAACGCCGTGCAGAACGGGATTTACCGGGGCTTTACCCTTGTCGGATGGCAAGGGGGAGGTTCTACCGGGGGATATGCCGGTGGCCTGCCGGTTTATCATGGGGAAGCACCTCTCTTATGTTCAACCATGTCTGCCTTGCCAGATGGTAAAGTGTAGAGCATGGTAGAGGGTATTCGGCAACGGGCCGGGGGTGCGATTGCCAGGCGGCGGCGGGAGTTGGGGTTGACGCTGGCGGATGTAGCCCGGGAGATGAATGTATCGGACGGGTATGTATGGAAGCTGGAGAAGGGTTTGGTGAACCTGGAGAACGTGTCGTACCAGCGCCTTCTGGCCCTGATGAAGGCCCTGCGCTGGACTCCCGAGGAGTTCACCCAGGCCACCGGGGTAGCGGTGCCGGGGCTCACCACGGAGGAGATGCCCGGGGTTCCCCCGGTTCCCCTGCTGAAGGTGCCCCTTAAGGGGTCGGGAGAGTACCTGGTCCTGGGCCTGCCGGGCCTGGAGGTGGACCCCAGGGACCTCCGTGCCCTGACCCACAGGGGAGGCTTCGTGGTGTACCGGGAAGGGGAAGAACCCGAACCCGGGGAACTGGCGGTGGCCGAACCCAGGGAAGGGGATGCCCCCCTCTCCCCCGTGCGCTTCCTGGGCCTCAACAGCCGCCGTAGCTACGTGGTGGAAACCCTGGGATGCCCCACGGAACGCCGCACCCTGGAAAAAGGCGACTGGCTCCTCCACCGGGTGGTGGGTGAGGTAAGGGTCTGGGGATAACCCCCTTGCACACAACCTACTAACCCCTACCCCAGAAGTGGGTACAGTGGGTACGCTTGCGATTTTTGTCGTCCGGGAGGGTACAAAAGCGTACCCACTTTTTCCGGGGTGTCCCCACTCCGAGTGGGTACGGTCAGGAGAGCACCCTGGTCGTTTCGGTTTCCCAACCGGGGGGGATGGGGACGCTACCCCCTTTGGCGTGTAGCTGGCCCTCGTGGGGCAGGAGGGCCAGGATGTTGTACCCTTCCCGGTGGATGGTTTCCACCAGGTCGCCGAGGTAGCGCCGAAAGAAGGCTCGTTCCTCCTCCCCCAGGTGCATCAGCAGGTCGTACAGGGCAGTTTCCAGGTCAAGGGAACTGAACCCCCAGAGAACGTACACCGAAGCCCCCTCGGGAGCACCGACCCCATCCGCCAGGGATTCCGAGATTTCCTCCACAACCTCATTCCAATCAAAAACCATGGCTTCCATCCTTGCCTGCATGCTACCACCTCCAACGCAAAAACAGAAACCCCCGCCTGCGGTCAGGCGGGGGCACAAGTTACTGGCTTACTCTACCCAGCCCTCCAACTCAGAGCGGAGGAAGTCCTTGATTTCCTCCGCTTCCTCGTTGGAGAGGCCAACCTCTAACTGGGCTCCCAAGGAAGTTTGGCCTTCCATCAGGGCCTCAACGAAAGCCTCCCCTTTAGGACCCCACCAACGGGCAATCTCCTCCTTAAGCTCCTTTACCTTGACCCTCAGGAGGAAGGTGTCATAGTCCACCTCCTCCCTGGGGTCAACCCCCAGTTCAACCAGGGCATCCCCAGAAACATCCTCTGCCTGAAGAGCGGAAAGAAGCTCCGGGGAAAGCCCGGCTTTTCTCCCTGCCTCTATGGGGTCCAACCCCCTCTCCCGGAGGTAGAAGTACTTCCTTAGCTTCTGGGCATCCGCCCGAGAAAGGCGGAAGACCCCTACCTCCTGTGCCCGAAGCTCCAGAAGGAACTTGCGAAGCTCGGGCACCAGGAAGAGAAGGGGGTTAAACCCCTTGCCCTCCTTAACCTCCTGAGCGTACTTCCTCTGCAAACGGCCCCAGATCTCCAGGGCCTCCATGAGGCCATCCTGGTAGGCCGCCTCGGGGTCCTTAAACCCCAGGGCATTCACCTCGTAGGCCACCAGGGGCTCCAGCAAAGGAAGCCCTGCCCAGGAAACCCAACCCTTACTACCCTTCCTTGTAAACCTCTCCTGCACATCCTTGTAGGAAGGGGGGAACTTCCTGGCCTGTTGCTCCAAGATAAGAACCCATCCCCCTCTTGCCTTCCCCCTTTCCCTCAACTCCACCCCCAGAAAAGCCGCCAGTTCCCCGGGGTTGTAGATGTTCACCTCCCCATAGAGGTCCCGAAGGAAAGCCTCATCCTGAAGGTATGCGGCTTCCACCCCTCGGGCTTCCCCCTTGAGGTACACCTTGACCAACCAAGGATTGACCCGGGTCTGGTGAACCCAGTTGCCGGGAACGCCAATCTCCTCTTCCTCTTCCTGTTCCTCCCGCAAAACCTCGGTAGCCTCCCGAAGCCCACGGATGGCGGCAGAAATCCTGGGCTCGGGGGCCTCTAAGTCCTCCCACCTATCCCCGGGAAGAACCCTAACGGTTCCCCCCCAGGGGAGTTTTACCCTCTCTCCCTCCTCCTGCTTCTGGAGAAGGGTCTTCACCTTCTCCAGAATCAAACTTCTCACTTTAAGGACATCCTTTTCACCAGTTTTGGGAAGGAGGACCACTGTTTCCCCCCTCACCAAGCGATAGGCCGCCTTCCAAGCGGCCTTTTCACTAAACTGGGAGGAAACAACGAATACTCCTTCGCCGTCTAACCTCACCCCTCTCGGGGCCACCCGAAGGAGGCTCAACACCTCCTTGGGGACCCTTACCCGGGCCTTTACCTCAACCCTCTGCCACCCGTAACGCTCCGCCAAGCGCCGGGTGGCTTCTTCAAGGGCCGCCAGGACAACCCCAGCGGTGGGGGTATTATCCCCCCTGACTGCCCACCCACCCCTGACCCAGGCAGCGTGAGCCTCCTCAAGAAACCGAGCCTTCTCCGTGGGGTCAGCACGGAGAAGGTTCCCCAGCACCCCCAAAGCCTCCTCGGGCGTCCTGGGGTCCCGCCCGAGGGCCGCCGCAATAGCGGCAACCCAGTGTAAAGCGTTTGGCCTGCCCATGGAAGTCATTATAGCATGACATGTTTTTCCATCATGTTCCCCCTTGGACAGGGACCGGGCAGGGTGGTATAGTGGAGGTGCCGCAATAGCGGTCTTCCTGCCCATACAGCTTCCCTTCAAGGGGAAGCTGTTGCTACATTGAGAGCATGTGGTGGCGTCTGGGCTTTATAGGTGCCCTTCTGGGAGTTCTCGGGGTTCACCTTGGCTTCCCCGTTTACCCGTGGGGTCTTTATGTGTATGCCGGGAGTTTGGTGCTGGACCTGTGGACCACCCTCGAGGCCCTGGATCTGGGGGGCAGGGAAGAAAACCCCCTGGCCCGGGTTTTCCTGAGGCTGGGAATCTGGGGGTTGCCTTTCATGAGCCTTCTGATACTGGTCCTCACGGGAGCTACCTGGGGTTTCTTCCAGGCCGCCTTTGTCCTGGGGATGGTTCACCTGGTGGCCGGAAGCAACAACCTGCGGGGCCTTCTACGGCTCTCCGCTTCCTGAACAATGCCCTGGTTGCTGATAGGGCTTCTCACGGTATATACCCTGGCACTCGGGCTGGAAAACCCCTCCCTTTTTAAGAACGAGTGGCCCTGGGTCCTGGTGTACTACGGAATGGCGCTGTTAGGGGACCTGGCTACCACTCTGAAGGGTCTGGAAAAGGGGTACCGGGAGGGGAACCTTCTGTACGCCAGGGCTCTCACCCTCGGTCCCTGGGGCATGCCCCTGGTGGACCTGGGCCTCATCTCCCTGAAAACGGTTTTCCTGAACCGTCTTACAGATGACCCCCTGCTGTCCTATGCCCTGGCCCTCACCATCGGGGGACACGGGCACCTGGTGGGCACCATTTGGAACACGGGGCAACTGCTCAGGCGGTAGTCAGTCTTCCAAAACGGCCACCAGGTTGTCCCCGTCCAGGTAAATCCTCAGACGGGAAAACTTCCTACCCCCACGGCGGAGATAAGCATCCGCCAGGGCATCCCCCACGGTACCCTCTATCACCCGTTGCAGGTCCCGGGCTCCAAACCGCAGGTCGCACAGGGACACCAGGCGGTGAAGCACCGCCTCGTCCACTTCCAGGCGGAAAGCCAAACCCCTCGCCCTCTTCCACCCCTCCAGGTAGCCCAGAAGATGCCGCCTCGCCACCTCCAGAAGCACCTCCCGGGTAAAGGGACGGAAGGCCACCACCTCATCCACCCGGTTCACGAACTCCGGCCTCAAACCCCGGGCCACCAGAAGGCCCCGGAGGTCCGCCCCCTCGGGCACTTCCGTGAGAAGGTTGGTGGTGAAGAGGAGAACCGCATCCGAAGCCTGCACCACCAGCCCCTGGGAAAGCTCCTGGAAGCGCCCCTCGTCCAGAAGTTGCAAAAGGGGGTCCAGAACAAAGGGGTGGGCCTTCTCCATCTCGTCAAACAGAACCACCGCTTCGGGTGCCCGAAGGAGGTCCTCGTAAAGCCTGCCGGGCTTGTCGGAACCCACATACCCCGGCGGAGACCCCACCAGCAGGGCGGCGGTGTGCTCCTGGCCGAAGGCGTTCATGTCGTAGCGCACCAGGGGACGCCCCAGGCTCTCCGCCAGCGCCTTAGCCAGCTCGGTCTTGCCGGTTCCCGTAGGTCCCAGAAGCATGGCGGAAAAGGGCTTACCCTTGCGTCCAAAGCCTGCCGCCTTCCGCTTGAGCCCCCGGATAAGGGCATCCACGGCCTCCTCCTGGCCGATGACCCGCTCCCGAAGCTTCCGGGAAAGCTCGGCGAAGTCTACCCCTTCAAGGTACGGGCTTTGCCCGTGACCAAGGGACACTCCGCTCCTCCCCAGGTGCACCCGGCCTTGGGAAACGGGAACCACCCGCTCACCCGCAAGGGCCGTCTGCCCGGGCACCTGGTTCACAGGCGAAACCTGTAGGGTGGTCCAGAGGGCACCCAGAAGAGGGAGAAAACCGAGGGCCAGGGCAAAGGCCACGGTGTCCCACCGCATGAAGAGGCTCAGGAGAAGGACCGCTTCCGCCAGGGCGAAAAAGGCGAGGGCGATGGCGGCGAACACCCGTGCCCCGGTCTTGAAGAACCGGGGGCGGCCAAAGCGAAGGTAGGACCAGGCCAGACCGTAGGCCAGGGCCAGAAGGGCCATTAAGGGGGAAAAGGGCTTGAGGTCCTTTTCGGTTAGGCCGAACAAGGTTGCCGCCACAAGGGCAAGGGAAAGAATGAGATGCACCTCAGACAGCCTGAGATTCTGCTTCGCCAGCATAGGCCACCCCGTCAGGTTGAGATTAGCATGGGTTTCATCACCTGGTCTGGGGAAGCGCACCGGAAACCTGATGCAGCCCGTAGCGGAAGGCCATGGGCCGGTACTCCAGTATCGCCTTAGCCACCTCCAGGGCCTTGGCAAAGCCCCTTCTCTCGTCTGTCACCAGGACGGCGGTAAGCTCCCCCAGATGGGCAGTGTGGGCCAGGGCCACCAGGGTAGCCCCAGGCTCCTCCCTGCCGTTAAGGTTCTCCCTCGCCATAAGCCTCCACAAGGGCTTCCACCCTCCCTCAGGGGGCAGTAAAGGGGGACGCTTCTCCAGCGTGGGGTGATGGGTGTAGCCGAAAGCAAGCCAGACGGCCTCGTCAATATCCCCCTCGTCCAGCTTCCCCATCACCTCGGAAAGCTGACGGGAATAAAGGGCCTGAGAAGCCAGGATAAGAGCAAAACCCTCCCGCACCTTCCCCTTCAGCAAAAGACCCGCCCCCGCATAGGCCAAACCCTGCCTGTACACCTTCTCCGTATCACGATCCAGCACCGCTACCATGAGATTACCTCCCCCATTACTCTACCACCGTGGTATAATACGGGCAATCTCAGAGGAAAGGAGGTGAATCTCAGTGATAAACTGGGGGCGAGTGATATTCGCTTCCGGTCTGGGGCTAGCGTTTACCATAACTCTAGCCCTGGCTCTCATAAGGTAATCTCATACTCCCCCCACTGACCTCAGTGGGGGGTTTCTATGCTTTTGCCGTGGGCATCACCTGAACCCGGGCACCCGTTAGGTGCAGTTTCCCTCGGTGGAAGAGGATAGCCATGACGGTGTACCCGTTCCTTGTGATTACGGAGCGTAGAGGAAAGAGGATTTCGGGCGGAATACCTGCTCTAAGGGCTTCATTCTGGGCAAAATCCCGCAAGACCTTCCACAGTTCCTCTGGAGTTTGTCCCCAGAAGAGGTAAGCGGGGGCATTCTGGGAAGCCCCCGCCGCTTCCCTGAGCTTCTGGACCATTCTGCGGCCCAGGGTGTCCAGGGTTTCATAGCTCATTGGCACCTCCTCGGTCATTTGCACGGGAAAGCAGATGCCGTCCGATTAGGGCGGCCAGAAAACCACCCCCACTAGCGGTGAGAACGCTCCCCAACGCCGTGGCTTCGGGGTTGCGAGTAAGGGCAAAGGTCCGCTCACCCGCCGAAACCCCAAAGGCCACCGATGCACCAAAGTCCAGCACCAGCAGAAGCATTCCAACCCACCTGGTATCTGCGGGGAAACGCACCCCGCTGGCTAGAAACCCCGTCAGGGCCGCCAGGATGAGGTACTGGGGCTGACCCAGCACCCATAGGGGCAACCCCAACCACACATCCCGAAGAACACCTCCACCCAACGATACCAACACGGCGGCCACCGAACCCCACCAACGGGAATGAGCCCAGTACCCCGCCGTAAAAGCCAGGATGATGATGAGCAAAGGGTCCATCAGGGTCACCACAACCCCCGCCCATCCGCCTTAGCCTTTTCCTGAGCCTCCTGGAACGGGGTTGCCCAGGCACACCCCTGACGAACCCATATGTAGCCGAGATTATCAAGGTACGGGCTCTGCCCCGCATAGGAGAAAAGGGGCCTGTCCAGAAGAAACTCATGGGACCGCAACTGGGGCGTGTAAAGGTAAGCCAGGTAGTTTCCCCCCACCTCTTCAAGCTCTAGGTAGACCTCTTGCTTACGCAAAAGGGTAGACACACAGGCAAAAGCTTCCTGCACCCTGCCACGAAGGGTACCCAGGGAGTACGACCTGCGCTTGGCCTGTCCCTGAAGGTACCGCTCATCCCCCCAGTGGGGAAGCTCCAAACCCCCCAAAACCAACCGGTGTCCGCTTTCCAACACCACCAAACCCGGGGGAAGCACTTCTTTCACCTTAACCGGTCCATAAACAGCCCCAGATGAGAACCCCCAGACACCAAAAGGTCCCGCCAAAGAAGAGGCTTTTCCGACACCGGGTATTCCCGCATAACAACCCCCTGCTAAGGTACAGGTTTTGTCCGTGACCGGCGCATCTCATCCAGCAGGACGGGAACCTTCTCCAGGGGAGAGCGGTTCAGGCGCACGCTCCACTCCATAGCCCACTCGGGGTCGGTGAAACGGGCAGAATCCACAAGCCTCCAAGCCTCCTTCCAAACCCCGACCAGCTCTGCCCTGAACTGACCCCTAACATAACCCACCCTGGCTCTTTTGGGAAGAAACCCCGGCACGGGAATACCCATGAAGTGGGCTTCCTCCTTGAACCTCTCCACCAGAAGAGGTAGACACCACCGGGGGAAAGTCTTAAAGATTTTCTCCCAGCTTTCCGCCACTGGCCGGTTTATGCGGTACATGTCCTTAAGCAACCTCCAAACCCCATCAGGTACCATGGCTACTCCCTCACCACCTTCACTCCCCGTAAAGCCACCAGAAAGAGGGACAGACAGATAAGCAGGTCCCCCGGGGACAGCACCCGGCCCGGTAGCGCTATCCAGTCCCCCAGCGGAAAAGCCGGTCCCAGATGGTGCAAACCGTCCCCCCTGGAAGCCAGATGGGAAACGGTATGGGCCAAACCTGCCCTTTCCAAAGCCACGGGGTCCACGGGCATACCCCCATACAGCAGGATGGCCAGGGCATTTAACCCGGCACCCAGGAGGGAAGGGAGAAAGATGGGATGCCAGTTAAGGGCAAGCCAAAGAAAAACTCCCAGGTACACCAACCCTTGCAGGGGAAATCCCATAAGCACCCCCAGAACCTCCACGGCCAGGACTGAGAGGGGAAGCCAGAAGTGGCGAAGAGTTAAGGGTGTCCCCCACCGAACCCCCAGATACCGCAACAGCGCTCCCAGACCCAGGGAAAAGAGAGCCGCTCCGGTCATGCCACGGTGAGAAAACGCTCCTTGCGCCTCCAGGGAGGGTCCTTACGCCACGCCCGCTCAAAAGCCCTGACCACATCCCGGTCAAACTGAACCCCGGCAAGGTCCTGGATTTCCTTCAAAGCCTCTTCGGGGGACTTCCCCCTTCGGTACGGACGGTCTGAGGTCATGGCCTCGTAGGCGTCCGCCACCGCAATGATGCGGGCCAGGAGGGGTATATCGTGTCCCGCTAAACCTTCCGGGTATCCCCTGCCGTCCCACCGCTCATGGTGGTACCGCACACCCGGACCCACCTGACCCAGGTAAGGAAAAAGAGGCCACAGCAAAACCTCCCCCATCACCGGGTGAGAGCGCATCAGATGCCACTCCTCCGGGGAAAGATGGGACGTCTTCCTGAGCACAGCGTCGGGAATCCCCACCTTGCCGATGTCGTGAAGCTTGGCGGCCCTTTCCAGAAGGTCCAGGTCCTCAGGGGGAAGCCCCATCTCCCGTCCGATATCCACAGCAATGGCGGCTACCCTTTCGGAATGCCGGGCCGTGTAAGGGTCCCGGGCTTCCAGCAGGTTCACCAGGCTGTAAATCATAGCGTTCACCGCTTGGATAAGACGGGTCTGGTACCGCCACATCTGCCAGGCATAGACCACAGGGATGAGCATCACCAGGACGCTCCATCCTCCCCAGGAGCGGTACAGTTCCGCCATGAGGAACGCCAGGGGAGAAAGGCCCACATAGGCTATGGCAAAGGACCGGTACTGCCTCTTCCACATGGACCTGGGGTCCATGCCCAGGGTCCACAACAAGAACAGAACGGAGAGGGTATTCACCAGGAAATAGGCCAGCGCCGTAAAAGGAGCAGTTAGAGGAGAAGGCAGGGAGTAGTACACAAAGCTGGCAGTTCCGGCGCTGACGCCCAGTTGAAGGCGGTTGAAAAGCTCCTTATACCAGGCGGGACGGGGAGCAAAGTACCCTAAGGCCCCCACCACAAAAGCCCAGTTGGGCCAGAAAATCGTGGAAGCCGCCAAAGCCCCCACAAAACCCATAGTAACCCTGCCCACAAATGGCAGGGGAACATCCATAAGGGAGAGGAGAAAAACCACCCCCGCCCAAAACACCACATCCCAAAAACGCACCGGCGGATACTGCCCCAGGAGATACCCCAGGGCAAAGACCGCCAAAATCCCTGTGAGAACCCAGGCTTTCCCGTTCATAGCACTGCAACCGTTCTGCGGTTCGTAGTCGTCTATTTCACCCGGCAAATAGCCGACCAGTGCCCGCTTCCTGCTTCATCGACCCATAGCTCGTAGACCGGCTGGTACCAGCCGTTCCGCCGCCAGAGGGATCTCCACAGGCGTGACTTCCCGGGGAACTCTCGGTAGGGCCGCTTAGGACGGCCAGCCCGTACTGCCTCAGGTTCAAGGCGGCATTCAGGTCCCGGTCTATCTCCAGCCCACACCGCGGACACCGGAAGGTCCGAACGGAGAGGGGCATCTTCGGGACCACCCACCCACCCACACCTTGAGCACATTTTGGTAGAGGGGAAGTGGCGAGGGGCAACGATAATCCTGACCCCGTACCACCCCGCCTTGTACTCCAGCATCCGCCTGAAAGTCCCCCAGCCCACATCGGCCACGGGGCGGGATAGAGGCCCCCTTGCCAGACCCCTCACGTTCAGGTCCTCCACCACCATGACCGGCTTGGTTTTCGCCAGCCAGGTGGTGACCTGGTGCAGGAAGTCCCGGCGGATGTTTTGGACCCTCCGATGAAGCCGGGCAAGCCTCAGGGATGCCTTACGGAAGTTGTTTGAGCCCTTCTGCTTGCGGGAAAGCTGCCTGGACCTGCGGCGAAGGAGGCGCAGGGATTTTGCCAGGGGTTTGGGTGCCTCTATCCTGGTCCCGTCGGAGAGGACCAGGAAGGAAGAGAGGCCCAGGTCTATGCCCATGGGTTCCCCTTCCCTTTGGGGAGGGTCAGGCCTTTCCACCTCGCAGGTGAGGCTCACATACCACCTGTCCGCCTCCCGGGAAATCGTAGCCGAGAGGATGCGGGCCTTGTTGGATTCCAGCAAGGCTAGGAGTTTGTCCGTCCGCTCCTTGGTTCTTACCTTTCCAATGCGGGGGAGTTGCACATGTCTGGGGAAGACCCGGATGGAGCCCGTGAGGCGGGCGGTGTTGTCATCCATGTGCTTTTTCTTCTTGAAACGCGGGAAGCGGGCTCGTTTCTGCCTCCAGTTCCTCAGGGCCTTCTCCAGGTCCCGGAAGGCCTCCTGGGGGGCGCACTTGGAGACCTCGGTCCACCAGGGAGCGTTCTCCCGCTTCCACCGGTTCCACTCCCGGTGGAGTTGGGCGGCGTTGGGGATAGCCTTGCCCTCTTCCAGGGCCTTCTTGCAGAGGTTGAGGCCCCAGTTGTAGGCGAAGAGGGCGGCGCCCACGTGCTGGGCCAATAGCACACGGGTTGCGCGGTTGGGGTCCAGCTCAAAGCGGAAGGCCTGGGTTACCCGCATCCCATCACCTCAAGAACCCGCCAGGCTACCTTTGCCCAACGCCGCATGGCAACTACTGTCAACCCCCTGGGGTTCCCCCAGGGGGTTGCAACCTTTACCAAACCCAACCGCCACCAGCCGCCACTGCCAGCCCTACCAGGGCCAGAGCCCAGATTAGGGATTGGCTGATGAGGGTTAGCCGCTTCATCCTCACCTCCTTTCAGGTGAGAGTATAACCTTTCACCTCTGTGGTAGACAAGTAGCGCCAGACCTGTAGCAGGCCAAGGAAGGCTTCCCTGGCCCTGGTGAGGTTCACTTCCCGGGTTTCAAAGGCCCCATCCTTCCCCAGGCGCACCAGGAGCCCCTTGGGAGGGCGGATACCTTCCCACCACTCCAGGGCCAAAGCGTAGCCCCCAAGCTGAAGGTCGTACTCGGGGTAAAGGGCCTTGGAGGTCTTGAGGTCCACAAGGGTACCATCGGAGAGAACAAGGTCCACCTTCCCCGCAAATCCCAGGGGCGGGTGAGCAACGATGGCCTCGGAAAGCAGAAACTTCTGGCCCGTAGTCCCCCACCACTCAAGGAACCGCTCCACCGCTGTTTTCGCCTTGGGGTCTACCGGGTATCCCCGGGGCATTCCCTGAAGGAAAGCCTCTACCCAATCGTGCACCTCACTGCCGGTCTGGGCGGCTCCCCGGGCTTCCCTGCGGTGGAGTTCCTGGCTTTCTTGGACCAGGTAGAGCATCTCTTCATGGGTCATGCCGGGGGTGTAGTTGTCCATGATGTGCCGGGCCATAAGGTCCATGGCCCATTCGTGCACCTTGGGTTTGGAAAGCAGGGAGATGATCCGGGTAACGGACGGCAGAACCCTTTCCTCCCCCGTAGGGGTCCTGAGAAGATACCGGTGCTCCTTTTCGTCAAAACTAAGGGTGTAGCCCCTTCTGATTCTGGTCATGGCTTCCTCCATGAATCAAGGGCAATGGCCCGTATACGGCGTCATCTGCTACCCGGGCCGCTTCATGAGGGGGCAGGTGGGCCTGGTGGCGGGCTTCCCGATAGACCCGCACCCACTGAGCTAGCTCCTCGGTTCGTTCCTCGGAACGCCCAAAGATGACCTCATAGGGGTCCTCCCATTCCATTTCCCACTCCTCGGGGGTTTCCCAGACCATCCCCTCTCCCCCGCACTGGGGGCACCAGACCACCAGGTCCTGGGGGTCGCCATCATAGGCCAACATGTCCCGATAGGAGGGCATGCGTCCACCTTCTCCCCCACAGGTAGAACAGGTAGCAAACCTGGGCGGTTTACGGGGCCGGATTTGGATCTTTTCCTGTACCATCCCTTTGTTTCCCCTAAAAGACAGAATAGGCAAGGATAAGGTCATCAGCAGCTTCCAAGGCTTCGGTCAGGGTTTCCCTTTCCAGGGTGAGGCCCAGTTGGGGGATTTCCACCCTATAGCCCCTCTCACACGGGGCAAAGAGGGCGGAGTATCCCCTAATGGTGGTCTGGTAAGTCCCCGGCCTATCTGGAAGGGGAATGAGGGTAAGGAACAAAAGGTGGCTCATTCTTTCTCCCAGGAGTTCACAATGTCCTCAATATCTTCCAGGGCTTCCAGGAAGCCTGGGACGAAGGGAGTGATGATGGCGTTGGCGTCAAGTAGGTACACCCTTGCCCTCCAGGAAGGCCCAGGCCGTCCTGAGGTCCACATTGAGGAGAAAGGCCACGTCCTTGGCGTCCACTTCCCCTTCTAGGGCCGCCCGCCTGACCTCCCGCACGAAGGCGGGGCTGTTCTGGACCACCAGGGTCTTCCAGAAGTCCCCGCCCCCCTTCCTGGGACGGGGAGGCGCGGTCTTCCGCAGGGCCTCGAGGGCCTCCATGTACCCCTCCCGGTGCACAAGTTCCAAGCGAAAGGCCCGCTCCAGGGCGGCCCTCGGGCTCACGAAGAAGCGCCGGGAAGCCTCCCGGGCGGCCTCCAAGGGGGGAAGGTGCCCGTTCCAAGCCGCGCGAAACTCCTCCTCGGGCATCAGAAGCTCCGCGGCCACGTGGTCCGCCCAGACCTCCACCTCGTCCCGGGCCTCTTCCTCCAGCCCGCCCTCCAGTCCCCCTTCTCCCCGCCACACGTGGGCCAGCTCGTGGGCCAGGGTGAAGACCTGGCGGGAAGGGTGCTCGCGGGCGTTCAGGAAGACCACGGGGGCCACGGGGTCCACCAGGGCGAAGCCGGAGAACTCCTCCGGGTCGTAGGTCCTCCGGGTGTGGGTGCCCACGTGCCCTTGCCGGAGGACCAGAACCCCAAGGGCTTCCGCCCTGTCCGCAAGGGCCTTGAGGAAGCCTTGATGGTCCCGGGCCCTTCTCCGCAAGGCTTCCACTTGCAGGAAGGTCGCCATCTCGCGGGCCACCTCTGCCGGGGAAGCGCCCTTGCCGCTTCCCACGAAGGGAAGGGGCTTCCCCTTGCGCTCCCGCCACCACTCCTGCTTACGTCGCGCGTCGTGGTAGGCCTCGAGGAGCTCCGGGCTTGGGGGGGCTTGCCGCCCTCTTCCCCGACGAAAGTCCCTCAAAGGAAGCTTGACCTCGGGCGGGGGCAGGAGGAGGTGCCCCAAGCCCAAATGAAGGGCCTGGGCCAGCTTCAGGGCCTGGGGGTAGGTGGGCTTCTCTTTCCCCTCTAGCCAGCGCTCCACCTTCTCCGGCTTGACCTGGACCTTCCGGGCGAGGCTTTCTGCCTCGAGGCCCGCCCAGTCCATGGCCCACCGGAGGGTTTCTGGCTTGATGGGTACCTCTACATCGTCTAACTCTTCTTTTCTCCAGAGGTCCAAAACCTCAGCCTCGTTATCGTACGGCATGCTACCTCCACCCCTGAAGTTTGCGTGAGAAGCGACCGTAGCGCAGTTTCCTGAGTGCCTTCTTTTCCAACTGGCGCACCCGTTCCCGGGATATGTGGAGGATGTCCCCAACCTCCTCCAGGGTGCGCATTACCCCATCCGCTAACCCGTAGCGGAGGCGGATAACCGTGGCTTCCCTATCCGTCAAGTGCTCCAGCGCCTTCTCCACCTCGGCCTTCAGAATGGACTGGAAAGCCCTGTCCATGGGGGAAGGGGAAGACTCATCGGGGATGAAGTCCCCAAAGAAGTTCTCCTCATCATTCCCCACGGGGATTTCCAGGGAAATGGTGTGCTGGGCGTAGCTCAGCACCTCCTCCACCCGCCGGGCATCCCAGTTTTCACCCATAACCCGGGCCACCTCCTCAGGAGTAGGCTCCCGATGCAACTGCGTCTCCAGGTCCCTAATCACACGAAAAAGCCTGTTGATGGTTTCCACCATGTGCACAGGAAGCCGAATGGTGCGGGCTTTCTCCGAAATGGCCCGGTTGATGCTCTGGCGAATCCACCAGGTGGCATAGGTGGAAAACTTGAAGCCCTTGCGGTAATCAAACCTGTCTACTGCCCGTATAAGGCCCAGGTTGCCCTCCTGGATAAGGTCCAGGAGGTCCAATCCCCGGCCCGTGTGCTTCTTGGCGATGGACACCACCAGCCTCAGGTTGGCCTCGATGAGGTGCTGGCGGGCGGCCTCGCCTTCACGGACAAGGTGAAGGTACCGCTTAAGCTCCTTGAGAAGACTCTTCAGCTTGGCGTCCACCTCGTCCACCATCTTGGGATTCAGCTTGTCCCTGAGGCCAAGGATCTGGCTAATGCGGGCCGTGCCCAGAATCTTGGCCCGCACCACCTCTTGAATCAAACCCCGGTCCAACCCCGTAGCTTGGGAAAGCCTTTCCAGCGCCTCGTTACCCTCCCGCACCTTACGGGCAAGCTCCACTTCTTCCTCCAGGGTGAGAAGGGGAACCTGGCCGATTTCGTGCAGGTACAGGCGAACAAAGTCAGGATACGGGCTTTGCCCGTGACCAGGGTCAGCCCCTTCACCCTGGGGAAGTTCTTCCTCAATGGCAAGCAAATCTTCGGGCGTTGGCTCCGGGATGAGTTCCTGGTCAAGGTCTGGGCTGATAGACACGGGCTCCGGTGCTAAGATGTGGTTTACCATCTGCACCTCCTAGAAAAACTCCCTGCGCAAAGCCTCTGCGGAGTTATCTTCCAGAGGCTTCTTGACCCGAACATGCAGGCGGTACAACCGGTCCCGCAAGGCATTCAGTTCCTCTGCCAGGGCCTTGACTTCCGGCAAAAGCACCCGCAAAGCCTGGGGGTTGTTCTGGTAGAACTCCATAAGCTTAACCGCCTCCAAACGGATGAGGCGGGCATTAGCCTCTATGAACTCCAAAGCTTCCACCATTTTCATGGCTCCTCCCGGTAAAGACAGCCTTGAAGGCCTCCAAAGCCAGGGGTCCCTGGTGCAGTACCTCCCTGGCTACCAGGGTTTCCCCAAGCCATACCTCCAGACCAAAAAAGGGTTCCTGAGGGTCATAGAAGACCACCAGAGCATCCCCCCGTGCCCGGGGAACGGTAAAGTCCCTGGGCTCCTCGTACTTCACCCAGTACCGGTAAACCCCACTGGGCTCGGGGTACAGAAGGCGGTCGCCAGCCCTTATCACCGGTACGGGGTGGTCCTCCTCGGGAAAGTAGTACACAAGCTGACCCTCGGGAACCTCCTCCAAAGAAGCAAAGGACCGATAAGGGTATCTACCCCTGTAGAGAACAAACATCTCCACCCCCCTGGGGGGGTGCTGTAGCACCCCCCCGAAATCAGGTCAAAAGCTCCCTGAGCTTAGCCAGGGTCTTCTCCTCTATCTGCCCGTCCTTAAGAGGCACCCACAGCTTCTCCAGGCGGTAAAGATACCGCCCAACCCCGAACTTCACGGCGGCCCTCTTCAGGGCATCCGAGAAAGCGGCCTTGAGGGTATCGCCTTCCCCAACGTCCTCCTTGGTTGTGCCAAGGATGGTAAGACGGCACCGCACCTCCACAATGCGGCCCTTATCCGTTTCCCGGTCGGCCAACACCTCGTAAGCATCCTGCCAACCCTCGGGACCCACCACCTCGTCCAACCGGTCCAGCACAGTACGGGCATCCACATAGGCCACCACCAACCCCCGAGTACGGTCCCGATTGGTGGCCTGAACCTTCCACCCCACCTCATCGGGCGGAAATGGTGCCGCAAGCCGCTCAAAGACCTCGTTTGCCATCTCACACCTCCATCTGTCCCGTTCTGGGTCAGCCCCGTAGGGGCTATCTTGACAACATTCGTGGTAGTTGACCTCCTTATGGAACCATTCTTTGTACTTGTGGAAGTTGCTTTACACCGTCCAGGACGGCATTTGTGATAGTTGACCCCCCGTGTGGAACTATGCTGACAACATACTTCCACACTTTTTATGCCGTCCTGGACGGCATCTGTGATAGATGGGGGGTTAGAGGGGGGTAAACTTTACCATTTTGTAGTTGAGTGGGGTGCGCTAAAGTTCAATCCGGTCTACCGCTTCGCCTTCTCGGTTGAGGGCGAGGAGGTAGGCGTTGTAGCCGGACTGGTGGGCGTACCAGAGGGCGAGGATAGCCGGGTAGAGTTTATCGTAGATGTCGGTGTAGTCATCGTAGTGAAGCTCGTACAGGACGGCTCCTTTCATGAGAAGCCTTTCCTCATCTACAAAGACAGCCTCTCCGCCGATGGTATCCACCCTACCGTGGTGGTGGCGAACCACCACCACGGGGTCTGTTGTGGCGACCTGGTGCATTCTGGCTACAGTCATGGAACCTCCTAGGGGAAAATCACCACCCGCTTTTCCACCCGATAGTCCTCCGCTTCCTCCAGCACCCAGACGATTTCCGCCAACACAGCTCCTCTGTCCAACCCCCGCTGGAGGAACCTCAGCGCATCCTTAAGCGACCCGGCATCGGACGCCAGGGTCGCCCGTTCCTCCTCGTTCTCAAAAACCACCGAAACCACAATCTTCTCGTACCGCTCGGGAACAAATGGCTTCAGGTTCATCCACCACCTCCGTGGATGTACGCTCACCTGACTGGACCGGGCGGGGCCTAGGCCCCGCCCGTTTTACCAGTCAAAGGAGGCGATTTTAGCGAGGGAGTTAGCGGCCTGGGTGGTATCTTTGCCGTGGTAGCCGATGGCGGGGTTGTAGTGGAGGTGTTGGCCGAGGACTTCGTTCAGGAAGCGGCTGGGTTGGATGGGGCCTCTTTCGCCCATTTGGTAGGTGGTGAGGTAGAGGGTTTCCTTAGCTCTGGTGATGCCCACATAGAAGAGACGGCGTTCCTCCTCCAGGGAGTCCTGTTTTTTGGTGGATTGCCACGAGGGGAAGAAGCCTTCGGTTAGCCCCACCAGAAAGACCGTATGGAACTCCAGGCCCTTGGAGGCGTGGAGGGTCATGATTTTGACCCCCTCTTCCTTTTCCTCGGGGTCTTCAAGACTCAGGAAAACATCCTGGAGGAAGAGTGCCAGGTCCCCCTTAGGGGTGCGTTCGGCAAATCCCCTAAGGGCATTGGCTACCTCTTCCAGGTTGGCCCAGCGGTCTTCTGCCGCTTCCCGAACCCCCTCGGCCAGGTCAAGGAGGATGGGCAGGAAGAAGTCTTCCCGCCACTCGGAAAGCCAGGAAGCGAAGGCATTTGCCAGGGCGAACCCGTGGTGGCCGTGAAGCTCCTGGGCGGAGGTAAGGACTTCCAGAAGCTTCGCCCCCTCGGGCACCTTCTTGAGAAGCACCGGGTCCGCCGCCGCCTTAGCCGCCTTCTTGGGGCCGAACCCCGGTACCGTCTGGGCCACAACCTCCGTCAGGGCCAACTGGTCCCCGTAAGAAGCCTGAAGCAACGAGAGGACCAGTTTCACCTCACGCCTGGCCCAGAACCCCACCCCGCCCACCACGGTGTAGGGGATGCGGTACTGGCGAAGCGCCGCCTCTATGGAACGGGAGTGGGACAGTGAGCGCATGAGGATTGCGATTTCCTCGGGCGGCACCCCGCTTTCCAGGGCCAGCTTTGCGGCCTCGGCCACAAAGAGGGCCTCTCCCTCCCGGGTTTCGGCAGTCACCTTGAGGGGCAGTTCGCCGTCCCTGAGTGCCTGAAGCGGCAGGTCTTCCCGGTAGCGGTTGTTGCGGATGATGCTCAAAGCCGCCTCGGTGATGCCCCGGTGCGACCGGTAGTTGGTGGACAGCTTGTACACCCGGGCGTGGGGGAAGTGGCGTTTGAACTCCAGGATGAGGCGGTAGTCCGCTCCCCGCCAGGAGTAGATGGCCTGGTTGGGGTCCCCCACGGCCACGATGTTCTCTTCCGGGCCGAGGAGGAGGCGGAGAAGACGGAACTGCTGGAGGTTGGTGTCCTGGTACTCGTCCACGGTGAGGAAGCGGGTTCGGCTGGACCAGACCTGGCGGATTTCCGCATCGTGTCCCAGCAGGTCCACAGCGGTCCCCAGGAGGTCGTCAAAGTCCAGGTAGCCCTTTTCCCGCTTAAACTCCTCGTACCGGTCGTAGACCAGGGTCAGGTAAGGTTCCATATCAGCGTACTGGGAGGAAAGGGTAGACCGGTCCCACCCGGCGTTTTTAGCCCGGGAGATGGCTCCCTGGACCGCCTTGGGGGTTAACTTGTGGGGAGCCCCTTCCTCCTCCAGGAACTGGGCGATAACCTTCTTGGCGGCTTCGGCATCCAGGATTTTCAGGTTGTTGCCGTAGGCGTCCCTGAGCACGGAAGCCGCCAGGGAGTGAAAGGTGGAAACCCAGACCCTGGTGGCCTCTTCCTCCCCCACCAGGCGGGCAAGCCTCTCCCGCATCTCCCCCGCCGCCTTGCGGGTGAAGGTCACGAGGGCAATCTCCTCCGGGTTGATGCCCTCCTGAATAAGCCTGGCAGTCCGGTGAACCACGGTACGGGTCTTCCCACTACCGGGACCTGCGATAACCAGGGCAGGCCCCCAGGTGTGGTTTACCACCGCAAGCTGTTCAGGGTTTAGCATGGTTATCCCCCTGGGCAAATGCGGGCACCCCGGGTTTACCCGGGGTGCCCCTACTGACTACCTACGGCGCTTGGGCAGGGTGAGTTCCGCCTCCTGGTCGTCCTCATCCTCCCCGTTTTCCAGGAGGATGACCAGCTTCCCGCTCAGAGGCAGAGCGTCCAGGAGAACCTGGATGCTCTTCTCCCCCTTGAACGCCGTGCCGATGCGGACCCAGAAGGTCCGCTCCTCCTCACCCTCCGTGTACTCACGGGTGGTGAAAACCCTGTACTGCTCCCGCTCCTTTGCCTTCTTGCCGTTCTTCATCACTCACCTCCTTCACCACTCAGACCGGTGGGGCTTACGCCCCACCGTTTTTGCCTACATCAGTTGACAAACCGCCCCTTACCTGCTAACCTGAGAACCGTAAAGGGTGGATTGGAGAGAGGGGGAAAGTGTTGCCCCTCTCTCTTTGCTTCTTCAGAAGGCTCCTGAAAGAACCTGGTTTACCCCTGGCACCGGTGGTGCAGTAGGTGCACCACCGGTGCCCCAAAGGCACCAGGCGTGCACACAAGGCATTTTTGGTACACAAAGTGCACCAAAGTGCCTTTCTTAAGGCATCTGTGATAGATGGAACCAGGGGTAGGGGGTACGAAGAGGGGGGTTTGTGAAAACTTTCCCCCCTCTTGATATCATGGTACTCAGTGTTATGGGGCTACCGGTGGTGCAGAAAAGCCTACCGGTAGCCCACTTTGGCCTTGTGAAGGACTTCTGTGTTGACAGTGATGCACTCAACTACAAAAGGGTAAAGTTTCCCCCTCTATGAACCCCCATCTATCACAGATGCCGTCCAGGACGGCATAAAAAGTGTGGAAGTATGTTGTCAGCATAGTTCCACACGGGGGGTCAACTATCACAAATGCCGTCCTGGAGGGCACGGGCAAACTTACACAGGTGTGTAAAGTGGTTCCACGGAAGGACGAACTGCCACAGGTGTTGTTGGGATGTGGGTTTTTAGGGGATGGTGATGTGGGGGATGAAGGGTGGGGGTGGTTGGTGGTTGCCGATGATGATGGCGAGGGTGGTTATTTTGGGGGGTTTGGTGGGCCATGGGGTATCGCCGTCAGTGATGACGATGGCGATATCGGCCCTGAGTTCCTCGGCCTTTTTGATGCCCTGGGTGATGTCGGTGCCGCCGCCGCCCATGAGGGTGATTTGTTCCGGGCGGAAGACTTTTTGTGCGGTATGTGCGGCGGCGTCGGTGGAGATGACCGTGACTTCCCTAACCTGGCGGAGGATGCCCTGGATTTCCCCCAGGGCCTGGGCGAGTTCTTCTTTGCCCATGGACCCGGAGGTATCCACCACTATGGCTACTTTCGGTTTTAGGCCGTAGTAGCCGGGCATGATTACCGGGTGGTAGGCGTGTCCCCGGCGGTTAGGTTTGGTGTAGGTGGGGCGTTTTTTGCCCAGGTGGTGGGCGATGGTTCCCTTGACCATGCGCCGGAGGACGCTTCGCCAGTCCACCTGGGGGTTGAGGATTTGGTCCACCCAGCGGCGCATACCGCTGGGTAGGGTTCCCCTGCCCTTGGCCTCGTACTCTTTAGCCTTCTGGGCCACGGCCCTGCGGGCCACCTCCAGGGTGCCTTCGTTCACCCCTTCTTCTCCGCCTTCTTCCTCTTCCCAGGGTCCAGGACCGTGTTGGTCCATGCTTCCCTGTTCCTTAGGTGGGGGCTGGTCCTTCAGGAGTTCCAGGTATTCCTCGGCCAGGAGTCCCTGGGGCAGGCCCAGGTCTTGGGGGAAGTAGCCGCCGTAAGGGTGAGGAGGCCGGGGCAGGTCAACCCCGGCTTCTTCAGCGTCGTCGTTGATTTCCAGGTCCAGGGCGATGTTGCCCAGGGGGTGTTTCTTGAGTTCTTCCCCCCTGGGTCCCACGTGTTCCCGCAGGATGTGGTGGACCTCGTGCCACAGCAACCCCACCAGTTGGGTATCGGTGAGGGCGTCCACGAAGCGGGGGTTGTAGTACAGTTTTCCCCGCTTATCCACGGCCATGGTGGGTAGCTTTTCGCTTTCCACCAGGGACAGCAGGTAGGCCACGGGGTAGAGGTAGGGGAAACGGGCCACCAGGGCGGTCCTGGCGGCCCGGATGCGTTCGTTTTGGGTCATGGCTACCTCCCGGTCTACCGCATCTCTGCCACCTTGTTCAGTAGCGGCAGGAACCGTTCTGCTTCTTTGGGCACGGGGAAGGAGGGCTTTCGTTCTTCCCTTGCCTGGGCCAGAGCCCGGAGAAGTCTTCCAGCGGCGGGTACGGCTAGGTCTGCCTTACCCATTTCGGCGGCGTAGCCGATAACCCGCCAGGCCGCTCTCCAGGCTTCAGCGTTCCACTCCCCTGCTGTGGTGGAGGCCACGGCCATGAGGGTGGCGTAGGTGCGGTCGTCCCGGGAGGGCAGGAGGCTGGGGTTTTTCATGACCTCCCTGGGGTCTGGGAGGTCCAGTTCTTGCAGGAAGGCCATGAAGGAGTACCCCACCTTCCCCACGGCTCCCACTACCAGGGTGGCCTGGATGTTTTCCTTGAAGCCCAGGGCGCGGGCCACGCCGAGGGCACGGGCGGCCATATCCCAGGTGCGGTAGCTGGGCCAGGCTTTCCCAGCCTCTTCGCCCTTGGGGGCCATGTAAGCATGGAGAGGGTTCCTCTCCACGTACAGGGCCACCATTTCCCTGGCCCATTCCACCTCATGGGCGAAGGGTTTGGGGTCAGGGAGGGGTGGGTAGAGGGTGTCAAAGCCTTCCCTCATGCCCAAGGCCCATTCCTTGGGTTCCAGGGTCCATTCCAGGTGCAGGAGGCGGTTAGCGATGGGGGGTTCCAGGTCCAGGCCCCCCACTGCAACATTTCCGGGGTTAGCGGCGGCCACGATTCTGCCGGGGAGGTAGACGTCCCCGGCGCACCGTTCGTTGATGACCCGTAACAAGGCGGGCCTCACGTCCTCCGGGACGGAAGAGAGTTCATCCAAGAATAAGATGCTCCTCTCTCCTGCCTCTATCAGGCGCTTCACCCAGGGCATGGGAACGAGGTCCACGCTTCCGTCCCGGGCCACCGGGAACCCTCCGAAATCGGTGCGGTCCCGGGTGGCCCCAATGACCACTTCCAGGTGCCACCCCAAGGTCTTGGCTAGATAAGACACAGTGGCGGTTTTGCCAACCCCTGGCGGTCCCCAGAGGATGACCGGGATGTTGCCCAGAAGGCAAGTGTAGAGGGCCTCCACGTTTTCTCTGAACATGTTGCCTCCTTTCGCTTATTGGACTGGCGGGGGCTAAAGCCCCCGCCGTGGGGTTAATCAAGGTCGGTGTTGAGGAACAGGAGCATGGCTTTCAGGGCCTGGTTGGTGCCCGAGAAGCCGGCTTTTCCCGCCAACCAGGCCATGGTTTCCAGCCAGGAAAGCTGGCTGGGGAAAAGGTCCTTTCTTTGAGGTACAGACACGACAGCAAGCACATCTGTTTTCCCCTTTGCGAACAGGAACAGGATTAAGCTCCGGTATTCTTTGTACCGCATGCCTGGGGGTACCGGGTCTATTGTGTACTCCCAGGCATGAGGACCCTAATCCCCTCTTGGGTGAGGATATTCTCAACCCAGAAAGGAAGGTTGCCTGGCCCTATCCAGGTGAATAGGACCTGGTCCTGGGAGTTTTTCAGTATTCCTTCCTTTACCACCTCCCTTTCTTCCTCTACCTCGTCCCCGAGGTAAACATATTCCTTGTCCACAACAATGATTTTCCCGAGTTGGGTAGAGAAGTCGTACACGAGTTGGAGTTTGTCGGAGGACAGGAAAAGGGTTATCACGATGTGCTTTTCGCCGATATCCACGAGCACGTCCCGGTCTTCTGGGTACACTTCCCCGAGGAACCGGGACACTAGCCTGCTAACGGTTTCCCTCACTTTGTCCATGGTTTCACCTCCTAGAGGGTTTCAGTTTCCAGGGCGGTAATGATCTTGTTCCGACGGCGGGTGATTTTGTGAGCCCGCTTTTTAAGTTCCTTACCAAGACCGGCCACAGGTTTAGTGTGTTTACGGGACTGAAGGAAGAGGGAGATTGTTCTGAGGCTCTTGTATTCTCTCATAGCTTTCCCCATGCGGCTAATCCAGGTCTTCCAGGGCTTCCCGGATAGCTTTTCTTTTTTGGTCCCCACGGGACCGTTGCCGTTTTGTTCTGCGGTCCAGATGGATTTCGGTTGGTCTTCCCCGTCCCCATTCGGGGCCACGGGGAAGGCTCTGAAGAGGTGTTTTACGTTTGCCCATAAGTGTTTTGCCTGAGCCCCTCCCCTCTCAGGCCAATCCCACCCCCGGGATATTCCCAGGGGGAACCACGCTTGTTGGACTACTTCACCACCCAGCCTTTTGGGGCCGGGGCCAGTATCAGGGCATCCGGTGGTGGAGTGTCGGTGAGCACCAGTTCCACCCCGGCAGGGAAGTCATTGGGGTGGACGGTGCCATCCCGGATAGCATCGGGGTGGACGAACACCACACCTGTGTTGAGGGCGTGGTAGAGAACCTGTTTGTCGCTGACCCGTTTTGAACCGAAGGCTGTTTTACCGGTGGTAAGATAGAAGACCATTTTCCACCTCCTTCGCTTCTCAGACAGGCGGGGGGCTTAAGCCCCCCGCCGTTGTTTCCGGTAAGTCATGAGAGCCACCAGAGTGGCTCCCAGGAGGAACCACCCTGGAGTTTTGGCTTCTGGCATTCCGCAGATGCCGCTCAGGATTTCTGGGGTGCACTCCCTTCCCAGCAGGAAGCTGAGGAGGGAGAGTGCTAGCAGGAACGCAGGGGCGAAGGCCATACCTATGCCTCGCTCCATCGTTTGCCTCCTTTCACCTGTCAGACCGGCAGGGCACATCAGGGGCACATCGGGCTCACTTGGTACACCCCCACACCAGGTCCACCGGGTGCCCTGCCGTCTTTAACCCCTCCCCCCTTTGGGGGGAGGGGCAGGGGAGGGGGGACACATCCCCACCCGGGGCGCACCAAAAACACCGGAAAACCCCCGGCTTTTCCCGCCCCTAAACGCCCCTCTAAGCTCCTAAACCGCCATTATCCAAAATGGTTTCACCACGGATTATACCTCGTGGTGTTCTGATGGGCTTATTTTCTGTGTTAGGAAGTATCTCGCTTAACCTAGGGCTGGGCTTTAGTGAGCGTGTTGATGGTGATACCCTCGGGGTCTTCCTTGCGCAGGGCCTGGTCTATGGCCCCCGTAAAGTTGGGGTAGACTTTGTAGATGCCTTTGGACAGGACGACGATGCCGATTTGGAAGGTAGGGCGGGTGAGGCGTTTACCGGTTTCCAGGTCTGGGTAGCCCAGGAGGGGTTTAAGGACGGGGTTTTCCAGGACGTCCCGGAGGTCTTCGCCGTGGACGGTGGCTACGATGTCCACGCCCCGGCGTCTGGCGGTTTCCAGGACTTCCACGTCCCCGTGGTAGCCGATTTCGTCCACCACGATGGTTTCCGGGGAGTGGTTGGTGATGGCCTGCATGATGATGTTGGCTTGTTTGCGGGGGTCGCCCACCATCATGCGGCGGGCGGAACCGATGATGGGGTGGGGTACTGTGCCGTCCCCGGCGATTTCGTTGGAGGTATCCACGATGACCAAACGGGCTTTCAGGGTTTTCGCTTTTTCTTCCACGATGCCCCGAAGGAGCGTGGTTTTGCCCACACCGGGTGGTCCGATGATGAGGGTGGATTCCCTGCCTCCTATCCATTCCCTCAGAGGAGCGGCTATGCCCGGGATGGCCCTCCCAAAGCGTATGGTGAACCCTATTGCCAGTTCGTCCGCATCCCGGATTACCGATATGCGGTGCAGGGTTCCCGGTATACCGGCCCTCCCGTTGGACCGGAAGCTCCCCACTTTGTTGTAGAAGTACTCAATGTCCCCTTGGCTGACTTCCCGGTAGAGTATCTGCTCGCCCCGGATGCGCACCACCAGGGGACGACCCAGGTCCATGGCTACTTCCTCCACCCCGTCAATGTTCTCGGTCAGTATGTTGCGTATCCAGGCGGGGAAGTAGGAAAGCAACCTCTCCGTACCCTGCTTCTCCGCCTCTTCAATCTTCCTGAGCCGCTCGGCATCATCCCACATGGACGGCCTCCGCTTTGGGCCCCTACCCCAAATGAACCTCTTCCACCCTTACCCACTTGCCTCCCAGATTGCGCACCCTGCCCTCCTTCTCCAGGATTTTCAGTTGCTTGTACACCGTGGGCTTGGCTACCCCGAGAGTTTCCACAAGCTCCCGGGCTCCCCTGGGCGTTGCCAGGGCTTCCAGGTACGCTCTCCGCCAATCCCTTCGGGGCGGTTGCCTGTCCCGGTCTACCGGTAAAACCGGGGGTACGGGCGTATCACGGGCGGAACCCGTGTCATGGGCGTAGCCCGTATCCTGGTCTCCTTGCTTACGCAAATGTGTTTGCCCACAAGATAGCTTCGCTGACTCGGGCAAAGCAACTACGCTGGAAACCCGGGCGACCCTGGGGTCTACTTCCAGCAGTTCACCGAGAACCTTTGCTACCACATAGGTAGACACAGGCACGAAGAGGGAGGACAGGAAGATTTCCACTTCCGGTATCCCTTCTCCGGCCCGGCGCATGGAGAAGTAGTTGCCTACCCATACCAATCCCAGGGCTACCACTGCACCCCAGGAAGCCCACCTGGACCCCTTTAGCAGGGAGTTGGACAATAGGGAAAGCAAGAAGGCACTCATCTCCAGGGCGGCGGCCAATCCCACGGCAAACCACCCGGGCAGACTGCCCAGGGTAAGCCGGTACCACTCGCTGAGGTGCCCCGTGGACATCACCAGGGCAAAGGTGTAAGCCAGGATGAGAAGCCCGCTGAGGAAGCCTTTCAGCCTCATCTCTCTCCCCTCACGGGTTGAACCCGTCTGACCCAATGCCAGTAGGTGCTCAGCACCTTCTCCACATACCTCCGGGTGGAGGCCGGTATCCTCCCCGCCCTAACTGCCCCCAGCCCGGCGTTGTAAGCGGCTAGGGCCAGCCGCCAGTCCCGGGTGGCCTCCCAAAGCTCCCTCAGATGCTTGGCCGTGGCCCAGAGCGCCCAATCGGGATGAGCCCGCCACTCCAGGGGGGCTCCCGTCACCCGCTTCCAGGTCCCAGGCATGAACTGGCCCAGGCCAAGCTCCCCGGCTTTACCCACCGCACCTGTGCAGTAGCCGCTTTCCACCCAGACCACCGCCGCCACCAGGTAGGGGTCTACCCCGAATCCCATGGCGTAGCGCCAGGTTTTCTCCCAAAGGTTGTGCGGGACATACCCGCAAGCGTATCCCAATCCCAGGAGAACGGCTACCGGGATGACTGCCTTAATGCCCCTCATCCTTCAGATAGGCCATCTCCTCCATAAGCTCCAGATGGTTTACCCACCGGTCCCAGAGGATGGGTACACCCCAGGCCACGAGAACGGCATACGGGGTGAGCCAGATGTTCAGCAGGAACACCATGGGTACTTCCAACCACAGGAGCACCTTCGCCCACAGGGGAAACCTCATCTTCACCTCCTAATCAGCCCTAACCGCCGCATCACATGCAGAAGAGCCTGCGCTTTCAGGTCATACCGGTACTCACTGCCCGCCGCTATCAGCTTTCTCCCGTACTCCCACCAGACCTTGACCTCCTCCTCGCTCAACTCCCGGGTTTTCCCGTCAGGGTCAGAAAGCCCCGCCACCTGGGGTCCCAATACCCCACGCCGCCCATCCACCAGCACAAAGGACCCCTCAGGCTTCAAGGGCCAGGGGTCCACCAAATACAGCCCCGCTCCCCAGTAAGAAAACACCAGGAAGTAGCTGGCCCCATCGTTGGGGGCCTCCCTTGACCCCACCAGGTACACCCCCCCTTTCCCATCCCTCAGCCGCCTCCATATGGCCTCCATCAGAGGCCTCTCCCGAAAAACAGGGGCCACCACCATCACGTGCTGACCCCTCTCCACCAGGGGTAGAAAACCCTCCCAGGAAAACGCCCAGGCGCTACTCAAAAAGCCAATCCAAACCGCCAGGATGCCGCTTCTTATCAGCGCCCTGCTTGGGTGAATCCCCTTCTCCCGGGGGAACCCCTTGGGGTTCTCCGGGGGTTCGGTCGGTGCGTGGGTTGCGGGGCGCTTCCTTATCGGGCTCATCCCTGTTATCCCAGGGGTATTCTACCACAGCGGGTAGTTTTACGCCCTTCATTCCTT
Organism: Thermus scotoductus DSM 8553; assembly: GCF_000381045.1. Lineage (GTDB taxonomy): Bacteria > Deinococcota > Deinococci > Deinococcales > Thermaceae > Thermus > Thermus scotoductus. The sequence goes on along the minus strand of NZ_KB905729.1, from coordinate 40,134 downwards.
TGCGAGTAGACTTCTGGGGGGACAGGAGTTCCCTGACCCTGGGGAGTTCTTCGCCGAAGATGTCCCGGTATACCGTTTCGGGGATAATCAGGGTTGCTTCCTCAAAGTAGGCCATGGGAGATTTGACGTCCTCCGATATTCCCTTGATGAGGTTGCGGTGGTCCTTGACCCAATCTATGAGCTTCCAGGCCAGGCCGAGGCGCTCCAGGGCCTTCAGGGTTTCCCCGGGGAGAACATCCATCCCTTTGGGAAGAATGGCGATGGCCTTGTCGTTTTTCTCAAACCTAGCCCACCCCTGCCGCTTCCACTCGGGGAAGAAAGGGGGAGAGGTCAGGATTTCGGGCAACTGCTCCCGGTCCACATGGACCTTGGTGAGGGCCAGGGTTTTGGGGTCCCGGAAGAGCCTGACAGGGTACTGGCCTTCCAGCACCGCCTCTACCCATTCCCGGAAGCGGGACACGGGGGAACGCTCTGCTTCTTCCGGGACGGCGAAGAGCCTCCTTTCCACCTCTGCCATGACCTCTTCCGGGGCATTCCTGAGTTCCCCGAGGTATTTCCCGTAGGCGTACAGGGGATTGCGGTACCCCCCGATTTTTCTTTCGTCCACCCGGGGTAGCCACACCTGCACGGGATAGATGCCGGGGCCGATCACCAGGGCCTGGCCCTCCTGAAACTCGTTCATCTCCAGGGGGGATAGGAGTGCCCGGGCCACTTCCTTCTCCACCACCTGCAATCTGGGGTCAAAGACGGGGATAACCCCTGACCATCCCCGGGCTACGGCGGTTTCGTAAGCGGTGGTTTCCCCCATGAACCTGCTGAGGTACATGCGGTCCTCTATGGAGATGGCGTAGGGGAAGATGACCCAGTGTCCCAGGTTGTTCACGATGGCCCGGAACTCCGCTTCCCCGTAGTCCTTGATGCCCTGGTAGAGGTTCTGCAAGGTGAGCACATAGGCTATCTGGCGTTCCCGCACCGTTGCCAACATTACGTCCATGCCGGGCAGGTATCCCAGGTTGGCCCACTCGTCCAGGTAGATGATTACCGGGACGGGACACTTCCCACCGTGGTAGCGGGCTTCCCGCAACAGGGTACGGTTGATGTAGCGCACCACCATTTGCAGGAACACCTGCCCCACACCCTCCATAAGCTGGTCCTGGGGAATGCCGATGTAGAAGAAGGTGGGGGTGCGGGCGATTTCCGTGACATCAATCTCTTCCTCCTCGGTGCCCCGGCTGGTGGCCCTTTCAAGGCGGGGGTCGTCAAAGGGCTGGAGTTTGCCCAGAAGGCCCGCTATCAACCCCGTCTTCTGGTTCGGGGTCAGGTCAATGAAAAAGCCCATCTCTTCCTTGGCCCGTTCGTCCCCCAGGTCCTCCACGAAGCTTTCCACTTCCTTGTACCCCTGCTTCAGCAGGCGCACCAGCCTTCCCATGGACCCCGTGCCTACGGTGGCTTCCAGCCGAAGGAGCACCGAGAGGATAGCCCGTTCCTGCTCCTTGTAGAAGGTCATGGTGGTGGCCTTCTGGTCTACGGGGATAATCCCCTCGGCAATCTCCATGGCTACCAGGGGGTCGGCGGCATCCCGAAGCAGGGGGAGCTTTTTGGTACCTTCCGTGTACGGCAGGAAAAGCTCTATCCTGTGCCCGGTGTTCTCAAAGACGGGGATAAACCGGGGAAAGCCCTGGGTGTTGGGCCATTTCAGGTCTATGACCACCACGCTGTTGCCGTCCAGGGCATCCATCAGGAGGTTGGGTTCGTAGAAACGGCTGGTCTTCCCCGCCCCGGGCTGGCCCAGCACCAGGGTGTGGGCAAACCTGGCCCTGAAGGGATACCGAACCACTTTGCCCTCGTAAAGCCCCAACCACCCGCTCCGGTCCTTTCCGTGCAGGTACCTGCTCAGGTCGTCCTTGGTGGCGAAGCGGGAAAGCCCGGGAGCCTTCCTGGGCTTCTCGTTCAGCCTCACCCTGGCTAAGGCCGCCAGGGGAACCAGGGGAAGCAGGTAATAAGGCAGGTTGGCGTCAAAGCGAGAAGCCGCCTTGTTCTGGAACCACTGGTTGCAGGCACGGTTGCCCAGGCATTGAAAAACGCTCACACCCCGTGCCTGCAACTCCCCGGCGGCTTCCATAACCCCCCGGACAAAGGTCCAGAACCCGTAGACCATCCCCCCGAAGATGAGGAGGAGGGTCAGGACGAACACCGCCAGCCAAATCCGCTTTCCCGAGTTGTTCCCCACACCGGCTTTCATGGGCTATACCCTGATGGCCCCCGCCAAGCGGTTGACGGTCCAGGCGGAACCTATGATGATAGCCAGGGTAGAGATGATGAGAAGGGCGATGCTCACTAACCCCGATACCAGCCAGGTGGTCAGGGCATTCAGCATGTTGTTGAGGGGTGTGAGAAGGGCGTTGAAGGCGTTGTTAATCGCATTGGCCGCCCCGGACACCCGGTCCCCCATCCAGTCCACGAACCTCTGCCAGGCATTTTGCGGTTGTTGCTGTCCAGAGGAGCTGATGACTTCCTGGGCATAGGTTTCCACCTCGCTCCGCAAGCGGGCGATGTTGGCCTCGTTCACCTGCTTGATCTGCTCAGCCTGGGCCATGACCTGCTGTACCTGTTGCTGTATCTGCCGGACGCTATTGTGCATCATCAGTTGAACGGATGCCCCGAACACCAGGGGGGATGCCACCCCCAACAGAAGCCCGGACAGGTACAGGGTTGCCACGGCCCGAACCAGCCCGGAATACCCCAGGGCCAGACCCGTGGCGGCGAGGGGAAACAGTACCAGCGCCATGTACACCATGATTCCCGAAATCATCATGGCGGCGGTATAGGGAACGGTGAGCATGAGGGCTCCCCATCCTATCCTTTGGGTGCTGGCCCTCACCGCCTGGTAAACACCGGTTCCCGCAATACCCTTCTGGGCTCCACCCAGCTTCCCCTTGGCTTCCGTAGCCGCCCGTACCGCCACCTGCGCTCCCCTGACTCCACCCTTCAGCACCTGGGCGGTGAACCCACCCACCGCAAAGGTGCTGGCTACCACCAGGGTTTGCTTGGTCATGTCTTTCAGGTCGTTCAGGGCATTGCCCATGGCGTTAGCCACGGGGGACACACCTTTCCTTACCGCACTCTGGTGGGCGGCTTTCCACCCGTCGTAAAGGGCCGCCCTGAGGGCCTGTCCTTCCGGGCGGGTGCCCAGGTTGAAGAGAAGGAGGGCCACCATAGCCCGGATGAAAGTGGCCTGAGCCGCCATGCGGTTTCCCCAGGCGAAGAGGGCTATGGCCCATACGAAAGCGAACACAATAGCGGTTTGGGCCGCTACATTGAACCAGGTACTCAGACCTATACCCTGCACCCCGTTGATGAACTGCGAGATGAAGTAGGTGTAGTCGGGTATTCCGGGAAGGTTCATGCTTCACCTCCTACCACTGCAAGGACCCCCCGTCCGGCAGGTTGTCGGCCATGCTGGCTATATCAACGAACATGTTGCTGATGTTGCCCAGCTCCAGCTCCGCCTCCCTTGCTCCCTCATTGGCGGCAATGGCATACGCCTGAAGCTCAAACTCGGCCTGCCCCACCTCGTTCTCAGCTTGTTGCGCCATCTGGTCGTAGAGCCCGATAATGGACCCGTTGCTGTACAGTTGGGCCTGCAACTGGGCCTGCATGAAATCCAGCAGAAGGGGGTTGCTGGCGGCCTGCAGGCGAAGGAGGTAGGAAATGGCCTCCACGGTTATCTCCATCACCTCCCGGGCGGAAGCCGCCGTCTTAGCCCTCTCCACAAGCGTGTCCGCGACACCGGTTTTTACCACGCCGTTGGTGCTCTGCTCGGCTTCTTTCGGTGTGAGTATCTGCGATGTCAGCTTTGTCACATTGGTTAGGGACTCACCTTTTTTCTCCATTTCCTTGGCTATATTGGACACCGCCTCCACCGCACCCGCCCGCTTACCGATTTGCTTCACCTGGTTCATAAACTGCCCCAGGTATCCCGTGGCGATGGTGGGGTTGGTGTTCTTCTGCCGTTCCAGAAGGTCAGGTGGACTGTAGGCGGGGTATCTGCCGGTTAAGGGAAGGTATTTCTGCTTGGCGTCTTCCAGCATGGCTCTGGCAATGGCCTGCCGCAGAAGCTGAGGAGCCCGGCGGACATCCTTGGCAAAGTTCGCCAGGTCCTCCGCAAACTGGTTGACCCCGGGACCGATGTACCACCCCAGGGACTGCATGGTGCCCTCCAGGGCACCGATAAACATCTGCACCGTGAGGTCCTGCATGTACTGGCTGAAGTTGTCCGCAATCCACTTGAAGTTGCTGTACACGCTTTTAATGGTGCAGAGCCATTCCCAGTTGCTCCCGAAGTTGAACTGCCCGGTCAGGTTGCACCCCTGGTTCAGGAGATTGCCCAGGGTGTCCCAGAAGGTTTGCGCCCGGGAAGGGGTTCCCAGGGAGAGGATAGCGATTGTCAGAACCACTACCCACCGCTTCATGCTTCCCCTCGGGCCAGAGCAAGAAGGGCCTCCTTTAGACTACCATACTTTTCCACTGCCTGCTCTCTACGGATTTTGTCTTTCGCATCCGTAGTATAGGCCCAGTACTCCAGGGGGGAAACCCTCACCCGCACCACTCCCCCTTCCAAACCGGTTCCCGTCCGTAGCACCACCAGCACTTCCGAGTACTGCCCCTTCTTAAACTCCAGGTTCTTGTAGGCATTTCGGATGGCCCTCTCCGGGATGTTGAAGAGGTTCATGATGTGTTCTTCCTGCCCGGGGGCAGGAAGGAAGTAGTGGTAGTAGGTGTTGCTGATGATGCCCTGGGCGTACCCGGTGGTGAAGTCCTTAAGCTCCTGGGTGATGGCGTAGATGGCCGCACCGAAGGTCCGGCTCCGCCGGTACAGGCTCTCCACCACCGTAGCCCCGTACCGGGTTTTCAGAAGCGCCCAGGCTTCGTCCAGGACCACCAGTTTGGGTCCCGGCTTCTTGGCTATCTTCTTCCAGATGAGGTCGGAGATGAGGAGAAGCCCCACCTGGGTTAGCGGCCCATCGCTTCCCAACCTGCTGGTTTCAAAGTAGATGATGGGGCTGTCCAGGTTAACCGTGGAGGGGCGGTCTATCAACCTGCCGTATACCGAATCCCCGGTCCAGTTGTCCAGAACGTAGGCCAGCCGGTTGGCGATTTCCTTTTCCTGGGGACCCATGGGCTTGCCGTTGACCTGCTCCATGTTCCTCAGCTTCCGCACCACGGTGGAAAGGGTGAAGGGTTCCAGAATTTTGTTCCCGTGGACGTCTTCCTGCTGTTGCATGAGGTAGGTCTGCTCCACGGCACTCATGAAGATGGCTTCTTCCACGGAAGCCTCCTGTTCGTTTTGGGGCGGGGGCACCATGGCCCGGAACAGGGCTCGTATCAGGTCCCTCTTCTCTTCCGGGGGGAAGAGTTCACCTTCCCTGAGTTCAAAGGGATTGATGCTGGCTCCCTCTATTGGGTCCAGTACCACCACGCTCCCCCCCAGAAGCTCCACCAGGGACACATAGTTGAACCCCCGGTCCACGATGACGACCTCTATCCCCCTGAGGGCCACCTGGTTGATGAGGGACTGCACGAAAAAGCTCTTGCCACGTCCACTGCCCCCCACCACAATCCCGTGCTTGGCGGGGAACCGGTCGGAAAAGAGGTCTATCTGCACCGGCACACCCCCAGACCCCTCGTACACGGCCATGGCCCGGTCCAATCCCCGCCAGGGGGTCCAGGTGGGCATGAGGTCCGAGGCGTTGTCCTCCAGCAGGGTGGCCTTGTAGTAGGGCACCCTTCCCGACCCGGGGGAAAGGGAAACCCAGGCTTCAAAGAAATCGGCTACGGGAATAGCCCTGGCGGCTCCCACATTGGCAAACCTGCCTTTCGCCATGGGGATTTTGCGCTTGATGCTCCGCAAATCGTTTTCCAGGAGCACCAGGTGGATGCCCACCTCAAAGATGTGGCGGTTCTCCCCCTGCACCCGCCTCATGGCTTCCCCGTAGTTCTCCGCCTTGACATGCACGCTGGGGTCCACCACGGTATCGCTCTTGCTCATGGCCGTGGCGGTGCGCAAGGTGGTGGACATCCTTCGGAGTTCCCGCTCTATCGGCTTGTGGTACCAGTCCACCACCAGGTAAAACTCCCCTTCCGTCATCAGCAGAGCATCCGCTATGCCCGGCCAGGTCACATCCGGGGAGGTAGCCATGGCTATTCCGCCTATCCAGTAGTTGCCCACCCGGATGTACGTGGGATAAGCGTTATCCACCTCCGTCTGGGCTAACTGCTGGGTCAAACCACGGTAATCGGGGGTACCGTAAGGTGCCCGCTCCCTGGGCGGCTCGTACCTGGGGGTCGGCTTCTCGGGGTTGAACCACCGCCACATGACGCTGAAAAGCTCCTCGTCATCCGCCACTTCCACCTTTACCCCTGCGGAAGCCAACTGGACCGCCATCTCAGACCTCACGGCCTGGGCTTTGTCCATGGCTTCCCGCAACTCCCTCTCGGAAAACATCCCCCTTACCCTCCCCCGGGGGGGCGTGAGGCTTAAGAACCCGTAATAGCGCCAGGTGCGCAAAATGCCTTCTGCCGCCAGCTTTTCAAAAAGCCGGAGCTTCTCTTCAAAAAACACCTGCCCCATGGGGTGGGTGAAGGTTCCCCTTTCCCTTCGGATGGCCTCGAGGTATTCCTGGGCTTCCCTGCGGGCCTCTACCAGGAGGCGGAAGCGTTCCCCCTCGGGAACCGTTAACCGGAGAAACTGGGCGAACTTTTCCGTGAAGTCCAGAAGGTCCTGGTCGGAAAACAGGAGCATGGGGGGGAGGTGAATCCGCACCCCCACTTCCATCCTCCCGTCCCGGGTGAAGATAACCCCGTTCTCCAACTCCCACTGGTTAAGCTCATCGGCTAAAGGCAAGGTCTTCGTTCCCAAGAGGCTCATGGTCCGCTCCTTCATCGGGCAACCCAGCCCTGGAAAGGGTTAAGGGGATTTCCTTCTGGGGTTCGGAAGGGTAGTACACATCCGCTTTCGTGATAAACCGGATAAACCGCCAGCCAAAACCGTACCCGTAGTTGTCGTTAATCCAGATGCTCACCCTGTACACCAGCACCACGGCGGCCAGGGACACCAGCCCACGAACCCAGATGTTCGCCACCAGCGTCTGCACCACCTGAAGCGCCAGGAATCCTCCAAACAGAGAAGCAACAACTATCCCCAGGGGAAGACCAAAAAGCGTAAGGGAAGTGTCTAACCTGGGTACTCTCCTCCTCATCTCCAATCTCCTAACCTTGGAAAGGGGGACCGAAGTCCCCCTTTCCACACCCCAGGTACCGCCTTATGCGCAACCCGTGGCACCCAAAATGGTGTTGCCCAAAGTCTTCGCCGCAAGGAGAAGGGCACCGCCCGCAATAGCGGTGATAATCAGCCCCATGGAGTTCCGGTTCCCGATAATCAACCCGCCAAAGCCCAGGGCCAGCATGATGATGGCTAAAGCCGCCCCAAAAGGCCCGGTGACCGCATCCACGATGCCGCAAATGATGTTCTGAATCCGGGTCATCGGGGCAGAAAGGGGGTTGGCGGCCTGGGCCAGCACCTGGCTCCCCACGACCATCAGAACCCCCAGGGCCAAACCGGGATTGGCCTTCACCAGCTTCAGCACGTTCCTTGCCTTCACCATTCACCTCCTTCTCATCCAAACGCTAGCACATATCTCCTGGGGTTGTCAACTTGCCTAGTGATGCCGTAATATTCAATCGTGGAAAGTAAGAAGAAGGTGGACAGGGAAGCCATCAAGTCGGCCTTGAAGGAGAAGTACCCGGAGATGCCCGAGCCGGGTACACCGGCCTGGGTGAACTTCCTCAAGAGGCTTAAGGAGGAAGCCCCTGAGGATTACCGCTCTGCTCTCCTTTTGGGGGGCGGTCTTACCCAGGCGCTTCAGAGGGAAATCGCCCGCTCACAGCGCCGGGACGCCATCAACAACCTGTTTTCCCGCCTTTTCATGCGGGAACACCCCACCGGCAAAGTTCCCGATAAGAGGAAGATCGGGCTTCTTCTGTTCCTTGTGGTCGGGGGGCTTTTCGCTTTCGCCTTCTTCTTCGGCACCGCCCCCAAGAAGGAGGCCAAAGGGGGTGGTATAGGAGCGGTAGCGGCTGGAAAGTTGGCTGAAGGCGGTTCCGTAAAGGGGGAAGGGGAACAGAGTTTCCAAAGCTCCACCAAGGAGAGTGCTCAAAACACCCAAGGTCCAAACAAGGATTTACCGGTGGTAAACGCTTCGCCATCCGAGGGGTCCGTAGCGGGGGCGGTTTCTTCCCTTGCCGCCACGGATGGGTCCTCGTCTACCCCTTCGGCAACAGGTGCAAACGGTGCTTCGGCAACCGCCGGTGCTACCGGCGGGACCGGTGCGGTTCCCAACCTGCCGCCTCCGCCACCGCCTGTGTACGGTTCTTACGGGAGCAGTGCTCCGCCGCCACCAGATTCTTCACTGGCTTCGGGTCAGACTGGCGGGTACACGGTTTCCCCGCCCCCCATGGTCCTCTATGCGGCTTCTGGTATGCCTCAGGGGGCTTCACCTGCTCCGCAAGCGGCTTCACCGGCTCCCGCTCCTACGGTGGAGCAGACGGCTTCCGGTCAGAGCCTTCCGGGGGGCATGCAGGTTTACACGGGGCAGACCGGGGGGATGCTGGTGGTTTCCTCGCCCGCTCCCTCGGGCATGAGCGTATCCGGGGTGGGGCAGGAAGCCACCCCTACGCTACCGCCTGTAAACCCGCCCAGCTACCCATCTGAGATGCCGGGAGGTGGTCGGTGATGCGGGCTTTGACCTGGGGGTTGTTGTTGATGGGGGCCGTTTTGGCCCAGTCTGTTCGTCACGGGCAAAGCCCGTACCTTGAGGACCCCTGGGTGCTGTACCAAGCGCCCAGGGAGAGCAAGCCTGCGGAATCCCAGCCTGCGCCCCCTCCACCGTCTTCAGCCCCACTGCCCACCCCAGGGTTGCCTTCTCTGCCCGGTATGCCCTCATTTCCTTCTCCTGTTCCGGCCCAGGCTGCTTTCCCGTCAGGGAAACACCCCCTGCCGGGGACTTTAATGAAGGGCAAGCTCCTCACCGGGGTTTATCTTGTTCCCGGGAAAACCGTCCCGGTGGCTGTGGAGTTGGAGGACGGGGCCGTGCTGGTGGGCAGGGCCAGGTTTGACCCCACGGGGCGGGTTTGGATTGACCTGGACACCATGGTCAAGGAAAAGCAGGTGTTCAGCGTCAACGCCGTGGCCCTGGAAGCTACCGAGGCCACCCATGGACTACCGGCCAGGGTAGGGGAAGAGGCTCCCACCCTGCTGGCCGATTTGGTTCGGGGGTCTTTGGGGGGCATCTCGGATTTTGTCAAGGCCACCCTGGAGGCCACCACCGTGGTGCCTCTGCCCGGTGGGGGACAGGCGGTTCAGAAGACGGTTCCTTCGCTGGAACTTTTCCTTCTGGCACGGGCCGCAAACCTTGTGGCCCTTCCCCAAGACCAGACGGCGGTCATCCGCACGGTGAAGGTGGACCGTGGCACAACCCTCTATGTCCTCTTCTTACCCGGTGCTGACCAGGGGAATGGCCTCCAAACACCGGCTTCCCCTGGAAGGTAGGGTTTCTCGCCGGATAGAAATCGCCAGGGAAAAGGCCAAGGGGGGGAATAGGGTGGTTCTGGATGTCTACCCTCTCCCCCCCTTTGCCGAACTCCCGGACACCGCCCTCTACCACGCTCTCCTGGCTACTCAGGCGGTGCTTCTGCTGGCTCCTTCCCAATGGGAAATCCCCCTTTACGGGGATACCTTAACCCCCGATGCCTACATGGTCTTCCCCTGGGGAGAAGCCTACCTGGAAGTGGACACCGGCCACTACACCAGGGAGGTGGTCAGGGATAAGTTGCGTTTCTTCACAAAGAACGCCGACAGGCTCTTCTGGGCTTCCCCTAGCCGCTCACGGCTTCTCTGGGTTCAATCGCTTGCGCAAACCTTGCAAACGCCTCTAACCCCGCTGTGGCTACCTCCTGTGGGATAGGTTCGGCTGAAGGGTGTTTTTTGAGAAACTTCCCGAACCGCCTGTGTGGGGCGGGGAGGAACCAGAACACCCCTCCCGTCTGAAACACATACCGGGCAAGGTTTTCGTACAAACGCTTAACCCCGGAAGGGCTGTATCCTCCCCATTTGACCGCAAGGAAAACCGTTTGTCCCACGGGGGAGGCGAAGACCAGGACTTCCCCTATCCTGCCTTTCAGGGTGTATCCTTTGGCTTCCAGGACCTTGGCGAAAGCGTACCGCACGAGGGCGTTCCTGGCCCCATCGGAAGACGGCGTGTAGTGCGGGTAAGAGAAGTACCCTTCCCTGCCGTACCTGTCCAGCACCAGGACCTCACCCCACAGGTACCGCTCCCTCTTCAGGCCCCGCACCTCGCCTTCACACACCGGCAACACCCCAAAAAACCTGGCCCTATCCAGGGGATTGTTCTGGTATTCCTTATAGTTCAGCGCAAGGACCCTCCTCATTTCACCACCATGGAAAAGTACCCCCTCAGCACCGCCACCACCTGGGGGCTGTCCACGATAACCCAGATGGCCTTCCCCCTTTCCACCTTCCGGCCCAAAAACCACCGGTTATCCGCCAGGATAAACCCCCCGCTGAAGGGGGTGCCCCCTAACCGCACCACTTTGGCGTCCTTGGCCCAGGCGGGGGGCTTTTCACTGCCCAGGACCAGGGTAATCCGCTTGCCCTTAAGGGCATCCCCGATGCGCTCCGGAGGCAGGCCCACCACAAAGGCCTCCCGCACCTGGTTCACCACAAACCAGTAAAAGGTGTCCTCGTCTACTTCCCTTACCTGCGGCAGGCCCTGGGCCAGGGCCAGGCCCAAAAGCACCACAAGGCTCAAAAGCGCACGCCTCACCTCGTTTCCTCCTCCCTCCTGGCCGCGTCCGCCACATACCGGGTGGCGATGTTCACCACCAGGGCCACCTTGGAACTCACCGGCCCGTCAAAGGTGAGCCAGAGCCACCGGTCCGGGGTGGAATACCCCGGGGCGAACAGGTAGGGCTTCCCCCCGGACCACACCAGGGGCAGGCCCAGCAGAACCCGGGAAAGCTCCGGGCTGTCCCTCTCGCCCCCCACCCCCACCACCTTGAAGAGGTTGGGGTCATTGAGGGACTTCAACTTCTCCTTAAGCCGCCTTGCGGTGGTGGTGTCCGTGACCACATAGGCCTTGCTGATCCGCATCCCCCCAGGGGGACAGGTGTAGATGGGCACACCCCCGTAGGAGATGTTCTGGCAGGTGCCCCCCTTGGCGATGAGGATGAGGTAGTCCAGGATGGCCTCCACCCCGGCTCCCGAACCCACAATCATGATGTCCCCCCGGTTAAACCCTGACAGGACCTCATTCCACCCGGCGGGGTAGAGCATGTCGTCGGGAAAGCCGCACATCTTGAGGGTCAGGCAGAGCACGCACTTGGTAACCTTGTACACCCCCCGAAAGACCAGGCTGGGCTGGCTGAAGTCCAGTTGGGAAAGGGACTGGGGGTTGCAACTCATCACCGCCCCCACCCGTTGTAGGTTGTTGCTGATGCCCCCCCAGTCCAGATTGCTGAGCCAGTCAAACTGGGCCAGGGCGGGGCTTAGGGCTAAAGCGGCCAGCACGAGCATCCTACGCATGGTTCACCTCCCTAAAAGAGGCCGGTACAGGGCCGAAAGGTCCGGGGCGATGCCCCCCAGGTCCCCAAGGACCTTGTAGGGCGTCCCCTTCACCCCGGGTATCTCATACCCCTCGGGCACAGAAACCCAGCGCCAGTGGGTCCTCTCCGCCACAAAGGGCAGGGTGTAGGGGGCCACCCCCAGGGGCTGGGCCGGGCCTTCCAGGGGAGGGGACGGGTAGGCCAGCACGCATGGGGGGCAGTACTCCATGCGGATGTCAATGGTGATGGGCACGTGCCAGTACACGATGAGCCGGGATAGCTGGCTCCAGGCCCAGCCTACCCAGTTGCTGGCGTTGATTTGGGAAAGGTCAATGTTGCGGACGTCAGGGATGTTGGTGGCCTCCATGATGTTCATGGCCTGGAAGAAGGTGGTGTACCCGAAACTCTCATAGACCGGCAAGGAAGCTGGGCCCAACCACCGCTTGGCCTCCTCAAACTTCCAGAGGCCGGGGCTTTCCTTCCCCGCCTTGATGGGCTCGTTCTGGGGCTTGTTGCCCGTAAGCTGGGCCACATCGTTCCCCGCCTTCACCGCCCAGTCCACCTTCATGAGGGCGCTGGCGGCGCAATCCGCCACCTCATCCAGGCTTCCCGTGCACCCCTTCAGGACCGGTATCCCCTGGGTCAGGGTGCGCAGGGGGCTCTCAATCAGGCGCACCAGGCCCTGCTTCAGGGTGTCCGCCAGCCCCGGGATGCCGTAGAAGGCCCGGGAGTTGTACAGGGTCCTCGCCGAGCGGTAGAAGTGCACATAGTAGTAGACCTTCTCCACCTCGCTCCCGGTTCGGTCAATCAGCCCCTTGTAGGTGTTCCACATGCCCTCCAGGGACTGCCACAGGGCCTGGGGGTCCCGGGGCACCAGTTCCGTGTACACCGGGGCCACCACCGCCCCACCGTTCAGGAGGTGCCCCTGCCAGGGGATGGGGAGGTAGACCTTGGGGGCTCCCAGGTTGGCGAAGTCCGTTATACCCAAGTTGCTGACGAAACTCCCTGGGTCCGAGGGCCTGGGCTTCAGGAGGATTTCCGCCACCTCCCGGAGGTACTCGGGGTAGTACTTCTGCCAGGCGTGCTCCATGGCCGCCTTCACCCGGGCATCGGCGGCGTCCCAGTTAAACCAGAGGGGTCTCGAGGGGTACCCGGGGGTGCGGAAGACCTCCCACCCCTGCACCATCACCTTAAACCCCGGGATGTACATGATGGGGAGGATTTCCAGCCCCAGGTCATCGCAGAAGTCCTGCCTGGGAATCTGGGGGATGGGCAGGTACCGGTCCAGGCTGTGGAGCCCCGCCGAGGCCATTTTTCCCGGGTCAAAGGGGGTGAGCTTCCCCAGCATGGCGGTGTCCAAGCTCTCCGAGGGGATGTTCAGGCGGAAGTCCGGCAGAGGCGGATTCAGGTCCGGCCCCTTCAGGCCGAAGGTGCAGTAGGCCAGGTAGAAGGCGGGGTTGTTCAGGGCCGTTATCACCCGCCAGTAGTACCGCTCCTCAAACCTCTGCCAGGCCTTCCGGAGGTCCCTAGCTACCTCCCGGGTGGCCTCCAGGCTGGACATGGGGAGGCGGAACTCGTGGGCCTGGGCCTCCGCCCAGGGGAGCCGGTCCTTGCACTGGTTGGGGTCCTTTTGTGAGTCGCATGGACCCTTCTGGTAGTCCCGGAAGCGGTCCTTCCTCAACACCTCCAGGTAGGGCCACTTCCCCTTCAGCACCTGCTCCAGCCGGTAGTCGGGCTGGGAGAGGAGGTACTTGGTCCAGTCCTGGTACTGAGGCCCCGGGTTCTGCTGGGCCAGTGCCAAGCCCAAGAGAGGCAGAGCGAACAACGCCCTCATTACTTCCCCCTTTCCTGGCACCACTGGGAGAGGGGTTTATACCATACCCTCCCCTCCTCCCGGTTCAGGGCGGCGTAGGGATTCCGGTCGGGCAGGAGGCTACGGGTGATGTAGGTCACGTAGGGGTCCCCCTCCACCGCCTCAATCTCCCTGCCCTGGGGCATCAGGTACCCCTCGAGGCCAGGGATGCGGTACCGCTTCCCTTCCGCCGTCACATACCCTCCCGCCTCCACGGGCCGGTCGTTGTCCTTGGCCGCCCGCCAGGTGGTCTGCCAGCGGGAGAGGTACCAGTAGACGTAGTAGCCTTGAATGGTTTCCCGAAGGGGGTAAACAGTAAGGTTGTGCTTCCAACGGCTATCCGTTACGTAGGAGTAAAACCTATCTTCCCAATCCACGAACCGATAGGTGTAGCGGTATTCGCTGACCGTAGTCCCTCTCCACCTTCCGGCAGTGTCGTAGATTTGGCAGACGGCTTCGTAGATGTACGTGATTTCGTCAAATCCGCTATCGTAGCTGTGTTCGATTCCTATTTGCCTCGTGAGCCGACAATCCCTGATGGTCAGGCTTTCCCCGTTGTGGAGGTAGCTATGGGGGGGACCTTGATTGATGTACCAGGGAGTTGTAGCGGTTTCCGTTTGGCTAGTGTCCACGCTCACAGTACCCTGCTTGTATACCCGCGCATATCCCCGGTTCCGGTCTTGGGCATCCAGCGCCGGTTCTACCCGGATCCAGGTGTTGGTGCTCACCCCCTTCACCGAAAGACGAATCGTTTCCCAGCCGTTTCCTAGGTCAAAGCTGTCCTTGCCGTCCCAGTTCCCCCTATAGGTGCGGTAGTCCACATACCCCACGGGACCAAGGCTGGTTTCCTTAAACTGCACCTGGGCCTTCAGGTTGGCCTGGGAGATGCACCCGTAGAGGTACGCCCGGGCCTCGGGCAGGTCCGAGGTCGTGGGCACCAGGGCCACGGTCTGGCTCAGGCAGTCTGGTCCGTCGGGCCAGTCGGGCCGGTCCACCAGGTACCGCCCCGCCATGGCCGCCCCCTTCTGGCTGGCGTTCTGGGGAGGCCAGATGACCGCCAGGGCGTCCTTTTTGTCCAGGGAGGGCCTGGGAAGGACGTGGAAGCGGGGGTCAGACCGGTAGACCGTGGGGCAGTAGCTGGTGGCCGTGCCCTCGGGGACCACAAAGCGCACCGGTCCCCTCACCCGGGCCTGGAACTCCTGGGCCAGCTGGAAGGTCCAGGGGGTAACCTCGGGCACGAAGAACCATAGCTCGCTCCCCCGCACCAGCCTCCCGAAAAAGGCCCTCAGCTTAGCCATGCTGTCAATCAGGCTCTTCTGGGCCAGGTCCCGGTCCTGGGGGCTAATCCCGGCGAAGATGCTCCCCCCGGAAGGGGGCCGGTAGCTTTCCATTCCCGGGTAGCGGTAGCGCTCCGGGCTTCCCCCTGGGGGCCTGGCCGTGAGCCACCCTCCCGTTTCCATGGGCACGGGGTTGTCCGGGGAAGCCTGCCAGGTCTTGGTGCCCTGAAGGGGCCAGACGGCGTACTCCACCCGGTAGCGGTAGGGTTTGTTGTAGGCGTCGTACTCCGTGGTCACGCCCGCCTTGCCCCTGAGCCGGTTCTGGCTGTCGTAGAGGTCGTACACCTGCCCGTTGGGGTAGGTGCCCGGGGTGAAGCCGGAAAGGCTGAAGGTGTCGCACCCCCCCACGCACAGGTAGAGCCTGCCGTTCCAGGTGAGGGACTGGTAGCTGGTCCCCTGGATGGGGTTGGTCCCGGTTTCCAGGTAGAACTCCACCCGCACCCGGTAGCCCTCCTGGGCGTTGCCCTCCAGGTACCCCCGCACCTCCGTGGGGGGCCTGGGGCCGTCCAGAAGGCCCACCTGGGCCAGGGTTAAGGATAGAAAGGGCAAAAGCGCTAGCAACCGCATAAACCCTCCTGCTGTGTCCTAAAAAGCCCATACCCCATCAGGGAAAGCCCTATCACAGGGGCCAGGGGTACCAGGGCCAAACCGAAGGCGAAGGAAAGAAGGGAAAGCCTCATGGGTACTGCCTCCCTCTTTGGAACATGGGGTCAATCATCAGGAGGGCCTTCAGGGTGGGCACGATGCCCGTGGGGGTTTCCACCAGGGCCAGGCACCGCCTGCCCTCCTGGGTGTCCTTGTAGAGGCGGCAGGACTGGAGGACCTGGTTCCTTTCCTCCTCGGGAACCCCGGGGTACTCCCGGTCCGAGGGGTCGTAGTACTTGCGGGGGATGAGCCGGTCCAGGAGGAGGTAGTCGTGCCTCCAGCCCTTGACCATGAGGAAGGTCTTGATTTCCACCTTGGGACCGATGTCCGCCCCTCGGCTGTTCTGAGCCCCAAAGCAGAAGGTGATGAAGCCTCCGCAAAGCCTTCCGGTGTAGAGGAGGCCTGTGAGGATGCTGGGCACATCGGTGAGGATTTTGATTTCCCCGGCGGGGTCTGCCCTCTGGCAGATGCCCAGCCAGTTGCAGTCGTAGAAGTACCCCTGGGCCACCTTAGCGAGGGCGCTTTTCACCGGGTCGTTGATCTCCTTGGCGTAGGCGTAGGCCACCATGCTGGCGGTGGCCCGCTTGTGGTCCTCCACGATGCGGTTGGCAAGGTCTGCTAAGACGGCGTCATAGCTGGTACCCGCCCTCTGCTCCCATGAGATGTAGGCGTAGGCGGTCTGGCTGGTGCTCACCACCTGGCTCCGCACCTGCCAGTACCGGGTGTTGGGAACCTCCTGGCAGTAGGAGGGAGCCGTGTAGCTGGGGTAAACCTGGTAGTTCTGGTTGTAGGTAACCGTTTGCCAGTTGCTCCCATTCCACTGCTGGGTGGTGCACTTGAAGGTTGCCCACTGCTCCCGCCAGTACACCAGGGCCTCGGCGTAGAAGGTGTGCTTCCCGTTGTCCCGGTCGTCCAGTTCACGGGTGCTGGTGCTCACCGAGGGACACCCCTGCACCCACTGGCTCCTGTTCGGCCCTTGAAGGGGCGGGCTGTACCCCGGGGTGCCCCAGTTTACGTCCTTCAGGGCCAGTTGGCCCCCGTTCCAGCGCACCCGCACCCAGGCGGTGGCGGAAGGGTTGGTGGTGCTGGCGCTCACGGTGAAGCTCCCCCTCTGGGTCAGGGCGTTGGGGAACACCTGGAGGGAAATCTGGGGCATGTACACGGGAAGCTCCTTGTAGTCGGGAGGCGTCATCTGCACCTGGCAGGTCTGGGCCAGGGCCAGGGATAGGAAAACGGCTCCCAAGGCTAGGAAACGCATACTCACCTCGGGAGCCATTATACAACTATCGTAGACTTATGGCCCAGTAGGTGGCTTATAGGTGATAGTGAAGGATGCCGTCTGCCCTGCCAGCACCTGAACGGTTCCCCCAGGAGGCTCAGGGTTGTACTGTGTTCCGCCCACCACCACCGAGTAAGCCGTGATGGTGTAGGTGCCGGGAGCAAGGGTGAGGACCTGGCTCCGGGTGATTATCTGGTCCCCACCGGGGCCGGACACCACCACATACCCCTCGGTGCCTGCGGGGGCACCCTGGAAGAGGATGGACAGGGCAAGCTGGCCCGTGCTGGGAGATACCTGCACGCTCAGGGTCTGCGTGCGGCTCACGCCACCCCCCTCGGCCTTCACCACCAGGCTGTAGGTGCCCGGGGCCACGCCGATCCCCACGCTCAGGACCAGGGGCACATCCGTGGGGCCGTTCGGGCTCACGGGTCCCCCGGAAAGGCTGAACCCAGCAGGCGGGTTGACCAAGGAGAAGCTAATCTGCCCGCTGAAGCCGTTCTGGGGGCTTACCGAAGCGATGAGGGTGGCGCTCTGCCCCTGGGATACGCTCACGCTTTGGGGGGAGAGGGAGAAGGTGAAGTCCGGCTGGGGTATCACCAGGGAGAAACCGGCGCTGGCGCTGACGCCCTGTCCCTGGGCGGTGAGGGTGATGGGGTAGGTGCCCGGGGCCACGCCGGTGCCCACACTCAGGATGAGGGTTGCCTGGGTGGTGCCGCTCACCTGCACGGTGCTGGGGCTTACGCTAACCCCGCTGGGTGCTCCTTGCAGGCTGAAGTTCACCTGGCCCTGGAAGTTCTGAGGAGTCAGGGTCGCCCGAAGGGTACCGGTGGCTCCCCTGGGGATGGTGAGGCTGGTGGGTTCCAGGGTCAGGCTGAGGGATGCCGGGCGATTCTGGTAGGCCACCTGCACCTCGGCCCGGCCTCCCGCCTGGACATTGGCCGGGGAGCCGGAAACCTGAGGTACATAGGTGCCCACGGGGTCGGCCTCCACAAAGTAGGTGCCTGCGGGCAGGGTAAGGAGGCGGCTTTCCGTGAGGGAGGCCACGCCGGTCCCGTTTCCGTCCCGCACCCGCACCCGGGCCTGGGTGCCCGTGGGCAGGCCCTGGATGGTGATGAGTAGCTCCCCGGTGCGGACTTCCCTGGCATAGGTGAAGGTTTTGGAAACCGTGCTTCCCGGGGCCAGGACCACATAGTCGGAAGCTGGGGAAGGGATGTACCTTTCCCCGGCGTAGGAAACCGCATCGGCCCGCAAGGTGTACACCCCGGGGCGTAGGGTCAGACGCCCTGTGGACTTCACCACCTGGTTGACACCCTCACCGGAAACCCGAAGGCTTCCCTCCGCTCCCTCGGGCAACCCCTCTATCACCAGGATGAGAGTGGCAGGAAGGGTGTCCCGGTCCACCTGGTAGCTGACCCTCACCTGCACCACCTTCCCGTACTCCACCCTGGCAGGGCTCCCTTCCACCGTGGGGACATACCGCTCCCCAGAGGGGCCTTCCACGGCCTCCGCCACCACCTCATAGGTGCCTTCGGGCACCTCAAGGACCTGTGAGGCGGAAACCGCCTTCCCCAAAGGCTGGACCACCACCCGGGCTTCCACTCCCGATGGAAGCCCATCTACCTGAACGGACAGCTTCCCCGTCAAAGACCCCTGCACGCTGGTACAGGCCCCCAGGAGCAGGAGAAGCAGAAGGGACAGCATCCTTACCACTGGTACACCACCCCCAAACCAAAACGGGACACAATAGGCCCGCTCCCGAAGGGGTACGACTGCACCCCCTCTACCGCCAGCGACAACCCGCCAATCAAATCCGCCTTAAGGCCAAAAGAACCTTCACCATAGTTGAAGCCGGGACCGTAAAATCCCCGGCCCACACCCAGGCCCAGACGGTACCCCACGCCCTCGCCCTCAAACCGGTATCCTACCCCGGCGGAAACATACGGCCCGGGATTTCCCAGAGCCCCCAATATCCTCAAAGAAAGCCCCGAACGCAAGGTGTACTCCACTATGGCGAACCCTGAGTCCAACCCCGTGAGGTACACCCCCAGGCCAAAGGCCTTCGGATAGCGCACCTTGGGAACCTCCCCCCTAAGACGGCTGAGGTCCTCCCTGAGCGCCCGCACCTGGGCTTCCACGGAGTCCAACCTGTCCGTGAAAAGGGAAACCTTCCGCTCCAACTCCCCTACTTTGGCCCCAAGGGCTTCCACGGAAGCCAGCTTCCCGCTCAACTGGGTAAGGCTGGCATTAACACCGGCCCACTTTTCCTCCAAAACCCGGCGGTCCTCTTCCCTTGCCGTCTTCAGGGCCTCACCGAAATCCCTCAGCCTGGCATCCACATTCCGCAAGGCTTCACCAAGGGTGTTCAACTCCTCCCGGTAGTCCTTGAGGGATTTGTAAACCAGACCTTCCAGGTCGGAAAGGCGGGCAGAAACTTCCTGAAGCTGGCGCAGAGCCTCCTGAGAACCTTCCACACCCTTACCGGCCAGGGCGGAAAGCTCCGCCTCCAGAGAAGCCAGCTTGGCCTGAAGGTCCTTGAGGCTGTCCGCTAAACCCCCTACCGCCTCCTGGGAAGCCAGGGCCTCCTTGCGCCAAAGCTCCACCGCCTGGACAAGCTCCTTCAGCTTCTCCACATCCTCCTGGGTAAGCTCCCGCAACTCCTTGAGCCGGTACTGGAGGATAAGCCGCCACAACAGGGCCGCCACTTCCCCACGGGTTGTGTTCATGTCCAACCGCAAAGACCCATCGGGATACCCGTAAAGGATGCCCTCCTGCGCCAACTGCTTGGCGGCCTCCTCAGACCACCCCTGCGCCATCCCTAAAGAAACCAGGGCCAGAAGGGCTACCCAACGCCTCATCACTTCACCTCACCCCACCGCTGGCTCAACACTACCTGCCGCCCACTGCCCACCACCGTGGCCGTCCAAGTAAGCTCCACCGGCGGCGTTCCCCGCTCAATCAGGAACGCCCCCCGCTCCGTTTCGTTGGGCAGAAGCCTACCCGGTACCGCCGCTCCTTCCCGCCAAAGAAGCCGGAAGGAAAAAGGCCCATCCTTCCCCTTGAGGGAAAGCCGGGCAGGGTCCAGCACCACCGGATCCCGCCCCACGTTCAGCACCCGGTACTCCAAAAGCAACCCTCCCCCCGCCCTGGTAAGGGTAAACTCCCCCTGAAGGGGATTGAAGGGGACATCCCCCTTAACAGACGCATCTCCCCTGGAAGCCGTTTTGCTTTCCGGGAGCGGCGTGGGGAAATCCGTGGTCTGCTGAGGATACCGGACGCGGTAGCGGTAAGTGGTGAAGTTCTTCTCGTCTATCACCAGGCGGAGCAGAAACACCCTTCCCCCAGCCGTCACCACCAAATCGGTGGTTCCCGCCCGCTTCGTGGGCCTCAGGTAAATGCTGTTGCCAAAGACCCGAAGCTCAAACAGGTCCGAACGGGCAGAAACCGCCTGCTCCACCTGCTCGTCCACATCCACCACCGTCAGGAACCCCGGGGTCAAAACCACAATGCCGGGACGCACCATCAAATCCCGGACATCGTAGACCCGCTCCACATAAGGCCCCAACTGTGCCCAAGCGCCTAAAGCCGTACCGAGAATGCCGATTGCAAGCACCTTGTGAAACGCCGACAGCTTCACCTGCTACCTCCTGGCTAGAAAAAGCGGTAAGTTCTGGCGATTACGCCCTCTCTCACCACCAACCTCAGCCGATACTCCCTCCCATCCTGAAGCATCACCCAAAGCTCCCCTTCTCCCTCCTTCACCAGGGGGCGTAGGAGAACAAGGGCTCCTTCCAGAACCTGAACCTGCACATAAGGCCACCCTGTGGCTACATACCTCACCCCCTCGCCAAAACGAAGCACCGTGGTGGCATAAGGCACCAAATCCACCTGGTACACACGAACCCCCCGCCGCTCAAACCCAAAAGACCCCGCCGCTGACCCCAAAGGGATAAGCATCGGGGCTAAACACACCAAAACCCACATCCATCGCCTAAGCAGAGAGCCCATCCGCCATAGATTATACACGGTAGGCGAAAGTTGACCAACCGCTACTGAAGTAGTAAGATGTGAACGATCCGAAAGGAGGGGAAGATGAGGAAGAGGAAGTGGCATGAGGACCTCCCTGCTTTAAGGAGGGAAGTGGTAGAGGTGGTAGAGGTGGCAAGGGAAGAACCCCTTGTCAAGAGGGGACCTCTACGGGTGATACCCGTAGAGGTGGTTGAGGTCAAGAGGAAAGGTCAGGAGGGTTCCCGCATCTTGAACTTTATCAAGTTTTGGGGAACCATTTTCTGGGCCATTGCGGGCTTTTGGCTCGCAATGGCCTTGGTGGCCAGACTGCTCGGCTTCTGACCTCAGAAGCCCAGCCCACCCCTGACCCCAGGGGTGGGTTTTCGGTTTTGGCTATTCCAGTCCCAGGGCCTTCAGCCGGTTCTCGGCTTCCTTGAGGACAGTGCTTTCTACCGGGACTTTGGGAGGAGAGTTCAGGATGGCCCGGTAGACGCTACGGGCTTCGTCAAGGCGTCCAAGGCCCTCCAGGGCTTTGGCCCTTTCCAGGACCACCCGGTAGAAGGAGTAGAACCCCTGGACATAGGGCAACATCCCCTTGAGTTCCTCCCAGGCCTTGAAGTACTCCTGGGCGGTGTCCAGGGCTCCACCGTAATCCCCTGTCCTCACCTGGGCTTTTACCAGAAGCTCCAGGGCCAGGAGCTTCTGAGGCATCCGCCCCTGGACCGGTGGAGCGGCGAACCGCATCAGGATACGGGCATCCCTCACCGCCTTCACAGGCTCCACCTGCAAGTAGGCTTCCGTCCGCCGGTACCCGTAAAGCCAGATGTCCCTCCCCTGCCGGTCAAAAGCATAGGGTGCAAGCCTCCTCAGCCCGGAGTTGAAGTAGAATGCCGCCTGGCCGTAGTCCCCGGAAGCCGCATGGTAGACCCCATAGAGATACATGAACTCCGGTCCGGCCCCACGCCCGGAAGCATCCGCACTCCTCTTCTGCGAGGAAAGCAGGGCAAAAGCCTCGTCCCTCACCCGGTAGTCCGGGTGCTCCAGGGAACTCTCCGCCACCTGGGGAAGCGGCTCAGGACCCCGATACGTGCCGCTCCCAGGCAGAACCCCGAGAAGGTCCACCTCACCTAAAAAACCGCCCACAGTGGGCGCACAGGAAGCCAGCAGAAGAGCCAGGAACAAAACCCACCTGCTCCCAGACACGCCTCACCTCCCTAAAAATCCCAGGTCATACCCCAGGGCAAACACCAGGGTTGCCAGCAGGAAGCCCACACCCAGAAGGGTGAAGCCCAGCTTCACCGCCTCCGCATACCGCCATCCCTTCAGCCAGGCCAGGAGCACCTGCCCGCCATCCAGGGGAGCTATGGGCAAAAGGTTGTACCACCCAACAATCAGGTGCAAAGCCACCCACAGCCCTAAAACCCCCTCTATACTCCCCACCACCGATGCCCCCTGCTTGAAGAAAGCCAGAAACCCGGTGGCATCCGCCGGGGCAGTGCCCCTGAAGAAGTCCACCAACCCCTGCACCAGCAGGTAAGGCAGGGAAAACATAAGCTCCGAAGTCCGAACCAGAGGACCCCAGCTTCCCATCCACAGGGAAAGCAGAACAGCCCCCGCAAGGGCTCCCAGAAAGTTCATGGCAGGACCCGCCAGGAAAACCCAGGTAAGCCTCACCGGGGACAGACGGTCCACCTCCCGCTGGTCAGGGGCTACAAAACCCAGAAAGGGCACCAGGCCCAGGCGGTACTCCACCGCCTTGAAGTGCTTTCGCCACACCCAGGGAGGCCCGCCCAGGGCGAAAACCTCCACCCTGACTCCATAGCGCCGCAAGGCCAGAAAGTGGCCCAGTTCGTGCAGGCCCAGGATGAGGTAGACCATCAGTACCAGCGTCAGCACCTCAAGCATGAGTTACCTCCTGCTTACGCGAATCCGTCTGCTTGCCGGATGGCCCCACATAGGGAGCCACGGGCTCACTGGCCTTATGCCGCCGGTCCTCGGGCAGATGCCGGGCCAGGCGCAAGACGGCGTCCCGCAAATCCCCGGGACTCGCTTCAGCGGCGAGAAGCTCCAGCAGGAAGAGAACCTCCGCCTCATCCCCCTCCGCCCGAAGGCGCACCGCCGCCTCCACCGCACCCACATCCCCCGTAAGCATGACCGCCTCCACCACAGGCACAAGCTCCCGCCACCCCTCACGGGGGGCCTTGCGGTTGGGGAGCTTGTAAGCGTAAGGACTGTGGGCCAGAACCAGGGCCATCACCCCGGCCTCCCCTACCCTGCCCTTCTTCAACAAGTCCTCAAACCGCTCAAACTCCCGGTTGAGAAGCACCTTGTACCCCAGGATAAGCGCCTTTCCCAGGAAAGTGTCCGAGCGAAGAACCTCCAGAATCTTAACCACCAACTCCCGCTTGTTCCGCAAGCGAACGGCCCTCATGCCAACCTCCCACACCTATGCCCAGGCGTTCCACCATAACCCTGCGAGAAGCCAGGAACCTCACAGCAAAAAGTAGGTCGTCAGCGGAAACCTCATGCCCATATCGGCGATGCAAAAGCTCCAACCACCTGGCCTCGGGCCAGGTCCCCTCCCGCTTCAACCGGTACAGACCCTCCAAAGCCTCCCGCTCCCCTAAGCGAAGCAACTCCGCCGCCAAAGGGTCCAGCTCCTTCCAGCCTCCCAGGGGCCTGACCCGGTGGTCCTTGTGAAACCAGGGAGAACGCACCATCATCACCGAAAGCACCGCCGCATCACAGGTCTTCCCTTCCTCAACAAGCCGTAAAAGCTCCCGCACCTCCCTCCGCCACAACACCCCCACGGCCTCCAAAAGGGCCAGGCCCTGAAAAACCTTCCCACCCTTCAAAAGACGCAACACCTCAAGGCTCAACCGCACCACCGGCTTCACACCAAAACCCTCCCCAAAAGACCGGCCCAGAAAGCGTAGGTGGGTCCAGCGCTCAACAAAACCCCCCCGATGTAGGCAATGGCCTCCTGAGGATTCCTGAGCATCCACGCCAACCACCGGACACCCCACTCGGTCCAAAGAGGTACCTGCCGCTCCAAGTACCCAGCCCAGGACCTCAACCACCCCTCCACTTCCCCTGGGCTGAGGAACCAGTACACCCCAATTACAACCCCCACAAGACCCAGAAAAACCCGCACCGGTGTCCGCACCAAACTTCCCACCAGCATCCCCAGAAGAAAAGCCAGGCCAACGGCGGTGAAAACCTGAGCGTAATCAAACTGCCCTGGCATCCGCCCAACCTCCTTCAACATGTTTGCCCTGCAACAAACTTGCATACCGGGCCAGGCCCAGAGCATCCAGAGCATGAGGACGATGCTTCCTGGGAAGCGCCCTGACCCTGTCCAGCAGAGGCAACCAGCCGTCAAGGTAAAGCCTTAGCCAGATGCCACGGTCCGTGGGGTCCAACCCAGTGGGGAAGCGAAGACCGGGTACCCCCCTGAAATCCTGAGGCACCTTTGGAGCAAACTCCCTCTTCCAGGTGGGAGGAACCGTTTTCCCCCCAAGGGCCACCAGGGCTCCAATGAGGGCCAGGGGAACCAAACTGTCCCTCCCCGGACGCCTGCCCCGCACCTGCCACCCCTCCACCACCAGGTCCGTGGAGGAAAGGAGCAGGGGACGAAGCTCTTCCATCATCCCCCTAACCGCCCCTTCCACATCCTTCGGCAAAACCAGAACCCCCACCTCCCCGGCGGGTATCAGGGCATAACCCAGGTGAACCCCAGGGTCAACGGCCAGCAAGGGCATCCATCACCTCCTTCCGCCACCTGGCATAGGCGGTGAACCCCACCAGGGTCTTCTTGCTCACACCCCCATCCACCACCACCGTGGTGGGGGTCAGACGCACCCCGGAAGCCCTCGCTTCCTCCGCTCCACGCTCCAACCAGACCCTGGCCTCATCCTCACTCCAACCCTCGTGCACAAGCCTAAACAACCACGCTTCATAAGACCCCTCGTGCCCCAACACGGGAGCAAACCGCACGTAGGGCTTCAGGGCATCATCCCCCGCCAACCCCGCTTCCAACCGCTGGCAAAAGGGACACAGGGGGTCCGTAAAGACCAGAACATAGGGCTCCCCCCGCCTGGGCCACGCCTCCGCCATAAGCCACGGGGTGAGAACTACAGGTTCCCTGGGTACCCCAGTCCAGGCCCAAAGGAAACCCAGGGCAAGGATAAGACCTCCCGCCACCAAGACCCTAGGCCACGGGAATCCCTTCCACAACCTTAGCCACCTCCCTTTCCAAGAGGCTGTACTTCCGCAAAATGCCTATCGCTTTGGCCGCCTCCACCATACCGCTCCAACCCCGGTGCCTGCCCGCATAGCTCAGCAACCGCAAAGCCTCGGGCTCCAACGAACCCCCGGCCAGCATCAAAAGCTCCACCAGGGGAACCCGGTAAAACCGGTCCACCTCCCCCAAAACACCCCCCAGGTCAAGGGCATAGCCCGCATCTTGCTCGGCCCACCAGGTCCCACCCCTGGATACCACCTTCACCCCCCGGGCACCCAACAAACCCAGGTATCGGGAAAGCTTTTCCGCCTCATGCCTCTTGAGCATACTCCTGACTTTACAGTAGCATGTTCAACTCCTGCAGTAAAACACATGGTTCACACCAACCCCGCCCTTAACTGCCCCTTCTCCCTTGGGAGAAGGATAACCGCCTCATCATCTTGCTCACGCAAATGTGTTTGCCCGTAGGGCAAAGCAACCCCCCCTGCTTGCGGATTTGAATGGGAATCAGTCCGGTCAAACCCTTCAAGGTACGGGCTTTGCCCGTGACCCAAACCGAGGGTCCAGATGTTTCCGTCCCGGGTGCGGTGGTAGTTCACCGTTATTCCAAGAGCGGCCATGGAGGCCTTGAACCGGGCCAAACGGTGTCCAAGGGCTACGGGGGAACCCGGCCACCCCCGGGGTTTCTGCCTGGTATACCCGGCGAAGCCCTCCAGTTCCGTCAAGAGTTCCTGGGCAGTGCCGCTGAAAGACCCCTTTTCCTGGATGTACGCCACCAGAACCGACATGGCAACATCGTCAAAGACCGCGCTGAGTTCCATCATGCCCCGGGATTTCTCGTAAGCGCTCAGGAAAGCATCCCCCAGGTTCAGGGCCTTCAACCCCCGCCAGACAAACCTGGCGAAATCCGCCATTCTGGGGAGAAACTGGGGTTCCGTTGTTTCCTTCAGGGCATGGGAAACCAGGTGGGCCAAGGCCCCCATAATCCTGGGGCGCAACTCGGTCAGGCGGGCATAAAGGTCCTCCTCCGGTTTGCGGTCTGTATCGGGCACCCGGTAGAGTTCCACGGAAAGAGCCCGGTCAATGAGGTCAGGTTGGGTCATGGGGTCCACCACGGAGGTTATGACCAGGGGACGGCGGTAGACCACAACCTCCTCCGAATAGTCGGTGTAAAGCTTTCGGAGATAAAGGGCCTCCCCTGTTGCCATGCGGCACAGCGCATCGGCAAACTCCTGGGAAAACACCGAAACATTGTCCATAACCACCAGGTGCGACCAGTAGGCAGCCACCATGAGGTCCTTCATATCCCTGGAGGGGGCCATGGAGAGAACCTGGTGGGGGTCAACCAGCCCCTTGAGAATCCTGGCCGCCGTGGTTTTCCCCGACCCCTTTTCCCCTTTAAGTAGGAGCACGGGATAGGACCCAAACGGATTGAGCGTCCCCAGGAGCCAACCCACCAGGAGAAGCAGGGACTCCTTGACTTTCTCCTCTTCTTCTCCCGAAAGGTTCAGAAGCTCCCGTATGAGAAAAACGTCCTCCGGCTTCGCATCCGAATCGGGCACAGGCAGAGGGTGCATGTACGCCGAACGCCTGAAGCGCACGGGGAGTGCCTCAGGCTTATCCACCAAATCCCACCCGTTCCCGGTGATGCGCACCACCGGCAAGCCTTCCCCAAGGTCCCAGAAGACGGCCCCGGGCACACCCCCTACCCGCACAAAAACCGGGAACGCCGTGTCAGAAACCCGTGCCCTCAGATTGTCCACCACCGTCTGCCACTCATCCCGGCGGAGAACCGTGCCATCCCCCGAACGCTCCCAAACCAGCCTCAACCCCCACTGGTAAAACCTGGGGTCCCCCACGGGATAAAACCGCATCCCGGGCAAATCCGCAAAAACCTCCCCGGTACCCTCCGCCCGCCAAAGAACAATCTCCTGCTGAAGAATATCCAGGGCCTTCTCCACACGAGTCTTACCCATAAACCACCTCGTGCTCGTCCCTGTCCAAAACCTCCCGGGCGTACCGCTCCACCTCCTGAATGGAAATCATGATGGCCCCCCGTGGCCCTGGCCGGGACCGGGACCGCATCAAACCGGACCGCACCGCCTGCTTCACCTGCCAAATGGGGATACCCAGAAACCTGGCGGCCTCCTTCACCGTCAGATAACGAACAGGCCCCACGGGCTCCCTCCATCCCTCCACCCTGGACGGCTCACCCAACAGATAGGCCAGAACCTCCTTGAAATCCTCCCCAAGAGCTTCCGCTAAAAACCTCGCTAAACGCACCACCACCTCAATGGACCCCCTCCTCTCCCCACGCTCCAACCGCCAGACCGTGGTTTCGTCCAACCCAACCGCCCTCGCTAAATCCCCACGGCTGATGCCCAGCCGCTCCCGTAAACGCCACAACCGCTCCCCTACCATGCCCCTCACAGTAATCATGTCATTCCAGTTTGTCAAGTCCCTACCAGTCATCATGACCTGAAGGGAAAGATGTTGACAGTTGGCAATGGCCCGATAGGATATATGCATGAGCGGCATGGAGGGGTTGGACCCGAAACTTTTAGCGGAGATGTCCCCCATGGAGTTCGGGAAGTTTTTGCGGGACATCAGGGAAAAGAGAGGGCTGAGGCAACACGAGGTGGCGGCCAGGACCAGGGTGCACCCGTCCTACATATCCCACCTGGAGGCGGGGAATAAGGACCTGCGCAAGGCAAGGCCCCAGATGGCGATACCCATCCTCAGGGCTTACGGTCTGAGCGAGGAACTGATTATGGAGGTTATCAAACACTGGAGTGAGCCATTCAAGGAAATGGCTAAAAGGCTAGAAGTGACCAATGTTTTGGCGGAAAGCGAGGTCAGGCTTACCCCCCTTCACCTCCCCGTGGTGGAAGCCGGGGCCGGTTCCCCCGCATGGGACGACGCCCGGGAAACCCTCACCCTCTACCTCCCCGAACTCAGGGGCAAGGAAAACCGGGTGTTCGGGGTCCGCATCGTAGGCGACTCCATGGAACCCCTCCTCTACGAAGGCGACATCGCCATCGTCTGGACCGAGGGAGCCTACGGCCCGGGAACCATCGTAGCCATCGGCATCCCCGGCAACGGCATCGCCGTCAAGCAACTCTACTACGGCCCCAAAGGTGAAGCCATCATGCACAGCCTCAACCCCAGATACGCCGATGAACCCGTCCCCGAAGGCTCCAAAATCTGGGGTCCGGTAATCCAGGTGGTCCGGTCCCTCCCCAACGGCAAACCGGGCCGCCATCTGCTTCGGTAACCATGCCCCGCCGTCCCAAAGGCGAAGGCTCTGTCCGCTACCGCAAGGACCTCCGGGCCTACGAAATCCGCATCACCGTGGCCGGGGTGCGCAAAAGCCTCTACCTCAAAGGCCCCAAAACCCGGGAAAACGACAAACGGGCCGACCTCCTCCGCCGTAAACTCGCCCTCGCCTACGGCCTCACACCCCTGGAAGGCTCACCCCCACCCCTCCTGGACTGGCTGGAAGCCCACACCGAAGCCCTCCGCACCGAAGGCCGCCGCCACAACACCCTCTACCACTACACCCGCTACATCGCCCTCGTCCAGGAACACCTCGGCAACCCCACCCTGGACCGTATCACCCCGGAAACCCTGGAAGCCTTCTTCCGCCACCTGGCAGGCCGGGGGTATTCCCGAAGCGTCATCACCCACGTGCGCAACTTCCTCCACGGGGCGTATGAGCGGGCCGTGCGCTACGGCAGAACCACCCACAACCCCGTGGACCTGGCCCAGCTACCCAAACTCCCCAGCCGGGAAACCGGCAGGGAAATCACCGAGGAGGAACTGGCCCGCATCCTGGAAGTCGCCCGAGGGCACCGCCTCTTCCCCGCCTTCTACCTCCTGGCCGCCCTGGGCCTCAGAAGGGGTGAGGTCCTGGGCCTCACCTGGCCCGATGTGGACCTGGAAAAGGGAGAAATCCACATCCGCCAGGCCCTCGTCCCCAACCTCCTCACCGGTAAGGTGGTCCTGGGACCCACCAAAACCTCCGGCTCCAACCGCACCCTCCCCCTCCCACAGGAAGCCGTGGAACTCCTCCGCCAGCACCGGGAACACCTGCGGGAAGACGGCCTCTACCACCCCCACGGCCTGGTCTTCCCCTCCCTCAACGGCACCCCTATCCGCCCGGAAAACCTCCGCCGGGTCTGGCTGGACATCCTCAAAAAAGCAGGCGTGCCCAGAGCCCGCCTCCACGACCTCCGGGGCACCTTCATCACCCGCATCATCCGCCAAACCGGAAACCCCAAACTCGCCGCCGCCCTCGCAGGCCACAAAAGCCTCCAAACCGCCCTCCAGCACTACGCCAGAGTGTCCCAGGAAGACCTCAAAGCCACCCTCCGCTCCCTGAAACTCCTGCCCAAACCGGAAGGGAAAGAATAGCCCCGGAATGTAATCACCATCACAGTGGGTACGCCTGGAAAAAGTGGGGACGCTTTTGTGCCGTCCTGGTGGGCATTTTCCCCAAAGCGTACCCACTTCCGGGAACAGGACTCCCAGGGATTGCGCGTGGCAAACACCTTCTTCACCTGGGTGGATATCCCGGGTGCTGGACTTTCCCGGATGCTCCCGGGAGGGGCGCAGGTCAAGGGCAGAAGAGTTAAGCTAAATAGCCAGCTAGAATTCCCGGAAGGACAGGGGGGTGGGCAGGATCTTTTGCACGTCGAAGATGGTAACGGTGGGGAAGTTGGGCGGGGCGAGGGCGCTATCGGCAAAGCGCAGGTCGTAGTCGTAGGTTTCCATGTACCCCGAGGTAAGGGCCCCCGAAGGGTTGATCGTTCCCCTGAGCTGGTCGGTGGACTGGATAAGCCCGCCGAACAGGCGCAGTTTGCCCTGCTTTCCCCGGCCCGAGTAGTTCTCCACCGTGAGGCCCTTGCCCGGACTACCGGAGAGATACGAGCCCCACAGGTAGAGGACGGGCACCAGAGCCCAGTGGAGTTCCCGCACACCCCCATGCTAACCCCATTTGCCGTTCGGCAAGGAGCCCAACCGGGATAAGGGGTAGACAGGGGGTAAGAAAAACCGAAACCCCGGGGACTGACCCGGGGATTTCTCCGTTCCCATCGTGGTGGGCGGCGTAGGACTTGAACCTACGACCTCTCGCGTGTGAGGCGAGCGCTCTTCCGCTGAGCTAGCCGCCCCCAGGCCTTTTGCAGGGTAGCATGGGCCAAGGAGGCCTGTCAAGCAAAGGCCCTGACCTTCCTCTGACAAGGCTCGGGCTAGACTAAGGTCGTGGCCACGGTCCTTGTGGTGGAGGACGAGCCAGCGGTGCGGCTTGGGGTGCGGCTGGCCCTGGAAAAAGCCGGACACAGGGTGCTGGAGGCCGCCACCTCCCAGGAAGCCTGGCCAAGGTTGCGGGAGGCGGAAGCCGTGGTCCTGGACTGGATGCTCCCCGACGAACCCGGCACCCGGCTCCTGGAGCGTATGCGTCAAGGAGCCTACCCCGAGCTTCCCGTCCTCATGCTCACCGCCAGGGCCGAGGTCCGGGATCGGGTGGAGGGGCTTTCCCGAGGGGCCGACGACTACCTGGTAAAACCCTTCGCCACCGAAGAACTTTTGGCCCGCCTCGAGGCCCTCCTGCGCCGTGCGGGCAGGCGAAAGGTGCTCCGGCGCGGACCCCTTCTCCTGGACCTGGAGCGCAAGGAGGCCAGCCTGGACGGCAGGCCCCTACCCTTAACCCGGCGGGAGTTTGAACTGCTGGCCTTCCTGGCCCAGCGCCCGGGCCGGGTCTACTCCCGGGAGGAGCTTCTGGAAGCGGTCTGGGGTCAGGACTACCTGGGCACCCCGAGGACGGTGGACCAGCACGTGCTCCAGCTCCGGGAGAAGCTAGACGAAGATCCCAAGGCCCCTCGCTTTCTGGAAACCGTGCGGGGCATGGGGTACCGCTTCAAGGTGGCCCCGCAAGAAGCGAACCACGGTCCCAGCCAGACCAAGGGGGAAGGGTGAACGAACTTCTGGCCGAGGCCTGGGAGAAAGCCCTGGAGGGCCTGGTCCTTCACCGGGACGGGCAGGTCCTCTACCTGAACCCCAAGGCAGAGGAGCTTTTGGAGGTGAGCCGGGAAAAGGTGGTGGGCCGCCCCCTACTCCTCGCCCTCCGGGACCACCGCCTCGAGGCCCTGGCCCTCCACGGGGGCGAGCGCACCCTGGAGGTGCGAAGCCGTACCCTTAGGGTGAGGGCCCTTCCTGGCAGACTCTACCTTCTGGACGAAACGGAGCTAAGCCGGCGCCTGGAGGCCCTGGAGGAAGCCACCCAGGCCCTGGCCCACGAGCTTCGCACCCCCCTGGCGGGGATGGGGCCCCTCCTCGAGGCCCTCACCCCCAGGACCCTCCAGGAGAAGGAGGTGCTGGACCTCCTCAAGGGGGAGGTGGCCCGCCTATCCCGCTTGGTGCGGGACCTCTCCCTCATCCAACCGGGCCCCAAGCGCACCTTCCCCCTGGAGGAGCTCTGGCCTCGCCTGGAGAGGCTTCTTAGGGAGAAAATCCGGGAAAGGCGGGTGGAGGTCCACCTGCCCCACACCGCCCACACCGACCCCGAGGCCCTCTTCCAGATCCTCCTTAACCTTCTGGACAACGCCCTCAAGTACGGCCAAGATCCCATCCGCCTCCTCTCCCGGGAAGAGGGGGGGCGCCTTTTGCTGGAGGTGCGGGACCAAGGGCCGGAACTTCCGGATTACGAACTCCTCTTCCTGCCCCGCCACCGGGGGTTCCAGGGAGGAGCCGGGCAGGGCTTGGGCCTCTACCTGGTACGCCGGATCGCCCAGGGCCTGGGTGGGGAGGCCTACGCCCTGAGGGACGGGGCCGAGAACGTTTTTGGCGTGGCTCTTCCTCTAAACTGAGGCAAGGAGGCGAGATGCGCGAGGTACTGGACAAAGCCCTAAACGAACTGGTGGGGGAAACCCTGAGGATGCTCTCCCTGGTTCGGGAGATGACCCAAAAGGCCACGGAGGCCCTGGTGGAGGGGAACCGGGCCAAGGCCGAAGAGGTCATCGCCAAGGACCAGGAGGTGGATGCCCTGGAGCTTAAGATCGAGAACCAGGCCGTAGCCGTCATCGCCCGGCACCAGCCCGTGGCCTCGGACCTTCGGCTCATCTTCACCATCATCAAGGCCCTCACCGACCTGGAACGGGCCGGAGATTACGCCATGCACGTGGCCGAGGACGCCCTCCTTTTGGCGCAGGAACCCCCCCTTAAGCGCTACGTCACCCTCCCCGAGATGGGCAAGAGGCTTCTGGAGATGATGGACACCCTGGGCAAGGCGGTGGCCGAGCGGGACCCCGGGCTTGCCCGCAAGGTGGTGGAGATGGACGACCAGGTGGACGGCCTCTACGAGGAGGTGACCCGGGAGCTCATCACCTACATGCTGGAAGATCCCCGCACCCTCACCAAGGCCCTCACCCTCATGCGGGTGGCCCGGAGCTACGAACGGCTTGGGGACCACCTGGAGAACATCGCCGAAAGGGTCATCTACTGGCTCACCGGGGAGGTGTACAAGGCCCCGGAGGACGTTTACTAAGCTACTCGGCTTCCACCTCCTCTACCCCTTGGCGGCGGCCCGCCTTCCACTCCAACCCCGCCCAGATGAAGTCCAGGAGGTCCCCGTCCAGGACGTTCTGGGGGTCAAAGCGCATGAGGCCCGTGCGGTGGTCCTTCACGTACTGCTTGTCCAGGACGTAGCTACGGATCTGGCTTCCCCACTCGATGGGCCGCACCTCGCCCCGGAGCTTCCTGAGTTCCTCCTGCTTCTTCTTCCACTCCAGCTCGTAAAGCCGGGAGCGGAGAACCTTCATGGCCAGCTCCTTGTTCTTGATCTGGCTCCGGGTGGTCTGGCAGGTGACGGTGATCCCCGTGGGCAGGTGCACGATGCGCACGGCGCTATCGGTGGTGTTCACCCCCTGGCCCCCGTGCCCCTGGGAGCGGAACACGTCGATGCGCAGGTCCTCGGGCCGGATGACCACCTCCACGGTGTCGTCCACCTCGGGCATCACCTCCACCCCGGCAAAGGAGGTGTGGCGGCGCCCCGAGGCGTCAAAGGGGGAGGGACGGACCAGGCGGTGAACCCCCGCCTCGGGGGCGAGGAGGCCATAGGCGTTCTCCCCCCGGACGATGATCTGGGCGTAGTCGATGCCCGCCTCCGCCCCGGGGGTCACGTCCACCACCTCCACCTGGAACCCCTGGCGCTCGGCGAAACGGGTGTACATCCGCAAAAGCATCTCCGCCCAGTCGCAGGCCTCTGTGCCCCCAGCCCCGGGCTGGATGGTGAGGATGGCGTTCTTCTCCGCATGGGGGAAGGAAAGAAGCGTCTCGTGGTAAAGGCTTTCCAGCTTCTTGGCCGCCTCCAGAAGCTCAGGCCTAAGGGCCTCCCGCTCCTCTGCGGGAAACTCCTGCCACAGCTCCAGGAGGCCCTCGAGGTCGCTCTCCAGGGAGCGGAAGGTATCCACCGTGCGCCGCAGGCGGGCAGCCTCCTGGCTTATCCGCCTAGCCTCCTCCGGGTTCTGCCAGAGGGCCGGGTCTTCCAGGCGTTTCTCCAGCTCCTTTAAACGGGCTTCCTTTCCGGGGATGTCAAAGATACCCCCGGAGGCTATCCAGGCGTTCGCGCAAGAGTTCCAGGTCCATACCGCATCCCAGTATAGGGAAAGGCGAAGCCCGATACAAGCACCCTTGCGTCTAATAGGCTAAGGATGTATGATAGTTATGCTATGGACTTACAGAAGCTGGCCGCCAGCCTACAAGAGGCCTATCCCCAGGGCCTGCCGGGGGAGCGGGAGGCTTTGGTGACCCTCTTGTTAAGGCGGGGGATACCCCAGCCGGAGGCCCTGGAACTGGCCCGGGCCCTCGAGGCCCAGGGTTACGCCCACTTCCTTCCGGGCGAAAGGCCCCGCTGGGCCTTCACCCGCCGCCCCGTGGACCTCAAGGCCCTCATGCGGGCCCTGGACCAGGAATACCCCGAGTTCGTGGGGGAGGGGGATGAGGAGGAAGAGGCCCTGGCCTTCCTCGCCCTCCGCCTGGAGGGGGACCGTCAGGTGGCCAAAGAGGTGCTGGAGGCCCTCCGGGCCGCGGGCTACGTGGAAAAGGCCTACCACCCCGAGCAGGTACGGGACCGCCTCCTGTTCCGTTTCCCCGAAGCCCTACGCCTCTACGTCTAAGCGCGCCAGGGGGCTTCATACTACCCCGTGCGGGCCCAAGCCCGCATGGGGTGGTATCAGTCCGCCGCCAGGGCCAAGGGGGTCTCCTCCAAACCCACCCTGGCCCCTAAGGCCTTCAGGCGCTCCTCCAGGTGCTCATACCCCCGTTCCAGAAAGTAGACCCCTTCGATCTCGGAAACCCCCTCGGCGCTCAGGGCGGCCACCACCAGCCCGCCCCCGGCGCGAATATCCAGGGCCTTCACCTGGGCCCCGCGCAGCCGCTTGCCGTTAATCAAGAGGGTCCGGTCCCGGAGGTAGAGCTCCGCCCCCATCCGGGCCAGCTCCCCCACATGGGTGAAGCGGTCCGGGTAAACCCGGTCGGTGATGGCGCTCTGCCCGGGAACCGTGGCCAGATAGGCGGTAACGATGGGCTGAAGATCCGTGGGGAAGCCGGGGTACTCCCGGGCCTCCACGAAGAAGGGCTTGGGATCCGGTACGGCCCAGAACCGCACCCAGTCCTTCCCCACCTCCACCCGGTGCCCGGACTGCTGAAGCTTATCCAAAAGGGCATCCAGGTGGTCGGGGCGCACCTCCCTTAGGGTGATGGACCCCCGGGTGGCCGCCGCCGCCAGGAGGTAGGTGCCGGCCTCTATGCGATCGGGGATGATGCGGTAAGTACCCCCACCAAGCTGCCTGGCACCCCGGATGTGCAGGATGGGGCTACCCAGGCCGTGGACCTCCACCCCCAGCATCCGCAAGAAATGGCCCAGGTCCTCCACCTCCGGTTCCATGGCCGCCTGCACCACGGTGGCCTCGCCCCCAAGGGCCACCGCCAGCATGGCCTGCTCGGTTCCGCCCACCGTGGGCAGGTCGAAGACCACCCTCCCCGCCAGGGGACGGGTCCTTCGGGCGTAGAAGGTGTTCTCCTCCTCCACCACCTCGGCCCCCAGGGCCCGCAAGGCCTTCACGTGCTGGTCCACGGGCCTGGCCCCAAAGGCGCACCCCCCCGGCAGGGAGATCCGCCCCTCCCCCACCCGGGCAAGAAGGGCCCCCCAGACGATGAAGCTGGCTCGCATCTGCCCCACCAGCTCATAGGGGGCGTGGGTGTTCCGGATCTCCGGGGTGTGCAGGTGGAGGGTGCGTCCTTCCCACTGGTAACGGGTGCCCAGGTGGGAAAGAAGCTCCAGCATCACCTCCACGTCCCTCAGCCTGGGCACCTCCACGAGGGTGATGGGCTCGGGGGTGAGAAGGCTTGCCGCCAGGATGGGCAAGGCGGCGTTTTTAGCCGGATAAATGCGCAACTCGCCGGAAAGGGGCTGGCCTCCCTCAATCCGCAAGATCCTGCTGCCCCGCCGCGAGTCCTTGAGCATCATACACACCTTACTCAAAGTGAGAATAAAAGGGGCCATCCACATTGTCAAGAGCATGCGTTCTTTGCTACACTCTCCCAAGGGAAGGTATGCCCAAGAAGGAGAAGAAGCGGCTGCAGGTGGTCATCTCCGAGGAACAGGACGCCCTCCTCACCCGGGCGGCCTACGCCCTTTCCAGCCCCGAAAGGCTGGTTTCCAAGTCGGAGGTGGTGCGCCTGGCCATCGCCAAGATCGTGCAGGAGCTGGAGGGCAACAAGGAGGAGCTGGCCGAACTCCTGAAGCAGCTGGAGCCCGAGGAATAAAATGACGGGCATGGTCCTGGGCGGGCGGTACCGCCTCGAGGCCTCCTTGGGTTCTGGAGGCATGGCCGAGGTGTGGCGGGCGGTGGACGAGCGCCTGGGCCGCAAGGTGGCGGTGAAGCTCCTCCACCCCCGGGCCCTTCCCCCCGAGAGGGAGCGGTTTCTCCTGGAGGTGCGGGCTCTTTCCCGTCTCTTCCATCCGGGCATCGTCCAGGTGCTCGACCTGGGGGAGGTGGAGGGGCACCCCTACTTCGTGATGGAGCTGGTGGAGGGGGGTACCTTTGACCGCCTCGGCCCCTTTGAGGAGGGCCCGGAAGGGGAAAGAATCCTCGAGGCAGCCATCCAGGTGATGGAAGCCCTGGCCCACCTCCACGCCCAGGGCATCCTCCACCGGGACCTCACCCCTAAAAACATCCTCCTCACCAAGGAGGGGCATCCCAAGGTCATGGACTTTGGTCTAGCCTACCTCTTGCAGGAAAGCCGCCACCTGACCCGCACCGGGTACACCCTGGGCACCCCCACCTACATGGCCCCGGAACAGGCCAAGGGCCTGCCCCTTACCCCCCGGGCTGACCTCTACAGCCTGGGGGCGGTCCTCTACCGCACCCTTACCGGCAAACCCCCCTTCGAGGGGGAAAACGATCAGGCCATCCTCTTCCAGCACGTCTACGAGTCCCCTAAGCCTCCCCAGGCTTTGAACCCCACCATCCCTTCCGGGGTGGCGGAGGCGGTGCTCTCCCTTTTGGCCAAGCACCCGGAGGAAAGACCCTCCCACCCCAGCCTCTTCAAGAGCCCCCTGCAGGAGTTCCAGGCCCTTCGCCTTGCCACCCCCCGGGCCGGGTCCAGCCGCTCGGGCCACTATCCCCTGGCCCCTGACCCCCGCAGGCTTTCCCTGAAGGGGAAGGTGGACCTGGGAGGGGAGGCCGCCTGGCCCGGGGAGATGGTCTACGCCCACGGCCGGGTCTACCTGGGGGCGGGGCGGGGCCTGGTGGAGGTGGACCTCCTCTCGGGAACGGTACGCCGGGAAAACCTTCCCGAGGAGGTCACCGCTCCCCCGGTGGTGCGGGGTGGGGTATACGTGGCCGCCTGGGACGGCCGGGTGCGCCGCTTCAAGGCCCAGGCCCTGGAGTGGAGCGCCGACACGGGGGCAGAGATCACCGCCGCTCCCCTGGTCTTGGGGGAGCGGGTCTTCGTGGCCAGCCGGGACGGAAGCCTCTATGCCTTTGAGCGGGACCGCCTCCTCTACCGTTTCCAGGCGGGAGGCCATCTCTCCGCCAGCCCCACCTTCCACCGGGGCCTCCTCTTCCTGGCCTCGGAGGACGGGTTCCTCTACGCCCTGGACCCGGACACGGGCGCCTTGCGTTACAAGGTGAAAACCAGCCCCGTGCACGCTCCCGTGGCCGCCTACCGGGGGGTGCTCTTCATCCCCACCTGGGAGGGGGAGATCTACGCCTTTGATCCCTTGAGCCGGGAAACCCTCTGGAACACCGCCGTGGAGGGCGAGATCTGGGGCGGGCTGGCCCTGGACGAGGAGCGGGTCTATGTGGCCGCCTGGGACGGGGTCTTGAGGGCCCTGGACCAGGCCACGGGGGAGGAGGTGTGGAGCCTCGAGGTGGGCAAGGTGACGGCAGGCCTTTCCTACGCTGCCGGGCATGTGTACGTGGCCACGGAGGAGGGGCGCTTCCTGGCGGTGGACCAAAGGGGCCAGGTGGTCTTTGAAGCCACGGGTCTGGGGGCGGTGCAGGTACCGCCTCTGCCCCTGGCCCAGGAGATCCTGGTGGCCAACCTGGCGGGGAAGCTCTTCCGCTTTGGCGTAGGATAGGGGCATGGAAGCGGTGAGCACGGATAAAGCTCCCCAGGCCATCGGCCCCTACTCCCAGGCGGTGCGGGCCGGGGGGCTGGTCTTCGTTTCCGGTCAGATTCCCCTGAAGCCCGACGGCACCCTGGTGGAGGGGGATATCCGCGCCCAGACGGAGCAGGTCATGGAGAACCTGCAGGCCATCCTGGAGGCCGCAGGCTCCAGCCTTTCCCGGGTGGTTCAAACCACCTGCTTCCTTTCGGACATGGAGGACTTTCCCCTTTTTAACGAGGTCTACGCCCGCTATTTCTCGCCCCCCTACCCGGCCCGGGCCACGGTGGCGGTGAAGGCCTTGCCCAGAGGGGTCCGGGTGGAGGTGGCCTGCATCGCCCTGGCGGATTAGGGCAGATAGGTAAAAAAGCGTAAAATACCAGCATGACGCCCCAGGTAAGCCAAGCGGAAGAACTTCTCCACCGCTTTCGCCAAGGGGATGTGCGGGCCCTGGCCCGGGCCCTCACCCTGGTGGAATCGGGACACCCTGTGGGGCAGGAGCTCCTTAAGCGCCTGCGGGGACAGGCCCGGGCCAAGGTGGTGGGCATCACGGGAAGCCCGGGAGCCGGCAAGAGCACCCTCACCGACCGCTTGATCCTGGAGGCCAGGAAGCGGGGGGAGCGGGTAGGGGTCTTGGCGGTGGACCCCTCCAGCCCCTTCACCGGAGGGGCCATCCTGGGAGACCGGATCCGCATGATGCGCCACCACCAGGACCCGGGGGTCTACATCCGCTCCCTGGCCTCGAGGGGAGCCCTGGGGGGCCTGGCGGGGGCCACGGTGGCCGCCTTGGCCCTTCTGGAGGCCTTCGGCTTTGACCGCATCTTCGTGGAAACCGTGGGGGTGGGGCAAAGCGAGGTGGACATCGCCCGGGTGGCGGACACCACCCTTCTCGTCCTCACCCCAGCGGCGGGGGATGCGGTGCAGGCCTTCAAGGCCGGGGTCATGGAGATCGCCGACCTCTTCGCCGTGAACAAGTTTGACCTACCCGGCGGGGAGAGGATCATCCAGGAGTTGAAAAGCGCCCTGGAGCTGGCCCCTCCCCGGCCCGGGGGATGGCACCCTCCCATCTACCCCACGGTGGCGGCCACCGGGGAAGGGGTGGAAGCTCTCTTTGAGGGGCTGGAGGCCCATTACCAGCACCTCGTGGCCCACGGGCTCCTCGAGGCCCACCGCCTGGAACGGGCCCGTTTTGAGGTGGAAAGCGTCATCCAGGAGTGGGGGCGGAAGCGGACCCAAGGCGCAGGCGACCTGGTAGCCCGGGTGGCCCGGGGGGAGC
Organism: Thermus scotoductus DSM 8553; assembly: GCF_000381045.1. Classification (GTDB taxonomy): domain Bacteria; phylum Deinococcota; class Deinococci; order Deinococcales; family Thermaceae; genus Thermus; species Thermus scotoductus. The sequence goes on along the minus strand of NZ_KB905729.1, from coordinate 1,148 downwards.
TTTCCCCGGAGGAAGCCGCCTTGGCCCTTCTGGACCCCTAGGCCCCAGGCTCCGGGGAGGAATCCTGCCGGGAGGGACGCCAGCGGGCCAGGGCCTTTAAGAGCATCTCCCGCTCGTTGGGGTAGGAAAGGCGCTCCAGGGCCTCCGAGGCAGGCAGGAAAAAGGCCTCCTCCACCTCGGTGGGCTGGGGCCTGGGTTCGCCCCCGCGATAGGCCATGAGAAAGTAGTACACCTCCTTGCTCACCGTGACCGGTTCTCCTCCGTTCCGCACGGTGAAGTAGTAGCGCACCTTGCCCAAGGGGGAAACCACCGCCGCCTCCACCCCGGTTTCCTCCCGCACCTCCCGCACCGCCGTCTCCGGGTAACGCTCCCCAGGCTCCACCTGCCCCTTGGGAAGGGTCACCACCCGTCCTTCCTTCAGGGACACCACCAATACCTCGGGAACCCTTCCCCGAAGGACCACACCCCCGGCGGACACCACCCGCTTTCTGGCCACCCGGACCTGACGCTTCCTCCGCACGCTGTTCCGCCTCCTGGCAACAAAAAAGGGCGCCCGAAGGCGCCCCCAAAGGACCTCAAAAAGGGGAGAGCAGGGGCATCATGCTCCTTAGAAAGGAGGTGATCCAGCCGCACCTTCCGGTACAGCTACCTTGTTACGACTTCGCCCCAGTCACGAGCCCTACCCTCGGCGCCTGCCCTAAGGCTCCCGGCGACTTCGGGTAGAACCCGCTCCCATGGCGTGACGGGCGGTGTGTACAAGGCCCGGGAACGTATTCACCGCGGCATGGCTGATCCGCGATTACTAGCGATTCCGGCTTCATGGGGTCGGGTTGCAGACCCCAATCCGAACTACGCCCACCTTTTTGCGATTCGCTCCCCATCACTGGGTCGCCTCGCTCTGTAGTGGGCATTGTAGCACGTGTGTCGCCCAGGCCGTAAGGGCCATGATGACCAGACGTCGTCCCCGCCTTCCTCCTGCTTTCGCAGGCAGTCCCCTTAGAGTGCCCGGCCCAACCCGCTGGCAACTAAGGGCAGGGGTTGCGCTCGTTGCGGGACTTAACCCAACATCTCACGACACGAGCTGACGACGGCCATGCAGCACCTGTGCTGGGGCTCCCTCGCGGGCACCCCAGGCTTTCACCTAGGTT